>JBGAGX010000010.1:0-106947 GCA_044226515.1 Flavobacteriales bacterium | reverse complement strand
TGGAGAAGCGAGGAGCAGGCCATCCTGGCGGGCAGCCGCACCGTGGTGAACGACGACCCGCAGCTCACCGTGCGGCTGGTGGAAGGCCGACAGCCCTTGCGCGTGGTGATCGATCGCGCGAACATCACCCCGGCACGGTCAAGGGTCTTCGACGCGGCGGCACCCACCCTGCTCTTCAATGCGGTCGAACGTACGGACGTGCGGGTCGAACAGGTCCTGCTGGCCCCCACGTCGGAGCTGCTACCGCAGGTGCTGAACGAATTGCATCGCCGCGGCATCCGTTCGCTCCTGGTCGAAGGCGGGGCCGAACTGCTCGGCCATTTCCTGCGTCAGGGTCTGTGGGACGAGGTCCGGGAGATCACCGGGTCGGCGGTCTTCGGCCGGGGCACCCCGGTACCGACCATCCCCGCAGCGGCCGCGCGTTCCGAACGGTCCGGTCCCGACCATGTCGCGTGGTTCGTGAACGGTCCATTCCCCGATCCCGCATGGTCCTGGTGATCCTCGCCGCGCTCTTCGTGGCCGCGCTCTTCGTGCTGTTCAAGTCGTTCGAGCTCCGCTCCGTCCCCCTGCTGCCTGCCATCGTGGTGAACTACGCCTCCGCGCTGCTCTGCGGTCTGGTGGTCTCGCGGCCATGGGCTGCCGGCGATCTTTCGTTGCTGTGGACGCCCTCGCTGTTGCTCAGCTTCCTCTTCATCTCCGTCTTCTACCTCACCGGGCGGTCAGCACAACTGGCCGGTGTGGCGCCCACCACCGTGGCCAGCAAGATGAGCCTGGTGCTCACGGTCATCTTCAGCGTGGTGGTCTTCAAGGAACATCAGTCGGCGCTTGGCTGGACCGGCATCGCGCTCGCGTTGGTGGGCGTGGTGCTGAGCTCCTGGGGAGGCGACGGCCGGGCGCGTGGCAACGCGTGGCTCCTACCGGTGCTCCTGTTCTTCGGTAACGCCGCGATCGACATCGGCATCAATGTCATCCAGAAGACGCGCACCACACCGTTCACCGAGGCGGTATTCCCCACGCTGGTCTTCGGTTCCGCCGGGATGTTGGGCCTGGTGTGGGTGGTGCTGCGCGGTGAGCTCAAGGCCTTCGGTGAACCGCGCACCTGGATCGGCGGCATGTTGCTCGGTGCGGTGAACTACGGCAGCCTCTACTTCGTGGTGAAGGCCCTCGCCGGCAGCGGTCTGCCGAGCAGCAGCGTGTTCCCGCTGATGAACATCGGTGTGATCATCTTCGGCTCGCTCGCCAGCAGCGCGCTTTTCAAGGAGCGACCACGACCGGTGCACCTGGCCGGCATCGCGCTCTCGGTGCTCGCCCTGCTCTTCATCCTGAACGGGAACGCATGAGCAGCGATCGCTACCGCACGCTGGCAGGCGAAAGCGAAGGAATGTACCGCGAGAAGGCGAGCCGGTTCCTCGGCCGGGCCTTCCCCATCGCGGACGAACTCACGTTCAAGGCTCGCGTCGAGGCGATCGCGAAGGAGCATCATGCTTCGCGCCATGTGTGCTACGCCTGGGTGATGGGGCCTGGTGGTCAGCATTACCGGGCGAACGATGCCGGTGAACCTTCAGGCACAGCGGGCAGGCCGATCCTGCGGCAACTGCAGGCGCTCGACCTGTCCTATGCGGCCGTGGTGGTGGTGCGCTACTTCGGCGGCACCTTGCTCGGCAAGGCCGGATTGGTGCACGCCTACGGCGAGGCCGCACGGGAAGCGCTTTCACAGGCCATCGTCGTGGAGCGTGTGATCACCACCGACCTCGTGGTTCGTTGCACCTACGCCCAGGCCGAAGAGCTCCGCAACGAGACGATGAAGCTCGGAGGCCACGTGCGCGCGGCGCACTATGGCGAGCCCTGCGTGCTCACGCTCGCGGTACCGGCGGGAAACGTGGCCGGGTGCGTGGAACAGTGGCGCCTTCGCGGCATCGCCGTCGATCAGGGGAAGTAGGGCGCGAGCGCATCCACCAGTTCCTTCATGGCCTGCCGCGGGCGTCCCGTGGCGCGGTCCACGAACACGAGCGTGGTGGTGGCCTCGTTCAACAGCGCACCGGCCTCGCTCAGCACCTCGTAGCGGAAGGCGATGCGTACGGTGGGCGGTGCGACGATCGTGGTGCGGATGGTGAGCCGGTCGTCGTACCGCGCGGGCTTGTGGTACTTCACCTGCATGTCGTGCACCGGCAGCATCACACCGCCCTCCTCGATGGCGCGGTACGGAAAGCCCAGCGATCGCAGGGCCTCCACGCGTCCCACCTCGTAATAGAGCGGATAGGTCCCGTAGTACACGTAGCCCATCCGATCGGTCTCGCCGTAGCGCACGCGCAATGTGGTCTCGTGGGTGAACATGGCGCGCGAAAGGTAGTCGGCGGCCGCCACCGGCGCGGGTTTGCTTGATGGCTCGGGCTTGGCGTAACTTCACGGCACGGGGTGATGATGAACGCGTTGAGGATCGTTGATGAAAGGTTGCACGGCATGGCGCGGAGCGGTGTGCGCGGCACCGTGCGGCAGGTGCGGCGCGCGGTACGTCAACGCGCTGGAGCCCGCGCCGGACAAGGCTTTCAGCAAGGTGATGCGATCATCACGGCGATGAAAAAAAAATCTGAACCATCAAGTACCCCTCCGCTTTTTTTTTCACTTCCTTCGGTCCATATTTGCCACCCTTCTGCGCGGAACCCCTTGTGCGGCAAAGGATGCAGAAGGATCGCACAGAACGCCGGACCAATCGTTAACCCCCCGACCCGCCCATGAAGAAAGACCACGAGAAGACCTGGGAACGGTGCCTGGAGGTGATCAAGGACAACGTGAGCCCGCAGAGCTTCAAGACCTGGTTCGAACCGATCCGGGCCGTGAAGCTGGTGGACAACGTGCTGACGATCCAGGTACCCTCGCAGTTCTTCTACGAATGGCTGGAGGAGCACTACATCGGGCTGCTGAAGAAGATCATCAGGAAGGAACTGGGCCCCGACGGTCGCCTGGAGTACTCCATCGTGATGGAGAACGGATTCCAGAGCGCCAACCCGTATACGGTGAAGGTGCCCACCAGCAATGCCCGCGAGGTGAAGAACCCCGCGGTGAGCCTTCCGATCGATGTGGCGAACAGCCCGATCAAGAACCCCTTCATCATCCCTGGCCTGCGCAAGATCAAGGTGGAGTCGCACCTCAATCCGAACTATTCGTTCGAGAACTTCATCGAGGGCGACTGCAACCGACTGGCCCGCAGCGCAGGCTATGCCGTGGCCCAGAAGCCCGGCGGCACCGCCTTCAATCCCTTGCTGATCTATGGCGGTGTCGGCCTTGGCAAAACGCACCTCGCCCACGCCATCGGCATCGAGATCAAGAAGCACCATCCCGACAAGACCATCCTGTACGTCCCCGCCGAGAAGTTCACCCAACAGTTCATCGAGGCGGTGAAGAACAACACCGTGGGCGACTTCAGCCAGTTCTATCAAATGATGGACGTGCTGCTCATCGACGATGTTCAATTCCTTGCAGGCAAGGAGAAAACACAGGATGTCTTCTTCCACATCTTCAATCACCTGCACCAGACCGGCAAGCAGATCGTGATCACCAGCGACAAGGCCCCCGTGGAAATGCAGGGCATGGAGCAGCGCCTCCTTTCCCGGTTCAAGTGGGGATTGAGCGCCGACCTGCAGACACCTGGTCTTGAGACGCGTATCGCGATCCTTGAGAAAAAGATGTACGCCGAGGGCATCGAACTGCCCAAGGAAGTGGTTGAATACCTGGCCTACAGCATCACCACGAACATCCGCGAACTGGAAGGTGCCATGATCAGCCTCATCGCGCAGAGCTCGCTCAACAAGCGCGCGGTGACCCTGGACCTGGCCAAGCAGATGATCGACAAGTTCGTGAAGAACACCGCCCGCGAGGTGTCGATCGATTACATCCAGAAGGTGGTGTGCGATTACTTCGACCTGCCGATCGAGCTGCTGAAGAGCAAGACGCGCAAGCGCGAAGTGGTGCAGGCCCGCCAGATCGCGATGTACTTCGCGAAGAAGATGACCAAGAGCTCGCTGGCGAGCATCGGTGCGCACTGCGGTGGTAAGGACCACGCCACCGTGCTGCACGCCTGCCGCACCGTGAACAACCTGCAGGAAACGGACAAGCAGTTCCGCGGCTACCTCGAGGACCTCGAGAAGAAGCTGAGCATCCACTGATCCATCCCGAAGGAACCTGAACGAAGCCCCCGCCCAACGGGGGCTTCCTCATTCCCGGGGGCAGAAGTGGGCCATGAACTGCGCGCGCACCTGTTCAGCGCGCTGGTCCTTCATGGGCCACTGCATGGAGCGCGCGCATTCCGCACACGCCGCGGCGGTGTCGCCTTCGAGCAGGCGCACGTACGCGCTGGTGTACCACGCATCGGCCTCGAGACCGCGACCGACCTGCTTCGCACGGTCCAGGTCGTTGCGGGCCTCCTTCAATCTTCCGCTGCGGGCCAGGCAGTATCCGCGCTTGATCAGCGCATCGGCGTGACCGGGCATCCGGCGGAGCAAGGTGTCGGCTTGAACGATGGCCTCATCCAGGTGCCCCGTCCGCATCAGACCGTACATCATGCTCTCGTACAGCTCGTTATCCGCACCCGGCAGTCCAAGGAAGGGCCGAAGGTCCTTCACCCCTTCCTCGAAGCGCTCAAGCTTCAGCAACACAAGCCCCCTGTTGTACCGTGCGAGCGGTGCCTTGGGATCCAGGCGCAGTGCGGCATCGGCATCGCGCAAGGCGGCCTCAAGGTGTCCCTCCTGGTATTCGGTGCCGGCCCTGTTCGCCAAGGCGCGCACATCGCGGGGATCGTGCCGCACCATGTCGTTCCATACGCTCATCGCATCCTTCCACACGGGCACACGGTCCACCGTGACCAGGGACAGCAGCACCGCGTAGGCGAGCACCGGGAGCCCGATCGAGCGTTCGCGCCGCCACCGCGCGGCGAGCATGTGCGCGAGGTCCACCACCACCATGGCCCAGCCGATGGATGGCAGGTAGGTGTAGCGGTCGGCACGCACCGCCTGCCCCACCGAGAACAATTGCAGCACGAGGGCGATGTTCACCACGAAGAAGAGGGTGCCGAAGAGCAGCCATGGCCGATGCCTCAGCCGGTACGCCCCCCAGGCCAGCGGCACCACCGCGAGCGCGAGCACCACGGTCATGGTGGACACCGGCGCCTTCGCATCGTAGGCATACATGCTGCTGAGCCCGGCCGGAACGGTGAGCTGGGCCAGGTAGGATGGGATGTTGGCGAAGGCGAGCACCACGCGTTGCCCGAGCGAAAGGTCGAGCTGGGCGCCATAGGTGATGCCCTCGCGTTGCGCCGGTATCGTCACCAGGCCGATGAGCAACGCAACGGCCACGAACGGCAGCTTGTCCGGCCAGGCGGAAAGGCGACGCAGGTCACGTCCCAGGAAAAGGTCCACCAGCAGGAGCGATGGGGCGAGCGCGACGGCCGTGGCCTTGCCCAGGCAGGCGGCCGCGAAGGCGGGCACCGCGAGCACGATCCAGTACCAGCGCGGCGAACGCACATGCCGCACGTACGCGATGAGCGCCAGGCAGCCGAACAGGAGCATCACCAGGTCCTTGCGGTCGCTGATCCAGGCCACGCTCTCCACCCGCATCGGATGCACGGCGAACAACAACGCCACCAAGGCCGAGCGCATCGCGGCACCCGTGAGGGACCGGACGAGCACGAAGACGAGCGCCACGTTCATCACGTGAAGGAGCACGGACGATGCGTGCATGACACCCGCATCCAGGCCTCCGGCGAGCAGGATGTCGAGCGCATAGCTCAGCATCGTGAGCGGATGGTAGTTCCCCATCACATTGCGCGAGAGCTCCACCGCAACCTGGTGCGCGCTGAGGGGACCCAGCCCTGCGTTGTGGGTCACGTAACCGGGATCGTCCCAGGCGGTGAAGCCGTAGCCGATGGTGCGCCCATACAGGATCAGCACGCCCAGCAACGCCGTCCCCAGCACCAGCCAGGTGGGCCGGTCCATCGGCTCGGGCGCCTTGGTCCCGGTCGGATCCGTTCCACGGGGTGGATCATTCGGTCGCGAGCGGGCCATGCGGCGAAGTTGGCGAACCAGCCGATCTTCGCGGCATGATGGAGAAACGGGTCCTGATGGTCTGCCTGGGCAACATCTGCCGGTCGCCCATGGCGGAGGGCGTGCTCCGCCACCTGGCGGGCGAAGCGGGCATCGGCCTGCGCACCGATTCCGCGGGAACGAGCCATTACCACGTGGGCGAGGCCCCCGACCACCGCGCGGTGAGGGCCATGCGCCACCACGGCATCGACATCAGCGACCTGCGCGCCCGGCAGTTCAAGGCCGAGGACTACCATCGGTGGGACCTCATCCTCGCGATGGACGGCAACAACCTGTCGGACATCCACGCCTTTGCGCCCAGTGCCGAGCTCGCCTCCAAGGCGCGCCTGATCATGGACCTGGTGCCCGGCCATGCCCTGCGCTCCGTGCCGGATCCGTACTACGGCGGGGATGAGGGCTTCGAGCAGGTGTACCACATGCTGCACGATGCGTGCACGGCGCTGCTGAACGAACTGCGTGTCCATGGCTGAGGGCGTGCTTCACCTGGTGCCGGTGTGGCTGGGCGAGCACGGCGGTGCGGAGCAACTGCCTCCGGAGAACATCGACCTCGCCGCACGCGTGCCCCTGGTCTTCGCCGAGGACGAGCGTACCGCGCGCCGCATGCTGCGCCGCATGGTACCCGGCATCGACCTGCCCGCACGCGCGGTGCATCGACTGGACAAGGACACCGACCAGGCCACGATCGACCGGTACATCACGCTGCTGCGCGGGAACGAGGCCTTGTTGCTGAGCGAGGCCGGCATGCCCGCCGTGGCCGATCCGGGTGCGAAGCTGGTGGCCGCGGCGCATCGCGCGGGAATGCGGGTGGTCCCATGGGCCGGGCCGTCCTCCCTCCTGCTCGCCCTCGCCGGTTCGGGGCTGAACGGGCAGCAGTTCACCTTCCACGGATACCTCCCGGTGAGGCCCGATGAACGGCGGCAGGCCATCAAGCGGGTGGAGGCCGAAGCGCTGCGCAGCGGCGGCGCCCAGCTCTTCATTGAAACGCCCTACCGCAACGACGCGCTCCTGGCCGAGCTGTTGCGCTCATGCCGTGACACCACCAGGCTGTGCCTCGCCATCGACCTCATGCAACCGGGCGGTTCGGTGCGCACCATGACCATCGCGGGCTGGCGGCGCGCCGTGCCGTCGATCGGCAAGCGGCCCACCGTGTTCATCGTGGGGGCCTGATCCTACGGGATCGCGGAAGGCAGGCTGTCCGGCAGCACTTCAAGCTCGTAGATCACCGTGGTGAAGGGCGGTACGATGCCACCCGCCGAGCCGTCGTCGCCGAAGGCGAACTGCGACGGCAGGATGAGCGTGCCCCTGGACCCGCGGGCGAACCGGCGCAGGCCGATCTCGAGCCCGCGCACCACCTGCCCGGGGTCGCCCAAGCGGAAGGTGAGCGGCGAGCGGGCCTTGTAGGTATCGTCGAACACCCGCCCGTCGATCCCGTGGGCCACGTAAGCGATGGTGACCAGATCACCGGTGCGCAGCAACGCGCCACGCCCCGGTCGGATCGGAAGGATGTGGATGCCCTGGTACGCGGTGCGCTCCCGGTCGATGCCGTGGGTATTGAGGTAGCGTTCCAGCTCAGCACGTTCCTCGAGCTCGCGATCGGCACGCCAGGCGTTGTAAGCGGCCTCCTCTTCACGCACAGCCGCGGCGCTCCGCACCGATCGCAGGACCAGTTCAAGCCGCACCATGCCCGTGTCCACGGGGTCCCTGGCCGCGCCCAGGCGGTCCCAGGGCACATCCACCGATGGCATCCACACGCTTACGCTATCACCCTCGCGCAGGCGCCGCAGCAGCGGACCCAACGCGCTGGTGAGCAGCACCTGGCCTTCCATGTGCTGTTCGCTGCTGTAGAGCGACCCGGCAACGGAACCATCCTGCGAGGCACGCACCGCCAGGGTGATGCGGTCGCTGTCGTTCACGGTGCGCTCGCCTTCGCCGAGCACCAGCAACCGGTAGTGCAGGCCTTCGCCCAACGGCTTGTAGCCCGGGTAAGGAGAGCGCTCGCAACCCACGAACACGCCGACGAGGATGGACAGGAGCAGGAACCTCCTTCTCATGGCCGCGGGGATGTGAGCTGCTCCAGGCGGATGTGGTACACCACCGGGCTGCGCATGGGGATCCTGTCCTGATCCCCCACCAGGCCGTGCGCCCTGTGGCTGGGGATCACGATCACGGCGCTGTCGCCCACGCTCAGGTGCTGGATGGCCTCGTGCAGGCCGCTCTCCACATCGTCGTGCTCGATCCGGAAGCGCTCGGGCTCGCCCGGCACCGAGGCGTAACAGGTGTCGCCGCTCAGCAGGCCCAGCCAATAGCTCACACGCGCCACCTGGTCGGGCCGGGCGGTATCACCGGGCACATCGTGCACCAGCCTCCACCGCACACCGGTACCGGAGGTGTGGAAGGTGGCGTTCTGCCTGCGCACCCACAGGTCGATGTCGCGCGACTCCCGCTCCGCCCAGCGCTTGTTGTCGGCGATGAGCTCATCCTTTTTCGGCACCGGCCGGGCAGGCGGAGGAGGCGGACCCTGACAGGCCCCCAGGAGCAGCAGGGCGAGGGTCCAGGCCTTCATGGATGGGCCGCGATGAAGGCCGGCAGGGCGTCCAGGAAGCGTTGCACGGCGGCATCGAGGCTGCCGCGTGCCTGTCCGCCGGCGGCATTGATGTGGCCACCGCCCTCGAAATGCGCGCTGAGGAACCTGTTCACCGGCAGCATGCCTTTGGAACGCAGGCTCACCTTCACCGTATCGCCGCGCTCCATGAAGAAAGCGGCGAGCCGGATGCCGCGGATGGACAATCCGTAGTTCACCAGGCCCTCGGTATCGCCGGGCTTGAAGTGGAAGCGCTCGAGGTCGGAACTGGAGAGCGTGATGAGGGCGGTGCCCAGCCCGGGCAGCACGCGCAGCCGCTCGCTGAGGGCGAAGCCGAGCAGGCGAAGCCGGTCCTCCGTGTTGTCATCGAGCACCGCGCTCACGATGTGATCGGGCACGGCGCCCAGCTCCATCAGGCGGGCCGCCACCCGGAGCGTGTGCGGGGCGGTGCTGCTGAACCGGAACGATCCGCTGTCCGTCATGATCCCGGTGTAGAGGCAAGTGGCGGCCTCCCTGCTGATGTGCGCTTCCTGGCCGAGCGCCGACACGATGTCGTAGACCATCTGGCAGGTGCTGCACGAGGCGGTGTCGCTGAACACGATCTGCGCGAAGCCGTCGGGGTCCTGGTGGTGGTCGATGAGCACACGGAACGGGGCCTGGCGTACGCTGTCCTCCAAGGCCGAAACGCGGTCGGGCCGGTTGAAGTCGAGACAGAACAGGAGCTCCGACGAGGACACCGCCTGCTTGCTGGCCGGCGCGGCCGTGTCGTGGGCGAGCACCTCACCGAAGCCGGGCATCCAATGCAGGAACGCGGGTGGCGTGTTGGGCAGCACCACCTGCACGGTGTGCCCCATGGCCTTCAGCACGTGGGCCAGGCCCAGGCTGCTGCCCATGGCGTCGCCGTCGGGGTTGTAGTGCGTGGTGATGGCGATCCGCCGGGGACGGTCGAGCTCACGGGCCAGCAAGGCCACCTGCCCGGGCGGTGCGGAAGGGTTGGAACGCATGGGGGCGGCAAAGGTAGCCGCCCCCGATCGCGGAATGCGCGACACGCCTCAGAAGCCGATGTTCGGCGTGGGCATGTGCTCGATGAGGATACCCGCACAACCGATGTCGAGGTCCTTCTTGGCCTTGCCCTCGGGCACGCCCGGGGCCATCACCTCCACCACGATGCGCTTGCTGCTGGTGGCGGAGAACTCCACCTCGCTGGCCATGTCATGGTCGGCATTGTCCCACAGCACCTTGCGCACATCCTCGTAAACCGTGCGTTTCTCGCTGTGCTCAACGTCCTTCTCCTCGCCGGTGGGCTCGCCGTTGGCGTCGAGCACGGCCTGCTTCTCGGTCACACGCTCATCCACCTGCTTGGGCTGGCGCACCTTCTCCACCAGGCGGATGGACAGGTTCTCCCCCAGGATGCGCGCATCGTGGCACACCGAGATGCGGTAATCCTGCCCCTTGTACACGATGATGTTCAGCTCCGTGGGAACGCCCACCTGCACGCTCGCGCTCTTGCTCTGCCCGTTCAGGCTGAAGCGGGTGTCGGGCGAACGTTCACAATTGAACCGGTGGTAGTCCGCGCAATCGCCCTGCTGGGCGAGAACGGTAACGGGCAGCAGGGCCGCAGCGAGCAGGCCGTTCCGAAGGATGGACAGGGTCTTCATCAGGCGTTCGGTTTGATGGAGGCCTGGTCCTCGGGGCGCACGATCTCGGCCCGGAGCTCCTCAACGGCCTTGGTCAGGGAAGTGTACTGTTCGGGTGTGAGCAGCACCTGCACATCGTCGCCCAGCACCATGCGGCCCGAGGCGGAACGACCCTGATGGGGCGCCCGCTTCACCTCGAGCCGGTCGAAGATGTCGCGGATGCTGACGAGCTTGCCGTACCAAGGGGCCACGTTCACGTCGTCCTTGTACTGCTCCATGAGGTCGAGCAGATGCTCCAGGCTCACCTTCTGTTCGGCGATGCGCGACACGAGGGGTGCGTTCGGGTCGAAAGTGGTGATCTGGTTCATCACCAGGTGCATGCTCTCGGCCCATCCGCCGGCGAGGACGAGCGCCAGCGTGGGCCCCATCTCCTCCTGCTGGAGCTTGGTGTAGGCCTTGTAATAGGCCTCGTTGCTCAGGGTCTCGAGCGAATCGGTGTTCCCCCGGGTGAGGTTGGATTCGAGCCGCACGAAATCGGCATCGGCGAAGGCGCCCGCCACCCCCACTTTCTCCCCGAGCTTCTTCACGGCGAGGTAGTAACGCACCACCTCCACGTTCAGCTTGAAATAGCTGGCGTAGACCAGGTCGGTGGCGTACACCCCGAAGTTGAGGGCCCTGGAGCCCAGGGAAGCGTAGCGGTCCACGTTGGCCGCCGGGTTCATCATGCGTTTCTGGCCTTCCCCGGCCATTTCGCGCACAATGGCGAAGAGCTCGTTCGGGGTGGGCATCTGGTACAGGCTGGACGGCTCGGTGTTGGCGGCGTCGCCGATCACGAGCTGTTGGCCCTGGTCCGCATCGGCGGCGGGCTGCCCTTCGCCTCCACAGGCAACGAGCAAGCCGGCGGTGAGCGCCAGGATCGGGATCTGGGGTCTGGTCATGGGGGTTCGGGTGCTCCGGCCTGCCGCCGGAAGTCGCCGAGCGAAGGAAACATGATCGGGAAGGGCCGCTTTCCGTCCGGTCGGTTACTTTTGCGCCGCTTTTTCAACACCCTATGGCAACCGACCGCACTTTCACCATGATCAAGCCCGAGGCCGTGGCCGCCGGCCACGCCGGGAAGATCCTGGACATGATCATCAGCAATGGCTTCCGCGTGGTGGCCCTCAAGTACACCCGCCTCTCGCACAAGGAGGCCGGTGCGTTCTACGAGGTGCACAAGGAGCGCCCCTTCTACGGCGAGCTGGTGGATTACATGGCCAGCGGGCCGGTGTTCGCGGCCATCCTCGAGAAGGAGAACGCTGTGGAGTCGTTCCGGAAGCTGATCGGCGCCACGGACCCCGCCCAGGCCGAGGAAGGCACCATCCGCAAGCGCTTCGCCGAGAGCAAGGCCAAGAACGCGGTGCACGGCAGCGACAGCGATGCCAATGCGCTGATCGAAGGCCACTTCTTCTTCAGCTCGCGCGAGCAGTACTGAACCGGGGCCGCCAGGCGGTCAGTCCAGGGCGAGGGTGCGCACCACCTCCCGCCCGAGCCGCTCGTTGAGCAGCTGCACCAGTCCATCCTTCAGGAAACCCAGCTCGTGCCGCAGGGGGGCCGAGTCGACCTTCACGCGCAGCACCCCGTCGCGGAAGCGCAGGCGCGTGGTGTGGCGGGCGATCATGGGCCCGGCCACCTGGTCCCACGCACTGATCAGCGCCTGCTCGTCCAGCTTCTCGCGCAGGCCGAGGGCGTCCACCATGTCCGCGACCGCGTCAGCGAGCGACCGTTCGTTCGACCGCTTCATGGGTGATGGGCGCATGGTGGGTGAGCTGGAAGGAACGCACGTCGAGGCCCAGGCCGTCGAGCACCTGGTGCAGGCGGTGGGCATCGGTGTCGGTGATCAGCACCTGCCCGAAGCGCCCTCCACCGAGAAGGGCGAGCAGGTGGCGCATCCGTTGGGGGTCGATCTTGTCGAAGATGTCGTCCAGGAGCAGGATGGGCGTAAGCCCGGTGCGCCGGGCGGTGAGGTCGAACTGCGCCAGCTTCAGGGCGATGAGGAAGGTCTTCTGCTGGCCTTGCGAGCCATGGCGCTTGAGCGGCTCCCCGTCGAGGGTGAAGAGCAGGTCGTCGCGGTGCACGCCCACCGTGGTGTGCCCGGATGCCGCGTCGCGCGGCCAGGCCTCGCGCAGGAGCTCGCGCATGGTCGCTCCGCTGAGCTCGCTGCGGTAGCTCAGGCCCACCTGTTCGGGCCCGCTGGATATGCCGCGGTAGTGCTCCACCAGCAGGGGGACCAGCTCCTCCATGAAGGTGCGGCGCACGGCGTGCACGGCCTCCCCGTGCACGATGAGCTGCTCATCCCAGGGCTCCACGAGGTCGGGATCGGGCATGCCACGCGCGGCGGCCTGTTTCAGCAGCAGGTTGCGGTGGGCCATGGCGCGGTTGTAGCGCACCAGGGCCTCGAGGTAGGCCCGGTCGAACTGGCTGATGAGCCCGTCCAGGAACCGGCGCCGCACCTCCCCGCCCTCCAGCACCAGCTGCCCGTCGTACGGCGTGATCATCACCACAGGGTAGCGGCCCACATGGTCGGCCAGGCGCTCGTACTCCTTCCGGTTGCGGCTGAACACCTTGCGGTGCCCCTTCCGCACGCTGCACACCAGCTCATCCTCACCGGTCGCGGTCACCATGGTCCCCTTCACCATGAAGGACTCCTCGCCGCGCAGCACATTGTGCTGATCGGTGGGCTCGAAATAGCTCTTGCAGAGGCTCAGGTAATGGACGGCGTCGAGCAGGTTGGTCTTGCCCACCCCGTTCGGCCCGGTGAAGCAGTTCACCTGGGGGCCCAAGGCCACCGCGGCCTGGCGGTGGTTGCGGAACTGGAAGAGGTGAAGCTGGGCGAGGTGCACGGCGGGTGCCCAAAGATAGCCCGGGTCCGCCCGGCGCCCGGCGCCCTCCAACAGCGGGTTGTGGACGGACCGGGTGGCGGCTGTTCCGGATACGTCGGATCCTCGTACTTTTGCGGCCCATATCAGCGTACGTATGTCGACCAAGGCCCCGCAACAGACCGAACAGCACGACCTGAACATCGGTGAGGTGTACACCCGCACAGAGCTGTTCTTCGAACGGAACAAGAAGGCCGTGAGCATCGGCATCACCGCCGTGCTGGCGCTGGTGGTGATCGTGCTGGGCTACAAGAAGTTCTACGCCGAGCCGCGGGCGAAGGAGGCGCAGGACATGATCTGGAAGGCCCAGTATTACTTCGAGATCGACTCGCTCGACCTGGCGATGAACGGGGACGGCAACTACCCCGGCCTGCTGACCGTGGCCGATGAGTACGGCAGCACGCCCAGCGGCGAGCTGGCCCACTTCTACCTCGGCACCATCATGATGCAGAAGGGCGACTACGAGGCCGCCATCACCTACTACAAGGAGGCCGACCTCGACGACGATGTGCTGCGCACCATGGCCGTGGGCAACCAGGGCGATGCCTTGGTGGAGCTGGGCCGTGCGGACGAGGCCATCGGTCAGTTCGAGAAGGCGGCCGACATGGTCCCCAACGAGTTCACCACGCCCATGTACCTGATGAAGGCCGGCGTGCTGTACCAGCAGAAGGGCGACTGGAAGAACGCAGCCAAGGTGTTCCGCCGCGTGGCGAAGGACTTCCCCCTCTCCCCCGACGTGTCCACGGCGAAGAAGTACGCCGCCCGCGCGGAGGAGATGGCCGCCCAAGGCTGAGCCCAACGCGCCCCATGGCCACGGCGCTCACCGACCTTTCGCATTACGACCCCAAGGGTGTGCCTGAGGGAGCGGGCATGCGCATGGCCCTGGTGGTGGCCGAATGGAACGAGGAGATCACCCATGCCCTGGCCGAGGCCGCCCGGAAGACCCTGCTCCACCACGGCGTGGCCGAGGCTGACCTGGTGATCGAACGTGTACCCGGCAGCTATGAGCTCGCCCCGGCGGCCAAGCTGCTCATCGATCACGACCCTTTCGATGCGGTGATCTGCATCGGCTCGGTGATCCGGGGTGAGACCCCCCACTTCGACTACGTGTGCCAGGCCACGGCCAAGGGCATCATGGACGTGAACCTGATGACCGGTGTGCCGGTGATCTTCTGCGTGCTCACCGACGACACCATCCAGCAGGCGCGGGACCGCAGCGGGGGCAGGCACGGCAACAAGGGCGTGGACTGTGCGGTGGCCGCGCTGAAGATGGCCGCGTTGCGACGGCGCCTCCAGGCCTGAGACCCGGGCCGGACACCTTCGCTCCTAATCGAAGGTGATCATTCCGAAGCGGTACTCCTTCTTGCGGGAGGCATAGATGAAGGACCGCCCATCGACCAGCTGAACGCAGTCCTTCGGGCACAACTTGGCGTCGCGCTTCTCCGGGCTGAAGAGGGCCTCCCGGTGGGTGATGCCGTCCTCGTCCACCGTGGCCAGGGTCACCAACGCATCCCTGCCGCTCACCTCGAACTGCCCCACGCGCTCGCCGTCCTTGAGGAAGAGGTTCTCTCCGGTATCGTTGAACACCAGGTACACCTTGCCCCCCTTGAGGTTGGCCGCGAACGAACTGTTGTAGCCCCCATCGTTGATGGAGTGCTGCCGCTTGGGCACCTTGGCCGCCCATTCGATGTCACCGCCGGGCGTGATGTTCACCACGATGATGTCGTTGTAGACGTAGTGGTACACGGTGCGGGTGGAGTAGGTGCCATTGGCGTTCGTGGTGCGGATGGTCTCCACCCACCAGTAGTATTGCTCGGCCAGCACCAAGGCCCCCCCGTCCTCCCGGCGCGCGATATCGCGGATGTCGTACTCCAGCATCTCCACCTCTTCTCCCTTGCGATCGGCCTTGCGCTCGGCCTTGCCCTTCTCCTTCTCGGTCATGTACGCCAGGATGAAGTCCTTGTCGAACTCCTTGAAGCTCTGGTGCACGATGCTCTTGGTCATGCGGTCGATGCGGAGGAAGAAGGTGCCGCGGACGCTCCACGAGCCCTTGTCGCTGTAGAAGCCCGCGCAGAGCACATCGCCGTCCCTGCCCAGGCTCAGGGTGAGGTCCTGCAGGAACTTCCCCTCCACCCGGATGGTCTCGTCCACCGGCATGGCCTGTCCCTTCCAGTATACGAGCACGTGGTAGTCGTAGGGCACGCCTCCAGTGCGCTTCAGTTCGCGCCGTTCCCGGGGTGAGGCGTACTTCACCCCCACGCACACCACGCTCCCGTCGTTGTCCACCTTCATCTCCTCCATCTCGAACTCCTTGTCGGTGTAGGGCATCTCGATGTCGGCCTCCCACAGCTTCGTGAGCGCGGCATCGAACACCTTCACGGCGAACCGGTCCTTCTCCTTCTTCTCATAGGGCTTCTCCATGTAAAGCAGCAACTTGCTGCTGTCGGGTGATAGTGCGGTGTTGAACGCACCCCTGTTCCGGCGGTCCTCCACATCCATGCGCGCCACCTTGCTGTACATGCTCACCGCCCCCATGTCGGCCGTGGCGTAGACCTTCACGAAAAGGTTCCGCTCATCGTTGCGCTTGTCGTAGTACGAGGCGAACACCACGATGTTCCGCCCCACGATGTGCACATCCTCCAGTTCCAGTTCCTCCTTCCCCAGTTGGAGCTCGATGGGCCGTTGGTAGACCCGCTTCATGGCCAGGTCCATGCGCTGCACCTGATGACCAAGCTTCTTGCTGTACATCAGCAGGTAGATGGCGTCGGCGGTGCGGTCGATGACGCGCACGAAGTCCCCGTCGGTGCGGTCGTCGAGCAGGTCGCTCCACACGATACCGGCCCGTTGGGTCCTCGTCTGTGCGCTGAGCTCGAACGAGGCAGGGCCGATGAAGGCGGCGAGGAGCAGGAACGCCAGGCGGAACAAGGGCCGCGGGCGGGCGGATGGGACGTGGCGATCGTTCATGGCCGAAGGATAGCGGATCCGGCCGAGAGGATCACCGCCCCTGCGACCGGTCCTGCTGCCGGGGCGGGGCGGCGCGTGCGAGCGGGGGCCGCGACTAACTTTCCCTGCGCCGGCATCGACCGGCGTGACCACCATGGCCCTGCAACGCATCCGCACCCAAGCCGAGTACGATACCGCCTATGCCGAGAGCATCCAGGACCCCGAGGGCTACTGGTCCTCGCTCGCGGAGCACTTCACCTGGCACCGCCGGTGGGACACCACCCTGGAATGGGATTTCGACAAGCCCGCGGTGAAGTGGTTCGTCGGCGGCAGGCTGAACATCACCGAGAACTGCCTGGACCGGCACCTGGAACGGCGCGGGAACAAGCTGGCGCTCATCTGGGAGCCGAACGACCCGCAGGAGCGCTTCGTCCGCCTCACCTACCGCGAGCTCCACGAGCGCGTATGCCGCTATGCGAACGTGCTGAAACGCAACGGAGCGAAGAAGGGCGACCGCATCTGCATCTACATGCCCATGGTGCCCGAGCTGGTGATCGCGGTGCTCGCGTGCGCGCGCATCGGCGCCATCCACAGCGTGGTGTTCTGCGGCTTCAGCGCGCAGAGCCTCGCAGACCGCATCCAGGACGCCGGCGCCACCCTGGTGCTCACCACCGACGGCCTGAACCGGGGCAACAAGCAGATCCCGGTGAAGCGCGTGGTGGACGAGGCGCTCGAGACCTGCCCCACGGTGCGGAACGTGATCGTGACCGAGCGCCTCGGTTGGGCCGTGAACATGCAGGAGGGGCGTGACGTGTGGCTGCACGACGAGCTGCAGCATGTGGACAAGCACTGTCCGGCCGAGGTGATGGATGCCGAGGACCCGCTCTTCATCCTCTACACCAGCGGCAGCACGGGCAAGCCCAAGGGCGTGGTGCACACCTGCGGCGGTTACATGGTGTACACCGACCACAGCTTCCGCAACGTGTTCCAGGTCGAGGAGAGCGACGTGTACTGGTGCACGGCCGATGTGGGCTGGATCACCGGCCACAGCTACATCATCTACGGTCCGCTGCTGAACGGCGCCACCACGCTCGTGTTCGAGGGCGTGCCCACCTTCCCTGATGCGGGCCGCTTCTGGCAGGTGATCGACAAGCACGGCGTGAACATCTTCTACACGGCGCCCACCGCCATCCGCAGCCTCATGGCCGCCGGGCTGGACCATGTCCTGGCCTACTCGCTTGACAGCTTGAAGGTGATCGGCAGCGTGGGCGAGCCCATCAACGAGGAGGCCTGGAACTGGTACAAGATCCACGTGGGCAAGGACCGCTGCCCCGTCGTGGACACCTGGTGGCAGACCGAGACCGGTGGGATCATGATCAGCACCATGGCCGGGGTGAACGACGAGAAGCCTGCGCATGCCGCGTGGCCCCTGCCCGGTGTACAACCCGTGCTGCTCACCCCCGAGGGGGGGGAGATCACCGGGAACGAGGTGGAGGGCCTGTTGTGCATGCGGTTCCCGTGGCCCGGCATCCTGCGCACCACCTGGGGCGACCACGAGCGCTGCCGCCAGACCTACTTCAGCAGCTACAAGGGCTACTACTTCACCGGCGACGGGGCCAGGCGCGATGCCGACGGCCGCTACCGCATCATCGGACGGGTGGACGATGTGATCAACGTGAGCGGCCACCGCTTCGGCACGGCCGAGATCGAGAACGCCATCAACCAGGCCAAGGGCGTGGTGGAGAGCGCCGTGGTAGGCTACCCGCACGACATCAAGGGCCAGGGCATTTACGCCTACGTGGTCTTTGAGAAACCCATCGACGCGGCCGATGAGCAGGCCGTGGAGAACATGCGCGGCGAGATCATCGAGGCCGTGGTGGCCGGCATCGGCCGCATCGCCAAGCCGGACAAGATCCAGTTCGTGAGCGGCCTGCCGAAGACGCGCAGCGGCAAGATCATGCGCCGCATCCTGCGGAAGGTGGCGGAGAACGAGCTGGGTAGCCTGGGCGACACCTCCACCCTGCTCGACCCGGCCGTGGTGGAGGAGATCAAGGCCGGACGGCAATAAGCCCTCCTGTCCGGATCACCGCACCACCACCCGCCGCACGACCACGGCACCGGAAGCGGTCCGTGCGCGCAGGAAATGGACACCTGGCGCCAGGCCTGCGAGATCCAGCTCGGCCCGCCCCCCGCGGAGGAGCACCGATCGGGATGTGCGGCCCAAGGCATCCATTAGGTCCACCTGCAGTGCGGGGGCGGACACCTGGTTCCAGCGCACGGTGATCCTGTCCGTGGCCGGATTGGGCACCACGTCCAAGGAGCTGAGCGCATCGGCCTCCTCCAGCCCATCCAGGCTCACCATGACGGTATCGGTGTTGAACACGCAGCCGTTGCCCAGGTCGACCGTGGCCCAATAGGCGCCCGCCACCTGCGGCACCAACACCGCGGAGGTGTCGTTCGTGAGCTCCACGCCATCGACATACCAGGTGTGATGCTCCCCTTCCGTGGCCACGAGCGAATCGCCCACCACCGCGATGGTGGGCTGCACCGGACATGGATCGACCACCTTGAAGAGCGTATGCTGGTAGTTGTTCAGGGCCCACAGCTCGCCCTGGTGATCGGCGTAGAGGCCAACCATCCCATACTGCGCGGAGGCCAGCAGCTGCTCATCCGTCCAGCCACCCTGGCCATCGGGAAGCAGCGAGCGGATCTGGCCTGAACAGTAGTCGGTGTAGAGCATGCGGCCGGCGAGGCGCGGGAAGAGCGCCCCATGGTACACGGCGCCCAGCTGCACCGCGCAGAACTGCCCCCCGTTGAGGATGTTCGCATGCACGACCTCCGCATCCACGAAGTCGGCGGTGGTGTCGCAGAGGCTCGCGTTGTACTGTTGCGGACCCTCGTAGCAACGCCATCCGAAATTGGGACCGGAATGGTCCGTGTACGACCAGCGGTCGAGCTCCTCCCACCAGCTCTGGCCCACATCACCGATCCACAGGTCGCCGGTGAGGGTGTCGGCCACTATGTGGAAGGGGTTCCGCAGGCCGCTGGCCCAGATCTCGGGCAGCGTGTCGCCCCCGGCGTTCACCCACGGGTTGTCCGGCGGGATGGAGTAGGTGCTGTCGGCCTCGGGTCTGATGCGCAGGATATCGCCCAGAGGGTTGCCCAGGTCCTGTGCGTTGTTGTCAGGGTCGCCGCCCATGCTCCCATCGCCGAGCGTGATCAGCAGGGTGCCGTCGGGCAGAAAGAGCAGATCGCCGCCCTTGTGCGCCACGGTGGTCTGCGGCCAGGTGTACAGCACCACTTCGCTGTTGGGGTCCGCGATGTTCGGATCGGCGCTCACGCTGAAGCGCGAGATCACGCTGTGATGCCCCAAGGCGTTGTCGCGCACATAGTGCACGTAGAAGAACCCGTTGTCCGTGTAATGCGGATCGAACGCGAGGCCGAGGAGGCCCTGCTCGGCATTGAAGACCACCTGGGCCTGCAGGTCGAGGAAAGGCGTGGGCCATACCGTGGCGCTGTCCACCACGATCTCAATGAGGCCGTTCTGCTGCGCCACGAAGAGCCGGTCATCGCCACAGTGCGCCACGTCCGTGGGGAACACGAAGGGATCGGCCCACGGGATGAGCTGGACCGAAACAGGCGTCTGCCCTGCGACGCGCAGGCACAACAGGGCAACGATAACGGTCAATGAGCGCATGGCGGTCGGAGCTTGACCGCGAAGGTACCCTCACCGTGGGCGGCGTGCGGCCTTCAACGTGTTGATCAGCAGGCTGGTGATCGTCATCGGACCCACGCCTCCGGGCACCGGCGCGATCCAGCTGCACTTGGGCGCCACCTCATCGAACTTCACGTCGCCCTTCAGGTGGAAGCCGCTCTTCTTGTTGGCGTCAGGTACGCGGTGGATCCCCACGTCCACCACCACGGCGCCCTCCTTCACCATGTCGGCGGTGACGAACTCGGGCTTCCCCAGCGCCACGATCAGGATGTCGGCCTGTCGGGTGATGGCAGACAGGTCGTGGGTACGGCTGTGGGTCAGCGTCACTGTGCAGTTGCCGGGGTAGCTGTTGCGGCTCATCAGGATGCTCATGGGCGTTCCCACGATGTGGCTCCGGCCGATCACCACGCAATGCCTGCCGGCGGTCTCCACGCGGTAATACCGCAAGAGCTCCAGGATCCCCGCCGGGGTGGCGGGCAGGAAACCGTCCAGGCCCAGCACCATGCGGCCGATGTTCTCCGGATGGAAGCCGTCCACATCCTTGTGGGCCTCTATGGCGAGGGTGATGCGTTCCTCGTCGATATGCGCGGGGAGCGGCAGTTGAACGATGAAACCATCCAGACCGGGATCGGCGTTCATGGAGCGGATGCGCGACAGGAGGTCCTCCTCGGTGATGGTCTCGGGCAGGATGATCAGGGAGCTTCGGAAGCCCACGGCCTCGCAGGCCTTCACCTTGCTCTCCACGTAGGTGCGGCTGGCACCGTCGTTGCCCACCAGCACGGCCGCCAGGTGCGGGGGGTATCCACGCTTCGCGGTCACTTCGGCCGCGCCGGCCGCGATCTCGGCACGAACGGCCTCGCTGCAGCGCTTGCCGTCAAGCAGCTGATAGGTCATCACTTCCGCCATGCCACAAGGGTACGAGATCCCGGGTGCCCGGAACACTGACGGAGCGCAGTTCGCGACCTGTCCTACTGCACCGAAAAGGGCAGGACGGCCAACGGTCTACCCGCTTTCACCACCCGCAACAGGTAGAGGCCCGCAGCGGGACCGCAAAGCACGAAGTGGTCGGTGAGACCGCCTTGCGTTCCGCGCTGGTACGCAACGCGCCTGCCGGCCATATCGACCATCTCGTAGACCACGCCTTCCACGGGACCGCCGCTCCAGGCCACGGTGAACGCGCCGTTGTTGGGGTTCGGGAAAATGAACGGCGCAGCATCCGTCGCCGCCAGCTGCACCACCCGGGTGTCCGACAAGGTGCTGGCCCCGTCGGTATCGGTCTGCCGCAGGCGGTAGTACACGAGTTCGTTGAACGCGGCGGGATCCATGAGCTCGTACTGCAGCACCTGGGTGCTGTTGCCGGCCCCGGGCACCGTGCCGATGGACTCCCACAGGTCTCCGTCATAGGACCGCTCCACGGTGAAGTGGTCGTTGTCGCGTTCGCTGGCGGTGGACCAGGACGTACGCACGGCATGGGCGCCCGCCGCCTCGGCATCGAAGGCGACGAGCTCGATGGGCAGCGGCGTGTTGAACGCATTGGTGGTGCCCAGTGTGAACCGCCGGCCGTTGCTAAGGACCCCGGTGTTGCTGAAACGGTAAAGGGTGCCGCTGGGGTTGGTGGCGCCGGCGATGGGCGTTTCATCCGCGAAGAGTCCGTCCCCGTCGGTGTCCACCAACAGGCAGAGGTCGCTCGTGTTCACCGTGCCCATACCGGCCAGGTCGAAGGTGATGTCCACGTTGCCCACATCCACTGCCGTACCCGAAGAACTGACCTCGCTCACCCGCCACACCCGGGCGATCCTTCCCTGGGCCGAAGGTGGAAAATCGGTCACCCCCCAGGCATCGAGCTCCCCGTTGTCGTGACCCCACAGTAGGAATTCATCGTTGCCCAACCCGCCATAGGAGGCCTTCGAGATCTGCACGATGCCGGAACCGCGCGAGTCCGTCTGCTGGTTGGTGTTGTTCACACGTCCAATGCCGGCCACATCATGGTCGTAGTTGCCGTTGGTGGCATTGTCCTGCACGTAGATGTCGTTGGTGCCCAAGGTGCGGCCGTACTTGGCGGCGAGGTAGTTGTTCACGATGATGCGCTGAGCACTGTTCAGCGGTGCGTTGAAGGCGATCACCTCCGCGATGTCGCCGTTCACGTTGCGGCCCGTGGTGCTGCGTTCGTTGGCGATGTACAGCGGCAGGTTGTTCACCTTCGGCGTCTTGCTCTCGTTGTCGGAGATGATGGACGTGGCGTTCTTGTACACATCGCGCCCCACAGCAGCACTGTAGGAGTACTCGATCACATCAAAGCTGGTGGTGGTCACCTGACCGCCCGCCGAACTGGGGAATGTGCGGGTGCCATCGGTCCACTTCACCGGAGCATGGATGTTGCCATCGTTGTAGCTGAGCATCTCCCAGTTCTCGTCGGAGTCATCGCCCTTCACCATCCAGGCGTTGTAGTCCTTCTGAAGATCGGCGGTCACCACGATGAAGAAGTGCCACTGGGTAAGGTCGAGCGACGCCGCGTCGTTCACCCAAAGCTGATCGTCCGTACCATCGAAATCCAGCGACGGATAGCCGTTCACGGAATTCGCTACGAAAGCAGGCTTCGCCGTGGGGATCGTACCCGGCAGATAGGCATGATTGGCATTGCCGCTCTGGTCGTTCCATTGGCTCACCGCGCCACCGCTCTGGGTGATGCCGGTGTTCGCCCGCAGCCAAAGCACATTGCTGGAGCTGGCCCCCACCCCGCCCGGGCCGGTCTGGGCGATCGCCGTGGAGCCGAAAAGGAGGAAGGAAAGTCCAAGGTTGCGCATGGTGGAGGTGATCGCGCACCCTCTTACGCAACTTCGACGAGCAGGGTTGTCCGACCGACCATCGAGCGGATCGGGTGGACGAACGCTCACAAGCGAATGAGGCGAACACCGCACACGCGCCCTCCCTGCCACACCCGCAGCACGTGCATGCCAGGAGGCAGGTCCGACAGATCGAGCCTGTAGGTGCGTTCGGTGATGGGCTCCACACTGCGCGGCACCGACCTTCCCGAAGCATCGAAGAGCTCCAAGCGAGGTGATCCCGTGATCGCACCGGTCAAGGTCACAGTGATGGGTCCCGCGGTCGGGTTGGGGAACACGTTCGCCCCGAGGTCCGACACACCTTCCACCACCACGGCGACGGCATCGCTCACCTCGGTCGCCCCGTCGAGATCGGTCTGACGAAGGCGGTAATACACCAATCCTTCGGGCGCCGAAGCATCCACGGCGCTGTAGTGGAGCACGCTCGAGGAGTTGATCGCACCCGGCTGTTCGGCCACAACGGTCCAGTCGTCCAGGTCAACGCTGCGTTCCACTTCGAACAGGGCGTTGTTCCGTTCGCTCGCCGTGCTCCACAACAGGTGCACCGATCCAGGCCCGTTCGCCTGCGCATTGAAGGCGATGAGCTCGATGGGCAACGGCGTGTCCAAGGCGTTGATGGTGCCGATGGTGAAGCGGCGACCGTTCGCCAGGGCATTGCTGTTGCTGAACCGGTAGAGGGTGCCGCTGGGGTTGGTGGCACCGGCGATGGGAGTTTCATCGGCGAAGAGGCCGTCCCCGTCCGTGTCGACCAGCAGGCGGAGGTCGCTCGCGGTCACCGGGCCCAGACCGGCCAGGTCGAAGGTGATGTCCACGTTGCCCACGTCCACGGACGTGCCGGAGGAGCTCACCTCGCTCACGCGCCACACCCGGGCCACCCGGCCCTGCATCGTGGCCGGGAAGTCGGTCACCCCCCAGGCGTCCATGGCGGCGTTATCGTGCCCCCACAGCAGGTACTCATCGTTGTTGAGGCCGCTGTAGGTGCTCTTGCCGATCTCCACGATGCCCGATCCGCGGGCGGTGGTATGCTGGTCCGATCCGTTCACCCGGCCGATGCCGGCGACGTCATGGTCGTAGTTCCCATTGCCGGGGTTGTCCTGCACGTAGATGTCGCCGGAGGACAGAGCCAGGCCGTACTTGGCCGCCAGGTAGTTCGCGACGATGAGGCGCTGTGCGGAGCCCAATGAGCTGTTGAAGGCGATGACCTCGGCGATGTCGCCGTTCCAGCTCTCGGTGCCGGCCTGCACCCCGATGGCCATGTCGGTCCAGGAACGCAAGGTCCCATTGGTGGCCACCGCCCCGGCCGTCGCATTGTTGATGTATTGCTGGATGGTGCTGGCACCGTAGTCGTTGTTGAGGATGAAGAAGGTGCCCGATGTGGTCGCGGTGGTCTGCGAGATGTTCAGCTCGGTACCGTCCGAACGCACGCCACGCCCCCATGGCCGGGTGTTGGTGGAGTTCACCCACACGCCCACGTGCTTCAGGTTCGAATTCGCGGAATACGCATTGCCGGCCGAGCTTCCCTGGACCAGCCCCGGATTGGGCGACGGAAGGGACGTATGCCGCGCCACGACCCAGATCGACGCCTGGTTCCCGGCGGTAAGCCCCGATACCATGAGGCGGTCGGTGCTGGAGGCCGAGTAGCGGACCACGGGTTTGGCGTTCAGCACCCCGGTCTGGAGGTTGGGCCTGTTCACCGAGAACGGTTCGCTCGCGAAGAGCGCATTGCCGGACACATCGTTCCATTGGAATACGTTCTCGCCGTTCGCGGCCAGGGTCGTCCCTGCATCCCGGTATACGCCACGATCGGCGCATAACCAGAGCGCGTTCGTGGTGGACGTCCCCACCCCGCCCGGGCCGGTCTGGGCGATCGCCGTGGAGCCGAAAAGGAGGAAGGAAAGTCCAAGGTTGCGCATGGTGGAGGTGATCGCGCACCCTCTTACGCAACTTCGACGAGCAGGGTTGTCCGACCGACCATCGAGCGGATCGGGTGGACGAACGCTCACAAGCGAATGAGGCGAACACCGCACACGCGCCCTCCCTGCCACACCCGGAGCACGTGCATGCCAGGAGGCAGGTCCGACAGATCGAGCCTGTAGGTGCGTTCGGTGATGGGCTCCACACTGCGCGGCACCGACCTTCCCGAAGCATCGAAGAGCTCCAAGCGAGGTGATCCCGTGATCGCACCGGTCAAGGTCACAGTGATGGGTCCCGCGGTCGGGTTGGGGAACACGTTCGCCCCGAGGTCCGACACACCTTCCACCACCACGGCGACGGCATCGCTCACCTCGGTCGCCCCGTCGAGATCGGTCTGACGAAGGCGGTAATACACCAATCCTTCGGGCGCCGAAGCATCCACGGCGCTGTAGTGGAGCACGCTCGAGGAGTTGATCGCACCCGGCTGTTCGGCCACAACGGTCCAGTCGTCCAGGTCAACGCTGCGTTCCACTTCGAACAGGGCGTTGTTCCGTTCGCTCGCCGTGCTCCACAACAGGTGCACCGATCCAGGCCCGTTCGCCTGCGCATTGAAGGCGATGAGCTCGATGGGCAACGGCGTGTTCAAGGCGTTGATGGTGCCGATAGTGAAGCGGCGACCGTTCGCCAGGGCATTGCTGTTGCTGAACCGGTAGAGGGTGCCGCTGGGGTTGGTGGCACCGGCGATGGGGGTTTCATCGGCGAAGAGGCCGTCCCCGTCCGTGTCGACCAGCAGGCGGAGGTCGCTCGCGGTCACCGGGCCCAGACCGGCCAGGTCGAAGGTGATGTCCACGTTGCCCACGTCCACGGACGTGCCGGAGGAGCTCACCTCGCTCACGCGCCACACCCGGGCCACCCGGCCCTGCATCGTGGCCGGGAAGTCGGTCACCCCCCAGGCGTCCATGGCGGCGTTATCGTGCCCCCACAGCAGGTACTCATCGTTGTTGAGGCCGCTGTAGGTGCTCTTGCCGATCTCCACGATGCCCGATCCGCGGGCGGTGGTATGCTGGTCCGATCCGTTCACCCGGCCGATACCGGCGACATCATGGTCGTAGTTCCCGTTGCCGGGGTTGTCCTGGGTATACAGGTCGTCGGCACCAAGCGTAAGCCCGTACTTGGCCGCCAGGTAGTTCGAGATCAACAAGCGTTGCACCGGGCTCACGGCCTGGTTGTACATCACCACTTCTGCGATGTAACCGTTGAACCGCGTGGTGTTCGCTCCCGATCCGGTGTGACCGTACAGCGAGCCGAGGTGCAGGTCGCTTGCGTAGTTGGGGATGCTCGTGCTGGACTCCTGCCGGTTCCCATCGGCCATGTTCGCGGTGTAGAGCGATTGATCGTTCGCATTGGAAGGCATCGCACCGTGGTAAACGAAGCCGTCCAAATAGGCCACTCCGGTGTTGCGGTTCGAGCTGCCCACCACGCGATCGCCCGTGCCATCGATGTCCAGGTGTTGGCGCACGTTGCCACCGCTGTCCCAGAGGAACCAGCCGTATGCGTTCTGAGCGGCCGGGTCGTTCCGCTTGCTCAGGATCCCACGCGGTGCGCTGCTGGCCGTGCCCGTGTTCAATTGATACACGGCGAAGGCACTGAGCCCGTTCATCCCCTCCAACGTGGCGTTGTCGGCGATCGTAAGGCGGTCGGCGTTGGTCTGGTCGTTGTCGAAGAGCACGGCCGGGTAGCCGTTCATCACGCTGGTGGCGAGCAACGGCTGACGCAGCCCGTTCGACTGCACAGCATGGTTGGCATTACCCGAGCGGTCGCTCCATTGCTGTACACCGAACGTCGGCGTCAACACGCCATGGTCGGCACTGAGCCAAAGGATGTTCGTGGTGCTGTTCCCCACGCCGCCCGGACCGGTCTGGGCCAGCGCCATGGAGCCGGGGAAGAGCAAGCAAAGGCCAAGGATGCGCATGGAGGAGTACATCGCGCACCCTCCTACGCGGTTCCGACGAACGAGGTTATCGGAAAGTCGAACAGAGCCGAAGAACGGACGAAAGCCTATTGCTGCGCCCGATCATCCGGTCGAGCCTGTACCCGACCGGCAAGCAAGGATCACGCCGCCCGGGAAAATGGGACATGGCATGGAGGAACGACGGTAGCCGAGAAGATCAGGTCACGCTCGTTCGCCGACCCATGACCGGCCCATTTCGACATCGGAGGAAGAGTAGTTGCTTGTTTTGAGCCGCTGCAACAACTTTCTATTGTATGCATGCATGCCTTCGCCACCATCAGGTTGAACAGCGTCGAAATCTGACTCGAAGTAGTAGTGTTCGTCCACATGGGTCGACCATACAAACGCTTTCATGTCGCGCCGAGCCGATCCGATGTAACGGTTGAGGCGGCGCTTCAATCCTTTCTGATAGTAGTCGCCATCCGCCGATGGCACACACAACCTGGGAATTCATGAATCGAGGCTCAAACAGCCACACTTTCAAATAGAAGGGCCACCCAAGATCCAGGAGTTGAGCCAGCCATCATAAACGTCCAGCAGCGCATTGAGCATCTCAGTCCGATGCCCTTTGCGCGGTGCTTCCGTGGCGAACAGGTTCGCCCATGTTCATCATCTTGTTTACTAGTCGCGCTGCAGGAAGCTGGAGATTAGCTCGACGCCATTGCTCGATGGCCCTTCAGTCATACAGTCTTCCGGCCAGCTCACCATTCGCCAATTCGCTGATCGTCAAAATCGGTCTGATCGCAGCGCCTGCTGCATCTGGCGCATCATGTTCATCATCTTGGTCTTGTCCCCCATCATCTTCATCATCTTCCGGGTCTCCTCGAACTGCTTGAGCAGCTTGTTCACCTGCTCCACATTGGTGCCGCTGCCTTTGGCGATGCGGGTGCGGCGGCTGCCGTTGATGAGCGCGGGGTTCTGGCGCTCGTCGGGGGTCATGCTCTTGATGATGGCCTCGATGCCCTTGAAGGCGTCGTCGGGGATGTCGATGTTCTTCAGCGCCTTGCCCACGCCGGGGATCATGCCCATGAGGTCCTTCATGTTCCCCATCTTCTTGATCTGCCCGATCTGCTCCAGGAAGTCGTCGAAGCCGAACTGGTCCTTCGCGATCTTCTTGCTGAGCTCGCGGGCCTGCTTCTCGTCGAACTGTTCCTGCGCGCGCTCCACCAGGCTCACCACATCGCCCATGCCCAGGATGCGGCCGGCCATGCGGTCGGGGTGGAACTCGTCCAGCGCCTCCATCTTCTCGCCGGTGCCGATGAACTTGATCGGCTTGTCCACCACGCTGCGGATGCTGAGGGCCGCACCACCGCGGGCATCACCATCGAGCTTGGTGAGCACCACGCCGTCGATGTTGAGGCGGTCGTTGAAGGCCTTGGCGGTGTTCACCGCGTCCTGCCCGGTCATGCTGTCCACCACGAACAGCGTTTCCTGCGGCTGGATGGCCTTCTTCACCCGGGTGATCTCGTCCATCATGGCCTCGTCCACCGCCAGGCGGCCGGCGGTGTCCACGATCACGGCGGTGAAGCCGTGCTGCCTGGCGAATGCGATGGCGTTCTGCGCGATGGACACCGGATCGTTGTTGGCCCGCTCGCTGTACACGGCGATGTCGAGCTGCTTGCCCAGGGTCTCCAGCTGGTCGATGGCCGCGGGGCGGTACACGTCGCAGGCCACCAGCAGCGGGCGCTTGCCCTTCTTGCGGATGTAGTTGGCCAGCTTGCCGCTGAAGGTCGTCTTTCCGGAACCCTGCAGGCCGCTCATGAGCACCACCGTGGGGTTGCCGCCCATGTTGATGCCGGCGGCCTGACCGCCCATGAGCTCGGCCAGCTCGTCGTGCGTGATCTTGGTGAGCAGCTGGCCCGGGCTGATGCTGGTGAGCACGTTCTGCCCCAGCGCCTTGGCCTTCACGCGGTCGGTGAAGTCCTTGGCGGTCTTGTAGTTCACGTCGGCATCCAGCAGCGCCCGGCGGATCTCCTTCACGGTCTCCGCCACGTTGATCTCGCTGATCTGGCCCTGGCCCTTAAGGACCTTGAACGCTCTTTCGAGCTTGTCACTGAGGTTCTCGAACATCCCGTTTTCGCTTGAGGGGCACGAAGTTAGGGAGGCGTTGGGTTGGGCAAGGCTGCAGCGCAATGCGGCGGAATGTGGACACCTGTGGTTCAGCAGGTAGGCAACAGCCTTTTGAGCGTGATCTTCCGGTGGCTTGCTTTGGCACCATGCGACGACCTATGGTGAACACGAAGGCGATCCATCCCTTGGGGCTGGGCGGAGCGTTGATCATCATGCTCCACGCCTGTGCGGGTGGCGGAATGGGGGAACCTACAGCCATGGGGAACGGAACGGACACCCTCACGCGCACCATGGCCGCCCTCGACAGCGCGCTGTTCGACGCCTTCAACGCCCACGACGCCGATCGCCTCGGCACCTGGTTCGCCCCGGACCTCGAGTTCTACCACGACAAGACCGGCCTTGCGGGCTACGACAGCACCATGGCCGCATTCCGGCGGTTGTTCACGCAGCCCACCACCGCCGACATCCGCCGCGAGCTGGTCTCCGGATCGATGGAGGTGTACCCGCTCGACGACTTCGGTCTGCTGGAGATCTGCCAGCACCGCTTCTGCCATGCCGAGAACGGAAAGCAGGAGTGCGGCACCTTCAAGAACATCATGGTGTGGCGGAAGGAGGCCTCCGGGTACAAGGTGAGCCGGGTGATCAGTTACGACCATTGAGTTGAAGCCGACCCAGCGCTCATCCGAACCGGCATCTGCCTAGCTTTCCCCCATGCGCTCACTTGGGCTCTTGTGCGCTTTGGCGCTTGGTGCTTCCCTCCACGCCCAGCTTCCCTACCAGGACCCCGCCCTGCCCATCAACACCCGCGTGCAGGACCTGCTGGGCCGCATGACGCCCGAGGAGAAGTTCCGGCAGCTCTTCATGGTGGTGGGCGAAGTGGGTCCGGACAGCGCGCGGTACCGCAACGGCATCTTCGGGCTGCAACTGGACCGCAGGAATGCCGACAACGGTGCCGCGCAACAGCTCATCGGCAATGCACAGGGTAGCGATGCACAACAACTGCTCACGCGCATCAATGCCCACCAGCGCTTCTTCCGCGAGCGCACCCGGCTCGGCTTCCCCTTCATCCCCTACGAGGAAGCCTTGCACGGGCTGGTGCTGCCCGGCGCCACGGCCTTCCCGCAAAGCATCGCCCTGGCCGCCAGCTTCGACACCACCCTGATGCGAGAGGTCAGCGACGCCATCGCGCTCGAGACCAAAGCGCGCGGCATCCGCATGGTGCTGAGCCCCGTGGTGAACCTGGCCACCGACGTGCGCTGGGGCCGCGTGGAAGAGACCTACGGCGAGGACCCGCTGCTGGCCTCGTGGATGGGCGCCGCCTACGTGAAGGCCATGGAAAGCCGCGGCATCATCACCACGCCCAAGCATTTCGTTGCCAACCACGGCGATGGCGGGCGCGACAGCTATCCGGCCTTCCACAGCGAACGCCACCTGCGCGAGACCTACCTGAAGCCCTTCGAGGCCTGTGTGAAGCTGGCTGGTGCGCGCTCCATCATGACCGCCTACAACAGCTTGAACGGTCGTCCGTGCAGCGCCAACAGCTGGCTGCTGAACGATGTGCTCCGGAAGGACTGGGGCTTCCGCGGCTTCGTGATCAGCGATGCGGCGGCCACCGGCGGGGCCAACGTGCTGCACTTCACCGCCAGCGACTATGCGGACGCGGGCCGACAGAGCGTGGAGAACGGACAGGACGTGATCTTCCAGACGGACCTGGCGCACGAGAGCCTCTTCAAACCGCACTACCTGGATGGCAGCGTGAAGCAGGCGGCGATCGACAGTGCGGTGGGGCGGGTGCTGCGGATGAAGTTCGAGCTGGGCTTGTTCGACCGGCCGTATGTGAGCGACTCCTTGCTGAACGCGCTGGACATTAGGAAGCACCGCGACCTGGCCTACGAAGCCGCGGTGAAGAGCGTGGTGCTGCTGAAGAACAGGAACGGAGCTCTTCCCCTGCCGAAGAACGCCCCGAGCATCCTGGTGATCGGTGAGGAGGGGCGTGAAGCGCGGCTTGGTGGCTACAGCGGTCCCGGGAACCAGCTGCTGTCGATCTGGGATGCCATGGAGCAACGCATGCACTGGGAGGGCAAGCTGAGCTGGTCGAGGGGCTGCGGACGCAGCGATGTCCGCTACGCACCCGTTCCGGCCAGCGTGCTCTTCCACGGCGAAGGCGCGGCCCGAGAGCCAGGCCTGGTCGGCACCTACTTCAACGGCATCGACCTGCAGGCCACACCCGCCTTCACCCGCACCGATGCGAACATCGACTTCCAATGGACGCTCTTCGGCCCCGATCCGCGCGTGGCCTTCGACCACTTCGGTGTGCGCTGGGAAGGCGTCATCATGCCTCAGGAGAGCGGCGTGTTCCGGATCGGCGTGGAAGGCAATGAAGGTTATCGCATCTGGCTGAACGGCGAGCTCTTCATCGACCGGTGGGAGGAACAGGGCCACGGCACCACGATGATGCCGTTCAGCTTCGCCCAAGGCAAGGCCACCACCCTGCGCATCGAATACCGTGAGCGGGCCGGCAACGCACGGTTCCGGCTGGTGTGGGACGCGGGCATCGACAGCGTTTCTCCCGAGCGCTTGATCGACGAAGCCGTGGGAAAGGCCCGGGAACACGACCGCGTGATCATCGTGGCCGGTATTGAAGAAGGCGAGTTCCGCGACCGGAGCAGCCTGAAGCTGCCGGGTAAGCAGGAGGATTTGATCAAGCGGGTGGCCGCCACCGGCAAGCCCGTCACCGTGGTGCTGGTGGGCGGCAGTGCCATCACCATGGACACTTGGATCGATGACGTGGATGCCGTGCTGATGGCCTGGTACCCGGGTGAAGCGGGCGGCCTCGCCATCGCCGACCTGCTGCTCGGTACGCGCAACCCCAGCGGCCGCCTGCCCATCACCTTCCCCCGCAACGTAGGCCAGCTGCCCCTGACCTACAACCACCACCCCACCGGGCGCGGCGACGATTACGTGGACGGCACCGGGCAGCCGCTCTTCCCCTTCGGATACGGGCTCAGCTATACGCGCTTCGCCTACACGGACATGAAGTTCAGCCATCCAACCTTCACCGCGAAGGACACCGTGACGATCACCTTCACCCTCACGAACGAAGGCCCCGTGGCGGGCGAGGAAGTAGTGCAGCTCTATGTTCGCGATGAAGTGGCCAGCGTGTCGCGCCCGGTGAAGGAACTGAAGGACTTCCAGCGGGTGAATCTCGAGGCCGGCGCCTCCACCACGGTCACCTTCCGCCTTGCGGCCGACCGGTTGAGCATGTTGAACGAAGCGATGCAGGAGGTGACCGAACCCGGCGTGTTCCGCCTGATGATCGGCGGCTCCAGCAAGGACATCCGGCTGCGCACAACGGTGGAATACACGCCATGAACCGAACGGTACGCAGGACCACGACCCGATGGCTTGCGGCCCTTGCCGTGGCGTTCGCCTCCGCCCGCTTCGCCCATGGACAGGTGCAGGTGGACACGCTGACCTGGGTGGACAGTGTCCGCCAACGCCCGGTGCCCGTGGCCTTCTACCACGCTGGCGCCGACACCAGGGACCTGCCCGTGGTGCTCTTCAGCCACGGCTACAACGAGAACCGGCCGGGCGCCTACCTGCACTACAGCCACCTCGCCGGGGCCATGGCCGAAGCGGGCTGGTTCGTGGTGAGCGTGCAGCACGAGCTGCCCACCGACGAACCGCTGCCGTTGACCGGGGTGCCGCACATCGTGCGCCGGCCGAGCTGGGAGCGTGGCGTGGCGAACCTGCTCTTCGTGCTCGACAGGCTTCAGCGCACACATCCCGAACTGGACCTGAAGCGGCTCACCGTGATGGGGCACAGCCAGGGCGGGGACATCAGCATGCTGTTCGCCGCGGAACACCCCGAACGCCTTGAACGCGTGCTATCCCTGGACAACCGCCGCATGCCGCTGCCCCGGACCGCGAGACCGATCGTTTGCAGCGTGCGTTCCGCGGACATGCCGCCCGACGAGGGGGTGCTGCCCACGCCGGCCGAACAGCAGCGTCTCGGCATCCGCATCATCAGGTCCACCGTGCCGCACAACGACATGGACGACGACGCCTCTCCCGAGCAACGGGCTGAGCTGCAACGCGCGGTGCTCCGGCTGCTGGGCGAACAACCTGTCCGGTGAACCGTGCGTCCTGTTCCGTGTATCAGCCCTCCGTCCAACCTCCCACTTCACGCCAGCCCATGCGCCCGATCGCCACGCTCCTCGCCTGCTCCACCGTCCTGGCCACGCTGGCCCAGCCTTTCAACTGGCAGTGGTCGGTACGGGACACCGCCACCTTGAGCTCACCGGACATCATGGGCTTCGCCACCGATGCGCTGGGCAACAGTTACGTGACGGGCGCCTTCTACGGCACGGCCTCGTTCGGTGCGCTACCGCCGCTCACCAGCGCCGGGCAGAGCGATGTGTACGTGGTGAAATATGACAACCAAGGTGTGGCATTGTGGTCGGTGCGCGCGGGCGGGCCCGACTTCGACAACCCGTACGACCTCGCGTTGGACGGCAATGATGGGGTGGTGATCACCGGTTATTTCCAGAGCACCGCTGCGGTCTTCGGCGGCACCACCCTGGGCAAGGTGGGGTCGATGGACGTGTTCGTGGCCAAGCTGAGCGCGACGGACGGCAGCTGGAGCTGGGCCCAGCGGTATGGCAGCAACGACTTCCAGAGCGGGCAGGTGGAATGGGCCAAGGCCATCGCCTGCGACGACACCGGGAACATTTACGTGGGTGGTTGCTTCAAGTACACGCTCGACGTGGTGGGGCTTCCCTCCCTGCAGGGCTGCAGCCAGTACTACAACAGCTTCGTGCTGAAGCTCGACCCGAACGGGAACGGCATCTGGAGCAGGCGTCCTGACTGCGGGGAGCAATGGAGCTACAGCGCCAGCGAGGTGCAGGCGCTTGCCGTAGGCGACGATGGCATGCTGTACGCGGGTTTCCGTGCACGGGGCGACACGCTCTTCTTCGAGGGCGACACGCTGCTCAACATCCAGACGAGCGGCCAGACGCATGACGTGGTGATCGTGAAGTACGACCTGAACGGAGCGCCGCAATGGACGAAGGTGATCGGGGGCTACGGCTACGATGATGCGCAGGTGCTGCGGGCCGACGCCGATGGCCACCTCTATGCCGCCATCCACCGCGAAGGCAGCTACGGCCAGCTCGGTGTGCCCAACATCGACATCAGCGGCAACTTCGGCACGTACAAGAACGTGATCCTGAAGATGGATGCGGACGGCGACTTCATCTGGGGCACCCGCATGGGCAACAGCACCTACGACCACGACATCGAAGCGATGGAGCTGGAGGCGCCCGACAAGCTGCTTGTCGGCGGCTGGCACCAGGGCAACTTCACCATCGGCGGCATCACCCCCAACGCCGGCACGACCGGTTCGTACGGCTTCTTCCTGGCCCGCTTCGACAGCAGCAGCGCGCTGCTGCATGTGCAGGCCCAGCGGTACAGCTATCCGCGCGGCATCCGCGGTCTGGGGCTCGATGATGGCGGGAACATCTACGCCGGCGGCTATTTCCAGGATTCGCTCGCCCTTCCCGGTGTCCCGGTGATGCAACTGGCCAATGCCAGCGCGGGTGCGATGTTCGTAGCCCGCAGCGGCAGCTTCCCCACGGTTGTCGCCGAGCCTGAGGCCTTCGGTGGCGCCGTGGCCTATCCCGTTCCAGGTCATGGAGCGGTGACCCTCACCGCCGGTGAGCCGTTCGACGCCGTGCGGGTGACCGACCCGCTGGGCCGCACGGTACTGTACACCGCGTTCCAACCGGTGATGCTACACGCCCTGGAGATCCCGGCGTCGGGTGTCATGCTGTGCACCCTGCTTCGTGGAGAGCGGCATATCGGGCACTGCCGCGTGGTGGTGGAGCGGTAGCGGGTCCGAAGGCTCGAACCTTCCGGCATACCTTGCTGTTCCGGAGGCAAGCACCCGAACGATGGAACGAAAGGAATTCCTGCGCCGCGGCCTGCTGGGCACGGCGCTCACGATGATCGGCGGCGCGCTCAGCGGAACGGCGAAGGCCATGGAGAACCTGGCCAACGGCGGCCAGCGCGGCGTGGAGGGCGTCCTCTCCCCCACCAACACGCACATGGTGGGCAATGGATTCAAGGTGATGAACTACTTCCCCAACGGGAAGGGCTTCGAGGAGCGAATGAGCCCCTTCTTCCTGCTCGACTTCAATGCCGAGGTGAACTTTCCGCCCAGCGACATCGGCCAGGGCGTGGGCGTACACCCGCACCGGGGCATCGAGACCATCACTTTCGCCTACAAGGGCAGCGTGGAGCACCACGACAGCAAGGGCAACCACGGCGTGATCAACCCCGGGGACGTGCAATGGATGACGGCCGGCGGCGGTGTGCTCCACAAGGAATACCACGAGCAGACCTTCAACCGCACCGGTGGCGCCTTCGAGATGTTGCAGCTGTGGATCAACCTGCCGGCGAAGCACAAGATGGTACCGGCGAAATACCAGAGCATCCTGCACGCGAAGAAGCCCAAGGTGGTGCTGCCCAAGGGCATGGGCACCGTGCACGTGGTGGCGGGTGAGTACGAGGGCGTGAAGGGCATTGCCAGCACCTTCAGCCCGGTGCACCTGTACGACATGCACCTGAACGCCGGTGCCGATGTGCGCTTCGATCTGCCCGGTTCGTACAACAGCGGGATCCTGGTGGTCGACGGCGCGGTCCGGGTGAACGGGGCGGCGGGCCCGGAGAACCACTACGTGCAGCTGCGGAACGAGCCCGGCACCATCCGCATCGAGGCCGAGCGCAACTGCATCCTGCTCGTGCTGAGCGGTGAGCCGTTGAACGAGCCCTATGTGAACTACGGTCCCTTCGTGATGAACACCGAGGCCGAGATCCACCAGGCCATCGAGGACTACAAGGCCGGGAAGTTCGGCTTCCTCGCCGATTGAGCCGCCGCATGCGCATCCTCGCCTGGTCCATGGTCCTGTGCGCCTCCATGGCCAGCGCGCAGTCCGACACCCTCACCGTGCTCACGTACAACGTGCGCTACGACAACCCGGCCGACAGCGCGGACCGGTGGGACGTGCGCAAGGCGGCCCTGGCCCGGGTGGTGATGGCCGAGCATCCATCGGTGATCGGTCTGCAGGAATGCCTGGCGCACCAGCTCCGCTACCTCGACCAGCAATGGCCTGGTTACAAGCGCTTCGGTGTGGGCCGCGATGATGGTGCGGCGGCCGGCGAGTTCAGTCCGGTGTACTACGACAGTGCCCGGTTCAGCCTCGGTGAGGCGCGCACGATCTGGCTCTCCCCCACGCCCGACACGGTGAGCAAGGGCTGGGACGCGGCCTGCGTGCGCATCGCCACGCTGGTGATGCTGCACGACCGGAAGCGCGGGGACAGCCTGTGCGTGGTGAACACCCATTGGGACCATGTGGGCACGGAAGCGCGGCTGCACAGTGCGGGGCTCATCCTTGACCTGGTGGCGCCGGCCTTCACCGCCGGCATGCCCCTGGTGGTGATGGGCGACCTGAACGCCACATCGGACGAGGCCTCGGTGCGGGACCTGGCGCAGTACCTGGTGACCACCTGCCCCGACGAGCGCGACCGCGAAGGCACCTTCAACGGGTTCGGGCGCTCGGTGGATACCCCCCGTATCGACCACGTGTTCATCTCGCCCATCCGCTGGTCCGTGGCGGAATACGCGGTGCTGCACCCCAGGCACGCCGGCCGTGAGGTGTCCGACCACTTTCCTGTGGTGGTTCGACTGGTGCGATGAGCCGGACGTGGGTGGCCGAATGAACTTCCGTCGAAAAATGCCGTCCGTCCGTCGGATCCGTGCAACCCTGAGGGCCCGAAGTCGGTAGGAACGCTTGCAGACCCGGCTCATCTCCGGGGACCTGCGGGCCGAATGAAGCGCATCCTTACCACCTTCCTGCTCTTCCTGCTGCTCGCGCTTTCCGCCCAAGCCACCCACCTGAGCGGAGGAGAGATCTACTACGACTGCCTGGGCAATGACCAGTACCGGGTGACTTTGGTGATCTACCGCGACTGCGCCGGCGTGAACCTCAGCAACTCGTTCCAGGTCTCCTTCAGCAGCCCGTGCGACACCTTCACCACCACGGTGAACACGCCCACCGGCGTGGAGCTCTCGCAGCTCTGCGACCTGGATCTCCCCAACAGCACCTGCAACGGCGGTACGCTGCCCGGCATCCAACAGTACACGTACCAGACCATCGTAACGCTCCCTCCTTGCGACTTCTGGACGATCAGCTGGTCGTTGAGCAACCGCAACGGGGCCATCGCCAACCTCGCCTCGCCGGCCAACCAGCAGATGTACATCGCGGCCACCTTGAACAACACGGTGGACCCCTGCGACGATTCGCCCCAGTTCACCGCGATCGCCAGCCCCTACGTGTGCCTGAACTACCCGGTGACCTACAGCCTCGGTGCGTTCGATCCCGAAGGTGACTCGCTCACCTACACGCTGATCGGTGCGCGCGGAGCGAACGGGGCCTGGTTGAACTACAATGCTCCCTGGTCGGCCACCCAGCCCATCACAGGCCTTACCATCAACCCGCAGACCGGTCTGCTGAGCTTCACGCCCACGCAGGCGGGTAACTGGGTGGTGGTGGTGCAGGTGAACGAGTACGACACCCTCGGCAACCTCATCGGCACGGTGATGCGCGACATGCAGTTCGTGGCCTATCCGTGCAGCAACGTACCGCCCAACGCCAGTTCCGGCGTGATCTCGAACCCGACCGGCGGCGCCACGATCACGGGCAACCGCACGATCGAGATCTGCGAGAGCGCGTCCACCTGCTTCGACATGGTGATCACCGACGTGAACACCACCAACGTGCTCACCGCCACCACCAACCTCCTCAACGTGCTGCCCGGGGCCACCTTCAACGTCACTGGGACCAACCCCATCACCTGCACGGTCTGTTGGAGCGGCAGCAACGGCACGGCAGGCTACTACCCCTTCACGATCAACGTGGACGATGGCGCCTGTCCGATCCCCGGCATCCAGACCTACGCCTACACCATCCATGTGCTCGACGGCGTCTTCATCGACGTGCTCGCCACGGATGCGAGCTGCCAGGGCGTGAACAACGGCAGCGTGGCCGTGAACGTGCTGGACGGAACGGCGCCCTACCAGTACGATTGGGGCAGTTTCCCCGGGAACGGACCGGTGATCACCGCGGGCGCGGGCACCTATACCGTGCAGGTGACCGACGACAACGGCTGCGAGAGCGCACCCGCCACGGCCACGATCAACGCGCCCTCGGCCCCGGTGGCCAACGCCGGTCCCGACCAGGTGGTGTGCCAGGGCAGCTACCCTGTTACGCTGAACGGCGCGGTGAGCAATGCGGTCAGCGGCACCTGGTCGGGCGGATCGGGGACTTACACCGGTAGCGGCACCAACGTGCAATACACCCCTAGCGCCGGCGAGATCGCGGCAGGCATGGTGACCCTGACCCTGACCGCCACCAGCGGCAACGCATGCCCCAGCACCACCGACATGATGCAGCTGGCCCTCAGCAACAGCTTCCTCAACACCACGGTCACGGGCACCAACGCCAGCTGCTTCGGCACCGCGAGCGGAACCGCCACCTACGCGCCGGTGCTTCCCGGCGTGACCTACCAATGGAGCACGAACCCGGTGCAGACCACCAGCACGGCCAACGGCCTTGCCGCGGGCACCTACAGCGTCACGGCCACCGATGCACTGGGCTGCAGCACCACTGCTTCCGTCACCATCGGACAGCCGGCGGCCATGGCCATCGCCAACCTGCAGGTGGTGAACGAGACCTGCGCGGGGCAGGGGAACGGCACCGCCTCTGTGACCGTGACCGGCGGTACCGCGCCATACACCTACCAATGGAGCAACGGCGGCCAAGGGCCTTCGATCGTGGCTGGGGCCGGCAACTATACGGTCTCCATCACCGACGCGAACGGGTGCGCAGCGGTCACGGCCACGGCCACCATCGGCACCACGGCCCAGAACCCCACCGCGAACGCCGGTCCCGACCTTATCGCCTGCCAGGGCCAGATGCCCGTTGCGCTGAACGGGGCCATCACCAATGCCGCCAGCGGAGCGTGGAGCGGCGGTGCGGGAAGTTTCACCGGCAGCGGCACCAACGTGCTGTACATGCCCTCCACGGGGGAGATCGCCGCAGGCGGTGCCGACCTCACCCTCACCGCCACTTCGGGCTTCGGCTGCCCCCCGGCCACCGACGTGGTGCACATCGCCATCAGCAACAGCTTCCTCAACGCCGCTGTGACCGGGGCCAACGCCCTGTGCAACGGCACTTCCAGCGGCAGCGCGAGCTACGCGCCCGTGCTGCCCGGTCTCACCTACCAGTGGAGCACGAACCCGGTGCAGACCACCCCCACGGCCACCGGCCTGGGAGTTGGCAGCTACACGCTCACCGTCACCGACGGGCTTGGATGCAGCGCCAGCTTCCCGGTCACCATCACCCAGCCGCAGGCGCTCACCATCGGCAGCCTGCAGGCCACGGATGAGACCTGCGCCGGACAACTGAACGGCACCGCCACCATCAGCGTGGTGGGCGGCACGCCGCCCTACGCGTATACCTGGAGCAACGGGCAGACCACGCCTTCGATAACGGCCGGCGCCGGCTCCTACACCGTCTCCGTCACCGACGCGAACGGCTGCGCGCCCGTCACCGCGATGGCGGTGATCAACGCCGCCGGCCAGCCGAACCAGGCCAACGCGGGTCCTGACCAGGAGCTGTGCTATGGCGCATGGCCCGTGGCCCTCCAGGGCACGGTGGTGAACGCCACCGGCGGCACCTGGAGCGGCGGGGGCACCTTCGTGGGCGGCGGACTGAACGTGCAGTACAGCCCGTCGGCGGCCGAACTGAGCGCGGGTTACGCCCTGCTCACCCTCACCACCACCGGCAACACCACCTGTCCTCCGGCGAGCGACCAGGTGCTGCTCACGCTCACCAACAGCTTCCAGGGCGCCACCATCACCACCAGTCCCGCATGCAGCAACGCCAGCACGGGCACCGCGGTGTACGCGCCCGCGAACGCGGCGCTCACCTACCAATGGAGCCCCGGCGGCGCCACCACGCCGACGATCACCGGTCTGGCGGCCGGCACCTACACACTGAACATCACCGACACCTACGGTTGCGACACCACCATGGTGGCGCAGGTCACGGCTCCGCCCGCGCTCGTGGCGAGCACCATCACAGCGATCGCGCCCACCTGCCCGGGCGGCACGAACGGCAGCGCCACGGTGAACGCGAGCGGCGGCACGCCCGGCTATGCGTACCAATGGAGCGCGAACGCCGGTTCGCAGAACACGCCCGCTGCGGCCAACCTCGGGGCCGGCACCTTCATCTGCGTGGTGACCGACGCCGCAGGATGCATCACGCAGCAGAGCATCACCCTTACGACCCCGCCCGCGCTCACGCTCAGCGCACAGGTGCCCGACACGGTGTGCATCAATGCACCGGTCACCCTTACCGCCCAGGCCGGTGGCGGCACGGCGCCGTACCAGGTGCAGTGGGTGGGCATCGGCTATGGTTCGCCCATCACCTACTCCTTCCCCGGCTCGCAGAACGTGCAAGTGACCGTGACCGATGGCAACGGATGCCAGGGTCCCACCTTGAACCTGCCCCTTACCACGCTCAACCTCAACGCGGCCACCCTGGCCCCCTACGGCGGCGGGGTGTACTGCCCGGGCGCCATGGCCTCCATCGGCGCGGTGGTGAACAACTACCCGGGTGCGGTCACCTTCACCTGGCCTGAACTGGGCCTCACCGGCGAAGGTCCGTTCAACGTGGCGGTGACCGGCGACATGACCTACACGGTCATCGCCAGCAACTCCTGCGGGCAATCGATCAGCGACACCCTTGCGGTGGACCTGGAGGTTCCGCCGGTGATCACCCTTCCCCCTGTGATCGCCGAAGGGTGCGCGCCGCTCACCGTGACGATGCCCGACAGCCTCACCACGGTGCCCGTTACCTACTTGTGGGACTTCGGGGATGGCTCCACCGGTGGCGGAGCCGCCGCTCAGCACACCTATGGTCAGGCGGGAACCTACAGCGTATCGCTCACCGTGACCACCATGAACGGTTGCAGCGCGCAGGCCGCGTCGCCGGGTACGGTCATCGTGCACGATGCACCGGCGGTGGACTTCACAGCATCGCCTTGGAGCACCACCTTCGACAGTCCGGAGATCGATCTCACCGCCACCACCGGACCGGGTGTCACCACCTTCGACTGGATGTTCGGCGATGGGGGCACGGGGGCCGGCTCCGCGCCTTCGCACACCTACGGCGACATCGGCACCTTCACCGTGGTGCTGAGCGTGATGGATGCCAACGGCTGCACCGCCGAAGCGGAGCATGACGTGGTGATCCTGCCCATCTACGACATCACCATCCCCACGGCCTTCAGCCCGAACCCCAACGGTGGCAGTGGAGGCTCGTACGACCCCAACGACCTGAGCAACGATGTGTTCTACCCCTTCGTGCGCTTCGTGAAGGACTTCCGCATGCGCATCTACAACCGTTGGGGTGAGCTCGTGTTCGAGAGCACCGACGTGCGCCAGGGCTGGGATGGCTACTACCGCGGCCAGCTCAGCCAGCAGGACGTGTACGTATACCAGATGTGGGTGCGCTTCGTGGACGACAAGGAGATCGAGAAACGCGGTGACCTGACCCTGTTCCGTTGAACGCATGCTTGCACGCAGGATCCATATCGCCTTGGGGCTGACGCTGCTGGTGGGCCGTTGCGCGGCGCAGGACCCGCAACTGTCGCAGTTCTATGCGGCTCCCATGTACCTGAACCCGGCCCTCACCGGCAACACGTACCAGGACCGCATCGGCATGAACTACCGCATCCAGTGGCCGGGCATCGCGCCGGGCTACGAGACCTATGCGGTGGCCTACGACCACAACAACAGCAAGGCGCACAGCGGCTATGGGCTGATGGTGCTGCACGACAAGGCCGGCACCACGGGCCTGAGCTTCACGCACGTGGGCGCCAGCTACAGCTACGAGGCCCGCATCGACCATGGCCATGCCGTGCGCTTCGGCCTTCGCCTGGGGTACACGGCCCGCCAGACCGACCTGGGCAACTACGTCTTCGCCGACCAGGTGATCCGCGACAACGCCGCCACCACCATCGAGTCAAGCCTGCTGCAGCGCACCTCGTACTTCGATGCGAGCATGGGCGTCATGTACTACGACGAGCACTTCTGGCTGGGCACCTCGTTCAGCCACATCAACCGCCCGCAACAGACCCTGATGGTGGGCGGTGACACCCGGCTGCCCGTGCGAACCAGCGTGCATACCGGGTACCGCCTTGCGCTCGACCACAAGACCATGTCGCGCACACACAGCACCTTCAACGTGGCCGCGCATTACAAGGCGCAGCAGGACTGGGACCAACTGGACCTGGGCGTGTACGTGGACCATCAGCCCCTGTTGTTGGGCCTTTGGTACCGCGGGCTGCAGGGCGTGAAGGCCTACAAGCCGGGCTACGCGAACAACGATGCGATCGTGCTGATGGCCGGGTTCGAGACCGAGCGGCAGTTGCGCATCATCTACAGCTACGACATCACCATCAACTGGCTCGGCCTGAAGACCGGCGGCGCGCACGAGATCAGCCTCACCTACGAGTGGCCCGCACGCCAGAAGAACAAGAAGTTCCGCACCATCCCCTGCCCGAAGTTCTAGGCCGGGAGGCAGGCGTTGGGTGCCTACTCCTTCACATAGGAAACCTTCCGATCGCCGTAGCGGATGAAGTACACCCCAGGCTCCAGGTCGGTCACGTCCACGAACCGGCCCTTGCCGCGCAGGAGCTCCTTGCCTTGCCGATCGAAGACGGTGTAGGCATGTTCGACATCCAGCTCGTAGAAGGACTTCATCTCACCCTCGGCGGGCAGATCCTTCATCGGGGGGAGCTTGGCGGCCTTGACATCCTCCTGGGCCATGGCGCCCATGGCGGCGGTCAGGCAGGCCGCGACAGACAGCGCCTTCAGGGAACGGGTCATGTGGAATAGCCTTTGGGCAGTAACGGGCTCTCCTACCGACATATTGCCGGCCGGACCTGAGGGGTGCACGGCTACATCCGCTCAGGCACCTCGATCCCCAGGCACCACATGGCCTTATTAATGGCATTGGCCACGGCCGAGCTCATGGCCAGTCGGAACGCCCTGCGTTCGGCGTGCTCCTCCTTCAGCACGGGAATGGCCTGGTAAAAGCTGTTGTAGGCCTTCACCAGCTCGTAAACCTGGTTGGCCAGCCCCGCAGGGTCGAGCTTGTGCGCCGCCTCCTGAAGCACGGTCGGAAGCTGGTGCAACAGCTTGATCACCGTGCGCTCCTCGGGCAGAAGGGGTTCCTTGTGCATGGTCCGTTGACCGTCGGGGACGTTGGTCGGCAGCGATGCGCCCTCCGCTTTGCGCAGCAGGGAACGGATCCGGGCATAGGTGTACTGGATGAACGGACCGGTATGCCCCTGCAGGTCGATGCTTGCCGCGGGGTCGAACAGCATCCGCTTCTTCGGGTCCACCTTCAGCAGGTAGTACTTCAGGGCGGCAAGGCCGATCATCTCGAAGAGCACGGCCTTCTCCTCCCCGCTGAAGTCGTCGAGCTTGCTGAGCTGTTCGCCCATGGCACGCGCTTCGGCCACCACCTCCTCGATCAGGTCGTCCGCGTCCACCACCGTGCCTTCGCGGCTCTTCATCCTTCCGCTGGGCAGGTCCACCATGCCGTAGCTCAGGTGGTGCAGGTCCTGCGCCCACGGGAAACCGAGCTTCCGCAGGATGATGAAGAGGGTCTTGAAGTGGTAGTCCTGCTCGTTGCCCACCACGTAGATGAGCTGGGCCAGACCCGGGAACTCCTTGAAGCGCTGGATCGCGGTGCCGATGTCCTGCGTCATGTACACGCTGGTCCCATCGCGGCGCAGCAGCACCTTCTCGTCGAGCCCTTCGGCCGTGTTGTCCGCCCACACGCTGCCGTCCTCCTTGCGGAAGAAGATGCCCTTCTCCAGGCCATCGAGCACGTCCTGCTTGCCGAGCACGTAGGTTTTGCTCTCGTAGTAGAGCTTGTCGAACTCCACGCCCATGCGGGTGTAGGTGGCGTTGAAGCCATCGTACACCCACCCGTTCATCCGCTCCCAGAGGGCACGCACCTGCGGGTCGTTGGCCTCCCATTGGCGCAGCATCTCCTGGGCCTCGAGCATGATCGGCGCCTCCTTCTCCGCGGTCTCCTTCGCAGCACCGCCGGCCACCAGCGCGTCCACCTCGGCCTTGTAGGCCTTGTCGAACTCCACGTAGTACTTGCCCACGAGCTTGTCTCCCTTGAGGCCGCTGCTTTCCGGTGTTTCCCCATGGCCGAACTTCCGCCAGGCCAGCATGCTCTTGCAGATGTGGATGCCCCGGTCGTTGATCACCTGAACGCGCACCACCTCGTGCCCCGCCGCCTGCAGGATGCGGCTGACGCTGTGACCGAGGAAGTTGTTGCGCAGGTGGCCCAGGTGCAACGGCTTGTTGGTGTTGGGCGAGCTGTACTCCACCATCACCTTCCTCCCGCTGGCCGGGAACTGGAGAACGTCCCGTTCACAGGCCTCGAACACGAAGTCCGTCCAATAGCCGTCGGCGATGACCAGGTTGAGGAAGCCCTTGATCACGTTGAAGCGGGCCACCACGGGCTCTTCCCCCACCAGGTACTCACCGATGGCCGTGGCGGTGGGCTCCGGCCCCTTGCCGCTCAGCTTCAGGAAGGGGAACACGTTGATCGTCACGTCGCCTTCGAACTCGGGGCGCGTGGCTTGGAAAGCGACCTGTTTCAGGGGGATCTCCGCGTCGAACAGTTCCTGGAACGCGCGCTGTACGGCCAGTTCGAGCCGCGCCTGCAAAGGGTCCGTCATCATGGCCGCAAAGGTCGCCTTCGCGTCGATCCCGTCAAGGGCTATTTCCGTGCCTGCAGCGATGGCGCCCCGCGCTTACCGATCGCGGAAGGGCAGGAAATTCTCCGCGAGCATGCACCGCACGCTCCCACCACCGACCGCCTCGATGGTGGGGATGGCGACGGGCACCAGCTGCCCCTCGCGCTCCAAGGCCTGACGCTGGTCGGGACGTAGCGCGGTGAAGGCGGTCTCGGAAAGCAGGATGAAGCGCGCATCACCGGCCTGCGCACGTAGCTGGAGCATGTTGCCCACGTAGCGGTGCATCTGCTCCACTGTGATGGGGATGATGCGCTTGCCTGCCCGCTCCAGCTCGGCCTGCACGTCCTCGCGGTCAACCGGGTAGGGAAGCGCGTCGAGGCACACCACCGCGAAGCCCTCGCCGATGCTCATGACCACATTGGTATGGTACACGGGCTGGCCGCCCAGAGTGCCGTCCATGGTGGCGAGGAAGGGTACCTGATGGCCGTCCATCACGCCGCACCACACATTGAGCGCCCGCTCGCTGGTGCGGGGCGACAGGGCGGCGTAGGCCACGTTGCGACCCCGGTCGAGCACCAGGCTGCCCGTACCTTCCAGATAACGCTGCCCCTGCTCCAAGGCGCTGAGGTCCACCAGGCGGCGCACCCGGAAACCCTCGTGGTCCAGCGTCTCATCGAAGGCCCGGTCGCGCTCGGTGCGACGGCTCGGCGTGCACATGGGGTAGATCACCACCGTGCCGTCGGCGTGGGTGCTGAACCAATTGTTGGGGAACACGGCATTGGGCGCCGAGGGATCCACGGGATCGAGCACCAAGGTGCCGATCCCGCTCCGGTCCAGGGCGTAGAGCAGGGCATCGAACTCCTCCTCCGCCAGGCGACGGATGTGGGGGTCGTCGACGAGCTGCTGGAAGGCGTTGCTCTCCGCGGTCTGTGGGTCGAAGCCGAATCCCGAGGGCCGGATGAGGATGACGCGGGAGGCGGTCCGTTCCATCAGGCCGTGCGGTGCAATGCTCAGCGGGCGCGCAGGATCTCGAACAGAGGCTCGAGCACCGTGAGCACCTTTTCGGCCATGGCGTTGTTCGTGTCGAGCGCGGGGTTGATCTCCACCACGTCGAGCGTGGCCGTCCGGGGATCGGCGCACAGGCCTGCCAGCAGGCCGCGTGCCTCGTCGAGGAAGAGGCCGTCGGGAACAGGGGTGCCGGTGCCCACGGAGATGCTGGGGTCCAGGCTGTCGACGTCGAAGCTCACGTGGATGCGCGCGCAACCGGCCAGGTGGGCCTGGGTCTCGCGCACGATGGCCTCGGTACCGCGCTCACGCAGGTCCTTCACCGTGATCACCTTGATGCCGTGCTCCTGGATGATGGCGGCCTCTTCGGGCTCGTAGTCGCGCAAGCCAATGAAGACCAGGTCGCCGGGCTTCAGCTTGGGGCCCGAGACGCCGATCTTCCGCAGGCGGTCCCACGTGTCCATCGTGAAGACCCGCGGCCGGTTCTTCCCCCGTTTCTCGATGTTCATGAGCAGCGCCAGGGGCATGCCGTGCACGTTGCCGCTGGGGGTGGTCCAAGGCGTGTGCAGGTCGGCGTGGGCATCGATCCACACCACACCCAGGCGCTCGTTGGGAAAGGCCATCTTGGTGCCGGAGATGGAGCCGATGGCGATCGAATGATCCCCTCCGACGACCACGGGGAACGCGCTGTGGCGCAGGAACTTGTATACCTCGTACGCAAGGTCGGACTCGAAGCGGATAAGGCCGTCGATGTGGTGGGCGTTCGGGGTCTTATCGTCCTCGTAGAGCACATCGTTCTCGTCGCGCAGGATGCTCTCCTCCGCGTGGCCGAACAGCTCGCTGCCCAGCTTCCAAGCGGCCACGCGCAAGGCCGCCATGCCCATGCTCGCCCCGCGCTTTCCGGCCCCGATCTCGGAGGCGGCCTCGATCAATCGTACTTCCATGTCGGTCCTTGAAGGGAGATCAAAGGTAGGCCGTGGTCCTCCGGAGATGGGGGCGCGGCACACCGGCCGTCCACCGCACCCTGTGGAAGGCCGTGCGAACCTTCTGGCGCCCACGGTCGTACACACCTGCACTTTTCACTGCGACCATGCGAACCACTTCCCGCCCCCCCGCGCTCGCCGCCCTGGCCTTTGGCACGCTCCTGCTTCACAGCGGTTGCGGCCAGGACCTTCTGCACCGCAAGGTGTCGGAAGGGGTGATCGAGTACGCCTTGAGCTTTCCGGAGTACGACCCCAACGGGCTGATGGCCAACATGCTTCCGGAGCACACCACCCTCACCTTCACCCCGGACAAGCAGTTGGCCGAGCTGAACGCCGGCATGGGCGTGTTCCGCACGAGCATGGTGATGAACAACGCCTCCAAGCACCTCGATTACCACATGAGCGTGATGAGCAAGAAGCTCGTGGCGAACATCGGTCCCAGCGACCTGCACCTGTTCAACGAGGACAGCCAGCCGCTCACCATCCTCTACTCCGACCAGGTGGACACGGTGGCCGGTTTCCCCTGCCACAAGGCCGTGGCCATCTTCGCCGGCATGGACCAGCCCGAGGTGGAGCTCTGGTACACCGACCGGCTGGAGGTGAAGGACCCGAACTGGTTCGGGCCCTACAGCGAGATCCCCGGCGTGCTGCTCCGATACGAGGTGGTGCAATACGGGATGCGGATGCGGCTCGACGCCGTGGCCGTCAAGCCCGGTCCGGTGGACCAGGCCCGCTTCGCGGCCAAGCCTGATTACCAGGTGGTCTCGCCCGAAGTGCTGCACCACGAGTTCGAGGAGGTGCTCGGCACCTTCACCATGTAGGCCTTCCCACACAGCGCCGTTGATAAGAGGGGGCTTGCCCGGGAGGTCGCTCCCTGGGCACCCGGGTACTTTTGATCGCAACCCCGCGCGCGCTCGGACCTCCGTGCGTGCGCGCCCATTCACACCCCTGTGGCCAGCGAACGCAAGAACCGGATCCGCGAGGACGCCCCCGCCGAGGAACAGGCGGCCCCGAAGCGCGAACGAAAGTCCCGCAAGAAGGAGACCGGCGGAGGCCGATGGTCCAAGATCAAGGCCTTCCTCACGGACGAGCGGACGCACAAGGTGGGCGGGCTCTTCCTGGTGCTCACCAGCGCTTTCCTGCTCGTGGCCTTCACCAGCTACCTCTTCACCTGGCGCATCGACCAGGACCTCACCAGCAGGCCGTTCAGTGCGCTCTTCGACCACACCGTGCACGTGGAGAACTGGCTGGGCAAGGTGGGCGCCCTGGTAAGCCATCAGTTCATCCACCAGTGGTTCGGTGTGGCGGCCTTCGTGTTCGTGCTGTGGTGCTTCATGGCCGGCATGCGCGTGCTGCTCGGCAGTTGGCCGCTGCCTGCGCGTCGCACCCTGGGCTGGAGCACCATGGCCCTGTTCTGGGTGCCCACCCTGCTGGGCTTCTTCTTCGCCCGCACCGACCTCATGTTCCTGGGCGGTGGCATCGGCTACACCATCACGGCCCAGCTTACGGCCATGCTGGGCACCTTCGGCACGGGCGCCCTGCTGCTCTTCGCGGCCGGCGCGTTCGCGGTGGCCACCTTCAACCCTTCGTTCGGCTGGATGAGCGCCCTGCTCGAACGCAAGGCCGCAGCGACCGTCGACGTTGAACCCGCCGAAGCACCTGTGGCCGGCACCAACCGCCTGCGCACCGACCAACCGCTGCCCGTGGTACCTGCGGAGGAGGAGGCGCCCTTCGTGGCCGAGCAAGAGGCCGGGGACCTGATGATGGGCCTGGGCGCGGAGGAAGAGGCCGGAGCGGAGGCCGACGAGCGCGCAGCCGTGGAACTGGAGCTTGACGCCGAGGAGGAGGTCGAAGAGGACGGGATGGAAGTGGGCACGGAGCTCGAGATCGAAGGGCTTCAACCGGTGGAGTCCGTACTGGACCCGATCATGCCCGCCGTGCCCATCGCCGTGGACGGCATGAGCGTGGTGGCCGCCGCCGAGGACAAAGTGCTCAGCGAGGACCAGATCGAGGCCAAGCTGCAGGAGTTCGGCGAGTACGACCCCACGCTGGACCTGAGCAGCTACGAGCTGCCGCCGTTGGACCTGTTGGTGGACCATGGCACCGGTGAGATCACCGTGACCAAGGAGGAGCTCGAGGCCAACAAGGACCGCATCGTCGAGACCCTGGGGCATTACAACATCGGCATCGACAAGATCAAGGCGACGATCGGACCCACGGTCACGCTGTACGAGATCATCCCGCAGGCCGGGGTGCGCATCAGCAAGATCAAGAACCTGGAGGACGACATCGCGTTGAGCCTGGCCGCGCTGGGCATCCGCATCATCGCGCCGATCCCGGGCAAAGGCACCATCGGCATCGAGGTGCCCAACAGCAAGCCGCAGGTGGTGGGCATGCGCGCCGTGGTGGCCAGCGAGAAATTCCAGAACAGCGGCGCCGACCTGCCCATCGTGCTGGGCAAGACCATCAGCAACGAGACCTTCGTCACCGACCTCGCCAAGATGCCCCACCTGCTGATGGCCGGTGCCACGGGCCAGGGCAAGTCGGTGGGCCTGAACGCGATCCTCGTATCGCTGCTCTACAAGAAGCACCCCAGCCAGATCAAGTTCGTGCTGGTGGACCCGAAGAAGGTGGAGCTCACGCTCTTCAACAAGATCGAGCGCCACTTCCTGGCCAAGCTGCCCGGCGAGGGCGAGGCCATCATCACCGACACGAAGAAGGTAGTGGCCACGCTCAACAGCCTGTGCATCGAGATGGACGAGCGCTACGAGCTGCTCAAGGACGCGCAGGTGCGCAACATCAAGGAGTACAACGCCAAGTTCATCAGCCGACGCCTGAACCCCGAGAAGGGCCACCGCTACCTCCCCTACATCGTGCTGGTGGTGGACGAGTTCGCCGACCTGATCATGACGGCGGGCCGCGAGGTGGAAACGCCCATCGCCCGCCTGGCCCAGCTGGCGCGCGCCATCGGCATCCACCTGATCATCGCCACGCAGCGCCCCAGCGTGAACATCATCACCGGTACGATCAAGGCCAACTTCCCGGCGCGCATCGCCTTCCGTGTAACGAGCAAGGTGGACAGCCGCACGATCCTCGACAGCGGCGGCGCCGAGCAGCTCATCGGCCGCGGCGACATGCTGCTGAGCACCGGCAACGACCTGATCCGCATCCAGTGCGCCTTCGTGGACACGCCGGAGGTGGAGAAGATCACCGAGTTCATCGGCGAGCAGCGCGGCTACCCCGATGCCCTGCTGCTGCCCGAAGTGCCCACCGAGGACGGCGGCGAGCTGGAGGTGGACGATGGCGAGCGCGACAGCATGTTCGAGGAGGCCGCCCGCCTGGTGGTGCAGACGCAGCAGGGCAGCACCTCCCTCATCCAGCGCAAGCTGAAGCTGGGCTACAACCGCGCCGGCCGCATCGTGGACCAGCTGGAGGCCGCCGGTGTGCTCGGGCCCTTCGAGGGCAGCAAGGCCCGCCGCGTGATGATCCCCAACGAGGCCGCCCTGGCCGCGCACCTGAACACCGGTGTGGCCGCGGGGCCTGGGGTGGGGGGATTCTGATCGACCTGATCGCAACAGCAAAGGGCTTCCTGTTCGGAGGCCCTCTTGCTTTCGGTGCTCTCCCCCTACCCCACCAACCGCCACACCATGCCCACGAGCACCAGGCCCATGATGACCGAGTAGATGGTCTTGTTGTGGCGGGCGAGCCACTCGGGCAGGTAGATGTCGAAGTTGGCGCGCTGGGAGTCCGAATATCGGCGGGCCACCACGGTGAGCGGGCAGCGCATGCGGAAGCGGAGCAGCGCGATGATCTCGAGCCCCACCAGGCACCGATCCAGGCATTCACCGCGCCGCGGTCTACCGGAATTCCAGCTACCTTCCCGTGGTCGTGAACATTCCGGTGGTCCGCATGCACGTTGTTCGCCGCTTGATGGCCGTTCAGCTCGTCCTGTGTATCGGGCTCCTACCCGGCTGCACGAACGAGGTACCTGGCGACAAGGCAACGCCGGTCGCAGGTGCGGCGCAAGCACGGACAACGGATCCGAGCGGGGCGGGCGTCCCCGCGCCGAGCACCGGCTACAGCTACAGGGTCATCGCCGCGGCCGAAGGCACCTTCGGTTACGAGATCCTTCGGGATGGTACGCCCTACATCCGGCAGACAACCATCCCCGGTCGACCAGGCGTCGGTGGGTGCATCACCCAGGAGCAGGCCGAACGCCTCGCCTTGCTCGTTCTCATCAAGCTGAAGAGGAACATCCTTCCGCCGACCGTGACCCCGGCCGAATTGGACAGCTTGGGGATCGATCATTAGGAACGATCCGCACCGGAATGCGCAGCCTTCACCTCCTTCTGACCATCGGGACCGCTTCGATCCTTGGCGCCCAGCCCAACACCTGGACACAGCTGCCCGATGTGGGTTGGCCGGTGGCGAACGGACCCTTGCCGCGCTACTGGTCGCAGTCCTTTGTGCTGAACGGCAAAGGCTACATCGCGCTCGGTAACGATGGCACCGACCGGAACGACCTGTTCGAATACGATCCAGTGCAGGACACCTGGTCTCAGAAGGCCGACTTCCCGGGAACACCGCGGTACGGCGCGGCCTGCTTCGCCATCGGCTCGAAGGGCTACGTCGGTACCGGCAGTGGTTCCACCCTGTTGAACGACCTCTGGGAGTATGACCAGGCCACGAACGCCTGGACCCAACGCGCGGATTTCGGCGGTACGCCCCGCTACGGGGCCGTCGGATTCAGCATCGGGAACAAGGGGTACCTGGCCACCGGTTACGATGGCGCGCTGCGAAAGGACCTTTGGGAGTATGACCCCGGCACGAACGGATGGACCCAGAAGGTCGATTTCTCCGGAACGGCCAGGACCGGTGCGGTCGCCTTCGTGCTGAGCGGAAAGGCATACATGGGAACCGGCTACGATGGGACCAACAAGAAGGACCTGCGGCAGTATGACCCGCAGACCAATACATGGACACAGAAGGCCGATCTGCCCGGTGTGGCGAGGGACCGCGCCACCGCGTTCCAGGTCGGAGCCTATGGATACCTGGCCACTGGATATGCGGGTGGCGATAGGCAGGACGTTTGGCAGTACGACCCGGTCCAGAACGCCTGGACGGCCAAGGCCGATCTCGCGGGCGGAGCGCGGTATTTCGCTTCCTCGTTCGGCATTGGCAACAAGGGTTACCTGGGAATGGGCATGGGCAACTCCGCGCGGAAGAACGACCTGTGGGAGTTCGATCCTGTGCTCAATACCTGGAGCGCCCGCGCCCGCCTCGGCGCGCCGGTGCGCGACCTGGCCGTCGCGTTCAGCGTGGCGGGCAAGGCATACATCGGAACAGGGTATGCGGGCGTCAAGCTCGTGGACCTTTGGGAATATGACCCGGCATCGGGCACTTGGGCGCAGAAGGCCGATCTCCCGGGGACCGCGCGCTCCACAGCCGTGGCCTTTTCCGTCGGGACCAAGGGGTATATCGCCACGGGCTCCGGCACAGCGAGCCTTGGGGACCTTTGGGAGTATGACCCACAAGTGAACGCCTGGTCGGCGAAGGCCCCCTTCCCTGGCGCGGCCCGCTACGGCGCTGCCGCGTTCACCATCGGTGGCACAGCTTACATCGGCACCGGCATCGGGGGAACGCGCTACAAGGACCTGTGGGCGTATGACCCTGCTTCGGATACGTGGTCACAGAAAGCCGATCTGGGCGGGGCGGCCCGTTACGGTGCCGTGGGCTTCAGCATCGGAGGCCGGGGGTACATCGGCACCGGGAACAGCGGCACCGATCTCACGGACCTGTGGGAGTACGACCCCGTACCGAACACCTGGGCACAACGCGCACCACTCCCCGCACCGGCCCGGATGTACGCCATGGCCTTCGCTGTGGGCATGCGAGGCTACGTGGGGACCGGAGGCCCTTTGCTTGGTGCCTTTCAGCAGGACCTTTGGGAATACGACCCGGTGGGCAATACCTGGGCACAACGGGCATCACCTGGGGGTGGGCTCCGGAAATACGCTACTGGCGTAAGCCTGAGCACGAAGGGCCTGCTTTGCTGCGGCTCCGTCAGCAACGTCTTCCGTTCCGACGCGTGGGCCTACGACCCGGGCCCAACGAGCATGCCGCTTGCGGTGAAGGTGATGCTCGGAGGGCCGTACGACCCATCGACCCAAGTGATGCGCGACGCACTTCGTGCCGGCGGCCTGATACCGCTCACCGAGCCGTTCACCAACGGTGGTGCAGCACCGACCATGAACGTGGGTGCCACGACCGCTCCCGCCGTCCTCTCCACGTTCGGTAACGACGCGATCGTGGACTGGGTCCTTCTCGAGGTGCGCAGCCCGAACGATCCCGGACATGTGCTGGCCTCTCAAGCTGCGCTCGTGCAGCGGGATGGCGACATTGTGGCGACCGATGGCCTCACACCACCGTTCTTCCCCGGATCTCCCGGGTACTATCATGTTTCCGTGCGGCACCGCAACCACTTGGGGGTGATGACGGCGGCCCCGGTCCTGCTTTCAGGCGCATTGGCGACCGTGAACTTCCCCTCTTCCGGTCTCGCCACCTACGGCACCGCGGCCCAACAGAACATTGGTGGCGTGATGGCGCTTTGGCCGGGTAACACCAATGGCAACAGCATGGTCAGCTACACCGGCACCAATAATGACCGGGACCCCATTCTTCAAGCCATCGGGGGTACCATCCCGACGTTGTCGCTCATCAATGTGTACGATCGGAACGACGTGAACCTCGATGGTCTCGTGAAATACACGGGCGGAAGTAACGACCGGGATGTCATCCTTGTGAGCATAGGAGGAACGCTTCCCACGAACACCCGTATCCAGCAGCTTCCCTGAGCCTTGTGCAACGATCGTTCTCGGCCGCTTCTGCACCCCGGATGGAGGACTACCCCACCAACCGCCAGACCATCCCTGCGAGCACCACGCCCATGATCACCGAGTAGATGGTCTTGTTGTGGCGGGCGAGCCACTCGGGCAGGTGGATGTCGAAATTGGCGCGCTGGGAGTCCGAATAACGGCGGGCCACCACGGTGAGCGGGCAGCGCATGCGGAAGAGGAGCAGCGCGATGATCTCGAGCCCCACCAGCCCCAGGCCCGCCCAGAACCAGCGGTCGATACGGTCGGCGATGACGGCGTAGAGCAGGTAGAAGATGACCGCGCTGAGCACCACCCAGATGACGGTGTGCAGCACCTTGATCAGCACAAGCTTCCGGTGAACGGACATGGCCCGAAGGTGGCAAGGGCGCCAGCCTCCGGGCCATGAGCACGGTCAGCGGCCAGGCAGGTCAGAACGCGTAGCCGATGGAGATGCCGAGCCGGATGATGGGGAACAGCTCGTTCTCGATGTCCGCCCAGGCCGAGCTCTCGTCGGCGCCCGCTTCCAGACTGCTGATGGTGCGGTCCAGCACCATGATGCGGATGTCGGCGTCGTCGGCCGAGTTCTCCAGGTTCCGCTTGATCGTCTGGTAGTCGTTGGCGTCGAGGTTGGGGTCGTTCGTCTCCACATGGGCGCTGCCGTTGGCCAGGCCCAGCCCGCCGTTGAAGTCGAGGTACAGCCGCTGCGCCAGGGCGAGCTGAACGCCAAGCCCCAGGCCGCCGCCCACGCCGTTCGCCGTGCCATCCAGGTTGGCCTGGATCACCTGGCCGTTCTTGGTGTAGTCGTAAGGCACCAGGTAATTGAAGGTGTAATAGCGCGCGAAGGCCTCGAGGTAGAATCCGGTCATGGCCTTGCCGGTGTAGAACCGGAAGTACGGGTTCACATAGAAGCCTTCCGGGGTCACATCGCCGGAGTAGGTCTGGTTCTCGCCATCCAGCTGGCCGATCGCATCCACGTGCAGGGTGCTGGGCAGCTTGTAGCCGGTGAGCAGGCCAACGCTGGTGTTCGTGCCCACCTTCTGCTCATAGTTGGCGTTGACGGAGAGCACGCCGTAGGACACCAGGTTGGTCTTGATCACGCGCGTGGGAGTGAAAAGGGCGTTCACCACAGGAGCAGCGTCCTGGGCTTGAACGGCCAGCACGCTCAGGAAGAGCGACAGGCCAAGGATCGGACTTCTCATGATCAGGGGTTTACGAGGGTTCAACCCAAGGTAGCGGTATCCCTTGATCGGCACAAGGGCCCAGCTCATTCCCCGCTCAATGGAACCGATGCATGGTCGATCAGGCGTCCGGCCTGCGGAAGCCAGCCCCCGACCCATCCGCACCGAACCTCAGGAACGCACAAGGCCCGAAGGACGCGATGACGCCTCCCTCGGGCCCTGGCAGGGACACTGCGTGTTCTAGAACTCCACTGCCTTCCCGCGGCGCACAGGCACCATCTTCCGCGTCTTTTCCACCACCACGCAGCCGCCGCCCTTGTCGAACCCCACGTTGCCCACCGGTCCGGCATAGGTAAGGCCCGCCATGTGCCGCTCCTGTTCGAGCACCACGCCGATGCGGATGTGGCGCGTCTGTTCGACGAACCCGCCGTCGTTGGCGAAGTGGGTGTCCACCACCACTTCCTTGGGCACGTGACCGGGATGCTCGAAGCGGAAAGTGGCCTTGGTGTTGGTGGGCAGTTCCACCTGGAAGCGCCCGTTGCGCGACACCGCCGGGTACATCACCACCCCGTCCACCTCGGCCTCCACGGAGGTGAGGGCGAAGTCGTAGTCGGTGACCTGGAGCCAGCCGGTGAGCACCACCTTCTTGGATACCGGCGGCACGGCCGCAGGTCCATCGGCGCGGCAAGGGATGAAGGACATCAGGCTGAGGATGGTCGCTGCGGCCACCAAGGGAGCAGGCTTACGGGCTTGCATGGGGGTGGTTGTTTTCCGTGCTTACGCCCCCCGGTAATGCGCGGTTCGACCGATCAGACGGAAAGATCCCGGACATCGGTGGAACACGCCTTCCCGTCGTCGGAGAGGCCGTGGCGAAAGGTCCGGCTGATAAGCCTCCTGCCGAACGCAGGTGGCGCGAACGGCCTTGGTGTATCCCACGCTTCCGGCTACTTCTTCTCCAGGTCCTGCGCCTGCTTCAGGCCATCCTCGATCATGGTGTAGAACTGATCGAGCTTGGGCAGGATCACGATGCGGATCCGGCGGTTGGTGGAGCGGCCCTCGGGCGTGTCGTTGGAGGCCAGGGGCACGTACTCGCTGCGACCACCGGCGGTGATGCGTGCGGGGTCGACCTTGTACTCGTTCTGAAGCACGCGGGTGATGGTGGTGGCCCGCTGCGTGCTCAGGTCCCAGTTGTCCTTCACGCATTCGCGGCTGATGGGCACGTTGTCCGTGTGGCCTTCCACCAGCACCTCCATCTCGGGCTTGTCGTTGAGCACCGTGGCCACCTTGGCGAGCACCTCCTTCGCACGGACCGAGAGCTCCGAGCTGCCGCTCTTGAACAGCATCTTGTCGCTGAGGGAGATGAACACCACGCTCTTCTCCACGTTCACCGTCACATCGGTGTCGTTGAGGTTGCCGAGCGAGCTCTTCAGGCTCACCACCAACGCCAGGGTGATGGAGTCCTTCTTGGTGAGGGCATCGTGGAGGGTGCGGATGCGCAGGTCCTGCTCCCTGATCTGCTCGAGCGACTTCTCCAGGTTGGCGGCCTCCTGCTTGCTGAGGGTGGCCATCTGACCCACGTTGTTCATCAATGCGGCGTTGGAGTTGCTCAACTCGGTCACCCGGTCCTTCAGGTGCTGGTTGCTGTTCTCCATCACGGCCATCTGCGACTGCATCAAGGACTTCTCCCCCTTGCAGGCATCGAGGGCCCGGTTCGCCTCGTCGAGCTTGTTGCGCAGGGTCTCGTTGGACAGTGTGAGGGCGGTGTACTTCTTCTTCGACACGCAGGAGGTGCCGAGGAGGAAGAGCAGGCTGAGGGAGGCCAGGGTGAGCGTCGAGCGGTTCATCGGCATGCCGGATTGATGGGGCGAAGCTAAGCGGCCCGGCGGGGAGGGACCTGCGCGATGTCATGCCCCGTGTGGGCGGCCTCATCGTCCACACGGGCCTGTTCACGAACGGCCCCGGCCCCGCACACCGGCCCGACCGGTGCGGCGGAACTTCGCCGCCATGGCCCTCAGCCGCTTCTGGTCGTGGATGCTCGTGCTGAGCATCGGCTATGTGCTGGTGCTGCTGGGCACTGGCCGGCAGTATTCCCTGGGGACCTTGGTGAACGGCCGGCAGGGGGAGGCGCTGACGGTGAACGAGCTCGACACCGCAGACCTGCAGGGATCGACGCTCCTCCCTGCCCTGCGCACCGGGGCGCCCGTGGCGGTCGGCGACACCACGTACACGCTCACCAGCTCCGGAACGGTGCGGATCACCCACGGCACCGTGCGCGCCGACGGGCTCTTCCCGGTGTGCAAGGACACGGTGACCGACCTCTGGTTGCCGCTGATCGGCTACCTCACGTTCTTCTGCGGCCTGCTGAACCTGCTGGTGGACGCCAAGGCCATGGAGAAGCTGGCCCGCTTCCTCGCCCCCATCTTCCACCGCATCTTCCCCGATCTGCGCAAGGACCATCCGGCCTACGGTTTCATGACCTTGAACTTCGCGGCCAACTTCCTCGGCCTGGACAGTGCGGCCACGCCCTTCGGCCTGAAGGCCATGGAGAGCATGCAGGCCGACAACCCGAGGCCCGACACCGCCACGAACAGCCAGATCATGTTCCTGTGCCTGCACGCAGCGGGGCTCACGCTGTTGCCGGCCAGCATCATCGGGTACCGCGCCGCCATGGGTGCGGCCAACCCGGCGGACATCATGGTCCCGCTGATCATCACCTCCTTCGTGGGCACCCTGGCCGCCATGATCCTGGTGGCCGTGCGGCAGCGCATCAACCTCATCAAGCTGCCGGTGCTCCTGTTCGTCGTGGGCATCGGCGGCACCATCGCCGGCCTGATGGCCTACCTCATCACCCTCACCGGGATCGGCCGATCGCACTTCACGGACAACCTCAGCAACGGCATGCTGCTCGGCATCATCGCGGCGATCGTGGGCTATGCCCTGTTGAAGGAGAAGTTCTTCACCGAGAAGGGCACGAACCTGTTCGACTCCTTCATCCATGGCGCCAAGGACGGCTTCACCACCGGGCTGCGCGTGCTGCCCTACATGATCGCCATGCTCGCTGCGCTCAGCATCTTCCGCAACAGCGGACTGATGGACATCGTGATGGCGGGAATGACCAAGGGCCTGGCCCTGGTGGGGGTGGACCAGGCGGTGATCGACGCCATGCCTGTGGCGCTGATGCGTCCGTTCAGCGCGGGCGGTGCGCGCGGCTTCCTGCTCGACGCCATGCGGACGTACGGTGCCGACAGCCTCACCGGCCGGCTGGTGTGCCTGTTCCAAGGCGCGGCGGAGACCACCTTCTACGTCGTGGCCCTCTACTTCGGCAGCGTGGGCGTAAGGAACAGCCGCTACGCGCTGGGGGTGATGCTGCTGGTGGACCTCATCTGCGTGATCACCGCGGTGGTGGTGGTGGGCGCCTACTTCTGATCCTCCGGTCCCGCGCGATCGCCGCCGCTGCCTTTCTTTGCGGCCCCTTCCACCACCCCATGGCCTTCGCCGAGCACAAGATCAAGCGCCGCCGTTCCAGGATCCACGGCAACGGCGTCTTCGCCATCGCCCCCATCCGGAAGGGTGAACGCATCGTGGAGTACAAGGGCAGGCTCATCTCCCACGCCGAAGCCGACAAGCGGTACGAGGGCCCCGAGACCGGGCACACCTTCCTCTTCATCCTCAACGACGAGTACGTCATCGACGGCAACCGCCAGGGCAACATCGCGCGTTGGATCAACACCGGCTGCGACGTGAACGCCGAGGCGCTGGTGCACGAGCACGAAGGCAAGGACCGCAGCAAGGACCGCGTGATCATCGAGGCCACCCGGACCATCAATCCCGGGGAGGAGATCATCTACGACTACGGCATCGTCATCAAACGCAAGCTCACCAAGGCCGAGCGCGAGAAATGGGCCTGCCACTGCGGTTCACCCAAGTGCGTGGGCACCATGCTGCGCCAGGAGCTGCCCCGCTAGGCGCCGGCCGCCACCACCGGCGCGTCCCTTTGGCACAGCCCTTGCCAGTACGCGCCCGCTTACCTTTGCCTCCGATGAAAACGCTGATCACCCTCGTGGCCACCGGCCTGCTGCTCGTCAACGCCGCGCACGCCCAGGACGACCCCAAGAGCAAGGCCATCCTGGACAAGCTCATCGCCAAGAACAAGACCTACACCAGCTTCGAGGCCGACTTCAGCAGCCGCCTGGTGAACACGGCCAGCAAGCTGGACGTGAAACAGGACGGCAACGTGAAGGTGAAGGGGAAGAAATTCCGGCTCACCCTGCCCGACAACACGGTGATCAACGACGGCACCGCACTGTGGGCGTACAGCAAGAAAAGCAACGAGGTGCAGGTGAACGACCCGGCCGAGATGGACCAGGAGCTCGATCCGAGCAAGCTGCTCACCATCTACGAGAAGGGGTTCAAGAGCCAGTTCGTGGAGGAGAAGGCCGACGCGACCGGCACCGTGGTGCAGACCATCAAGCTCTTCCCGCTCGACCCCAGCAAGAAGCCCTACCACACCGTGATCCTGGGCATCGACAAGAACAAGGTCGAACCGCGCTCCGTGCAGGTGCTCTACAAGGACGGCAATGTGGTCACTTACACCCTGCGGAAGTTCACCCCGAACCCCGAGCTCGCCGAGAGCAACTTCATGTTCGAGAAGAGCAAGTTCCCGGGCGTGGAGATCAACGACATGCGCTGAGCGGGCCCGCTTGGCACGCCGCGAAGCCCCCGCTCCACGGGGGCTTCGTCGTTACCCGCCCTAGGAGCACGCATTCCACCGTCATGGTCATCCCCATGGCGCTGGCGTCGCTCCTTGCGGCACCGCCCTCCTACCCCGAACTGCTTGCCAGCATCCGTGCGCGTCGTGCCGAGCTCGCCGCGGCCCATGCCACCAGCGCACGGCCCGACACCGTGCTCGTTGCGGCCCGTGCCTTCCTGCTCACCGCGATCGATGCGCAGTTCGAGGCGTGGAAGGGCACCCGGTGGGACTTCAACGGCACCACGCGAACTCCACGCCAGGGCGCCATCGCCTGCGGATACTTCGTCACCACCGTGCTGCAGGACGCGGGCTTCGTGCTGCCCCGCATCCGATGGGCGCAGCTGGCCGCCGAGCCCATGATCCGCAAGATGGCACCTGCCAGCAAGGGCTTTCGCGACCGGCCTGTGCGCGAGGTGGAGCACTGGTTGCTGGGCCAGGGGGACGGCCTCTATGCCGTGGGGCTCGACAACCATGTGGGCTTCGTGCGGGTGCCGGACGGAGAGGCCCTGTTCGTGCACAGCAGTTATTACCGGCCATCCATCGGGGTGATGGCCGAGACCTTGCACGGGGAGAACCCCTTCGCGCACGCGCGGTATCGCTTCATCGGCCGGCTGCTGGACGACCGGATGGTGGTCGCCTGGCTCGAGGGCCGGGACTTGGGTCCCTGAGGCCCCTCGGAAAAAGACGGGACCAACGGTACGCCACATCGGCCCACCGCCTACTTTCGCCCCGCTTCTCCGCCGTGGTCGCCGCGTTGCTTCGGTCCATACCGTCCCTTCCATCCTGCGCAGGATGGTGCATCCTGTGCACCTTCCACCACCGGCCAACTCACGGGCGAAATGGGTAATTCCGGACACGGCCACCTGAGCAAGGTGACCATCGGCACACTGCTGGTCGCACTGGGCATCATCTACGGCGACATCGGCACTTCGCCGCTGTACGTGTTCAAGGCCATCGTGGACACCCGGGAGATCACCGAGCAGCTGGTGCTGGGTGGCATCAGTTGCGTCTTCTGGACGCTGACCATCCAGACCACCTTCAAGTACATCCTGTTGACGCTTCACGCGGACAACCGGGGGGAGGGCGGGATCTTCTCCCTGTACGCGCTGGTACGCCGCTACGGGAAGTGGATCTACCTGCCCACCATCTTGGGCGCGGCCACCCTGCTGGCGGACGGCATCATCACACCGCCCATCTCCGTTTCCTCGGCGGTGGAAGGCCTCGGGGGGGTGAAGGCCTTCGCGGGCATCATCGAGCCGGGGAACAGTCTCACGGTCACCATCGTCATCATCATCCTCTCCTTCCTCTTCTTCTTCCAGCGGTTCGGCACCAAGGTGGTGGGCAGCACCTTCGGCCCGATGATGTTCATCTGGTTCACGATGCTCTTTGTGCTGGGTGCCGCGAGCGTGGCCCACGACCCCACGGTGCTGCGTGCCCTGAGCCCGCATTACGCCTACGACCTGCTGGTCAACTATCCGCAGGGGTTCTGGCTGTTGGGGGCCGTTTTCCTCTGCACCACCGGGGCCGAAGCGCTGTACAGCGACCTGGGCCATTGCGGCCGAAGGAACATCCAAGTGAGCTGGATCTATGTGAAGACCGCGCTCCTCGTCAACTACATGGGGCAGGGTGCCTGGATGCTGCGCGATGCCGGCACCCACCTGAACGGCCGCAACCCCTTCTATGAGCTCATGCCCAATTGGTTCCTGCTCATCGGGGTCGTCATCGCCACCATGGCGGCCATCATCGCCAGCCAGGCCCTGATCAGCGGCTCCTTCACCCTCATCAGCGAGGCCATCACCATGAACTTCTGGCCGCGTGTGCGGGTGAAGTTCCCCACCGACATCCGTGGCCAGATCTACATCCCCAGCGTGAACTGGCTCCTGTGGGTGGGATGCGTGGGCATCATGCTCTTCTTCCGGGAGAGCGGGGAGATGGAGCATGTCTACGGCTTCTTCATCACCACGGCCATGATCATGACCACCACCCTCATGTTCGGCTACCTCCGGTTCGTAAGGCACTGGCCGCTGATGCTGGTGATGTTCGTGATGGCCATCTTCTTCAGTGTTGAGATCGCCTATTTCGTGGCCAACGCCGTGAAGATCCTCGAGCGCCCGTGGTTCGTGCTCAGCGTGCTGAGCCTCGTGGCGGTGATGTTCGTCTGGTTCAGGGCCCGGAAGATCACCAACCGTTTCCTCGAGTTCGCCCACCTGCCGGACCATGCGCTGCAGCTCAAGGACCTGAGCAACGACAAGGATATTCCCAAGTACGCGACCCACCTGGTCTACCTCACCAAGGCCGACCGCCCCATCAACGTGGAAAAGCAGGTGATCGACTCCATCCTGCGCAAGAAGGTGAAGCGCGCGGACATCTACTGGTTCCTGCATGTGAACTATACGGACGAGCCTTACACCATGCAGTACCGGGTGATGGAGCTGGTGGACGACAAGGTGATCCGGGTGGACTTCGATCTTGGCTTCCGGGTGCAGCCCCGCATCAACAAGCTCTTCCGGCGCGTGTTGGAGGAGATGGACGCCAGCCACGAACTGGAGTTCAAGAGCAAGTACGAATCGATCCAGAAAGGGGACTTCCATACCGACATCTGCTATGTACTGATGGAGCGGTTCCTGAGCGTGGAGAACGAATTCAAGCTGCGCGACGACCTGATCCTCGACGCCTATTTCGCCCTGAAGACGCTTGCCCTCAGCGACCGCGAAGCCTTCGGCCTGGACCCGAACGTGACGCTGGTGGAGCAGGTGCCCCTGGTGCTCCAGGCGCCCCGCGAGCTGCCGTTGAAGCGCGCCATCCCCTCCGCTCCACGCCACGGCGAGGAGCCCTGATGCGTTATGCTCGTTGTTCCACCGCATTGAACGGAACGATGCGCCACGTCCTCCTCTCCCTCCTGCTCGTCGCCGGCCTCACGGCCCGCGGACAGGCGCGCTCCATCCACGTGGTGGTGGCCTTGTGCGACAACGAGCACCAGGGCATCGTGCCGGTCCCCACCGTCCTGGGGAACGGCCAGGACAAGGACCACAACCTGTACTGGGGCGCGGCCTACGGCGTGCGCACCTGGTTCGACCGGGCGAAGGACTGGGAGCGCGTGAAGGGCAGCTACACCCTGCCCGCGCATGTGCTCGAACGCTGCACCTGGCGGCACAAGGTCACCGGTACCGTGCTCGTGGCCGACGCCTATGACGGTCGGTTCATCCAGGAGGCCACCGCGGTCTTTCTGGAGCATGCCGCCGGGCGATCGGGCGGCCGCCTGAAAGTGGGTGCGGTCGATGCCTCCACCGGAGGCGGGGCCGACCTGGTGGCCTACGTGGGGCACGATGGGCTCATGGACTTTCCGGTTCCCGCCATCATGCCTCCCACCGACCAACGGAACCGGAAGGCCATCATCCTGGCCTGCATCAGCCAGCGCTATTTCCGTGAACCCATCCGCACCACCGGTGCCTCGCCCCTGCTCTGGACCACGGGGCTCATGGCGCCCGAAGCATACACCCTGGAGGCCGCGTTGAGCGCCTGGGCCAACGGGGCCGATGACGCGCAGGTGCGCGAACGTGCCGCGGCGGCCTACCACGCGTACCAGAAATGCGGGCTCAATGCCGCCCGGCGGCTGCTGGTGAGCGGCTGGTGACGGTGGTCGCACGCGGTGCGCTTCCCTCGCACCAACTTCGCGGCATGACCAAAGAGACCCACCTGTCGGTCACCGCCACCCTGGAGGGCGCACCGTACGAGACCGCCATGACCGTTCGCCAGCACCGCTTCCTGGCGGACGAGCCCGTGGAGGACGGAGGCCACGACCTGGGCCCCAGACCCCACGAGCTCCTCTGCTCCTCCCTGGCGGCCTGCACGGCCATCACCGTGCGCATGTACGTGGACCGGAAGCGACTGCCCGTGCGCCGCATCGCCGTGACGTGCACCATGGACCGCAAGGCCGACGGCGGCCTGGTGGACAGCACCTTCCACCTGGCCGTTCACGTGGACGGCGACCTGAACGAGGAACAGCGGCAGCGCGTGCTCCAGATCGCGAACATGTGCCCGGTGCACCGCACGCTCACCAACCCGCTGCGCATCACCTCGGCGCTGGCCTGAGCTCAGGCGATGCCGCGCTCCCTGCAGATGCGCTCGTAGGCCTCCTGCACCTTGCGGAACTTCTCCGCGGCCGCCTTCTGGAACTCCTCGCCGAGGTGCAACACCTTGTCGGGGTGATGCTTCATCGCCATGCGGCGGTAGGCCTTCTTCACCTCGTCGTCCGTGGCGTTGGGCTCCAGCTCCAGGATCCGGTAGGCCGTGGATGCCGCGGGCCTGCGGAACATGGCATGCATGGAGCCGAGGTCCTTTTCGCTGACGCCGAGCATGGCCGCGATGCGCTGCAGGAGCTCCTCCTCCGCACGGTGCACCTGCCCGTCGGCGTTGGCCAGCCCGATGAGGTAGTGCATGAGCTGCAGGCGCAGCGGATGCTCCATGTTCTGCCGCACCTGCTCGCACACCTCGCGCAGCGGGATGTCGCGCTGGAGCACGTCGCGCAGCAGGCGCAGCATCTCGGCGGCGTGGTCGGCGCCGAACTGGCGTGCGAAGAACTCGCGCACATGGCCGAGCTCCAGGCGGGTCACGCGGCCATCGGCCTTCATCACCGCCGCAGTGAGCACCACCAGGCTCACGGCTAGGTCGCCGCCGGTGGTGCTGCCCTGGTCGGTGGTCCGGTGCTGCCGGGCCGCGCGCTCGTACCGGTCCTCCACCTCCACCTCGGGACGTGGGCCCTGCACGCTGTCGATGAGTGCGCCCAGGGCGAAGCCCACCAGCCCCCCCATGGGTCCGCCTAGGGCCCATCCCAATCCACCGCCGATCCACTTGGAATAGCTCATCGCTCACCAGCTTCCACCCGCACCGCCACCACCGAAGCTCCCACCGCCGAAGCCACCGAAGCCACCGCCGCCGCCGCCGAATCCGCCACCACCGCCGGTGAACCCGCCCCAGCTGCCCCGGTGCGAACGGCCGGCCTGGTTCAGGAGCCACCACGCCGTCCAGAAGTCGATGTCGTTCGTGCGCGCATAGCGTTTCACGCGCCTGGACTGCAGCCAGATGACGAGGATGATGAAGAACAGGATGGGCACCAGGATCCAGAGGCCGGGACCTTTATCCCGGCTTTCCATGGCGTACTCGCCCTTCGCCAGGCCCATGAGGATGTCGGTGCCCCGCTCCAACCCTTGCGCGAACGCTCCCTGCTTGAACGCGGGGATCATCTCCTCGTCCACGATGCGGCGGGCATAGGCATCGGGGATGGCCCCCTCCAGACCGCGGCCCACCGCGATGAAAAGGGCGCGCTCACCGGGAGCCCCCGTCGGTTTCACCAACACCACCACACCATTGTCGAAGCCCTGGTCGCCGATGCCCCAGGTCTCCCCGATCTCGGTGGCGAAGGCGTACGGTTCAAGCCCGCAGAGCGTATCCACCACGATCACCAGGATGCGGTTGCTCGTTGCGCGCGCGAAGCGGGTGAGCTTGTTGTCCAAGCGTTCCGCTTCCAGGTCGCTCAGGAACGGCGTGTACTGCACCACCAGGTGCTGCTCGTTCGAAGGCTTCGTGGGAAGGCAGTCGTGGGCGGCCCGCACGGGTAGCGCACCCAGCAGCGCGGCGGTGAGGAGAGCGATGAGCGTCCTCATCCGATGCTCAGGTCATTGGGTAGTTCGTCGCGGTCGTCGTGGCGCGGCGGGAAGAAGGCCTCCAGCTTTCGCCCCACCTCCGTCACCGCATCGCACAGGCCGTCCGCGTAGCGTCCGTTCCGGAAGGCCGAACGCAGACCGTCCAGCACCGCATCCCAGAACCCCACGGGCACCTTGGCATGGATGCCGGCGTCGCCGATCACGGCGGCCTGCCGGTCGGCCACGCTCACATAGATGAGCACGCCGTTGCGTTCGCGGGTGCGGTGCATGCCCAGTTCGTTGAAGACGAAGGCCGCATGATCGAGCACGTGCTCGCTGATCACGTCATCCAGGTGCACGCGGATCTCGCCGCTGGTGCGGGCCTCGGCCAGGCGCACGGCTTCCTTCACCCGGGTGCGCTCGTCGGGTGTGAGCAGTTCGGCCGCGGTGAGCACGCCCACGCCCTGTCAGAACTTGATGTCGGGGGCGTTCTCCGCCCCTTTGTCGGCGCTGAAGCCCGTCTTCTCCTTGAAGCCGAAAAGGCCGGCGAAGAGGTTGCCCGGGAAGGTGACGATGAGGCTGTTGTATGCGGCAACCACATCGTTGAAACGACCACGTTCGGTGGCGATGCGGTTCTCCATGCCCTCGTATTGCGCCTGGAAATCGCGGAAGCTCTGCACGGCCTGCAAGGTGGGGTAATTCTCCACCAACAGCCGGCCGATCGCGCCGCCCAGATCGGCCTGCACCTGCTCGAACTCCTTGATCCGCTCCGGGGTGAGGTCCGATCCGGTGAGGCTGATGGAGATGGCCTTGCTCCGGGCCGCCACCACATCCTTCAGGGTCTGGCTCTCGTAGTTGGCCGCGCCCTTCACGATCTCCACCAGGTTCTTGCTCTTGTCCGCGCGGGCCTGGTAGGCCACCTCCACCTGGGCCCATTGCTGGGTGACGGCCACATCGGCGCGCTTCACGCGGTTGAACAGGCTGATGCCGTACACCAGGAGAAGACCCAGCACGGCCAGAAGAATGATCGTCGAACGTTTCATGTCACCAAGGTAATCCGCACGGATGGTTCGCGGATGGCGCAAAGATCCACGCGCCGCACCGCCGCCTGCGCCCAATCGGACGAGCGGTCGCCGGACTTGACGGGCGCCTACGGCAGCTGCTCGGTGCGGGTGGCGGTGGGCAGGCTGCCGCCGATGTTGAGCAGGATGATGTCGCGGTCGTTCGCGCTGCCGGTATACTTCACGGTGGCGTCGAGGTTGCAGTCCTCGATGCGGTAGCCCGTGAGGGTGGCCGTGGGCAGGCTGCCGCCGATGGCGAGCAGAATGGGGTCGCGGTCGTTCCCGCTGCCGGTGTATTTCAACTGGTTGTTCGGGGCCGTGTTGCCGGCCCAGCTCACCCAGCTCGCACCCACCTGTTTCTGCGCTGCGATCCCGTAGGTGGCCACCGCGCCGGTGGTCATGTCCAACACCGTGGGACTGCCGCTCAAGGCCACCGACGCGGCGGTCATCACGCCCAGGTGGTTGCGGTGGCGGAAGGCGATATAATAGTTGTCGGGTGCCTGGCTCATGGTGAGCACCGAAGTGCCGTCCAAGGCCACCACATCGCCATCCCGTTGCAGCAGGGCGGGTACGGCCGTGATCAGCTGTGCGCTGTTGGTCTTGTTGCGCAGCTCCACGAGCAGCCAGTCCACGATCGCGTCATTGCCCGTGGCGGCAAGCACCGAGGCGTTGATCGTACCCGCCACCACACCGGTGAAGCCGAGGGCCGTGTAGGGCTCGGAGAGGGGGAACGCCGCCTGTGCGCGCAGGTTGTCGTTCATGAGCCCTGTTCCGCTCACGAACGGCCCTTCCAGGAAGACCTTCGCCGCCAGCTTCACCGTGGGCGGCACCGCCGCGGAGCGCTTCAGAAAGCCGTCCAATGGAGCCGCGCCGTCGGTGTAGGAAAGGGCCCGCAGCAGGGTGAAGCTGCTGCTCACCGGATCGAACTGGAACAAGGTGCCCGCATCCGAGGTGCCGCCTTCGGAGCAGATGCCGTACAGCTTCGAATCGGACCCGAGCACAAGCCCCCCCTCGGACGATGCCCCCTCCACGGTGGTGAGCTCGTGCTCGAGCGTGAAGGTGTTCGAGGCCAGCGTGAAGCTGTAGATCACGCCCGCTCCGTTCGCGCCCCCCTCCCGCGTGATGCCGTAGACCTTGCCGGTCTGCGCTTCGAGCAGCCCGCCGGTGGGCGCCGAGCCGCTCGTGCCATCGAAGGTCACCGGGATGGTGACGGTGTTCGTCGCCGGGATGAGGCAGAAGACGAGGCCCAGCGAGCTTTGGCCCCCGCGCACGCCATACAGGTTCCCGTTGCTGGCCTGAAGAAGTTCCGCGGTGCTCACGGACCCATCGCCCGGAGGGAAGTTGTGCACCACGGTGTACGCGTTCGTGGCAGGGTCGAGGGTGTAGATGGTGCCGAAGCTGCCCGTTCCGCCCTCGGCCGTGGTGCCGTACAGGAGGCCGTTCGACGCCAAGGTCATGCCGGCCAGCGGGCGTTTCCCGGTGGTGTTCTGCAGGTCCAGGATCTTGGTGATGGTGTTGGCGGTGAGGTCGAAGCTGAAGAGCGTTCCACCGGAATTGGTCCCGCCCGTCTCGCACACGCCGAAGAGCTTCTGCCCCACCTGCACCAGGCGGCCCGTGGGCGACGAGCCCGTGGTCGAGCTGAAGTTGGCCCTTGGCGTGTACGTGTACGTCACCGGGTCGATGGAGAACACGGTGCCCAGCCCGTTCGTCCCTCCGCCCGAGGCGAGGCCATAGAGCAGCCCGTTCGAGGCCTCCATGAGCGCCCCCTTGGGATAGGCGCCCGTGGACTTGCCGAAGGCGAGCATCTCCGTATAGGTCACCGAGGTGCCCACCACGAAGCGGGCGATGCCCCCCTGGCCGTTGCTGCCATTGGCGCTGAAGGTGGCGTAGAAGGTCCCCGCCGCGTCCTCCAGCAGGCCTGCGTAGGGTGCCCCCGCGTTGCCTGAGGCCAGGTTGTACCGCACGGTGAACTGGCTGCCGACCGGTGCGGTGGTGTTGAAGGAGAAGAGCACGCCGCGGTCGCTTGTGCTGCCCTTGCTGGTGATGCCGTACAGCAGGCCGTTGCTCGCCAGCGTCATCCGACCGTAGGGCGTGTTGCCACTGCTGGTGGTGAGGTCGAAGAGCTTGTTGTAGGTGGCCGCGTTGATGTCCCAGCTGTAGATGGTGCCGATGTTGAACGTGCCCCCGGCCGAGGCCAGGCCGTACATCACGTTGCCCACGGCCACGAGCTCACCGTACGGCGTGGCGCCGTTCGTGCTGGTCATGTCGGCCCGCTTGGTGAAGCCGAAGGTGGTGGCGTTGTAGGAGTAGACGGTACCAAGCCCATTGGCGCCGCCGGCCGTGCAGGTGCCGTAGAGCTGGGCGTTCACGTTGTTGGGCACCAGGCCGCTGGCAGGGTTCGCCCCCTGGGTGGCGCTGGTGAGCGCAACCCGACGCGTGAGCACGTTGGTGACGATGTTGAAGTCGAAGATGGTGCCCACGTTGTTGGTGCCGCCCTCCTGGGTGACCCCCACGAGCGCATTGCCCACTTGGTAGAGGCGGCCGCGGGGTTGCTGACCGGTGGCGGTGCCGTCGAAGTCGTGGCGCTTGGTGAAGGTGTTGGTGGTGAGGTCGAACTCGTACAGGGAGCCCTTCCCGTTGGCACCGCCATAGCGGCACACCCCGTACAGCTTGCCGTTGGTGGCCTGCATCACGCCCTTGTCCGGGTTGGAGCCCGTGGTGGGCTCCATGTGGTAGAGGATCGTGTAGGCGCTGGTGGCGGGATCGAAGCGGAAGATGAGGCCGACCCCGTAATGCCCGCCGCCGTAGCTCACGCCGTAGTAGTAGCCGTCCGTGCCCTTGGTGAGCTCGGATCGCACGGTGTTGCCATCGTTCAGCTGCAGGTCGGCGCGCTTGGTGAAGACCCCCGCGTTGTCCATGGTGAAGATGGAACCGGCATTGTTCTGCCCCCCATAGGAGGACATTCCCCAGAACGTATCCTGGGCATGGGCGTGCAGGACCGACAGGAGCATTGCCGCAGGGAGGAGGGATCGGAGCTTCATGGGGGGCTTGGCCGGGATAGGGCCTGTTGTCAAAAATAGGGCTTGGCCCGAGCGGGGCACAAAGGCGTCACCGCCAGATCGCGGTGTGGGGCTCGCCGTCGGCCCCCATGTGCCCGCGGTACATCCCGGTGCTGTTGAAGTCGAGCACGATCCATCCGTTCCTGTCCACGGCGATCAGCCCCCCCTCACCATCGAGCGGGGGGAGCTTCTCGTGCACCACCTGGCGCACGGCCTCCTCCAGCGGGAGGCCCTTGTAGCTCATCAGGCAATGCACGTCGTGGGCGGCCACGGCACGGATGAAGCTCTCCCCGTGGCCGGTGCAGCTCACCGCGCAGGAGGCGTTGTTCGCATAGGTACCGGCCCCGATGATGGGGCTGTCACCGATGCGCTGGTAGCGCTTGTTGGTCATGCCTCCGGTGCTGGTGGCGGCGGCGAGGTTCCCGTGCCGGTCAAGCGCCACGGCGCCCACCGTGCCGAACTTCCGGTCGCCCTCATCGTGGTCCAGGTGCACGGAGGAGCTGCCCCTCACCTTCTGCCACTGGTCGTACCGGAACTGATCGAAGAAGTACTGATCGTCCTCCAGGATCACCCGCTGCTGATGGGCGAACTCGAAGGCGCCCATGCCGCTGACGAGCACGTGGCCGCTGCGCTCCATCACCAGCCTCGCCAACGCCACCGGGTTCTTCACGTTCTGCACCCCGGCCACGGCACCGGCCGCGAGGTCCGCCCCGTTCATGATGCTGGCGTCCATCTCGTGCTGCCCATCGGCGTTGAACACGCTGCCGCGCCCGGCGTTGAACAGCGGACAGTCCTCCAGCACACGCACCGCCTGCTCCACGGCGTGCAGTGCGGAGCCGCCCTCCTTCAGCACGGCATGCCCGGCGCTCAGGGCGTCCTCCAAGGCCTGGCGGTGCGCCTTCTCGCGCACGGCGCTCATCTGCTCCCTGGAAATGGTGCCGGCCCCGCCGTGCACGGCCAATGCGAACGTGTTCATGTCAATGGGCCGGGGCCCCTTTTTCGGCGCGGTGAAAGTAGGGCACCAGGATGCCGACACCGGCCCCCACGAGGTAGCCTGTGAACACATCGGTGGGGAAATGGCGACCGGCCTTCACGCGCATCACGCCCATCACCGCCGGGAGCACCGCCGCACCGATCCACGTACCGGTCTTGAGGGCGGGCGAGGCGTCGGAGCGCTGCACCATCACGGCCGTGCTGAACGTGAGGGCCGCGGTGTTCGCGGTGTGTCCGCTCCAGAAGCTCACGTAGGCCTCGTCGCTGGCGCGCAGATCCGCCGGGGCCAGGTCGCCGTAGGCGTACGGGCGGGGGCGCCGCACCAGCTCCTTCACGGTGTTGGTGAGCCCACTGGTGAGCAACAGGCTCTCCAGCGAGATCGCCGCCGGCAGGAAGGGGTCCTGGCCATGCTGGTTCAGGGCACCCACGGTGAGCGAACCGCCCGCCGCGAGCACGAAAAGCAGGTTGCTCGCCCGGTGCGCATCCATGTCCCAGCGGTCCAGCGCGATCCGGTCGATCGGCGGCACGGATGCGGGATCCAGCTGGAGCGGCCGGTCCCATGGCCTGGACGATACCGCCCATGCGGTCCCATGCAGGCCGAGCCCGACACCGACGAAGCCCAGCTCACGGCCGGTGAGCAGGTCGTGCCGGGTCTGCGCGTTCAGCAGCACAGGGAGCAGCAAGGCCCACAAGGGTCCGGCCCGCCTCCCACGGGTGCGGGTGACGGGCCGGACAGCTCCGTGCGGTCGTGCGCTCACTCCTTGATCAATACGCCCACGGCCTCGAAGGTCCAGCTCGTTTCGGGCTCGGTGATCTTCTCGATCTCCTCCTTGCTTTTGCCGGCGTCCTGGGCGTAGTGGCGCAAGGTGGCCACATCGATCACCTCCTTGGTGCCGCTGCCCTCCAGGATGGCCTGCCTGCCCTCCAGCCCGTGCGTGGGAACGAAGAAGCCGTAGTCCTTGAACCGCACCTTCATCGCACCGCCATCCGGCAGCTTCACATCCATCCAGCAGCCCTTCTTGGTGCAGCTGGTGATCACCTCGCAGCTCAGCTTCACCGGCACCGCCTCCCCTTCGTGCGCCTCCTTCACGAACTGCCCGACGGGCACGGCACCGTCGGGGGTGATGGGAGCGCCATAGCTCTTGTAGCCCGGCACTTGGGCGGGTTGCTGGCCCAGGGTGGGGCTCTTCTCGGTCTGTGCGACGATCGGGCCGGTGATGCCGAGCATCAGGCCGAGCGCGAGGGCGGAACGGATCTTCATGGTGTTGATGGGTGGTTCGCAAAGGTGGCCCATACCCGTGTCGCTTCCAACACCTTAACACTTCATTCACGCTTTCCACCGCAGCGCATGGAAAGGTCGCCCGGGCGAGGCTGCCGGACCACCCGCGTGCGGCCTAACCTTGTGGTGGATGAAGAAGCCAGGGGCGAAGGTGACGATCGGCAGGTTGGAGCACATCGCGCTGCCCGGTCTCGGCGTGGCGCGCGTGCAGGCCAAGATCGACACGGGGGCATACCGGAGCGCCCTCCACTTCCAGAAGGTGCGCACCCGGACGGTGGACGGCCGGAAGGAACTGCTGGTCACCATCCGCATGGGCGGGCGGCGCGTCACCAAGGTGTTCCGCAGCTTCCAACGGGTAACGGTGAAGAGCAGCAACGGCGATGCGAGCCGGCGCTGGTTGATCACCACGCGTGTGAGGCTCAACGGCCATGCCGTGCGCACCCAGTTCACCCTCTTCGACCGGAGCGATATGAAGCACCAGGTCCTGTTGGGCCGGAAATTCCTGCGTGGCCGCTTCGTGGTGGACGTGAGCGGGAAGAACCTGCTCGGTTGAGCTCGTGCCCAATGACCGCCCTGGCCGGACCGAAGCTTCTGCTCCGTCTCGTGAAGCGGCTCGCACGGGTGTGCGGGGTCTTGGTCGGCCTGGTGGCCCTCTACCTCCTGGCGGCCTGGCTGTTGCCCAAGGTGACCGTGAACCCCGCAGGAAGACCTGGCCCGCATACGGTGTACCTGGTGAGCAACGGTGTGCACACCGACCTGGTGCTGCCCGTGCATCACGCGGGGCACGACTGGCGCACCATGCTCGACGCGAAGCACGCCCAAAGCCCGGACACGGCCGCACGCTGGATCGCCTTCGGTTGGGGCGACAAGGGCTTCTACCTCGACACGCCCACCTGGGCCGAGCTGAAGGCCAGCACGGCGTTCAAGGCCGCCTTCGGCTTGGGCGGGTCCGCCATGCACATCACCTGGTGCCACGAGCCTGCGCCCGGTCCGCGTTGCCGGCGCTTCACGCTGAGCGATCGGGCCTTCCTCGATCTGGTCCGCTACATCCGTGCGAGCTTCAAGCCGGGCGCCGAAGGGCTGCCGGTGCGCATCGAGGGTGCGCACTACGAGCGCACCGATGTGTTCTACGAAGGCGTGGGCACCTACACCCTGTTCGGCACCTGCAACGGGTGGACGAACACGGGGCTGAAGGCCTGCGGGGCGAAGGCCTGCCTGTGGACGCCGTTCCAGGGCGGCCTGATGGACCTGTACGAGCCCTAGACGTGACGCTCCACGAAGCGCACGATCTCCCCGGCGATGTCGTGCCCGGTGGCCTTTTCGATGCCCTCAAGACCGGGGCTGCTGTTCACCTCGATGATCAGCGGCCCGCGGTCGCTCTGCAGCATGTCCACCCCTGCGATGTGGAGCCCCAGGGCGCTGGCCGCCTTGATGGCGGCCACCTCCTCCTCGCGGCTGAGGTCGATGAGGCGCGCCTTGCCACCGCGGTGCAGGTTGCTGCGGAACTCCCCCTCCTTGCCCTGGCGGAGCATGGCGCCCACGACCCGTCCGTCCACGACGAAAGCACGGATGTCGGCCGCCCGGGCCTCCTGGATGAACTCCTGCACGATCACCCGGGCCTTCAAGCTGTTGAACGACTCGATCACGGCCACCGCGGCCTTCTTCGTGTCGGCCAGCACCACGCCGATGCCTTGGGTGCCTTCGAGCAGCTTGATGATCACCGGCGCCCCGCCCACGCGGTCCACCACGCTCTCCACGTCCTTGCTGTAGTTGGTGAAGATGGTCTTGGGCATGCCCAGTCCTGCACGGCTGAGGATCTGCAGGCTGCGGAGCTTGTCGCGGCTGCGCACCAGGGCCTGGCTCTCGGTGGTGGTGAACACCTTCATCATCTCGAACTGGCGCACCACCGCCGTTCCGTAGAACGTAACGCTCGCCCCGATCCGCGGGATCACCGCGTCCACGCCACAGAGCGCCTCGCCGTTGTAGATCACCTGGGGGTTGCGTTTCTCGATGCTGAGGTCGCACTTCACGTGGTCCACCACGCGCACCTCGTGCCCGCGCGCAAGGGCCGCTTCCACGAGGCGTTTGGTGGAGTACAGCTTCGTGTCGCGCGAGAGGACGACGATGTTCATGGGTGGGAAAGGGAGCGCAAAAATACCCCCGTCGGGAGCGCGCGGGAAAGGGGTGAAAGAGGTTCACGAACGTTAACAGCGCATGATCGGAAGTTGAACCGTAATTTCGCCGCCCTCACGCACCTATTGCCCGTGGCACGGATCATCGAAGCAAGTTCCCAGCTTGGCGAGCGTCTTACCGCCGCCCAGAAGGAGTTCTTCGCCACCAACGGTTTCCTTCACTTCCCTGGTTTCCTTGACCGCAGCATGGTGGACACCGTGCTGAAGGCCATCGAACAGGTCCAGGACCAATGGATCAAGGAGGACCGGAAGGTGGTGAACGGAACCCCTGTCAAGTTCGGCAACGATGTGGACGGCAGGCGGATCGTGCAGCGGTTCGCCTTCGCCAACCAGCATCATGGGGTGCTGGCCGAACTGCTGAAGGACACCCGCTTCAACGCGCTGCTGGAGCTGGTGGGCCCCGATGCGCGCCTCGGCATCAATGAGAAGGACGGTCTGGTGGTGAACCACTATGTCAACACCGACGCCAGCAACTTCACCCAGATGGGCTGGCACACCGATTCGATCCGCGACGTGTTCCTGGGCAAACGGATCGGTCCCATGCTCAACGTGGGCATCCATCTGGACGACCAGCTGCCCGAGAACGGTGGCCTGCGCCTGATCCCCGGCACGCACAACCAGGGCCTGTGGAACATGGTGTTCCGCAAGCGCTACTTCATGGACAACGAGCCCGACAAGGACGAGGTGGGCTTCGCGATCAAGGCGGGTGACCTCACGGTGCACGATGGTCGCCTCTGGCACCGGGTGCAGCGCTCGCGCCTGGTGGGTGCCGAGAGCCGCCGCCGCGTGATGTACATCCCGGTGATCGCCGGCAAGTACGCCCCCAAGACGGCCGATTCCCCCACCCCGCTCTACCACAAGTTCCAACACCTGGTCCGGTGAACCAGCCGAAGCGGGCGGCGCTCCTGCCGCTGCTGCTCCTCGCCTTCACCGCCTGGTCGCAACCGGCCGCGCCCCCGGGCGGTTCGGTGTTCGCCGGATTCCCTGTCCCGCAGCCGTCCAAGGACCTCCTGTTCTACATCCAGCGCAACAAGAACGCGAACACCATCGTGTACGAGGCCCGGCGTGACGGGCTCGGACAACTGGATCCGAAGGAGCCGGTGCGCGTGCAATGGATCCGCCACACCGAGGGCGGGAAACGCGAGCCGTTGAACTTCATCGAGCGCACCATCGCCTACGGGGTGAGCCATCGGCACACCACCGATGGCATGGCCAGCATGAAGTTCGTGGCGAGCGACAGGTACCCTTTCGTGGTGCAGTTGCGGCCCGGCGGGCAGGCCGAGGCCTGGCTCATGCTCAAGGGTCGGATGGCGCGCCTGCATCATGTGTACGTGCAGGCCGACGATGACGCCTGGCGTCCCAAGGTGGCCTGGGTGGACCTTTACGGCACCGATGTGGCCACCGGCGCACCCATCACTGAACGCTACATCCCATGAACACCACGAAGGGCTACGCGCTCGTGACCGGCGCCAGCCAGGGCATCGGCCGCGCGATCGCCATGGAACTGGCGCGCCAAGGCCACGGCCTCATCCTTACCGCGCGCACCGCCGCCGCCCTGGACGACGTGAGCCGGGAGGCCGGCGGACTGAACGGCGGCCGGGTGAAGGTGGTGGCCCTCGACCTCCTTTCCCCGGGCGCGGTGGAACAACTGGCGCAGGCCGTGGAGCAAGTGGACGGACCGCTGGAGGTGCTGGTGAACAACGCCGGCCAAGGGCTCTGGGGCCTGTTCGGGGATACCTCCCTGGAGGAGCAGCAGCGCATGATGCGCCTGAACATGGACATTCCCGTGGTCTTGACCCACCGCCTGCTGCCCGTGCTGCGGACCCGCAAGGAGGCCTACATCCTGAACATCGCCAGCATGGTGGCCTACCATGCCCTGGCCAGCATGGCGGTGTACAGCGGCAGCAAGGCCTTCGTGCTTCGCTGGTCGCGGTCGCTGCGCATGGAGCTCAAGGGCAGCGGGATCAACGTGACCGCAGTATGTCCAGGCAGCGTGATCACGGGGTTCACGGCCCGTGCGAACATGACGGCCATGGACGACCTGGCGCGGAAGTTCGGTACGCCGCCCGAACCGGTGGCCAAGGCGGCCGTGCGTGCCATGTACAAGGGCAGGGCCGAGGTGGTCCCCGGCCTGCTCAACCGCATCACGGCCGGTCTGCAGGCGCTGCTTCCAACCTCCATCGTGGAGGGCACGGCCAGCGGCATCTACCTCAAACGGCTTCCGAGGCGGGACCCTTGAGCGCCCCGGTGGTGCGCAGCGAGAACGCCGAAAGCTTCCAGGCCAGCCACGCGAAGAAGGGGGCGCACAGCACGTCCACCGTGTAGTGCACATGCTGCACCAGCACCAGTGTGCCCACCACGGCCGCGGCTACACCCAATGACCGGCGCGCAGCGCCCGGCCCCACGGCGAAGGCGAACAGCAAGGGCGTGGCGGTGTGCCCGCTGAAGAACAGGTCCTTGAGGAAGGGTTCCGCACCGGGATAGAAGATGGCGGTGACGGGATCGACCAGGGGGATGATGCCGGGCGGTGGCTCGAACGTGAGGGTCCACATGGTGATCATGCGGAGGGCCAGCAGCAGCGCATAGGCATGCACCATGCGCACGAAGGCGAACGGCTGAAAGGACAGGCGCACCACGCCCAGGACGACCGCCGCATAGAGCACCAGGAAGACGGGCAGCGCCACCTCCATGGCGGGTATGGCGTTGAGCAGGGGGTCCGGCGGGACGATGCCGGCCCTGGCATCGAGGTGCTTGAAGAACACCGGCAACATGCCGGCCATCAGCACGCCGAACAGCGCCCCGAGGAGCAGGGCGCGACGGAAACCGGGCTTGCGCCAGGCCGCCCCCCACCGATCACGCATCCCCACAAGCTGGCTCATCCTCGTACCGGAGCGAAAGCTAGGGCAGCTGCCCGGCGCGTACGGCGGTGGGCACCGTGCCGCCGATGTTCAGCAGCACCTTGTCCCGGTCGTTGCCGCTCCCGGTGTACTTCACCACGCCGTCCATGGTGCAATCCTCGGGCAGATAACCGGACGCGGTGGCCGTCGGCGCGGTGCCGCCGATCCGCAGCAGGATCGGGTCGCGATCGTTGTTGGGGCCTGTATAGCGAAGGCTCTGGTCGCGGAAGTGATCGCCCGACCACAGGGCCATGTAGGGCCCCACGGACTTCCGGGCATCGTTGCCCCAGGTGGTGGTGGTGGGCAGCGTAAGGTCCAACGTGGGCATGGCCGAGGACACCGCCACCGGGGCCGCCGTGCACACGGGCAGGTGGTTGCGGTGCCGCACCGCCACATGGTAGCTGCCCGCCAAAGCCGGGAAGCGAACGCCGCTCAGGCCGTCCGTGTCGACCACATCACCGTCCCGCTGCAACAGCGCCGCCGCGGAGGCCACCACGCGTGTGGGGTCAACGGCATCGCGCAGTTCCACCACCACCCAGTCCACCACGGCATCGGTGCCTGACACCGCGAGCACAGCGGCCGTTGTGGTGCGCGCCCCCGCTTCACCGGTCCAGGTGAAGCCCAGCGCCGAATACGGTTCGCTCAAGGGGACGAAGCCGCCGGCACGGAGCTGATCGGCCATGAGGCCGGTCTGTGTATCGAGCGGGCCCTCGAGCAGCACCTTCACCTTCAACCGCACCCCATCGAAGACCGAGACGTCATCCACGTGCACGTCCTGATCGGGCGCGAACACCCCGAAGCGGAACGTGAGCTCGGCCACATGCCCCTTCACGCTGTCGAGCCGGAGCACGGCCTCGCGCCATTCGCTGCAGCTCACAGGCGACCAGGCCGGTGAGGCCTGCACGGCCCCTCCGTTGGTGGCGAGGGCGGTGTCGTTGCGGTTGAACAGTTCCGCGAAGCGCGTGAAGTTGCAGTTGTTGGCCGTAAGGGTGAGCGTCCCCCCGGGCGTCGTGGACCGGCGCGCATAGCTGTATTTGAACCGAACATAGGGAACGCTCGCCTGGGTCAGGTCGATCCTCGGGGTCTTCAATGTGGGGAACGCGTAACCTCCCGCGTAGGACCAGGCCGGAACGCCGGCCGCACCCGCCTGTGCGCAGGAGGACTCCTGCACCATGGCCCACGTCAGTCCGCCGCCGCCCTGCCCCACTCCGCCCCCTGCGGACGCGGTCCAACCGCTCGGCGGAAAAGCCGGCCCGTTGAATCCCTCAGCGAACGGAAGCGCTGCGCCGCCGGTCACGGTCACCGCACTGGCCATCATCTCCGTGTCGGTGCCCAGCCCATCACCCACGGTGAGCGTAACGCTGTACGTGCCGGGAAGATCGTACCGCACGGGTGGAGGGAAGGCACCGGTCCATGCTGTCGGCGTACCGCCCGGAAAGCCCCAGGTCCAACTGGAGGGTGCGCCGGTGCTCATGTTCTGGAACTGGACCGTGCTGCCCGCGCAGATGGTGCCGAGGTTGCGGGAGAACGCGGCGTTCAGGGGTGCGTTGACCGTGAACAGTGCCGCGGACGAGATGCGGCCGGCGAAGCCGCTGCCGGTGCTCGTGTTGCCCTGTGTCACCACCCAGCGGTAAAGGCCGTTCACCAGCGTGATGGCCAGGGTATCGGCCTGCCCCACGTAGCCGCAGTACACCAGCGTGTCGGTGGTGCGCTCATGGACCTTCACATAGCCGAACGCCGAGGCCGGAGCACCGGCCCGATCGAAGCGCAGGGTGAAGGGTACGGCGGTGAGGACGCTGTCGTTCAACGGCGCCAGGGCCATGGGGACGTTCAGAAGGCCCTGCCATCCGAGGTGATAAGGTGTATGCGCGCAGAGGTTCCAGCTGCGCGTGGCCCCGCTCCCACTGAAGGCGTTGCTGATCATCACACAGCCGGCCGTGCCGTTGCAGGTGCTGCCCTGGTAATTGCTGTTGGGGCGCCCATTGAACGATCGGCCGCAGTTGGTCGATCCGGAGGCGGTGTACTCGTCGAAGGCATGGAAGATGTGCCCCGTTTCATGGCCGTATACCCGGTTGATCTGGGTGGAACTCCAGCCGTTCGCCCGCCACAGGATCTGCATGTACGGCCCGCCGAGGTAGGCATAACCGATCTTGCCATCGGTGAACTGGCTCGGCGCAGCGCCTGGGTTGTAGGCCACGAACGCGCACAGCGACCGATCGGCACCGAGCTGCGACCGGCGGTCGTGGTTGAAGGCGTAAAGCTTGCCGAAGGCACCCGCCTCCGTGCGACCGGTGTTGCCCAGGATGGCATCGATCCACAGGTTGTCCGAGGTGCTCGGGCGCGTCACCGGTTCGTAGGCCTGCACCGGCACACCGCCCGACGGCTCGTACCAGTCCATCACCGCGGTCACGGTGCGGCCGAAAAGGCTGGCGGTGTAGCTCCAGATGCTCCACGCATCGATCACCTGGGCCTTCACGCTGTTGATGTCGGCCTGTGTCCAGGTGTAGAGGTCGGGATCCACCGCGCCGTTGCTCTCGATGAAGAAGGTGCTGGCCACCACCACACCGTCCAGGACCTCGCTGTTGTAGGCGTTTCCACAGGTCCAGTCGAGGGTCTGCGGAAGCCAGGAACGTCCGCCGCCATGGCCAGTGTGTACACGCGCGCACTCCAGCACCGGGGGCTCCAATGCGTGGTCCTGCGGATGCGCGGACCAATCCATCGGTGCCAGCACATCGGTCCGCTCGAAGGTGCCGGCGAGCAGGTCGTTCAAGTAGTCGACCCCGGTGCGTTGGGCCTCGGTGAGCGCTTTCCGGACCTTGCCACCGACCGGCACATCGATCACGGCCACCACCCCCGGCAGTTCCCGCAGCGCGGGCAGGATCAGCCCCGGGGCCCGCCCGAAGAAACAGCCGGGTCCCACGATCACCGCCACCGTCATCCCGCGCGACCGCAGTTCAGGCAGACGGTCCACGCTGGAGCGCAGATCGGGCGAGGCCGTGAGCACCACCACAGGGCGTTCGTCGACGCTCCGTGGAGCACCCTGCGCGTGGAGCGCGATGGCGCACGCGGCGAACAGGAACCCGAGGAGAGAACGGTACATGTGCAACGCGCATCGAAGCTACGGGGTAAGGACGTACCACAAGGGACAGGGCTGCCTACCTTGCCCGCAGGCATGCCCGCCCGCCTCTTCGCCCCACCCGCCCGCGACCCGCTCATGCGGCTCACCTTGCTGGCCTTGGTGCCGCGGGTGATCGCGGCGTTCTTCTCCGGTGGCTACTTCGCCCACGACGATCACTTCCTGGTGATCGAAGCCGCCAGAAGCTGGGTGGATGGTGCGGACTACAACAACTGGCTGCCGTGGAACCAGGGGGCCGACCCGCATCCCAGCGGTCACAGCTTCTTCTATGTGGGACTGCACTATGTGCTGTTCAGGCTGCTGGTGGGCCTTGGCCTCAACGACCCGGGAGCGGGCATGGTGGTGGTGCGCCTGCTCCATGCCGCGTGGAGCCTGGTCGTGGTGCGCTGCGGCTACCGCATCGCGCTTCGCCTCGCCGACGCCCAGATGGCCTGGCAAGTGGGCCTCCTTCTGGCCTTGTTCGGCATCTTCCCCTTCCTCAGTGTGCGCAACCTGGTGGAGGTGGCCTGCATCCCCTTCCTGATGCTCGCCGCCTGGCAGTTGGTCCGCGACGAGCGGACGACCACGATGCGGGCCATGCTCTGGGCGGGCATTTGGGCCGGCATGGCCATCAACGTCCGGTTCCAGACCATCTTCTTCGCGGCGGGCCCGGGTCTGGCCCTGCTTCTTCAGCGCCGGTGGAGCGCCACCCTCGCCTACGGGACGGGCGTGCTCATCCCGCTCGCCGTGGTGCAGGGCGGGATCGACCTGTTCCTGTGGGGCCGCCCGTTCGCCGAACTGGCGGAGTACGTGGGCTACAACCTGGTGAACACCACCACCTACGGTGTGCAGCCCTGGTACAACTACCTGCTGTTGCTCGCCGGCATCCTCATCCCACCGTTCAGCGTGCTGGTGCTCTGGGGCTTCGTGCGGCGCCCCGCGCCCCTGGTGGTTTGGCTGCCCGTGGTGCTCTTCATCGCGGTCCATTCGTGGTTCCCCAACAAGCAGGAGCGGTTCATCCTGCCCATCGTGCCGCTCTACCTGGTGCTCGGCGTGGTGGGCTGGGAACAGGTGCGGCAAGCCTCCGGGTGGTGGCGGCGGCACCCCGTCACCTGGCGCGGAATCCTGCGGTGGACCTGGGCGTTGAGCACCCTGTTGCTCGTGGTGCTCTGCTTCTCCACCAGCAAGCGGAGCCGCGTGGACGCGATGTCCCTTCTTCTCCACCGGAACGATGTGCGCGGATGGATCGTGGAGGATTCGCAGGAGCACGAGCCGCCCCTGCTACCGAAGTACTACAGCCTCCACTGGAACGCCTCGGTGGTGGACATGCCCGACACCACGATGGACCTGAAGGCGGCCGTGGAGGCGTGGAACGGGCCCGAACGAAGGCCGAACTACGTGTTCTTCGTGGGCGTGGAGGACCTGCCCGACCGCATGGCGCGGGTGCAGCAGGTGCTCGGTCCGCTGGACGTGGTGGGTGTGGCCCGGCCCGGCTTCGTGGACCGCTTCGTGCACTGGTTGAACCCGGTGAACCGCAACGAGACGATCACCGTGATGCGCGCCCGGCGTTGATGGAATGCGACCAGGGTCATGTCGGCCCGATGCGGGCATGGGTAGCTTCGCCGCCCAACCCGAACGGCCATGAACGAGCACGCCAAGCACCCCGAGAGCCTGATGATGAGCTACGGCTACCGGCCGGAGCTCAGTGAAGGCGCCATCAAGTGCCCCATCTTCCAGACCAGCACCTTCGTGTTCCGCAGCGCCGAGGAAGGCAAGGCGTTCTTCGAGGTGACCTACGGGCTGCGCGACCCACGACCGGGTGAGAAGCAGGGCCTGATCTACAGCCGCATCAACAACCCCGACCTGGAGATCCTGGAGGACCGCCTGACCCTGTGGGACGGAGCGGAGGCCTGCGCGGTGTTCGAGAGCGGCATGAGCGCGATCACCACCATGCTGCTCGAGTTCCTGAGCCCCGGTGACGTGCTGCTTTACAGCAACCCGCTCTACGGCGGCACGGACCACTTCATCAAGGAGACGCTCACGCGCTTTGGGATCGAGGTCATCGGTTTCTACCCGTGGGAGCAGCATGATCTGGAACAGCTCGTGGCCCGCAGCGGCAAGGCCGATCGCGTGCGCATGATCTATGTGGAAACACCCGCCAACCCCACCAATACGCTCATCGACATCGCCGCTTGCCGCCGCCTGGCCGATGGCCTGGGCCAGGGTCGCGACCGCGTGCTGCTGGCCGTGGACAACACCTACATGGGTCCGCTGTGGCAGCACCCCTTGAAGCATGGTGCCGACCTTGTGCTGTACAGCGCCACCAAGTACATCGGCGGCCACAGCGACGTGATCGCGGGCGCCTGCCTCGGCTCGAAGGAGCTCATCGGCCGGGTGAAGGTGATGCGCACCTTCCTGGGCAGCATGGCCGGGCCTTGGACAGGCTGGCTGTTGCTGCGCAGCCTGGAGACCCTGAAGCCCCGCATGGAGACACAGGCCCGCAATGCCGCGCAGGTGGCGGGCTTCCTCGCCGGGCATCCGAAGGTGACGAAGGTGTACTACCTGGGCTTGCTCAGCGATCCCGACCAGCAGGCCGTGTTCGAGGCGCAATGCCTGGACGCCGGTGCCATGGTCAGCTTCGATGTGCGTGACGGCGAGGCCGGTGCCTTCCGCTTCCTGAACGCGCTGCGCCTGGTGAAGCTTGCCGTGAGCCTCGGCAGCACCGAGAGCCTGGCCGAGCATCCGGCCACGATGACGCACGCCGGGGTGGACCCGAACGAACGCGCGAAGCTCGGCATCACCCCGAGCCTGGTGCGGCTGAGCGTGGGCATCGAGCACCCCGAGGACCTGATCGCCGACCTCGAACGGGCCCTGGCCAAGGTGTGAGCGGACCACGGGTATCTTCGCGGCCCGTATGCTGGACCTGAGCACGCTCGATCCTTCGGTCTTTCTCACCGCCCACGGCTGGATCGCCTTGGTGTGGCTCACGGTGATGGAGATCGTGCTGGGGATCGACAACATCATCATCATCTCCATCCTCAGTGGCGACCTGGGCACCAAGGCCGAGCAGCGCCGCGCGCGGCGCGTGGGCCTGTCCCTGGCCATGATCACCCGCGTGCTGCTCCTGCTGAGCCTGAGCTGGGTGATGAGCCTCACCACGCCGCTCTTCGACGTGGCCGGACATGGGTTCAGTGGCCGGGACCTCGTGCTCGTGCTCGGCGGGCTCTTCCTGATCTACAAGGCCACGGTGGAGATCCATGCCAAGGTGGAGCAGAAGCGCGAGAAGGAGGGTGCCCGTCGCAAGGCCGTGAGCCTGTTCAGCGTGGTGGTGCAGATCATCCTCATCGACATCGTGTTCAGCCTCGATTCGGTCATCACCGCCGTGGGCATGAGCAACGAGATCCTCATCATGGTGCTGGCGGTGATCGCCGCGGTGCTCATCATGCTCGTGGCCAGCGACGCCATCAGCGAGTTCGTGAACAAGCACGGCACGGTGAAGGTGCTGGCCCTCGCCTTCCTGGTGATGATCGGTGTGACCCTGCTCATGGAGGGCACCGGCGCGCACGTCAACAAGGCCTACGTCTACTTCGCCATGGCCTTCAGCGTGTTGGTGGAATCGCTCAACCTGCGCATGCGCAGCAACGAGCGCAAGGGGGGCCGGAACGACAAGGACTAGGGCAAGCTGCCGGCGCGGACCGCGGTGGGCGAGGCACCACCCACGTTCAACAGGATGATGTCGCGGTCGTTCGACGTGCCCGAGTATTTCACCGATCCATCGAGGTTGTTGTCCTCGAGGAAATAGCCCGTGACCGTGGTGGTGGGCACCGTACCACCAATGCGCGTGAGCACGGGGTCGCGGTCGTTGCCGGAACCGGTGTATTGCACGCCGCCGTTGCCCGACGCATCGCCGGCCCACAGGCAACGCACACCGGCAACGTCCTTCGTGGCCGTGCTGCCGGCGTAGGTGGCCGCCCCGCCCGCGAAGTTCAGCAGTGTGGCGGTGGCGGAGATGGCCACCGGGTTCTGCGTCATCACGGCCAGGTGGTTGCGGTGGCGCACGGCCACATGGTAGTCATCGGCCAACACGTTCGTGAAGCTCACATCGCTCACCCCATCGGTGGAGACGACGTTGCCGTTGCGCAGAAGCAGCGCGCAGCGCGTGGCCACCACCTGGGTGGGCGTGGTCTTGTTCCGCAGCTCCAACACCACCCAATCCACCACCGCGGCGCTTCCGGTGGTGGCGAGCACACCGGCGGTGGTGCTCTCCCCCCCGCCCCCGTTCATGTGCTGGTAGCCCAGGGCGGTGTAGGGCTCGCTCAAGGGGACCAGCCCCTGGGCGCGCAGGTCATCGCGCATCAACAGGGCGGCCTGGTCATAGGGTCCTTCCAACATCACCCTCACCTTCACCAGCATGGTGGGGTTGGACACCGGAGCGAACCCGTTGAGGGTGGTGGGAGCCATGCCTAGGGGGTCCAGCCAATCGCTCAGGCGCGTGCCGGGCGCCGCGCCGCTCCAGCTCTCGTTGAACTTCGCGCAAAGGGTGTACACGGTGGATGCGTTGGTGCAGTTCTGGGCCCCGTCGTACATGTGGCCCACGAAGCGCTTGTTCTGGTCGAAGAGCGGAGCCCCGCTGGACACGGGCTCCACGATGCCACTGTCCCAGAACTCCTTCCAGGTGTAGGTGTTCCAAGGTGAGCCCACGTACTGGGTGGTGCTGGCATTGTTGTCGAAGGTGATCTTCTTCACGTCGTACAGCGGATGGTGGATCACCGCCGAACTGGTGGGTGCCGCCGTTCCGCGGTTCCATCCGGCGTAGTAGGGCTGCCAGCTCACGGGCGGTGCGGTGGCCAGCTGCAACAGGCACAGGTCGTCGTAATACTCCGCCGCCTTGATGGTGGCCCCGCTGATGGTCTGCGTGGTGGGCCCCGTGGATCCTACGCAGTTCGGTGATTCGTAGTTGAAGTAGAACACCCACTGCGCACTGGTGAAGTTGTTGCAGTGGTTGGCCACGTGGAAATAGGGCACCCCGTTCTGCGCGGTGTTGTTCAGCAGCACGCCGGAGCAGCCCGCACCATCAGGGCGCAGGAACATGGCCACCGACCGTTTCTGCGACTGCCAGTTGGCGGCCACGGGGCAGATGACGTTGTTGTGGCAGGCCGCGCTCTGGTAGCCGGGGTCGTAGTCGCGCAGAAGGCCCTGGTCGCCGAAGTGGAAGATGTCGCGGTAGCCATGGGTGATGCTGGCGATGTGCACCTGCGAGGCCCCGGTTGAGGGCACACGCTCCTGCACCTCGATCACCACTTCGTCACCCGGCACCACGGCCGTGGCCAGACCGCCTGTGCTGAGCTCGTTCAGCTCGTTGAAGCCGCCGAGGTAGCGGTTGCGCGCCGCATCGTACAGGAACACCCAGGTGTCGGGCGACAGGTCGAACTGATCGAACTGAACGCTCAACATCACGGCACCGGGGCTGTGCAGCCGAAGCCGGCGCACCTGCCTGTCGTCCGGCAGGAGGTCCACCTGGGCCTGGGCCATCACGTCCACGTTCACGAAGCGCTGCACGCCATAGCGCACCTCGTTCGGATGGGTCTGCTGGTCCTGGGTGATGAGGGTCTGGCGGTCCAGCGCCGGTAAGGTCACCACCGGTAGGGTGGCCGTGTGCAGGTTGCTGCTTCCCCAGCCGATGGGGGTGCCGCCGTGTCCGATCTGGGCTTGAAGCCCCAATGCGCAAGTACCTGAAAGCCAGAGGAAGAGTGTTCTCATGGCCGAAGAGTTATCAACAAATGTAGCATTGGATGTTAATAACTCACCATCCCGGTTCCTTCACCGGGAAGTTATGACGAACTCGGTCCGTCTGTTCCGCGCTCTTCCCTCCTCGGTATCGTTGGTGGCGATGGGCTTGGTGGGCCCGAAGCCCTCGAACGCGAGCCGGCCACCGGCAATGCCGTGCTCCTGCAGGTAGCTGTACACGGTGAACGCGCGGTCGTGGCTGAGGGCCAGGTTGTCGGCCTGTGAGCCCACGTTGTCGGTGTGACCCTGGATCTTGATCTTGATGGTGGGGTTCTCCTTCAGGAACACGATGAGCTCATCGAGCACGTGCTCGCTGCCCCTGGTGATGTCGGCCTTGCCCGTGGCGTAGCGGATGTCGCTCACCCGATAGCTGCGCCCCACCTCGATCTTCTCCACCTTCAGGTCCATGGCCGCAACCCCGCCGCGCGCCGTGTCCTCCATGCTGAAGGCCCTGCTGTCGAACACGTGCCCCTCCTTCTTCACGGTCATCACCACATCGGCCCCGGGCTTCAGGCGCAGCACCGTGGCGTAACGCCCGTCGTTGCCGTCCACCTCGATCACCTCGGTCTTCTTGGTGTCCAGGTACTTGATCTCCACTCTGGCGTCCTTCACGACCTGGCCGTTCTCATCGCGCACCTCCCCCTTCACCAGGAGCACCTCCTCCGGACGCGCGTCCTTGGGCAGCTCGAACCCATAGATGTCAAGCCCGCCCACGCCGCGGAAGCGGCTGCTGGCGAAATAGGCCATGCGACCGTCGGCGCTCACGATGAGCCCGTGATCGTCCTGTGGCGTATTGATTGGGTTGCCGATGTTGCGCGGCTTGCTCCAGGTGCCGTCGTCGTTCAGGTGGCTGAAGAAGACATCGTACCCACCGATGCCACGGTGCCCGCGGGCTTCGTCCTCCTTCCCGTTCTCATCCTTCGGCGGGCGGGCGGCGAAGTACAGGGTATGGCTGTCGCTGTGCAGGAAGGGCGCCTTCTCGTCGCCGCTGGTGTTGATGGGGCCCGGGACCGGTACCGCAGGTCCCCACTGCCCCTTTTCGTCGCGCGTGCTCATGTAGATGTCGGTGCCCTTGCTCTCCTTGCGCACGGTGGCGAAGAAGAGCGTGCGGCCATCGGAACTGAGCGTGGGCTGGCTTTCCCAGCCATCGGGCGTGTTCACGTTGGGGCCCAGGTCCTCCAGGGCGGTCCACTCATAGGCCACCTTGCCCGTGCCGAAGTCGACCTTGCTGTCGTAGTGCGTGCGGAAGATGTCGCAGTTCTTGTACGGCGTGCCGGGCACCGGGGTGCACACGGTGACGAACATCTCCTTGTTGTTCACGCTCACGGTGACGCCGCCGTAGCTGTCGCCGGTATTGAAGGGTTCGGGCAGCGGCTTCCCGCTGTCGAAGTCGGCCTTCACATCGGGGCGGCGGGCCTCGGTGAGCTCCTCCACGGTCTTGCTCACGATGTCGCCCTTGGCCTGCACCTGCTTCACCCGCGTGAAGAAGAGCAGCTCGTTGTCCGGCGAGAACATCGGCAGGTATTCGTCCGCACCGGTGCACACCCCGCGCATCACCACGGGGTTGAACGGGCGCGTGTCGCGGTAGAAGTCGGCGTAGAACCGCAGCTCGGGCATCACCTCGTTCACGTCGCTGGTCTTCTTGTCCACGTCCTTGGCCATCCTGGACGGGTCGTCGCCCGGGAACTTCAGGAACTTGTCGAAGGCCTGCGCCGCCTCGGGGAAGCGGTCCTCGGCGTAGTACATGGTGCCGAGGTAGTAGTAGAGGTCGCTGTGGTATTCGGGGCACCGGGTGCGCACCTTCTCCAGATAGCCGATGCCCGCATCGAACTTGCCGGCGCCGGCGCGGGCGCGGTTGTAGGCCGAGATGCCCAGTTGAAAGAGGCATTCCACACATTCGGGATCCACTTCCTGCGTGGCCTTCAGCTTCTGGTGCCGCTCGCCGGGGTCCTTGGACTTGGCGGCGGCCTCCAACAGCTTGAGCACTTCCCTGTTGGTGGGCTTGTCGCACGGTCCGGCCTCTCCGTCCTGCGCCGATGCAGGGAAGGCCATGGCGATGCACAGCACCGCCGTCGCCCACACCTTCCTTCCGTCCTTCATCCTTCGCTTCGTTCGTTCGTCATCGTCGGGCCTTCGCCATCAACGCGTTCTGGTCCTGCGGACGGGACATGTCCCGTCCCTACTTGATGGTGGTGTTGGTGGCAGCGGCCTGCGCGATCAGCTCATCCCCTTTCTTGCGGGCGGTGTCCACCAGGGCATCGGCCTTCCTGTCGGCCTCGGCGAGGAACTGCTGCTCCTTCTTGTCCGCTTCCTTCTTGGCCTTGTCGGCGGCCAGCTTGGCGGCGGCCTTGCTGATGGGGTCCTTCGCGCCGTTCACCAGGTCATCGGCGGCCTTGTAGGCCTGTGCCTTCACGTCACCGGCCTGCTTGCGGGCCTGGGCCTTGAGGGCGTCCGCCTGCTTCTGGGCCTCGGCCATCAGGCGTGCGGCCTCTTCACGCGCCCTGGCGATGGCCTCCTCCTTGGCCTTCGCGATCTGCTCGTTCGCCAGGTCCTTGCCCTGCTCCACGATGGCGTTGCCCACGTTGGTCTGCCCACCGGCGAACACGGGCTTCACCACAGGCTTGTCGATGGTGCCGGTCATCTTCACCTTCACATCGAGCTCGGCGGGCACGGTGAAATTGCTGCCCAGGGCCTGGTTGGCCTGGCCGAGCAATCCGCCCACGAGCTGGCTGGCCTGCGCGCCGAACATGTCGCTCGGCACCTTCGCGGTCATGTCATAATCGATGGCCTGGTCGGCGAAGGCGGTGCTGCCGCCCACCCGCGCCTTCACACGGTCCAGCTTCACATCGAAGGGGTCGGTGATCATCTTGCCATCGGCGAAGCGGTAGGTGAAGGCGACGTCCTGCAGGGTGGTGTTCTCGAGCTTGGTGAGCTTCAAGGCGCGCCCCAGATCGACCAGGGGCTGGAAGGCGTTCACGCTGACGCTCTTGGTGCGCAGGGTACCCTTGCCGGTGAGCGTGTTCATCAGGGGCATCATGTGCTGGTCGAGCTCGGCGTTCATCTGCAGGTCGGTGCTGAAGCGGCCCTTGCAGCTCTTGGCGATGGGCGCCATCTTCTGCACGGTCTCGGCGTACTTAACGGTCTGCTCGATGTCGAGGTCCTTCACGTCGTAGTGCAGGTCGATCCGCGGGTGCGCCTTGTCCTGCGTGCTGTAGCCGCCGTCCATCTCCACGCTTCCGCCGAAGAGGTTGAAGAACACGTCCTTCAGGTCCACACGCTCATCGTGCACGTGCAGGCCGCCGCGGCAGTTGTCGAGGGTCATGTTGTCATAGATCACCTGCTTCACGTTGGCGGCCATGCGGAGGTCGATGTGCTTGGGCACCTCGATCAGGGTCATGGGCACGGTATCGGCCGCTGCGGTGGTGGCGGTCGCATCCGGCGTGCTCGGGCCCATCAGTTCATTGAGGTCGAACTTGCTGCTGTTCACGTTGAAGGTGCCGGCCAGCGTGCTGTCCTTCAGCCACCACTGCAGGTAGTTGTCGATGCGCCCGTTGGCCTGCAGGTCGCTGCCGCCGATGGTGCCGGTGTAGTTCGCCAGCTCCAGGAACTGGGGGCTGAAGCGGAACAGCAGGTCGGTGATCCCGACGGCGTAGGGAAGGGAGTCGCTCTTGTACACCATGTTCTTCAGGTTCAGGGAGCCCTTGGCCTTGAACTTGTCGTAGCGACCGGCGTCCACATCGCTCATGCGGCCGGCCATGGCCACATCCGCGTCCAACAGGCCTTGCAGGTCGTCCTTGCCCATGGGCACCACCTTCTTCACGCTGGCCAGGTCGAGCTTGGCCTTGAGCTCGGCGTCGACGTTGGGGTCGCTCATGGGCGTGGTGAGGTACATGCGGGCCGAGACCGGGTTGCCCGCCATGCTCAGGGCGAAGCGCTTCAGGTCCACCACCAGGCCGTCCATGTCAGCACCCTCGGGACTGGTGATCTTGCAGTCCACGAAGATGTTGTCGCAGCTGGCGGGCAGGTCGGGGTACTTGAAGCGGCCGTTGTCCACGTCGATGGTGACGCCGAAGCCGGGCATCCGCTGCTCGTTGTAGGTGCCCTTCACGTAGCCGTTGAAGGTGGCCTTGCCGGTGACGTCCACGCCTTCGAGGTTGCTGGCGAACGCAGCGGGCACCAGGCTCAGCAGCGTCACGAAGTCGGCCTTCTTCGTGTCCCACTTCAGGTCCATCACGATGTCGTCCGTGGGCATGGCCACCCAACCGTCGAATCCGAGCACCAGCTTGTTCACGGTGGCCTCGTTCTCCTTGAAGGTGAACTTCATGTTGGGCATGTCCATGTCGAGGTCGGCCTTCACGTCGGCCTTCGCGTTCCTGAGGTAGGCGATGCCGTCGTACACCACGCTGGCGCTGTCGGCATGGGTCTGCGTGCTCATCACGAAGAGGTCCTGCGTGAAATCACCGCTGCCGGTGTGGTCCACGCCGGCGAGGTCGAGCACCATGGGCAGCGTGGCGTCGTCGTACACGATGTGGCCCTTCACCACCTCCCATCGCTTCAGCTTCACATTGAACTTCGCCGCCTCGCCGGCCGGTGCGGGCGTGGACGTGCTGTCGGGCTTGGCGATGTCCCAGTTGGCCCTGCCGTCGGCGAGCACCTTGAAGGTGAGCTTCGGGTGGTCGAGCTCCACGCTGTGGATGAGGATCCGGTCGCCGAAGAGGCTCATGAGGCCCATCCGCGCTTCAAGCTTACCGATGTCGGCCAGGCACACCCCTTCGAAGGGCGCCACGTTGCACACCTTCACGTTCTTCACGCTGATGCCCGCGTTGGGGAAGGTGCTGATGACGCTGAGGTCCCATTCACCCCAATCCACCGTGGCGTTGAGGCTGGCGTTCACCTGGTCCTTCACCGCCTGCTCGATCTTGTCCTTGAACAGGACGGGAATGGCCACCGCAGCGATGATGAGCAGCAGCAACAGGATGCCTACGGTGGCGAGAATGCGCTTGATCCACTTGCCCATGGGTTGCGTTGTTCGTTGTCTGTTGGTCGGAGAGGAAGTGATGCGTGCGCCCGTTGTTCAGAGCCGGGCCAAGCGTTGTCTCAGGAGATGATCGGCGAGCACCAGGCAGGCCATGGCCTCCACCACGGGCACGGCGCGCGGCACCACGCAAGGATCATGCCTGCCCTTGCCCTCGAGCGCCACGGTGCGGCCTTCGCGGTCCACGCTCCGCTGGGTGCGCATGAGGGTGCTGGCCGGCTTGAAGGCCACGTCGAACACGATGTCCTCGCCGTTGCTGATGCCGCCCTGTACGCCACCGCTGTGGTTCGTGGCCGTTCGCACTTCACCTGCGCTGCCGATGCCGTAGGCGTCGTTGTGCAGGCTGCCGCGCATGGTGGCGGCCGCGAAGCCGCTCCCGACCTGGAAGCCCTTCACGGCGTTGATGCTGAGCATGGCCTTGCCGAGGTCGGCGTGCAGCTTGTCGAAGACCGGCTCGCCGAGGCCTGCCGGAACACCGGAGGCCACGCACGACACCAGGCCGCCCACGGTATCCCCTTCGGCGCGCACCTGTTCGATCAATGCGGTCATCCGGGCGGCAGCCTCCCTGTCCGGGCAACGCACATCGCTGTTCCATACGGCCGCCAGGTCGAGGTCGGTGTAAGGTCCATCGAGCCGCACATCCCCCACCCCGCTCACCCAGGCGCTCACCCGGATGCCGTGGTGGGCGAGCAACTGGCGGGCGATGGCACCGGCCGCCACGCGCACGGCCGTTTCCCGCGCGCTGGCCCGTCCCCCGCCCCGGTGGTCGCGCACCCCGTACTTCCGCTCCCAGGTGAGGTCGGCATGCCCCGGGCGGTACGCATCCTTCAGGTGGTCGTAGTCCTGTGGCCGCGCATCGGTATTGCGGATCACGAAGGCGATGGGGGTACCGAGCGTAACGTCATCCAGCAGGCCGCTGAGGAACTCCACGGTGTCGGCCTCGCGGCGTGCGGTGCCCAAGGGCGTGCTGCCCGGGCGGCGGCGATCGAGCTCGGCCTGCACGGCCTCCCGCTCCAGCCGCAGTCCGGCCGGGCACCCCTCCACCACCCCGCCGATCGCAGGGTCGTGGCTGGCGCCGAAGCTCACCAGCCGGAAGGCGGTGCCGAGGATGTTGCCGGACATGGGCACGAAGGTACCGGTGCCTCGCGCGGGCGCACGCGACCACGGTCCGTGTTTTCCGATCGGGATCGTTGATCCTCTAGCGGGGCCAACGCACCGGCACGGCCACCTCGTTGCGTCGACCCATCACCTGCCAGGGCGGGTCATAGCCGAGGAAGCGCACCGGGCCTGCGGGCTGCAGGCCGTGGGTGGCGCAGGCCTCAAGCAGCATCGCCGCATGGGCCCGCATGGCGGCGCCGTCGGCGAATCCACCGAAACGCAGGGTGGCCATGTGGCAGTCGGGGAACGACTCGATGGCGATGGCCGGGTCCTTGGGCGCGGGCATGCTGTCCACCGTGAAGGCACCGGGCATCACGAAGCTCATGCGGCTGCCTGCCGGTCCCATCTGCATATGCACCGGCGCGGTCATGGGGATGGAGGTCCCCGTGGCGTTCCCGCCGTAGATGTAGTCCGCCAGGCGGCGGAAACTCTGGTTCGAGGCATTGCCATAGCCCGATGCCGGGGAACCGACCGAGGCCAGCACGGCCTGCGGATAGTGCCTCACCTCCAAGGCCCCGTGCCGCTCGATCACGGCATACGGCTGATGGGCGGTGCGCGCGGTGCTCACCGCGGTGAACGCCTCCAGCAGCAGGAAGAGCGCGATGATCGCGAGGAGGACCAGCAGGGTGATGCGCATGCTGGTGGAACACCCGGTGGTGACCGATGGTTCGCCCGATGGTCACACCTTTGGGGCGCCGAACCCATCCCATGCGCACCGAAGCCCAGGTCCTCGCCCACATGGTGGACCGCACCCGCCAGTACAACCGCAGCTACCTCAGCCTGTTGAAGGATGCCGACCCGCATCGCGCGTTCGTGTGCGAGGGGGTGACGCTGAACACCCAGTTCTGGCTGGTGGCCCACCTGGCCGTGAGCCAGAACGGCCTGCTGCTGCGGGCCACAGGCGGTCCGTTCGAGAAGTTCAGCTGGGCGAAGCACTTCAGCGTGGGTTCACAAGGGCTTCCGAAGGACCAATGCCCGCCCTACGAGGAGGTGTGGGCCACCTTCAAGGCCGTGCACGAGAAGGTGATGGCGCACCTGCCCACCCTTACGAACGAGGCCCTGGAACAGCCCAACATCACCGGGCTCGCCGCCATCGGCGGCACCGTGCGTGACGTGATCACGCACGCCATCCGGCACGAGGGGCTGCACACCGGCCACATCAGCTGGCTGTGCAAGTTGCACGGGATCAAGTCTATCTGATCACCCAAGGTGCGATGGCTCGTACGCGGGCCCGGTCGCCCATTCACACGGGCACCATCCCTACCTCACACGCGCACTCTCGCGCCACTCCACCCTCGCCCCTTTCCTCCTCCGCGGTCCCCTGCGGGCTCAATGCCACAGCAGCCAGAAGGTGACGATGCCACCGAAGTAGCCCACGGCCGCCGGCAGGGAGATCCGGCGCACGTACCAGCCGAACTCGATGCCCAGGATCCCCATCACGGCCACGCCGGCGGCGGAACCGATGATGAGAATGCTGCCCCCTGTGCCTGCGCACAGGGCCAGGAGTTCCCAGAAGGTGTGGTCGGCGGGATAGGTGGACATGGGGTACATGCCTTGTGCGGCGGCCACGAGCGGCACGTTGTCCACCACGGCGCTCAGCACGCCGATCACAGTGTTCACGGCGTAGAGGTTGCCCAGGGTGCTGTCCAGCCAGCCGGCCAGCAGGGTCAGGTGACCGGCGGTCTCCAGCCCCGCCACGGCCGCGAGGATGCCCAGGAAGAACAGGATGCTGCTGTGGTCGATGCGGCGCAGGATGCTGGTGACCTGCAGCTGGCCGCGCTCCTCGATGCCACGGGCGTGGATGAACTCGGTGTACACCCACAGGATGCCCAGGCCGGCCATGATGCCCATGAACGGCGGCAGATGCGTGAGCTGCTTGAAGACCGGCACGCCGAGCAGGGTGAGCAGGCCGATGAGGAACACGGTGAGCTGCTGGCCCTTGGTCACGTTGGTGAGGTGATCGCCGGGCACCATGCTCGGGCGCCTGATGGACCCGTTCATCCGAAGGCTCATCAGCACCAGCGGCAGCACCAGGCACACGAGGCTGGGCACGAGCAGCTTGGCGATGATGTTGGCCGAGGTGACCTGGCCGTCGATCCACAGCATGATGGTGGTGACGTCGCCGATCGGGCTCCAGGCCCCGCCCGCATTGGCCGCGATGATCACCAGGCCGGAGAAGGTCCACAGGTCGTCCTTGTCCGCGATCATCTTCCGCAGCAGGGCGCACATCACGATGGCGGTGGTCATGTTGTCCAGCGCCGCGCTCAGGAAGAAGGTGATGATGCCGATCACCCAGAGCAGCACGCGCTTGTTGGTGCTGGTGATGCGGTCGGTGATCACCTGGAAACCCGCGTGCGCGTCCATCAGCTCCACCACGGTCATGGCGCCCAGCAGGAAGAAGAGGATGCTGGCGATGCCGCTCAGGTGCTCATTGAGCGCCGCAATGGGCTCGTGCCCGCCGATGTGCCCTAAGGTGATCAGGCTCCACACCAGCATACCGGTGAGCAGTGCGGGAGCGGCCTTGTTGATGCGCAGGGGGTGCTCCAGCGCGATGGCCGCGTACCCGACGACGAAGAGGATGGCGATAAAGGCGAACATGGGCGGCAAAGTTGATCATTGCCGCGGTGGAACGACGAAGGCCGGACCCTTGGCCCGGCCTTCGCCATGCGGTCGTGATCGATCAGGCCTTGTCCGCAGGGCAGGTGCGCAGGCCGAACAGGGCGTACAAGGGGCAGAAGCGCACCAGGGCGGTTCCCAGGAACACCACGCCCAGCACCAGCAGCACCAAGCCCAGCGTACCGGTCACGGTGCCTGTAGCGTAGAGGCCGATGAAGGCGATGGCGAGCACGATACGGATGATGCGGTCAGCGGATCCAACGTTCGGTTTCATGGCGGTAAGTGTCAGGTGTGTTGAACAAGAACGGCCACGATCACCGCAAAGCCGATGCACAGCAGGCATACCGCTGCGAACCTCATCCACTTCGGGGCGCCTTGGCCGTTCATGGTCCAAAGGTCGTTCGGTGCAACGGACCGTGATGTGACGGCCGTCACATGCCTGCGGAACGTCGGGGGTTCTGCGGCTATACTTGCCGCATGGGGGCCTCCCGGGCGAACATCCGCTTGCAGGCCTGGGTGCTTGTGGCGGGCTTCGTGCTCATGGCCGTCAAGTTCCTGGCCTGGCGCCTCACGCACAGCAACACCATCCTCAGCGATGCGCTGGAGAGCATCGTGAACGTGACGGCCGGGAGCTTCGCGCTGTACAGCCTGTGGCTCGCCGCCAAGCCCCGCGACCGCGAGCATCCGTACGGCCACGGCAAGGTGGAGTTCATCAGCGCCGGCATCGAGGGCGGGCTGGTGGTGCTCGCCGGCGGCCTCATCATCTGGCGCGCCGTGCAGGCCCTCCTCGCCCACCAGCACCTGCACGACCTCGACACGGGCATCCTGCTGGCCGGCGGCGCGGGCGCGCTGAACCTGCTGATGGGCCTGGCGCTGAAGAAGCGTGGGCAGCGGGCCCACTCCATCACCATGGAGGCCAGCGGCGCGCACCTGCTCAGCGACGCCTGGAGCACCGTGGCCATGGTCTGCGGCCTCGTCCTCATCCGCTTCACCGGGCTCGTTTGGCTCGACCAGCTCTTCGCTATCGTGTTCGCCGTGTACATCATCTACACCGGGCTGCAGGTGTTCCGGCGGAGCGTGGCCGGGATCATGGACGAAACGGACATGGATCTGGCCCGGGAGGTGATCGCCCTGCTCGAAGCGCACCGGCGGCCCCAGTGGGTCGACCTCCACAACTTCCGCATGATCAAGTACGGCGCGGTGCTCCACATCGACTGCCACGTGACGCTGCCTTGGTACTACAGCCTGGAACAGGCGCATCAGGAGATCGCGGCCATCGAGCACTTGGTGAACGACCGCAACGCCCGCGAGGTGGAGCTCTTCATCCACATGGACCCCTGCATCCCCGATTCCTGCGCGATCTGCACGCTGGCGGAATGCCCGCAACGCAAGGCCCCGCGCAGCGAGCGCATCACCTGGACCCTCGACACGGCCCTGGTGAACGAAAAGCACAGCCTGCGAAAAGTCAGTCCGTGATGTGACCGGTGTCACCGTTCCCGGTCCGCACGCAACGCACCTTTGACCCCATGATGGAACCACTGTGCAAGTGACCATCTAGAGCAGCTGGCCTGAAAAGGTCGGTGTGTTTGGTGTCAGGGAGGGCCTCGCAAGGGGCCCTTTCCTGTTGAGGCCAACGAAAGAAGCCGGGGATCACCCGGCTTCTCCGCAAAGAGATTTAGTGGCTACTCCTTCACGAACGGACGCGAGAGCACCGCACCGGCCCGGTCGTGGTAGCGCAGCACGTACGTACCCTGGCCCAGCGGTCCAAGGTCAAGTTCAACCATTCCTTGGCGCGCCGCGCTGGAAACATGTACGGGCCGACCGAGCATGTCCAGCACCTCCAGCCGACCCGCACCGGGCACCAACACCTGCAGCGCCTCGCCGGCGGGCACCGGCCACAGGGTGAGCCCGGGCGCCGCTTCGGTCGGCTCAGCCTGACCCACCGTCATTTCGCTGTCGTGGTAGCGCTTGCAGAAATTCGGCATGGTGAAGAAGCCGGCCGCAGGGTTAGGCAGAAAGAGCCCGTTCGGTTGAGGCCCGCACGCCATGCCAGCGGAATCCGGGTGCTCGATCAACGCCAAGAATTGTGCGCCGGGGCCTTTTCCGAGATAGACGCGGCCATCGGGACCTGCGGCGATCGGCACACCGGTGATCAGGTTGGAAGCTTGTCCCACCGTCTCCTGGATCACCACCTCACTGTTCAGTATCGCACTTGGCGTTGGATCACTGAGGTCGTACTGAACCAACCGCAGTGTATTGGTGGTGTACGGAACCTCGGCCACATAAAGCTTCGATCCATCTGGAGAGAATTCCGCTCCACCCTCACCCATAAAAGACCTGTGAGGATCGAGCGCCGCCCAAAAGGTCACTTCGCCAGTCGCATTGTCGAAGTGGAACAGTTCGGTGATCGAGGTATCAGGCCACGCAGGGTTGGCGCTGAACGAAACGCACACCAAGGCATCACCAGCATAGGAGGCCACCAAAGAGCCATGGATCATGGGATAATACGGAAACCCGCCTACAGACTGCGGCAAAGCAGAACCCGCATGGCTGATGACCGGCACGGGATCGACCCCACCAGCGCTTAGTTGATAAGCGTAGAAGGCGTCCGATGCTATCTGATGGCTTAAGATCCAGTAATCCTCACCGTTCGCGTGAGGCACCGCTGTCAACTTATGCGCCATGCTATCGTCCAAGACCACGGGGGGGGCAGTGATGGCCCCATTGCCACCGTTCCCAGTGAGATCCACGCAGCCCAACATCAGCCAAGTGAGGTCCCGGTCCGTGGAGTTCTGGTCGAATTGCCGGCGGACAGTGGCCACTTTCGTGGTGTCTCCGGGCCAGGGAAGAAGCAGCCAGGACTGAGTCGTTTGCAGGTAACCAGCATAGAACGGAGAAGGAGCGGGAATGACTATGCCGTTGGCGCGCTTCAACACCGTAACAGGGCCCAAGGGGGACATTGTATCGCCGGTGTATAACAGCAGTTGTCCTTGGGTGTTGGAAAGGGAGGCATTCCCGGTTCCAAAGTTGACCCCAGGCATGACTTGAGGCGCACCATAGCCGAACTGGACCCAATGGGTGAACACCCAGTTCGCGTTACGCAACTGAGCCATGCTGTGGAGGTTACACAGGACGAGCAACAAGACGAGAACCTCTCGGATTCTGATGGTCTTGATGTATCGAACGGCTCTCCGGCTCGATACAACCAAAGTTCTCAGCGTCAGCATTGCCCAGGCTTGCAAATCCTCAATCCGCCGCTTGACTGACTGCCGTTGATATGATATGTGACCCCCCCACATGCATATGTGCCGTTGGGTCCGGATGCGCAATCCCAACTCATGATCAGCGTCCCTGCACAGCCGGGCATATCGTAGACATCCACCCTGATCAATGTTGGCGCCGTTGGAGGCGCGCTAACGGTTGCCGCCCCACCGTTGCTGGCTGGGGTGACACAATCTGTGACAGTGCCGTTGGAGGCGCGCTAACGGTTGCCGCCCCACCGTTGCTGGCTGGGGTGACACAATCTGTGACAGTTACACTACCTGGACCAGCGCAGGTCCCGTCCTTGAATGTGTAGTAAATGGACCAATCGCACTTCGAGTCATTTCCCATTTGAAGGGTCGGTGGCATCTCTGCAATAGCACTATCCGAACTGCTTTCACAGCGTGTAAATTCATTGGTCACCTTTTCCTTGACCATCAAGGATGAGAAGATGACCCAACTCATACCTAAAAAGAGCGTGGTGGCGGAACCTAACAAGGTTGCCGCGAGTTTGCGCCAACGACCAGCAGTACCAGCCTTCAAAAGCGGGCGCTCTGCACCAACGTTCGACGTTGCACGAGAGAGGTGGGGGGCCTTATGCAACATGGTTAATGAGTTTGATACCGAAGATATCGTATCGTTCGAACGGATCGATACCTTCCAATGGTCTCGAAGGCTCTCACCAATTTCAACAGATCAGTTCCCCAGAACGAAAAGGAAAAAGCCCCTCACCGGGGCTCTTTCCTTTCTGGGTGGTAGACCGGGCTCGAACCGGCGACCTTCGGAACCACAATCCGACGCTCTAACCAACTGAGCTACAACCACCATGGCCATCGGTGTCGCCACCAACGGGGTCGCAAATATACACGTCCCGCGCACAAGGAGCGGTCGGTTTACTTTGCAGCGCCCTGATGCACGTCCTCGCCCTGCCCAAATGGTACCCCGGCCGCCACGACCCGCAGCTGGGGGACTTCATCCGCAAGCAGGTGCTGGCCACCGCCCGGCAGGTGCGCATGAGCGTGCTGTGCGTGGTGCCCCTGAGCGACCTGGCGCAGGACCATGAACAGGAGCTGGACGAGCGGGACGGGGCCTGGGAGCTGCGCTGCTACTACCGTCCCGACCGTTCGGCCTTCGCCCCGTGGCGCAAGCTGAGCAACTACCTGCGCTACCGGAAGGCCACGCGCCTGGGCCTTGAGCGCCTGCTCCGGGAACGCGGCCGGCCCGACATCGTCCACGTGCACATCCTGCTGCGGCCGGCGCTCACCGCGCTCCACCTGAAGCGGCGCCTGGGCGTGCCGTACGTGGTGAGCGAACAGAGCAGCGAGTACCTCGATGGCCGGTACGCCGCCAAGCACCGGGGCAGCAAGCACATGCACCGGCGGGTGTTCCGGCAGGCCTCGGCCGTCACCGCGGTGAGCCCGCTGCTCGGCGAAGCGCTGGTGAAGCACGGCCTGTGCGAACGGTTCGACGTGGTGCCCAACGTGGTGCCCGGGCTCGACCGTCCGCTTCCGGCCCAGGGACCGTCCCACGCCTTCATGGTGGTGGCCGACCTGGTGGACCGCACCAAGAACGTGAGCGGCGTGCTCCGCGCCATGGCCGAGGCCCGGAAGCAGGAGCCCGCCATCACCCTCGACCTCATCGGCGACGGTCCGGACCGGGGGATGCTCGAGCAACTGGTCCTCAGCCTCGGCCTTTCCGGGTCCGTTCGTTTCCACGGCCGATCGGCCAATGCGGAAGTGCTGCGCCTGATGGCCCATACCGGTTCGGTGATCGTGAACAGCAACGTGGAGACCTTCAGCGTGGTGACGGGCGAGGCGCTCGCCAGCGGGAAGCCGGTGATCGCCACGCGCTGCGGCGGCCCCACCGCCTTCATCACACCCGCCAACGGCATCCTGATCGACGTGCGCAGCGACGACCAACTGAGCGCCGCCATGGTGCGGCTGATGCGCGAGCACGGGGCCTACCCGCCCGCACAGGTGCGCGCCAGCGTGGGCGATCGCTTCAGTGTGGACGCCGTGGGCAGGGCTTTCGCAGCCATTCACCAACGTGTGCTCGCCCATGCCGGCTGAACTGCGGGTGGGCATCCTGTGCAACGGCACCACCTTCCAGCGGTGGCAGGCCGCCTGCATCCGGCAGGTGCTCGCCGTGCCGGGTGTGCGTCCCGTGCTGGTGGTGGTGAACGGCAGCGGTCCCGGTCCGAAGCCACCGCTCCGCACCGCCCTCTACCGGGCCTACCGCCGGCGCTGGTTCCGCTGTGCGGCCATGGAGACCGAGGACCTCGGCGACCTGCTGGGGGCCGTGCCGCAGGTGGTGTGCAAACCCGACCGGCACGGCGCCGCGGAGCACTTCCGCGCGGATGACCTCGCCAGGATCCGGCAGGCCGCGCCCGACGTGCTCCTCCGCTTCGGGTTCAACATCCTGGGCGGCGAGATCCTGGAGCTGCCGCGCCACGGCGTGTGGAGCTACCACCACGGCGACGAGGCGAAGTACCGAGGCGGCCCCCCGGGCTTCTGGGAGATCATGCGCGGCGATCCGGTGACCGGGGCCATCCTGCAACGGCTCACGACCCGCCTCGATGGCGGCCTGATCCTGCGCAAGGGCTGGTTCTCCACCATCGACCATTCCCTGCGCGAAACGGTGGACACCGTGCTGATGCACAGCGTGCCATGGGCCGCGGACGTGTGCCGCGACCTGCTGCAGGGCAACGAGGACGCCGCGCAGGGCCGGCCAAGCGCCACCAAGGCCCCGCTGTACCGCTACCCCGGCAACACCACCTTCCTCCGGTTCCTCTGGATGCAGTTCCGCAACAAGCTCAACTTCCATCAGCGCCAGTTGAAGGAGCACGAGGAATGGAACCTGGGGGTGCTCTACCAGCCGATCCACACGTTGCTGGAGGACGCACCGAACCTCAACGTCCGCTGGCTGCCCGCCCCGGCCGACACGGCGTTCCGCGCCGATCCCTTCGGTTACCTGGACGACGAAGGCCAGCTCAACGTGTTCTACGAGCGCTACGACCGGGCCACGGGACGCGGCGAGCTGAACCGCATACGGCCCAAGCGCGACAACGTGCTGAAGCGATCACGCAGCATGCTCTCCCTGGGCACGCACCTCTCCTACCCCTACGTGGTGATGCACGCGGGCGAAGTGCATGTGATCCCCGAGAACGCCGAAGGCGGCGGTGTGGACCTCTACCGGCTGGATGCGAACGGTGAGAACCTCGTGCTGGTGCAACGGCTCCTGAACGAACCGCTGTTCGACCCCACGGTGTTCGAGCACGAGGGCCGCTGGTGGATGTTCGGCACCAAGGCCCCGCTCACCAACGTGCACCTCCACGCTTATCACGCGCCATCGCTCCTGGGGCCCTGGACCCCGCATGCGCGCAACCCGCTGAAGACGGACATCCGCTCGGCACGGCCCGCGGGCACGCCCTTCGTCCATGAGGGCGTCCTCTACCGGCCCGGCCAGGACAGCGCCCACACCTATGGCCACCGCGTGGTGATCCACCGGGTGCTTACGCTCACGCCCGATGCGTTCGCGGAGGAGGCCGTGCGCACCATCGGTCCGCTGCCCGGTTCGGCGTGGAACAAGGGCCTGCACACCATCAGCGCCGTGGGCGACCTCACGCTCGTGGACGGAAAGCGCTACGTTCACTCGCCGGTGCAGGAGCGCCGCGTGCGACGCATGAAGCTGGACCGGTTGAAACGGAACCCGTCATGATCCTGAGGCAGGTCACCGGCACGTTGATCACCCGCGTATGGACGGCCGCCGCCGGCATGCTGGTGGTGATGCTGGCCGGGCATAAGCTCGGGGCGCAAGGCCTGGGCGAGATCGGCCTCATCGTGCTCGGCCTCAGCCTCATCATGTTGCCGGCGAACGTGGCCTGCGGCGGGGCCATGGTGTACCTGGCGCCCCGGTACCCGCGCGCGGCATTGCTGCACCAGGCCTACGCGTGGTCGCTGGCCACGGCGGTGCTCGCCGCGCCCGTGATGTGGTGGGGCGGACTGGTGCCCCGCGCCTACGCCCTGCACGTGGTGGCCCTTGCGCTCGTGCAAGCGCTGTTCACCGCGCACTTCGGGCTTCTCCTCGGCCAGCAACGCATCAAGGCGATGAACGCCATCGCCGCGCTCCAATCCCTGGCCCAGGTGCTGGTGTTCGCTGCGCTGGTGCTGCTGTTCGCGGTGCGCGACGCCATGGCCTACGTGCTGGCCAGCTACGCCTCGTTCACGCTCTCCCTGGTGCTCAGCAGCATCGTGGTGTACCGCGCCACGGCCCGCACGCCCGTGCTCCCCGGCGAGGGTCCGCTGCTGCGCACCACGCTCCGGTACGGTGGTTTCGGGCAGACCGCCAACCTGCTGCAGCTCCTCACCTACCGCCTGAGCTACCTGCTGGTGGACCACTTCAAGGGAACGAAGGCGCTGGGCGTGTACTCGGTGGGTGTGCAACTGAGCGAGAGCGCGTGGCTCGCGCCGCGCAGCCTGGCCATGGTGCTCTATAGCAAGGTGACCAACACGCCCGACCCCAAGGTGCGCAAGGACCTCACGCTCGCGATCATGAAGGCGGCCGTGGCCAGCGCCGTGCTGGTGGTGACCGTGCTGCTGGTGATCCCCGAGCCGCTGCTGCAGCGGCTCTTCGGCAGGGAGGTGGTGGGGCTGTGGCCCGTGTTCGCCTGGATGGCGCCGGGCATCGTGCTCGCCAGCAGCAGCCAGGCCTTCGCGCACTATTTCAGCGGCATCGGCATCGCGCACAACAACACCATCGGGTCGCTCCTGAGCCTGGTGGTGACGGCCGGCATGGGTTGGGCCACGGTGCCCGCCCATGGCGCGGTGGGTGCGGCGGCCACCGCCACCGCCGCCTACCTCGTGGGCTGGGTCTACCAGGCGGTGCGCTTCATGCAGCACACCGGTGCGGGAGCGGGCGAGCTGCTTCCCAACAGGGCCGACCTGAAGCTCCTGCAGGGCGCCTTGCTCCGCCTCCGCGAACGTCGCTCCTGAACCGCCCGGCTGGGACAGGCAGCGTCCGGCGCCTCCGCCAGCGTCCTTGCACTGGAACCCGCATGAACGTCCGCCACATCTACTGGTTCACCTACCAGGAGGCCGAGCTGCCCAGCATCCGGTACCGGGCGGTGCATCCGCTGCAGCACCTCTGGGCCTGGCACGGTGTGGGAAGCACCTTCGTGGTGCCCGGGCGCCGGCCGCGACGGATCCTGGCCTTCCTGCGGGCCTACCTCGAAGCCCTGCTGCGACCGATGGAGGGCTCGGTGATCGTGATCCAGCGGGTGCATTCGTTCGGCCCCTACGCCGCCGCCTTGCGCCTGCTCACCTTCTTCCGGGGCGACCGCTGCATCTACGACATCGATGACGCCGAGTACATCGAACGACCGGCCGCCACCATCAAGGCCCTGATGCGCGCCTGCGCCCTCGTCACCGTGGGAAGCAGGGGCCTGCAGCACTACGCCAGGCGGCACAACCCCCACGCGGTGCTGCTTACCAGCCCCGTGCCCGACCACGGCCGCCTCAAGTCGGCGGCTGGCCGGCCCATCGTGCGCAACGACGTGTTCACCATCGGCTGGGTGGGCTGCTACTGGGGCACGCACGAGGCGAACATGCACCAGCTCCTCCTGCCCGCGCTGCACGACCTGGGCTTCCGGGCGAAGTTGGTGATCATGGGCGCACGCCACGCCCAGGCGGAGCAGCGGCTCAGGGACCTGTTCGCCGGCGACCGGTGGCTCACCATCGAGGTGGTGCGCGACATCCCGTGGTGCGACGAGGGTGCGGTGCACGCCCGCATCGCGCGCTTCGATGTGGGCGTGGCCCCCCTGCTGAACACGGAGATCAACCGGTGCAAGAGCGCGTTCAAGCTGAAGCAGTACCTGAGCTGCGGCGTGCCCGTGCTGGCCAGTCCGGTGGGCGAGAACGTGCGCTTCGTGCGGCACGGCGTGAACGGCCTCCTCTGCGCCGACGCCCAGGCGTTCCGGCAGGGCCTCTTCCGCATCGCCGGCATCACCGATGCGCACTACGCGCACATGGGCCGCGAAGCCCTGGCCTCGGTGCCGCAGTTCGACCTGGAAGGGTATTGCACGGGCCTGCTGCGCGCCGCTTCCCGCCTCAGGCCGTTCCTGCCATCGAACGCCGATGCGTCGCACCGGCCCGGTCGTGTACCGGCCGTGCCGAACGACCTGTTGTAAGGCCTACTGCAGGTCCAACAGGTCCTTCACCCCGGGGGCGCGGGCCACGGTGAAACCCTCGCCGTAGGTGGTGTGGATGATGCGTCCGAAGGAGCGCATGCGCCCCTCGACGAAGGGCAGGAAGTCCTTGGTGGCGATGGGGCTCTCGGGCTCGGTGCTGGAAGGGTCGTAGAACTGGCTTCGGAAGCACAGCAGGGCCTCCATGCGCTTGTCGAAGTAAGGCGTCACGTCCACGATCAGGTCCGGATCGATCCAGTTGTCCTGCACCACGTGGAGCACCTGCTGCGGCCTCCAATGCTCCTGCTTCGCCCGTCCCTCGGAGGTCTCGATGCGTCGCAGGCCGCTCAGGAAACAGGCCTCCGCCACCAGCTGAGCGCCGCGGCCATGGTCGGGGTGGCGGTCGCGTACGGCATTGGTGATCACCACCTTCGGACGGTGCCGCCGGATCACCTGCACCACCTTCAGGAGGTCTTCCCGCTCCAGGCGGAAGAACCCGTCGGGCAGCCCCAGGTCGTACCGGAACGCGGCACCCAGGACCTGGCGTGCGGCCTCGGCCTCGCGCCGGCGCATCTCGCTGCTGCCACGGGTGCCCAGTTCGCCGGCGGTGAGCTCAACGAGCCCCACGGTACGGCCCAGGTCGATGTGGCGCAGCACTGTTCCGCCACAGCTGATCTCCACATCATCCGGGTGGGCGGTGATGCACAACAGATCGACCTCCTGCGTGCTCATTGGCGTCCTTCCACCCAGTTGATCACCACATCGTTCAATGGATCCGTGGCACTGGCGAGCATCGTCACCAGGTGCCCGTCCTCATCGATGAGGTATTTCTGGAAATTCCACTTCACCTCGCTGTCCATCTTGCCGTTCATGGCCTTCTCGGTGAGCCATTGGTACACGGGCGACTTGGCCGCACCGGTGGTGCTCACCTTGCTCATCATGGGGAAGGTAACGCCGTAGTTGGCCTGGCAGAACTGCGCGATCTGCGCCTCATCACCGGGTTCCTGCCCGCCGAAATCGTTGCTGGGGAAACCCACCACCACCAGGCCCTTGTCCTTGTACCGCTCGTAGAGCTCCTCCAGCTGCTTGTACTGGGGCGTGTAGCCGCATTCGCTGGCGGTGTTCACCACGAGCACCTTCTTCCCTTTCAACTGCGCGAACGGGAACGGCTTGCCCTGGATGTCGGTGGGTGTGAACGAATGGAAGGAGGTCATCGGCGTTCCGGTGGGTTTCTGGTCAACGGGCACCTTCACAGGGCCCATGGTCACGTAATCGCCGCAGGCCATCAGCATGGCGGCGCAGGGAAGGAGGAGAAGGCGTTTCATGGACAGTACGACAAGCGAAGTTGCAGGAAGTTCGCGAACCGGGGATCGTGGTCGCCGTCGCCGTGCGGTGCGACCGGTGGTTTCATGCCGTCCGCAGGCGGCGCGTGTACCTTTCCGCCGCGTATCCCGTAGAAGGACCATCCCTCCATGCGCTTCCTCCTCACCCCCTTCCTGCTTCTTGCCACGACCGTTCTTTTCGCCCAGCAACAGGTGAAGATCACGGACCCGAAGGCGATCGACCCCCTGTTCAAGCTGCACAAGAGCAAGGGTGGCGAGGAGTGCCTGAAGGCGAGCGGCCTCACCGCGGAGCAGCAGGAGCTGGTGCTGAAGTTCAGCAGTGCGGAGCTGTGGCCGGGGGGATTGCGCAACGACAGCGCCCGCACGGCCAATGCCCCCTACGTGCAGAACTACGCCGCCTACCGGCTGTGCACCTTCGTGGACGACACCGTGAAGCGGGCCGTGGTGATGGTGCCCGCCAAGGACAATGTGCACATGCCGGAGGACATGCGTCCCCTGGCCGACTTCTACCTCGTGCTACCCGAGCAGGCGCTCAACGAGGTGGTGGCCCAGGCCCCGCGTCCCACCATCAGCCGCGGTCCCCGCTGGAAGAACCTGCGCGAAGCCCGGATCCTGAAGCCCGACGAGCTGTACGCCACCTACGACCTGGGGAGCGACAGCGCCGCCATCGAGGCCCTGCGCAAGCGCGGCATGAGCCAGCCCGAGATCGACGCGGTGGTGTTCCGCAGCCACGAGCGCAACTGGCCCGACGGCATCGACAGCTTCGATGAGCGCTACCCCCGCATCGGCGACTTCAAGAAGTACAAGTGCTTCCTGGGCGCCAAGTGGGACGACAAGGTGCTGCTGATCGTGCCGGTGGAGAAGAACAAGAAGATGCCGGTGCTCATGCGTCCTTATGTGGACCTCTACTTCATTTACGCCGCCGGCGCGGTGGAGGTGAAGGAGAAGAAGTAGCGCTCCCCTCCCGTTCCGGTCCTTTCCGAGCCTTCCATCGCGATCGCCCTGATCCATCGTAATATTGCGATCAATAGATCGATCATGGGCCTCATCCGCACCGACCTGTTCACCCCCGACCAGAACCGCATCGCCGCGTTGGCCAAGGTGCTGGGGCACCCGGCGCGCATCGCCATCCTGCAATACCTGGTGAAGCGCGGCACGTGCGTGAACGGCTCGCTGGTGGAAGAGCTGGGCCTGGCCCAGGCCACCATCAGCCAGCACCTGTGGGAGCTGAAGAACGCCGGCCTGATCCAGGGCACCATCGAGGGCCGGTGCATCTGCTACTGCATCGACCCCAAGGGCTGGAACGCCTTGAAGAAGGAGATGGACAAGCTGCTCACGAACGTGAAGGACAACTGCTGCTGAGCCATGCGTGCCTTCATCTCGAAACACCGCAGACCGATCATCATCACCACGTCGCTTATCGTGCTCCAGTTGATCTTCGGGTTCGATCCGAAGTTCTGCGCCATCAACATCATCTGGTTGCTGGTATGATGCGCATCCTCGTGCTCTGCACCGGCAACAGCTGCCGAAGCCAGATCGCCCACGGCTACCTGCAGCACTTCGCCGGAGGGCGCGCGGAGGTCTTCAGCGCCGGGGTTGAAACCCATGGTGTGAACCCGCGTGCCGTCGCCATCATGCGCGAGGACGGCGTGGACATCAGCCACCATACGAGCAACAACGTGGACGACTACCGCGACATGACCTTCGACCACGTGATCACGGTGTGCGACAACGCGAAGGAGCGCTGCCCCTGGTTCCCCACCGCGGCCATGAAGCACCACCACGACTTCACCGACCCGGCGAAGGCCACGGGCAGCGAAGCGGAGATCATGACCGCGTTCCGCACGGTGCGCGACGAGATCAAGGGGTATTGCAGGGACTTCATCGCGCAGCTGAAATGAACG
>JBGAGX010000051.1:0-12270 GCA_044226515.1 Flavobacteriales bacterium | reverse complement strand
CCTACAACCCCGCCTTCACCGACGAGGCCACCCTCGTGGAGCGCCTGGGGGTGAACATCGCGCTCGTGGACGGCGAGGACCACAACATCAAGGTCACCACCCCCTTCGACCTGGAGGTGGCGGAACTGGTGCTGGGGGGGCGGCCTTGAGGCGGGCTTATCTTGCGGTCATGAAAGGCGTCACCATCCTCTTCGACGAGGCGCGCAAGAAGCGCATCGTGCAGATCGACCTGGATGTCCTCAGCAAGGATCCCGAGGCCATCGAGGACCTGCTGGACGGGTTGATCGCGGAGCAGCGCCGGAATGAACCGACGGTAAGCCATCAGGCGCTCGTACGCTCCCTGAAGAAACGCGCTGTCCGGAAGTGAACTATTCGGTTGAATGGTCGAGGAGCGCCGCCCGTGAAGTGCGGGCCCTTCCGACCGACGTGGCGCTTCGAATAGCGGCATCGGTAGGCCGCTTGGCGGAGAACCCGCGCCCTGCGGGCTGCAAAAAGCTCGTGGGCCATACTGACCTGTGGCGCATCCGGGTGGGGCAATACCGCGTGATCTACGCCGTTGGCGATACCGTCCGTCTGGTGCGTGTGGAACGTGTTACCCACCGCAAGGACGCCTATCGCTGAAGCATGCCCCGCTTCCTCACGAACCGCTGGTTCCTGCTCGGCCTTGGGCTTTGGCAGTTGGTGGTGGTGTTCACGCCGGTCTCGTTGTATGGGTTCTGGACGGATGTGGCATTGGCTGGAGTCACGCTGATCTGGATACCTGCCGCACTACTTCGGGAGCACTTCATGCGCTCGCATCCGTGGGCCTCGATCATCACTGTGGCGACATGCTTGAGCACCGGCCTTCTCATCCTCATGCCCGGAACGACCATGGTCATTGAGGGTGTCATGGCTTCCGAAGACCGAACGCCAGCGAAATGGAGGGACGGAATCTGGCTTCTGAACAGCCACTTCATACCTGAGCTACGCGCCACGGCATCCTGTCCAACCGGTTCATTGAGGACCAACAGGGCTCTACTGTTCTTCCCCTTGGTCGAATTCCAGACACAACTCGACCCATGCGTTCCCTGGACCGAGACCCCTGAATGAAAGCCCTGGTTCCTGCTCGGGCTTGGGCTGTGGCAGCTGGGGGGCCTGCAGCTACTGAGTCCTTATGCGATCCTCTGATTCACTTCATCATGCAGGTATGCGCTTGTGCTTCACTCTTATTGTCTTCTCGGTGGAGGTCATTCTCTCTTCCTGTTTCGGTCAGGAAACCCCTGGACCGCCCCCCCGCGCGGTGATCGAATTGCTCGCACTTTCCGTGGAGGACGAGGATGACCAACTAGCTGAATGGTGCTCGAATCGCTTCCATCCTCGCTCATTGAACGACACGATCGTCCTTCACAGCGCGCCAGGAGGAAATTGTGAATTGCATGACTGTGAGACGTGGCGTTGGCATTTCTCGCGAAGGCGTAATCTCACGATCAACCGAGTTCGCACATGCACCGAACCGCCATTGGGCATCGTCACTGCATACAGCTCGAGCTTGACCTTCCGCGTGGTACGGATCAAATTCAGAACGTACCTGACCATCAAATGGAAGAAGCTGCCGATCCCACCGACATCCGCGAGCTTACCCTGGAAGAGGTGCAGGCCCTGGTGGCGGAGCTGGGCGAGAAGCCCTACCGCGCCCGGCAGCTGTGGGAGTGGCTGTGGAAGAAGAAGGCGCGTTCGTGGGAGGCCATGAGCGACCTGCCCAAGGCCTTCCGGGCTCAGCTGGCCGAGCGCTGCGTGCTGCGTCCGCTGGTGCTCGCCGAGGAGCAGCGCAGCACCGACGGCACCGTGAAGTGCGCGTTCAGGACCTACGACGGCCATGTGGTGGAAGGCGTGCTCATCCCCACCCCCACCCGCCTCACCGCCTGCATCAGCTCGCAGATCGGCTGCAGCCTTACCTGCACCTTCTGCGCCACCGGCAAGCTCAAGCGCATCCGCAACCTGGGCGTGGGCGAGATCTTCGACCAGGTGGTGCTCATCGACGAGCTGGCGCGCAAGTACTACAAGGAGGGCCTCACCAACATCGTGTACATGGGCATGGGCGAGCCCCTGCTCAACTACGCCAACACGCTGCGCAGCGCCGAGCGCATCCACGCGCAGGACGGCCTGGGCATGGGCGCCCGCCGCATCACCGTGAGCACCGCGGGCATCGCCAGGATGATCCGCAAGCTCGCCGACGACGACCCCAAGTTCAGCCTGGCGCTGAGCCTGCACGCCGCCAACGACGCGAAGCGCGACCGCATCATGCCCATCAACGAGCAGAACTCGCTCGCCGAGCTGAAGGACGCGCTGCGACACTACACCCGCACCACGGGCCGCTCGGTCACCTTCGAGTACATCCTGCTGCGCGGCTTCAACGACAGCCTGCAGGACGCCCAGGAACTGGTGCGCTACGCCAGCGATGTGCACGCCAAGGTGAACCTGATCGAGTACAACCCCATCGACGGCGGGGAGTACGGCCGCACCGACCCCGAGGTGGCCGAGGCCTTCCAGCGCTACGTGGAGAAAAAGGGGATCATCACCCGCATCCGCCGCAGCCGTGGCCGCGACATCGATGCCGCCTGCGGCCAGCTCGCCAACAAGAACGAGCCCGCCTTGAAGGAAGGGGAACGGCTGATGAAGTGAGGGGGCGAGTGGTGAGTGGCGAGTCACGAGTAGCGAGAAGCACTCGTCACTCGCTGCTCGGTGCGCTGGATCGCGGGAGAGCACTCGCCACTCACCCCTCACCACCCAAGGCCCACCTTCAGGCCCAGGAACAGCGCGGGCACCACATCGTCCACCGTCTCGAACTTGTAGGACCACACGCCGGTGGAGGTGTCGTACAGCTCCGTGACGGTCTCCATGTGCCGGTCGCGAAGACCCACGCCCCCGTAGAAATCGAACAGCCAGTTGCTGGTGGCGCTCAGGTGCTGGTAACCATACAGCAGCCGGATGTCGTTGTAGATGCGGGTGTCCGGATAGCGCGTCTCGGTGAACTCCCCGGAAGCGTCCTTGGCCCGGATGTCCTTCTTGTACTCGAGGTGCGCGAAGTCGAGGTGCAGGTAGCCGCCCACCGGCTCCAGGTCGTCCATGAAGTAGTAGCGGAAGCCGGCATGCAACGAGGGCCCCACCTTGATCTCGGTGCCCGCGCTGAACTCGTCCACATCATCGCCGGCCGCCGAGAGGCCGATGTAGTTGCGGAAGGTGATGCCTGCGGCGACCTCCACGCTCACATCGTGGGTGATGGCCCGCTCGTAGTACACCGGCAGCTCGCCGCGGAAGAAGGAGAAGACGTTCAACTTCACCACGTTCTTCACGCATTTCACCGTATCGAAGGCGGCCGCGAGGCGGTCCTTGTACAGCACGACACCGGCCTTCGGCTTGTCCTGCGCGGACAGCAGGGTCGCCAGCCCCAAGGCACAGGCCGGCACAAGGGTGCGCAGGATGGACATCGGGGCCGCCACAGGCCCAAGATACGCGGGCGCACCGTACACGCGGCCCGGTGCCGCATCTTTGCGTCCGGCCATGTCAGCCACCGCCCCACTCTCCGCCACGCGCACGGCCCCCACGCTCGCCGAGGTGCAGCGTCCCATCGCCGCGGAGATGAAGGTGTTCGAGCAGCGCTTCCGCGAGGCCATGCGCAGCAAGGCACCGCTGCTCGACCGCATCATGCACTACATCGTGCAACGCAAGGGCAAGCAGATGCGGCCCATGTTCACCCTGCTGAGCGCGCGGCAGTTCGGCCCCATCAACGACGCGGGCTACACCGCCGCCAGCCTCATCGAGCTGCTGCACACCGCAACCCTGGTGCACGACGACGTGGTGGACGGCAGCCCCATGCGCCGCGGCTTCTTCAGCATCAACGCGCTGTGGAAGAACAAGATCGCCGTGCTGGTGGGCGACTACCTGCTGAGCCGCGGGCTGCTGCTCGCCGTGGAGCAGGAGCAGTTCGAGCTGCTGCGGATCGTGAGCACGGCGGTGCGCGAGATGAGCGAGGGTGAGCTGCTGCAGCTGGAGAAGGCGCGCGGCCTCAACTTCAAGGAGGACGTCTACTTCGAGATCATCCGGCAGAAGACCGCCAGCCTCATCGCCGCCTGCTGCGCCAGCGGTGCCAGTGCCGGCGGCGCCTCGCCCGACGAGGTGGCACGCATGAAGCGCTTCGGCGAGCTCACCGGCATCGCCTTCCAGATCAAGGACGACCTGTTCGACTACAACAACGCCCAGGACAGCGGCAAGCCCACGGGGCTCGACATCAAGGAGAAGAAGCTCACCCTGCCCCTGATCCACGCGCTGCAGCAGGTGAGCCCCGCCGACCGGCGCTGGATGGTGGACGTGGTGAAGAACCACAACGAGGACGGTGCCGCCGTGGCCCGCGTGATCGCCAAGGTGGTGGAGGCCGGCGGCATCGCCCATGCCACCCGCCGCATGCACGATCACCGCGACGAGGCCCTGCGGGTGCTGCACACCTTCCCCGCCACCGAGGCCCGCCACGCCCTTGAAGGACTGGTGCACCTTACCGTGAACCGTACCAAATGACCCTTCCCCTTCCGCACCTGTCCGGGTATCGCCGGAGCCTCGGCGCAGGCCTGCTCCTGCTGCTCGGCGCCTGCGGTGGACCGGGCGGCACCGCGCCCACCCCGGCCCCGCCCGCAGCGGACACCGCACAGGCGACGCTCCCCGCCGACACCGTGCGCGACGGTCACCAACGCGTGCGCGACGCACACGGCCGCCTGCTGATGGAAGGGGATGTGCGCAACGGCCTGCGCGAAGGGCTCTGGGTGTCGTTCCACCCCAACGGCGCCGTGGCCAGCCGCAACGAGTACCACGGCGGCGTGCTGCAGGGCCTTACCGTCGCCTTCCGGCCCAACGGTGCGCTGTACTACGAAGGGCAGCACGCCAACGGGCACCCCGTGGGCACCTGGACCTTCCACGACGGGATCGGCACCCTGGTGCGCACCGTGGTGTACGACAGCGCCGGCGTGGAGGTGAAGCCGCAGTGAGCACGGATCCCCACGATCCGTCAACACCGATCCCACCACGGACCAACAGGTTCTGCACGGGTAACCCACACCGCGGCTGCACAAGTCGCGCGGTCCGCCCCCGCCCCGGCTCGGTACCTTCGCCGCCACCGCGCCCATGATCACCCCAGCCTCCATCCAACGCGTCAAGGACGCCGTGCGCATCGAGGAGGTGCTGGGCGACTTCGTGGCGCTGAAGCGCAAGGGGCCGCGGTACCTGGGCCTGTGCCCCTTCCACAACGAGAAGACGCCCTCGTTCAACGTGAGCCCCAACCTGGGGATCTACAAGTGCTTCGGGTGCGGCGAGAGCGGCGACGCCATCAGCTTCCTCACCAAGCACGAGCACCTCACCTACCCCGAGGCGATCCGCTGGCTGGCCAAGCGCTACCAGGTGGACATCGAAGAGGAGGAGCAGACCCCCGAGCAGCAGCTGGAGCAGAGCGAGCGCGAGAGCCTCTCGGTGATCCAGCAGTGGGCGCTCACCTGGAGCGTGGACCAGCTGTGGAACACCGACGAGGGACGGCGCATCGGCCTGGCCTACTTCAAGGAGCGCGGCTTCACCGAGGCCACCATCAAGACCTTCCAGCTCGGCTACGTGCCCGAGAAGGGCGACGCCTTCGCCACCGCGGCCATCGCCAACGGCTTCAACCCCGAGCTGCTGGAGAAGGCCGGCTGGATCAAGCGGCGCGAGGACGGCACGCCGTGGGACTTTTTCCAGGGCCGCGTCACCTTCCCCGTGCACGGCCTCACCGGCCAGCCCATCGCCTTCGGGGCGCGCACCCTGCGCAGCGACAAGAAGCTCCCGAAGTACTTCAACAGTCCGGAGAGCGTGCTCTACAACAAGAGCCGCTCCCTCTACGGCATCCACTTCGCCAAGAAGGCCATCGTGGAGCAGAACACCTGCTGCCTGGTGGAGGGCTACACCGACGTGATCAGCCTGCATCAGGCCGGCATCGCGAACGTGGTGGCCAGCAGCGGCACCAGCCTCACCGAGGAGCAGGTGCGCCTGATCAAGCGCTACGCCCCCGGCGTCACCATCCTGTACGACGGTGACACCGCCGGCATCAAGGCCAGCCTGCGCGGCATCGACCTCATCCTGAAGGAGGGCCTGAGCGTGAAGGTGGTGCTCTTCCCCGACGGCGAGGACCCCGACAGCTTCGCGCGATCGCGCCCCAGCGGCGAGGTGGCCGCCTTCATCCGCGAGAACGCGAAGGACTTCCTCGTGTTCAAGGCCGGTCTGTTGATGGCCGACGCGGGCGACGACCCCGTGCGCAGGGCCGCCTACATCCACGAGATCGTGGAGAGCATCGCACTGGTGCCCGACCATGTGCTGCGCTCCCTCTACATCCAGCAGTGCGCACGCCTGCTGCAGGTGAACGAGCAGGCGCTGATCAGCGAGCTCAACAAGGTGCTGCGCCGCGCCTTCCGCAGGAAGTTGGGCGGCGACCAGGCCGTGCCCGAGGAGATGCTCGCCCCGGACATCGCCGTGCCACAGCCCGAGGTGGAGGACGTGGGCACCCGCCCCCAGGAGCGCGACCTGCTGCGCATGCTGCTCCTTTACGGACACGAGCGGGTGGTGGTGCCGTTGCAGGACCTGGAGACCGGCCTCTCCAGCGATGAGGAGACCACCGTGGCCGAGCTCATCTTCCAGGAGCTCGCGGCCGACGACATCACCTTCGACGACGCGGTGTTCAATGCCATCTACCTGGACTACCGCCATGCCCGGAACAGGGGTGCGCTGGTGGAACCCCAGAGCTACGCCGCGCACGAGGAGGAGAGCTGGCGCAGTGCGGCGATCGACCTGCTCGCCGAGAAGCACCTGCTGAGCCCCAACTGGACCGAGCGCCACAAGATCCACGTGCCCCACGAACGGGAGCGCCTGCTCGATGCCGTGCTCGAGGGCCTCACCCTGCTGAAGGAACGCCGCGTGGACCGCATGATCCGCGACAAGCAGGAACGCCTCAAGGAGAGCACCACCGACGAGGACCTGATGCTGGTGATCGCCGAGATCCAACAGCTCACCGAGGTGAAGAAGCAGCTGGCCCGGCAGACCGGCCGCGTGGTGGTGGGCTGAACCCGCCTAGTGCGCGTAAGGCGAACGGCCCACGTCCACCTGCTTCCCACTTCGCTCCACGCGCGTTACGAAGTACTTCGTCTCACCCCGCCACGGCAGGCGCACGTAGCGCTCCACGTAATGCAGGTTCACGCGCTCACCGCTCAGGGACACGGCCTCCAGTTCCTTCAGCAGGCTGTCGTTGCCACCGGCCACGGTGAAGGAAAAGACCTCGTTCATGGCATTGCCCTGCGCATCCACCGCGCCGAAGCTCTGCAGGTTCACCTGGCCCTCCCAGGTCTTGAACAGCATGCCCCGCTCGCTCAGCTTGATCACCACGCCGGAGCGGATGCCTTCGCTGTAGCTCGCGTAGTACACGAAGAGCATGAACACGATGAACAGGGCCAGCAGCACGAGCAGGATGTTGCGGAACGTGCGCTTGATCCTCCGGCCGATGCGGCCTGCGGTGCTTTCCTGTTGATCCATGCCCCGAAGGTAAGCGCGGTGCCGCTCGCTACTTTCGTCAGGTGGGCCATGACCATTCCTCCCCCCATGCGCACGGGCATCACCACGGCGCGGCCCATCCCGGCGGGTCCGCCCATGCGCTGCGGGCCGCCTTCCTGCTGAACGCGGTCTTCACCGTGATCGAGGCCGTGGGCGGATGGTGGAGCCAGAGCATCGCGGTGCTCACCGATTCGCTGCACGACCTGGGCGACTGCCTCGTGCTGGGCCTGGCGTGGTACCTGCAGCGGCTGTCGGTGCGGGGCCGTACCGGTGCGTACAGCTACGGCCACGGCCGCTACGCCATGCTCGGTGGCTGGGCCAGCGCCTGGGTCCTCATCGCCGGATCGGTGCTGGTGGTGACCGGGGCCGTGCCCCGCCTGCTCAACCCCGTGATGCCCCACACGGGAGGCATGCTGCTCATCGCCATGCTCGGCCTGGTCATGAACGGCATCGCCGCATGGCGGCTGCACGGCGGCGGCACCCTCAACGAGCAGGGGGCCTACCTGCACCTGCTGGAGGACGTGCTCGGCTGGGCCGCGGTGCTCGTGGGCGCCGTGGTGATCCGCCTCACCGGCTGGAGCGTGGTGGACCCACTGCTGTCCATCGCCATCGCCACCTTCATCCTGTGGAACGCATCCGGCACGCTGCGGCGCGGCACGGCCATCCTCATGCAGCGCGATCCCGAGGGCATCGACCCGGCCTCCGTGCGCGCTGCGCTGCTGGCCATTCCGATGGTGCGCGGTGTGCACGACCAGCACGCGTGGAGCCTCGACGGCACCTACACCGTGCTCACCGTGCACCTGGTGGTGGACAGCGGCGACCTCGGCGAGGTGCTCCGCGTGAAGGAGCAGGCGCGCCACGCGCTGCATGCCCTGGGGGTGCAGCACGCCACGATCGAGACCGAACGCCCCGGGGAACCCTGTGAACTGCTCCACCATTGATCCGCACGCCGATGCGCAAGCCTCTCTTCCGCCTGCTGGCCGCCATCAACCGCAGCGTGCTGCCGAAGCTCTGGCACAAGGACCTCCAGCGGCTCTCGCCCGCGCAGAAGCTCCTGGTGGCCTACCGCTACTGGGTGACGCGCAATGCCCTCTGAACGCACGAGGCCCCGGCCATGCGATGACCGGGGCCTCGAACGGTGTCGCCGGTCAGCGGATCACCACACGGCGTGTGGCACGGCCATCGGGGCTCACCAGGCGCACGGTGTAAAGGCCCTTCGAAAGGGTGCTGAGGTCGAGGTCCTGGCGCATCCATGCTCCGCCGTTCAGGGTCGCCGTGTGCACCGCCCTGCCGTTCACGTCGATCACATCGAGCTGCACACGGTCGGAACCCGCACGCAGCTCCACCTCCAGGGTCATGTGGCCGTCGTTCGGGTTGGGCATCACGTCGAAGCGCACCACGTCCCCCTCGAGCTCCTCGAAGCCCGGCGTGCACGGCGGCGGCAGATAGGACACGTTCACCACGGCGGTATCGTTCGCGCAGATGGTGCTGTACACCACATAGGTGTAATTGCCCGCGTCGGAGGTGAGCGCGCTGATCACCGTGTTCCAGGTGCCGATGTTGAAGTTCGACGGGTCGAACCAGATCCCCGTGGTCTGCGGTGATCCGGTAACGTACTGGTTCAGCTGCACGATGGGGTCGTTGTAGCACACGATGGCCGGGCCGCCCACCCCGGCGTTCGGCGGCTGCACCGCCTGCACCGTGACCGTTGCGGTGGAGGCCCCGCAGGGCGCAATGCCCGGCACGCTGTACGTGTAGACCCCCACGGGATCCACGCCGGGAACGTAGGTGCCGTTGTGCGAACCCCCACCGGGCTTGGTCCACGTGCCGCCCATCATCGGTGTGCCACCGAGGTAGGTGAACAGGTCGAGCGAAGGACCGCTGCCGTTCGCGCACACCTGCACGGTGCCCGGCGTACCGGGGTCGTTGTTGGGCAGGTAGGTGAGCAGGATGGTCTGGAAGGCGGGCAGGCAGGGCGGCAGCACGTTGAAGGCGTAGGAGTACATGCCGGCCGGGGAAACGCCGGGGTCGAACAGGCCATTGGCCACCACGTTGTTGAACGGATCGCGCCACTCACCCCCCGGGTCGGGCGTGCCGCCCAGCAACGACAACAGCGGCACCGTGGGGTCGGAGGTGCAGAACTCATGCTCGGCATAATCGCCCGCATCGGGGTTCACACCGGGGTTGATGGTGCGCGGCACCACCTCGGTGTCGGCCACGTTGCCCTGGTAGATGAGGGTGAAGGTGAAGGTGAGGTTCCCGGCCGGATAGGGCCCGAGGTTCAGGTTCACGCTGAAGGCACCCCCCGGTGCCTGCGAGCCGGTGTTGATGGTGATGGGGTAGTTGTTCCCCACCGGGGTGCCCGGCACGAAGCTCGTGGGCGAGATGCCGTTGGGCAGCTGGCCGTTGATCGTGAACGAGATCTGGGTGCATTCCGTCAGCACGGAAGGCGCGGTGGTCACAGCGGTGATGTTCTGCGCATGGGCGCCGATCACGAATGACAACGCGAGAGCGGAGGCGGAATGTCGGATCATGTGCGGGGTTTCGGTAGCTGGAGGTAAAATTAGGGCCTCGGCCATGATCAGCGCTCCCTTCCTCACCCGATCCCTGGTCATCCTGGGGTCGCTGCTGGGGTGCTGCCCCTTGCGGACCGCGGCCCAGCAGGTGCTGATCAACGAGGTGATGCCCGCGAACCGCACCGGCCTGGAGGGCGCTGATGGCGGCCATCCGGATTGGATCGAACTGGTGTGCGTGGGCCGGCGTGCGGTCGACCTCCAAGGCTACGTGCTTTCCACCGGGCCGCATCACCACCGCATCAACGCGCCGCTCCGCATCGCTCCCGGGGAGCACCGCGTGCTTCTTTGCGACGACCGAACGGAGCTCGGGCCGTCCCACCTCGCCCTGCGCCTGCCCAGGAACGGAGGCACCCTGATGCTGATCGCGCCCGACGGCAGCGCGGTGCTCGACCTCTTCACCTGGCCCGCCCTGCCACCGGATGTGTCCATCGGCCGCTGCCCCGATGGCTCCGCGAACTGGGGGCTGTTCCCCGCACCCACCCCCGGCCACAGCGTACCCGACACCGCCCCGAAGCAGCGGATCCTCCCGGCCCCGGATCGGTCCCGGCAGGGGGACAGCCTTCAGGTGGTGGCGATGCCGGGCGCGACCGTGCGCTACACCACCGATGGCAGCGCGGTGACCGAGGAGAGCCCGGCCCTCGGGAGGGGCATCCCCATCGAACGCGCCAAGGTGGTGCGCGCCCGTGCTTATGCCCCGGATGCGCTGCCCGGACCGGAGGCGTTGTTCACCGCTGCGGAGCACCAGGGCTTGCCCGCGGTCAACATCGCCGTTGACCCTGCCGACCTCTGGGACCCGGAACGTGGGATCATCGGCGACAGTGCGCACGCGAACTACGCCATGCGCGGCGCGGAGCGGCGCGCCTCCTGCCTGGTGGGCTACGCGGACGACACCGTGCAGCTGCGGTCGCTCGGCCTGGCCATTGCCGGCAGCGGCACCCGCAGCGCACCGAAACGCTCCTTCAAGCTCTTCGCCCGAGCGCGGTACGGCGAGGAAGGACCGATCGCCTGGGCGGGGCCCGGGGACCTGGACGAAGTGACCCTGCGCGCCGATGCGAGCCCCAACGCCTTCCTGCGCAACCTCTTCATCGAGCACGCGGTGCACGCCTCGGGCCTTCAGGTGGACATGCCCACGAGCCGGCCTTGCACGGTGCACCTGAACGGCGAGGACCAGGGGCTCTACCGCATCCTACCGCCGAAGAACGGCGACTGGCTGCAGGCCCTTCACCGCGCCGGTGCGATCGACCTGGCCGACGGTCCCGGGGCCGTGATGCTGCGCGGCGACCGATCCCACCTGGACCGGAGCCTGGAGGCTTTGGTGGGCGGGGCACCCGCACCGGTGCTCGACAGCCTCATCGACCTGCGCAGCCTCATCGACCTGGCGTGCATCGACCTGTACACCGGCCGTGCGGACCATGACCTCAACGTTCGGTGCTGGCGCCCCCGGCAGCACGGTGGGCGCTGGCGCTGGATCCTCTTCGACATGGACCTGTGGGCGCCACCCATGGAGAACAGCGTGGACCGCATGTGCAACGCCTCCCTGCCCGAAACGCCTTACATCCCGCAATTGCTCGGCCACCGCGAGCTCGCCCCACGCTTCCTTGCGCGGCTCGAGGCCTGCCTGCTCACGGTGCTCTCCCCCGCGCGCGCCACCACCGCCATCGACAGCCTTTACAACGCGTACGCGGATGCCATGGCGGCCGATGACGAACGGTGGTCGTCCACCATGGAACGACCATCCGCCGCGCAATGCCGGGATGAGCTGCTGGCGCATGTCCGCTCCCGACCGGAACGGTTGCTCGGTCACCTGGCCGAACGCCAGCGCGACCGGCTGCGCACCTTCACCATCGACGTGCCGCCGGCCACCGAGGGAGCGCTGCTCGTGGAAGGGATGCCGCTCGACCCGGGCCGCCATCGCGTGACCGTGCTCACCGGTGTGCCGCTCCGCTTCGAGGCCCGGCCGGCGAACGGGCATGTGTTCGCCGGTTGGGCCGGACAGGACCATGCCATGGACCCCACCTTGATCGTGGGTGCGGGTGACGCAGGAAAGGTGAAGGCCCTGTTCAGGCCGGTCTCAGGCCACGACGGCCTGTAGCATGGAGGAGAA
>JBGAGX010000009.1:0-129266 GCA_044226515.1 Flavobacteriales bacterium | reverse complement strand
CCATGTCCAGCCGCATCGCCTCCAGGATCGCCGCCTCGTTGCGATCGACCGCGCGCAACAGGGAGCGGAGCAGCTGCTTGCGGGCCGCCACCGGTCTGGTCACCCCGCGCTCGAAGGCCGCCCGCAAGGGCGCGCAACGCGTCTCCGGTGCGCCTGCCTTGGTGGATCCTGCTTCGGACATGGTCCCCAAAGGAAAGGAAGGGACATCAGTGGCAGCTTCGGCTTCCGCCCCGTTCGACCCGGCGCGGAACCTCCACCGGTCCATGGCGACGGAATAGCTTTGGAGCAGGATGTCGGTCGCCACCGGGTCAATGGACAAGGACAAGAAGTTCTGGTACCTCCAGAACCATCGGCTGTTCGATCAGCTTTCCGATGATGCCATCCAGGGCCTCTGCATCATCTCCCGCTACAAGGAGGCCCGTCGCGGGGAGCACATCTTCTTCACCGACGACACCAGTGATCGCATCTTCATCCTGAAGCGCGGTGCGGTGAAGATCGTGCAGGCCGATGCGCAGGGTCATGAGGTGGTGAAGGACGTGCTCGGCGACCACGACCTCTTCGGCCATCTTCCGGCGGGCGGGAACGGACGGACCGGCGAGCAGTTCGCCGTGGCGCTCTCCGACGATGTGTCCATCTGCATGTTCAAGCGCGCCGACTTCGAGCGCGTGCTCGCCAGTGATCCGCAGGTGTCGCTTAAGCTCGCCTCCCACATCGGCGGCAAGCTGCGGGCCTTGGAACAGAAGTACGACAGCCTCGTGTTCAAGGATGTGCGGACGCGGCTGATCGAGTTCCTGCAGCGGTACACCGAACTGCTGTCGGCCGAGCGCGAGGCGGACGGCTCGGTGCCCAACCTGCTGCGCCAGGAGGACATCGCCCAGCTGATCGGCAGCACACGCCAGACCGTGGCGGAGCTGCTCGGGGAGCTCGAGCGCGAAGGCCGGGTGCACTATTCCCGACGGTCCATCCGGGTGCGATGAACCTGTGTCGGCGGGCCGACATTCCGCTGCCGCGGTACCGGTCACCTTTGCCCCACAGGAACACGACCCATGCGATCGCTCATGTTCATTGCCTTGCTCCACCTGGCCGGTGGGGCATCCGCCCAGAATGGCCTGCTGCCCAAGCTCAACGTGGAGAAGGGGCTGTGGGTGGAGGGCTACGACCCCGTTGCCTATCTGGTGGACCAGCGTGCCGAGAAGGGGAGCGCCCGCTACGCCTACCAGCTGGAGGGCGCCACCTTCCATTTCGCGAGCCAGGCGCACAAGGACCTCTTCGCCGCGGACCCGGCGCGCTACCTGCCGCAGTACGGGGGCTGGTGCGCCTACGCCATGGGGGCGAAGAACGAGAAGGTGGAAGTGGATCCGGAGACCTTCAAGGTGAAGAACGGCAAGGTCTACCTCTTCTACAACCGCTTCTTCACCAACACGCTCGACGATTGGAACGCCGATGAGCCCCGCTTGCTTCCGGCGGCGGACCGCAACTGGAAGGCCTTCAAGCACGCACCGACCAACACCCCCGGAAAATGAACAAGCTGCTCGCCCGTCTCCCTGCGCTCATCGCCGCGGTCATCCTGCTGCAGACCTTGTACTTCAAGTTCTCCGGGGCACCCGAGTCGGTGTACATCTTCTCCACCCTCGGCATGGAGCCGTGGGGCCGCATCGGTTCCGGGGTCGCGGAGCTGATCGCTGCGGTCCTGCTGCTTGTGCCACGCACGGCGTGGATGGGAGCGGCCATGGCCATGGGCATCATGTGCGGAGCGGTCGCAAGCCACCTCTTCATCCTCGGTGTGGAGATCATGGGCGATGGCGGCACCTTGTTCTACCTGGCGCTCGCGGTGATGAGCTGCAGCGTCATCGTGCTCCTTCAACAACGGCAGGAGGTCAGGCGCTTCGTCAGCCGCTTCGCTACGGCGGCCCGGCATACCCGTTGATCACCGACCATGGAACGCACCCTCACCTACAACACCGCGCTGTTGCAGCAGGCGGATGAGCTGCTCGCACAGCTCACGGACCAGGACCTGTCCGCGACGCGAGGCCTGCTCTTCGGCGGCACCATCGGCCAGCATGTGCGGCACATCCTCGAGTACTACCGGCAGTTGCTGAAGGAAGAGGCTTCCGGGCGCATCAACTACGACCGGCGTGTGCGTGAGCCGGGGATCGAGCGGCAGGTGGACCATGCACGCGCGGCGCTCCAGGACTGCCTCGCACGTCTTCGGGCGCTCACGGCGGACCGCCCGCTCATCCTGGAGAGCGAACTGCCTTTGGAGGAGCGCACCGTAAGCCAGCGCACCAGCCTGCTGCGCGAACTCACCTATGCGGCGGACCACTGCGTGCATCACCTGGCCATGGTGCGGATCGTGGTGGAGCACGAGCTTCCAGGGGTGGCCTTTCCAGCGGAACTGGGCGTGGCCGCGGCCACCCGCAACCACCGCGCGCGCTGATGTGCACGCTCACCTACCTGCCCAGCGATGGCGGCTACGCCATGGTCTCCAGCCGTGATGAGCTGCGCGCACGCGGGCCCATGGCACCACCCGTCCACGATCGCGCGCTGGGCGCCGTGTATCCGCTCGATGTGCACAGCCAGGGCACGTGGTTGCTTACCGCCACCGCCGGATTCACCGTGAACCTGCTGAACGGTGGGTATGAGCGCCATCCGCCTGGCGGGCCCTACCGCCACAGTCGCGGGCTTGTGCCGCTCCTGTTCGCCCGGGCCGGCGGCATCGAGGCCTTCCTGGCCACGTTCGACCCCGAGGGCATCGAACCGTTCACGTTGGTGGTCGTCACCCACGACCGCCGCAGTGTCACGGAACTGGTGTGGACCGGCCAACGGCTGGACCGGAACATATGCGACCCGGACGTCCCGAGGATCTGGTCGTCCTCCACGCTCTACGACACGGCGTCGCGGGCCCAGCGCGCGGCCTGGTTCCGTGAGCTCTCCTGGTCGGGGGATCATGGTGCGCCCATTGATGCACTGCTCGACTTCCACCACAACGGCGGAAGGGGCCTCGCCACCGAGGACCGTACGATCCGGATGAGGCGCCCGAACGGTCCGGAGACCGTGGCCCTGGTGGGGGTGGTGCATGATCGTGCGGAATGGACCCTGCGCTATCACGACCTCGTCCGTGCGGAGGAGCGGACCATCCGCTTGATCGGGTCATGAAGCGGCTCCGCGATCGCTTCAACCACGAATACTGGCCGTGGTACCTCATCTACCTGCCGGTGATCCCGCTCTACCTCTTCGAGGCACTCCGTTCGCGGCGTGCCGCTTTCTTCACCAACGTGAACCCGCGCATCGACATGGGCGGCTTCTTCGGCGAGCGGAAGTCCGACATCCACGCGCTGTTGCCCGAGCGCTCCTACCCGCTGACGGTGATGGTCCGTGCTGGAACAGCGGTGGATGAAGCGATGGCGCTGGTGGCGGAGAAGGGGTTCCGGTTCCCGCTGATCGTGAAACCCGATGTGGGCGAGCGCGGGCGGGGGGTGCAACGCGTCGCCGATGCAGCAACGCTCATGAATGTACTGGCCGCCGCGACAGAAGACCTGCTGGTGCAGCAACTGGCCGTGGGTGGCGAGGAGTTCGGACTGATGTTCGCACGTGATCCCCGCACGGGGCGAACACAGCTGCTGTCGATCACGGGCAAGCGTTTCCTGCAGGTCATGGGCGATGGTCGACGGACCGTGGCGGAGCTGCTCGGCATGCGGTATCGGGGGTCGCGGCAGCTGGCCCGCTTACGCGCCAGCGCTGACCGTGTGCTGCATCAGGTCCCGGCGGCCGGCGAGGTGCTTCAGGTGGAACCGATCGGCAATCACTGCCGCGGCACCACCTTCCTCGACGCCGGCCACCTGCGTACACCCGCGCTGGAGGATGCCGTGAGCGAACTGGTCGACGGAACGGACGGGGTGTACTACGGGCGCTTCGACGTGCGGTCGGAGAGCGAGCAGGCCTTGCGCGAGGGCCGCTTCGAAGTGATCGAATTGAACGGCGTCACCAGTGAGCCGGGGCACATCTACGACCCTTCCTATTCCATCTGGCGCTGCTGGCGCGAGCTCATCCGCCACGTGGTGCAGGTGGCGCGCATCTCCCGCGCACTGCGTCGCATGGGCGTGGAGCCGATGCCCTTGCGCAGCGTGCTGCGCCGGTGCGCCGTGCATTTCGGTTGGTGGATCCCCGTGCCGGTCAGGCCGATGCCTTCCACAGGGCAAGCGCCCCGCTCACCAGCAACAGCGCTCCCACCGCACGGAACATGAGCCGCATGCGGTCCGGTCGGAGCCGCTCCACGGCACGCTTGCCAAGCCGCACCAATTGAAGCAGCAGGATGAGCGCACCGGTGAACGCACCTGCTCCGAAGGCCAGCATCCCCACGACGCCGTGTCCCTTGATGCCGTAGGCGTGCAGGGCCAGCACCACGCCGCACCAGAACAGAAGGAGTTGCGGATTGGCGAGGCCGATGAGCAGTCCGCGTCGAACACCGCTCGCCTTCAGGTCCGCCGTGGAGGGAGCGGCCGCGGGCTTGAACAGGAGCAGGAAGTAGAGGCCCATGCCGATGAGCACCGAACCCACTGCGCGGCCGATGCCTTGCTGACCGATCCCCAGCCCCTCCAGGACCGTGGTCGCAAAGAGGTAGGCGACCGCGGCGTAGAGCAGCTCCGGCAACGAACCGCCGATCGCCATACGCCGACCGGCGTCAGGACCGCGCTGCACCGTATGCGCCAGCACGGCCGTGTTCACCAGCCCGGCCTGCAGCGAGCCGATGAAGCTGGCCACCGTGGCGATGATGAACAGGAGCAGGGCTTCCACGGTATCAAGATAGAGCAGGTGTTCATGCCGCCAGAATGAAGTCCTCGCCCTCCATAAGTCCAAGCCCGGTGAAGTACGCCGCGATGCGGTCGCCGGTGCCCCGCTGCGAGATGAAGGACACGACCAGGGCTTCGCCGCGCGGTGGTAGCGCGTCATGCGGGATGAACGCGTAGCCGGGCACCGCGCGCGGCTTCACGTCCGTGTAGGCGGCCACCACGATGCCCTCGGCCTCCAGCAGTGCTGCGCGGGCCTGACACAATCCGCTGGTGCCGGCGATGATCACCGGCTTGTCCGGGGCCTTCCGACGGATCCAGCGCGCCAGCCACTTCGCCTTGGTGCGGAAGAAGGCATCGATGCTGTAGTTGGGGTGCGTGCGGCTGAGCCGTTCGGCGTGGTCGTTCCAGGTGAGCAGGGCCTCGGGCAGCTTCGCGAAGCGCACGCCGGCGTCCATCCACCGCAGCCACAGCTCATGGTCCTCGGGCAGGGGCTCCGTGCTGTAGCCGCCGTGCCGGTCCACCAGCTCCCGCCTGAACATCACCGTGGGGTGCGCCAGCGGTGCGTCCACGAAGCGCTTCACATAGTGGTCATGCGGTGTGAGCAGGGTGTTCTGCCAGTCGACGTACCAGGCCATGCCGCTGCTCTTCTCCACGGTGGTGGCGAACGTCGTGCGTGTCCCCACCACGCCGATCTCCGGGTGGGCCTGCAGGAATTCGAGCTGGCGGGCCAGCCGTTCAGGGTGGCTGATGTCATCGGCGTCCATGCGCGCGATGAAGGGAGTGCTTGCGTGAAGCAGCCCCGTGTTCAAGGCGTGCGCGATGCCGACCTGTTCTTCGGCGAGCAAGCGGATGCGCGGATCATGCTCGCACCAGCCCTCAGCGGTGACCGGTCCATCATCGTCACTGGCATTGTTGATGAGCAGGAGCTGCCATTCGCGGAAGGTCTGCTGAGCGATGGAGGCGATGGCGGCATCCAGGGTGTGGGCCGCGTTGCGGAAGGGGAGGAGGACGGTGACGGCTGCCATCACTGCGCGTTCAGCCGTTCCTTCAGCAGCGCCGCCTTGCGCTCACCCACCTCGGCGATGAGCTGGTCCAGCGAGGCCTCCTGCACCCCCTTGAGGCTCCCGAAGCGCACGATGAGCTTGCGCGCCGTCTCGGGGCCGATGCCGGGGATCTCCTGCAGGGCTGTGCGCACCACGCGCTTGCCACGCTTGCTGCGGTGGTGCGTGATGCCGAAGCGGTGCGCCTCGTTGCGCATGTGCTGGATCACCTTCAGCGACGAGCTGCGCTTGTCGATGTGCAGGGGCACCGGGTCCTCGGGGAAGTAGATCTCCTCCAGGCGCTTGGCGATCCCCACCAGGGCCACCTTGCCGCGCAGGCCCAGCCGGTCGAACACGTTCATGGCGGCGTGCAGCTGGCCCTTGCCGCCGTCGATCACCACCAGCTGGGGCAGGGGCTCGCCTTCGCGCAGCAACCGGCTGTACCGCCGCTCCACCGCCTCCTCCATGCTGGCGAAGTCGTCCGGCCCCTCCACCGTGCGGATGTTGAAGTGGCGGTAGTCCTTCTTGCTGGGCTTGGCATCCTTGAACACCACGCAGGCGCTCACGGGGTCGGTGCCCTGGGTGTTGCTGTTGTCGAAGCACTCGATGTGGTGCGGCAGATCGGGCAGGCGGAGGTCCTGCTTGAGCTGTTCGAGGATGCGGTTGGTGGCGGCCTCGGGGTCCACGAGCTTCTCCTGTTTCTGCTTGTCGAGGAAGAAGAAGTTGGCGTTGCGCTCGCAGAGCTCCAACAGCTGCTTCTTGTCGCCGCGCTGCGGCACGGTGAAGCGCACGCCGGGCACCTCCAGCCCCGGGTCAAAGGGGACGATGGCCTCGGACGCGTTGCTCTGGTAGCGCTGGCGCAGCTCGGCGATGGCCAGCTGCAGCAGCTCCTCCTCGGTCTCGTCGAGCCGGCGCTTCAGCTCGATGGTGATGCCGTGCACCACGGCGCCGTCGATCACACGCATGTAGTTCACGCACATGCCGCTGGTGTCGCCGGCCATGCCGAACACGTCCACGTCGCCGATGTCGGGGTTCACCACGATACTGCGCGAGCGGTACTGTTCGATGCGCGCGATCTTCTCGCGCAGTTCCTCGGCCTCCTCGAACTCGAGCTTCTCCGCGTGTTCGTGCATCAGCTCCTTCAACAGCTTCAGCACGCCGTTCACGCGCCCCTTCACGATCTGCCGCACGAGCGCCACGTTGGCTTCGTATTCCTCCGCCGACTGCAGCCCCTCGCAGGGCGCCTTGCAGTTGCCGATGTGGTACTCCAGGCAGCGCTTGTACTTCCCCTTGGCCACGTTGGCCGGGCTGAGGTCGTAGTTGCAGGTGCGCAGCTTGTAGAGCTTGTGCACCAGATCGAGCACAGTGCGCATGGTGCGTACGCTGGCGTACGGACCGTAGTACTCCGCACCATCGTCCTCGGGGTTGCGCATGCCCTCCACGCGGGGCAGGGCCTCGTTGCGGATGCGGATCCACGGGAAGCTCTTGTCGTCGCGGAGCAGGATGTTGTAGCGCGGTTGGTGCTCCTTGATCAGCGAGTTCTCCAGTAGCAGCGCCTCGAACTCGGTGGGCACCACGATGGTGCGCAGGTCCACGATCTTGCGCACCAGCGCCGCGGTCTTGCCGTCCAGGTGCGACTTGGCGAAGTAGCTGCCCACGCGGTTGCGCAGGTCCTTCGCCTTGCCCACGTAGAGGATCCTACCCTCCACGTCGAAGAACTGGTACACCCCCGGCTGATGGGGCAGCAGCTTCACCTTGTCACGGACGTCCAGCTCGGTCATACGCCCCAAAGATCGCACACCGCTCTTGCAGCGTTGAACGGGTCGGTACCTTGGCACCATGCAGTTCACCGCGCAACAGATCGCCCAGCTCCTCCAAGGCACCGTGGAGGGGGACCCGAACGCCACCGTTTCCCGCCTTTCCAAGATCGAGGAGGGTGGACCCGGCTCGCTCTCCTTCCTGGCCAACCCCGCCTACGCCCAGTACCTCTACACCACCACGGCCAGTGTGGTGATCATCGGCAGCGCATTCGAGCTCACCGGGCCGGTCACTTCCACGCTGGTGCGTGTGGCCGATGCCCAGGGTGCGTTCGCCAAGGTGCTGGCCATGTACAACACCATCAAGCTCAACAAGAAGGGCATCTCGCCGCAGGCCGTGATCAGCGCTGGGGCCACCCACGGCGACAACTGCTACATCGGTCCGCTGGCCTTCATCGGCGAGAACGTGAAGCTGGGGAGCAACGTGAAGATCTATCCCCAGAGCTACATCGGCGATAACGTCACCATCGGCGACAACACCACGGTCTTCGCCAACGTCACGGTCTATTCGGACTGTGTGGTGGGCGCCAATTGCATCATCCACAGCGGCACGGTGATCGGCAGCGACGGTTTCCGGTTCGCGACCGGTCCCGATGGTGGGACCAAGATCCCGCAGATCGGCAACGTGGTGATCGAGGACGACGTGGAGATCGGCGCGAACTGCGCCATCGACCGCGCCACGCTGGGCAGCACGATCCTGCGGAAGGGTGTCAAGTTCGACAACCTCATCCACATCGCGCACAACGTGGAGGTGGGCGAGAACACGTACTACGCGGCCGGCGGGGTGGTGGCGGGAAGCACCAAGATCGGGAAGAACTGCATGTTCAGCGGACAGGTCGGCATCATCGGCCACCTGAAGATCGCGGATGGCACCATCATCGCGGCGCAGAGCGGCATCAGCAAGGACACCAAGCCGGGCGAGGCCTACATGGGCTCACCGGCCTTCGAGGTGCAGAAGTACCGCAAGAGCTACATCCACTTCCGCAACCTGGAGAAGATCGTGGAGCGGATCGAGAAGTTGGAGAAACGCCAGGGATGACCGGAAGCGAGCGGAGGCCGCTAGCGCTTCCTGGTTAACCGCAGAGGTGCAGAGGGCGCAGAGCGTGCGATGGATTTAAGCGGCGGCGAACTGTATCGTCTGCTCTGCGTTCTCTGCGCGCTCCGCGGTTCACATCAATAGACGATCAACCTCGGCTCGCTCATCTCCTCCATCGCGTACTTCACGCCCTCGCGCCCCAGCCCGCTGTCCTTGATGCCGCCGTAGGGCATGCTGTCGATCCGGAAGCCCGGCACGTTGCCGATGATCACGCCGCCCACCTCGAGCTCCTCGTGCGCCTTCTTCATGTGCGCCACGGAGTCGGTGAACACGCCGGCCTGAAGGCCGTAAGTGCTGTCGTTCACCCGGGCGATGGCCTCGTCGAAGTCGGACACCTCCTCGATCACCGCCACAGGACCGAAGACCTCGGCGCAGCTCACGCGCATGCTGTTCTTCGTGCCGGTGAGCAGGGTGGGGGCGTATACGTTGCGATCGGGGTCTACCGGCTTGCCACCGGCGAGCAGGGTGGCACCGCCCTTCACCGCTTCATCCACCCAGCTGCCGATGCGGGTGAAATGCCCCTTGTCGATGATGGGGCCCACGGTCACGCTGGCATCACTCGGATCACCGGCCTTCAGTGCGGCATACTCCTTCACGAGCAGGTCATGGAAAGTCGCAAAGACGCTCTTCACCGCATAGATGCGCTGCGTGCTGATGCAGGTCTGGCCGGCGTACGCGTTCGCCCCGGCGGCCACGGTCTTCGCTGCTACGGCGAGGTCCACACCCGCATCCACGATCACGGCCGCGTTGCCACCGAGTTCCAACGCGAGCTTCTTCTTGCCGCAGATGTTCTTCAGGTGCCAGCCCACCTTGTCGCTCCCGGTGAAGCTGAGCATGGCCACGCGCTCGTCCTTCACCAGCTTCTCTGCCACGGGCACCGCGCACAGCAGCACGTGGAAGGCCTCCTTGGGCCAACCGATCTCCTCCATGAAGCGCGCGAGCACGAAGGAGCAGAGGGGGGCTTGGGGGGAAGGCTTCAGCACCACTGGGCAGCCCACCGCCATGGCCGGGGCCACCTTGTGCAGCACCAGGTTCAGCGGGAAGTTGAAGGGGGTGATGGCCGCGATCACACCGATGGGGAAGCGCTTCGTGAAGGCGGTCTTTCCAACACCCGCACCGAAGTCCATCGGGGTCATCTCGCCGCTGAAGCGCAGGGCCTCGGCAGCGGCCGTACGAACGGTGGTGATGCTGCGGGCCACCTCGATCCGCGCTGCGCCGATGGGCTTGCCGGCCTCCTTCACCATCAGGTCCACGATCTCCGCCTCGTGCTTCGCGATCCGGTCGGCGAGCGCATCGAGCTTGGCGCTGCGTTCGCCGGCGCTCATCTTGCGGAGCGTGTCACGGCTGGCATACGCCGCGGCGATCGCCTCCTCCATCTGCGCCTCGGTGGCGTGCGGGATACGGGCCAGCTCGGTGCCGTGGTACTTGTCCACGACCGTGTTGAAGGCGCCATCGCCGTCGAAGGACCAGGAGCCGTTGATGAGGTTGGCGGGGGTGAAGAGGGAGGTGAGGGTGGCGGGCATGGTGCGAATTTACGGGCCGCTGGCGCGGCCTTAGGTGAACCGCGAACGCGGGCGGGGATTAACCGCGGAGGGGCTGAGGGCGCAGAGTGAGTGCAAAGCCTGTCGCTCTCAGCGTTCTCTGCCTCTCTGCGGTTCAGTGCAGATCAGTCTTCCATCCCGTTCGCGATGCGCTTGATGCCATCCTTCAGGAACTTCACGTTGTAATTGATGAGGAGACCCAAACGTTGGTCCAGGAGCTTCAGATAGCCCATGAGTTGCGCCATATCCACCGGTGTGAATGCCGACACCGACTTGTTCTCCACGATGATCATGTCCGCCACCCAGAGATCGCACTTGTACGGTCTGCTCAGCTCAACGCCCTTGTACACGATCGGAACCTGGACCTGGCGCTTGAAAGGGATCCCGCGCAACTCCAGTTCATGGCATAGCGCCTCCTCATTGACCTTCTCTAAGAGCCCGGGACCCAAGTGGCGATGCACCTCGATCGCGGCACCGATCACCGCTTCCGTCAACTCGTTGTACGTCCAAGTGCTTTTCATCGCATTGGTATTCCTCAGCGCCCTCTGCTCCTCTGCGATTCCTTGTATTCGCGCGCCAGCGCGCCTCACTTCGCCAGGTACCTCCCCACCGGCCGCAACAGCACCACCTGCACCTCCTGCTCCTCGAAGCGTGCGAAGCTGGCCTCCACCTGCTTGTCCGGCCAGATGATCTGCACCCGGCCCTTGGCCACGTCGTAGGCGGCGGTGTACAGCGTGCCGAAGCCGCGCAGGTATTGCTGGCTGTACAGGGGTGGCTTGAGGAACTGCTTGATCAGCGCCGCGCGGGTGAGCCGTGGCTGTGCGATGCTGTGCTCCAGGTGGTGCTTGCGCTCGATGGTGTGCGTGAAGGCGGCGTACTCGTCCCACTCCACCTGGTGCTGGTGGTTGCAGGCCACGGCCTGGTAGATCACCTGGGCCGGCCGGTCGTGGTTCATGTACACGGTGGCGTACTTGCCGCTCTTGTCCACCACGGTGACGTTGTACCCCATGTGCACCGGGATACGCGAAAGCACGGCGCACGCTTCATCGGTGGTGCTGCAGGTCTCCAGCACGTACCGGATCACCAGCGGAATGCCGAAGCCCGAGCCCCACACCTTGCGTCCACCGAAGGCGAGCGACAGGGCCAGGCCGTCGCTGTTCATGCCGTCGAGCAGGCCCCAGGCACTGTCCTGGATGCCGATCACAGGCTTGCAGTACTCGGTGTAGCGCAGGCGTCCGTCGAAGTACCGCGGATCGAAGTCGTAGTTGCGGATGAGCGTGGGCGCGCCCTTGGTCCAGGCCACCTGCGAGCACCCGGCCATGTAGGGCGGCGGGTTCCACATGCTCAGGAAGCGCGCGGCCACATCGTCGTTGTTCGCCAGCCGGCAAAGGCTGTTGTACACCGGGATCAGCTCCGGCATGTGCAGCTCCAGCATGCTCCGGCAGGTCGACTGGTCCGGGCGCTTCTCCAACCCCTCGCTCTCGTACCAGATGCGGAACAGCGGCCAGGCGTGGTCGAAGAACTTCTGCCAGCGGTCGCTGGGCCAGGGTTCCTTGACGAGTTTCAGGTGGACGTACATATCAATGCAAAGAGTGGCGAGTGACGAGTAGCGAGTGGCGAGTCGCTGCTGCCGATCCCTTCGGCCGCAGACTCACCACTCGGTGTGCGGGCTTAGTGCGAAGGCACTCGCTACTCGCCACTCTCATTACATCATCTTGAACCCCCCGATCTCCAGCATATGCTCATGCCCGTTGGTGCCCTGCGCCCCCGGAGCCATGCTCTTGAACTGCCCGCGGATGGCCGCCAGCCACTTCTTGGCGCGCTCGGTAAGCTGGAAGTCGTCGGTCATCATGCGGCCGCGCATCACCAGGATGCCCATGTCGGCGCCCTCGTAGAACCAGTCGCCGGGGCGCGTGATCCGCAGGAAGAAGGCCTCGTTGTCCTTCTCCACGTAGCGGCGGTGGGTGTCCATGCGCCAGAAGTAGATGCTGCCGTCGTCGCGCATCCGCCAGATGCCGCTGCGGGGCGCGTCGGTCACGCGCTGCACATCGTCGGCGGTGTACTTGATCACCATCTGGCCCCAGCTGTCGATGTTGCGCGCATCGCTCCAACGCCGGTTCAGCGCGTTCACGCTGAGCTCGTACGGTACGTTCATCCACTCCAGCGTGTGGAAGAGGTGGAGCGGGGCGTCGGCCAGGGCGAAGGCGGCGTGGTTGGTGATCGAGCTGGCGCCGGTCACGCGCGGGTTCAGCTCGCCGAGGTAGATCTCGCCGTTGTCCGTGTCGATGAGGAAGTCGAGCTCGAAGTAGCCCTTGTAGCCCTCCTTCAGCAGCTGGTCGCCGAATTTGCGCGCATAGCGGCGTGCCTTCGCGCGGATCTGCGGCGTGAAGGTGTCGGCGTAGATCTCGTTGCCGCACCAGCCGCCCTTGTAGGGAGTGAGCTCCTTGAAGCCCACCAGCTCCGTCATCAACGGGGCCACGATGGTGCCGTGCCGTGTCACACAGGCCTCCATGGCCGCGCCCCGGCAGTTGATGCGCTTCATGATCTTGCACTCCTTCTCCGCTTCGATCTCCTTGGCGTACTTGCCGTATTCCGCCTCGTTCTTGATGAAGAAGGTGGTGTGGCCGCTGTCGCCGTAGGGCGTCTGCACCACCAGGTCGCTGCCCAGTTTCCCCTTGGCCGCCACCTGCAAGAGGTGCGCGTAGTTCTTCACCGGACTGAGCACATAGGGCACGCAGGGCACACCGGCCTTCTCGGCCACGCGGTTGGTGTTCACCTTGTTGTCCAGCCAGCTGCGCAGCTTGGCGGGCGGGAAGATCACCTCCAGCCCGGCCTTCTTCGCCAGCGCCTCGGTCTTCTCATCGAACATCAGGAAGAGGGCCTTGCCAGCGGTCTTCCCGCTCATCCTTCTGCTCTCGATGAAGTCGCGCACCTCACTGTGCGTGAGCAGGTAGTTGTTGATGTCCTCGATGCTCTGGAATTCCTCGTGCGGCTCCTCGGTGCGCGGGCTCATCAGGTTGGGGTGCAGCCCGTCGAAGCAGTCGATGTAGGTGATGAACTTGAAGCCCTTGATCCACTCGTCCGCACCCAGCAGGTTGAAGTTGGTGGCGCTGATGAAGTAGAGCGGCACCTCGTTGCGGTGGAAGAAGCGGCGGATGTCGCTGATGCCCTTGAGCAGGTTCGACGGCTTCTTGCGCGCGACCCGCTTTTTCGCCGCGGCCTTCTTCTTCGGCGCGGCCTTCTTAGCCGGACGTGCGGTCCTGGCCGTCGTCACCTTGCGTGCGCTGCGTGTGGCGGTGGACTTCCTGGCGGCCTTGCGGCGGGCCGTGGTCTTCTTCTTGGCCATGTTCTTACTTCTTCTTGCGTCCAGTTGTCTTGACACTTGACACTTGAGACTTGACACTTGAGACTTGCTTCATCCCCCCCATCGCTGTCGTGGTCCGCTGCCTTCCAAGCGCCGCATCGGTGAACACGCGCAGCCCCAGCTCCGGGCGGTAGCCGTGGATCTCCTTCACGTCGATGGCGATGAGGAAGTCGATGATCTCCTTGTTGATGACCTGGCCGGGCACCAGCACGGGGAAGCCCGGCGGATAGGGGATCACGAAGGAGGCGGAAACGAGCTCTCCCCCTTCCTTCATCTCCGACAGCGCCTCTTTCAGCTTCACGTGCCGGCAGCGCTTCTCGTCGTAGGCCAGGAAGTACGCGGAGCGGAGGTCGCCGCCGGGCACGCCGGGCTGGCCTTGGAAGCTGCGGTGGAAGCTGCTGAAATCGGGGAGGGGCGGGACCTCCTCGGTGAGCGCCCGGATCTTGGCCAGGTGCGCCCGCTTGTCGTCGAGCTCGAAACCGGCGTTCCGTTGCTCCAGCTCCCCCGCGATCTGCAGCAGCACCTTGGTGAGGTAGGCGAGCGATCCGCGCGTGGTGCCGATGTTGGTCATGAAGAGCACCGAGTTCCGCGAGGTCTTGTTGATCTGGATCTGGTGCTTGTCCATCAGGAACTTGTTCTTGAAGGTGTCCCCGTCGATCCCGGTCTTGCCCGTGTACAGGTTGATCTTGGTGGGGTCCACCGCGAACTCGTCCTGGGCCCAGGCTTTCTCGATCTCGTTCCACCCCTTGTCGCGCCGGTAGTAGCCGTCCAGGCCGCTCTTCCGGTATTCCGCGGGGATCAGGTCGCCGATGGTGATGATGTCGAACCACTTGTTCAACCGCGGGTTCTCGCGGATGGTGCGCCGCAGCAGCAGCCCCAGCTCGATGGCCTTCTCCACCAGCTCGAAGCCCTCGAACTCCACCTGCCGCCGACCCACGTCCATGCTGGCGAGGATCTGGTAGTTGGCGCTGGTGCTGGTGTGCGTCATGTACGCCTCGTGGAAGCTCGCCTCGCTCTTCTTCACGAAGTCCTCGTCCCAGATGTGGATCATGCTGCCCTGGCGCAGCGAGGTGAGCGTCTTGTGCGTGCTCTGCGTGGCGTACACGCGGATGCGCACCTTGTCGGGGTCGGGCAGGCGGGGCTCCTCGCCCTTCTTCAGGCCCTTGATGTGCGCGGCGTACTCGGCGCGGTACTCGGGCGTGCGGTACTTGCGGGCGAGCTTCTGCGCCACGTGCATGGCGGTGCGCTGGCGCAGCACGTAGCTGAAGCGGGCGAAGGCCCACCAGGCCTCGTCCCACAGGAACACCATGTCGGGCTTGATGGCGAGCACCTCCTCCATCACGTGCTCCACATTGTACACCACGCCGTCGAAGGTGCTGTTTGTGAGCAGCAGCATCTTCACTTTGTCCAGCCGCCCGCCTTTCCGCAAGGCACAGAGCTGTTCGCGGATGTGCGACAGCGGCACGGCGCCGTACATGCTGTACTTGGTGAGCGGATAGCTGTGCAGGTACACCGGGTACGCGCCGCTGAGCACCATGCCGTAGTGGTGGCTCTTGTGGCAGTCGCGGTCGATGAGCACGATGTCGCCGGGCTCCACCAGTGCCTGCACCACGATCTTGTTGGTGGTGCTGGTGCCGTTGGTGGCGAAGAAGGTGTACTGGCTGCCGAAGGCACGCGCGGCCAGCTCCTGGGCCTTCTTCAGCGGGCCGGTGGGCTGCAGCAGCGAATCGAGGCCGCCGGTGGTGGCGCTGGTCTCCGCGAGGAAGAGGTTGCGCCCGTAGAACTCCCCGAAGTCCTGGATCCACCGGCTCTTGAACACGCTGTTGCCGCGGCTGATGGGCATGGCGTGGAACACCCCCATGGGACGCCGGCTGTAGTCCTTCAGCGCGGTGAAGAAGGGCGTCTCGTACTTCTCCATGGTGCCGCGCAGCAGGGTGAGGTGCAGCTCGGTGAGGTCCTCGGTGCGGTAGAAGATGCGCTTGAAGGTGGCGAGCGTGGTGTCCTTCAACCCGTCCACGGGCGTGTCGGTCACGTAGTAGCGGTCCACCTCGGGGCGGAACCAGCGGCAGATGCGCCCCAGGTAGGGGCCCATGTTCGCGCGGCCGATGTCGCCGGGGTCGAGCGCGTCGATGGCGCGGGTGAACGCGCGCAGCACGCCCTTGTGGTTGCTGCTGGGGTAGGGCACCCCGAAGCGCACCACCACCGCCTGGATGTTGTGGTTGAAGAGCAGCGCGATCAGGGCATCCTGCACGGTGCGCACCACCACGGTGTCGTACACGAACGCGTCGCTCTTGTCACGCACCTTCTTCAGCTTTTGCTTCAGCGCCGTTTCCTCCACCTCGTCGATGTCGTCCACGAAGAGCACCTCGAAGTAGTTGGGGCGCGGACTCTCGGCCTCCTCGGCCAGCAGCTCGTTGCGGCCCGACCGCGGATCGAGCATGGCCACCGTGTCGCTGCGGAAGGCGCCGCTGCTGAGGGTGCGCACCACGTGGTTCACGGCCAGGTGCAGGCCGTGGTGCTCCTTGCTGCGCAGCATGTCGCGCAATTGTTGCACGGTTTCGCGGCCTGGAAAGGCCCAGTAAAGCTCAATGGTGTGCAGGTCCTTCAGGATGGCCTCGACCTCCTGCGGGGTGCCGCGGCCCTCGTCGAGGTCCATGCAGGCCAGCTTCAATTGGTCCCAGGTGTGGGACCGGAGCCGGGCGGCATTGTAGTGGGAGCGGGTGTGGACGGCCGGGGCGTTGGGCATGGGCAAGGCAGGCTGGGACCGTGCGGGACAAGATAGCGAAGCGGTCCGGCCGCCGGAAAGGTGCGCCATGGGGCTGCGAAAGGGTGTTCAATGGGCGGAGGGACAGGATATCGGATGGATGCAGGCGGACCGCGGAGGAAGCGCTTGGAACTCCGGCCGGAACACGTCACGACCGGGACCCGCCGGAACCATCCATCCCAAATACGGGCAAAGAGCAATAGTTGACGAACGCAACAATATACATTTGCGCCGTTGCAGAACGCAACGATCGACATGAACGCCCTAACAGACGACATCGCCCAGCTCCTGCCCTCGACCATGCGCAGTGTGGTACGCCTTCTGGCCGTGGAGATGGACGGCCACGGGTCCGAGCTGCGACTGCCCCAGTTCGGTGTGCTGGACTTCCTGCTCACCAACAGCCGTGCGGTGCAGACGGATCTGGCCAATCACTTCGCCAAGGACAAGAGCGTGATGCTCCGCCAGATCGACGAGATGGAGAAGGCCGGCTGGATCGAGCGGCGCATGGACCCGAACGACCGACGGCGCAAGATCCTGGTGGTGACCAGGTCCGGGCAGGAGATCCACCGGAAGGCCTCGAAGCTGCGGTCCAAGGTCTTCGCCCAGGTGCTCGCCAATGTCGCGGAGAAGGACCTGGCCGCCTTTCTGAAGGTCCTGCGGGCGATGGACGAAACGGCCAATTCCGGCGATGTGAAATGAGGAACAGCATCCTATTCCTGGCATGGTCATGGGCCGCGGTGATGCAGGCCCAGCAGGCCTTCACCCTGCGCGAGGCCTTGGATTACGGCCGGGCGCACAGCGCGAACATGGTCATCGCGGCGAACGAAAGCCGCCGGGCCGATGCCCAGGCCCAGGAGGCCGTGAGCGGATACCTGCCGCAGGTGAACGGCTACGGGCAGCTGGACGACAACCTGAGGCGACAGACCACCATCCTGCCGGCCGGTGTCTTCAGCGAGCGGCCGACGGCCGTTCAGTTCGGTACGCAATACGTGACGAACCTGAACCTCCAGGCCGAACAGGTGCTCGTGGATGTCGCCCAGCTCAACGGCATCCAGGCGAGCAGGCCCAACCAGGCCATCGCCGACATCCGGGCGAAGCAGACCGAGGAACAGCTGGTGTACGACGTGGCGCGCACCTACGCGCAGGCCCAGACCTACCGGGAGCAGGTGCGCCTGCTCGACGAGAACCTGAAGCAGTACGATGAGCTCGTTCCCATCCTGCAGCTCCGCCTGCGGAAAGGGGTGGTGCAACAGCTCGATGTGGACCGCGTGGAGGTGACACGCCGCAACATCGCCTCCCAGCGCACCGTGGCCCAGGCCAACTACGACCTGGCCGTCGCACGCCTCAAGCGCATCATCGGCATGCCCCTGGATGAGCAGCTGGACCTCACGGAGCCCCTCCGCACCGCCGAGAACATGCGCCAGCCCAGCGCCGTGTCCTTCGCCCCGGCCAACCTGCTCAATTACCGGTTCGATGAGCAATCGGTGCTCATGCAGTCCATCGACCTGCGCCGCAAGCGGAACGCCTTCATCCCCACCCTGAGCGCGTATGGCCGCGTGGGTACCATGGCCCAGGGGAACGAGCTGGGCGGCAGCCTCGGGTCCTGGTACGACTACGCCTCGGTCGGCCTCAAGCTGAACGTGCCCGTGTTCAGCGGCCTGCGGCGGAGCAGCCAGATCCAGCAGAGCCGGATCGCCCTGGAGAACGCACGGGAACGCCAGCGCGACAACATCCTCGGCTTCCAGCTCGACTACCAGAGCGCCGACACGCGCCTGCTCGCCAGCAACGCCAACGTGGAGAGCGACGAGGCCAACCTGCGGCTGGCCGAGGATGTCTTCGCCAACACCAACCTGCAGTACCAGCAGGGCACCGCCTCCCTCAGCGACCTGCTCAATGCCGACTACCAGCTGAAAGAGGCCCGCAACAACTGGGTCACCTCGCACCTCAACCGTGTCATCGCCCTGATCGACCTGGAGAAGGCGAAGGGCACCCTGCTCGACTACGCCAGGACACTTTGATCGAACCCCACAGACGCCACGGCGCCATGAAGAACCGGAAATGGATGTTGCCCCTCGTACTGGTCGCACTGGCCCTGGGCATCGGCCTGAAGCTGGCCGCGAACAAGAAGAAGCTCGACGCGGCGAAACGACCGGTGGACCGCAGCGGGTTCGCCATCCCGGTGACCGCCTTCACCACCGCGATCACCGAGGTGGAAGGCACCTTCACCGTGCCCGGCACGCTGGAGCCCTACGACCACGCGAAGGTGATGGTGCAGGCCCAGGGCAAGCTCGCCAGCCTCGGCGTGGACCTGGGTTCGCGGGTGGGCAAGGGGCAGGTGCTCGGCAGCCTGGACGTGGCGCAGAAGCAGCTTGAGCTGGAGGCCGCCGAACTGGCGCTGGAGAAGCTGCGGAAGGACGACGTACGCTACAAGGACCTGTTCGAGGGCAAGGCCGTTCCCGAGGCGAACTACGACGAGGTGCACTTCAACTTCCTGAACCAACAGGTGCGCACCGACCAGATCCGCCAGCAGATCCGCGATGCCCAGGTGATCAGTCCCGTCACCGGCGTGGTGGTGGCGAAGAACGTGGAGGTGGGCGAATACGTCGGCGCCAACACGGCCGTGGTGGAGGTGGTGGACGTGAGCAGGCTGAAGGCCCGGGTGTACGTGAGCGAGCGCGATGCCTACCGCGTGCGGGAAGGTCTGGCGGTGTCGGTGACGAGCGACGTGTTCCCCGGGGAGACCTTCCAGGGCAAGGTGACCTTCGTGAGCCCGCGGGGCGATGCCAGCCACAACTACCTGGTGGAGGTGGCCGTGCAGAACGACAAGGCGCACCCGCTGAAGAGCGGCACCTTCATCAACGTGCGCTTCAACGGTGGCGAGGCCGTTCGCATGCTGGCCATCCCCAAGGAGGCCCTGGCCGAGGGGATGAAGACACCGTACGTGTATGCGGTGACGGGTGACAGCACCGACCTGCGCGCAGCACGCCACGACCTTGTGCTGGGCCGCGAGGTGGGCGAGCGCGTGGAGGTGCTGAAGGGGCTCAGTGCAGGGGAGACCGTTGTGTTGAGCGGCCAGCTGAACCTCGCCGACGGAAGCAAGGTGCGGTTGAGCGGTACGCATTGATGATCGACTACGCAGGTGAACGACCGCACCGGAGACCCGCGTCCCCGCGGCGGTGAAACCGAACAGGAACCATGTCCATTACCGAAGTCGCGATCAAGCGCCCGTTGCTGATCACGGTGATCTTCGTCACCCTGATCCTCTTCGGCCTCCTCAGCTACAAGCAGCTCAACTACAACCTGCTGCCCAAGTTCGAGGCCAACGTGATCATGGTGCAGACCACCTACCGCGGGGCCTCGCCCGAGGAGGTCCAGAACACGCTCACCAAGCCCATCGAGGACGCGGTGAGCGCGATCGAAGGGGTGGACCAGATCACCAGCACCAGCACCGAGGGGGTGTCCGCCCTCACCATCACCTTGAAGCAGGGCACCGATGTGAACGATGCCCAGCGCGATGCCGAGCGCCGCATCGACCAGGTGCGCGCCCTGCTCCCCGAGGATGCCGATGACCCCGTGGTGCGCCGCTTCAGCACGGACGAGATCCCCATCCTGCGCCTGAGCATCAGCAGCGACCTCGCGCCCGCCGACCTCTACCAGCTGCTGGATGACCGCGTGGCCCCCATGATCAGCAACGTGGGCGGTGTGGGCAGTGTGACCCTGATCGGTGCGCAGCAACGCGAGATCCAGGTGGTGATGGACAACGACAAGCTCAAGGCCTACGGCATCAGCCCGGCACAGGTGGCACAGGCGGTCGGCGCGAACAGCACCACCTTCCCCGCCGGCAATGTGGAGACCCGCGCCGACCGCCTTTCCATCAACCTCGATGCGCGGGCCGGCACCGTGGAGGACCTGCGCAACACCGTGGTGCGCGAAAGCCCGGACGGTTCGCGCATCCTGCTCGAGGACATCGCCTCCGTCACGGACGGCCTCAGCGAGGCCACCACCTTCAACCGCATCAACGGGCAGCCCGGCATCGGCATGCAGATCGTGAAGCAGAGCGATGCCAACGCGGTGGAGGTGAGCCAGGGGGTGAAGAAGCGCCTGGCCGACCTGAAGGTGCAGCTCGCCGATACCGGCTTCGACTACCGCATCGCCATCGACCAGAGCCTGTACACGCTCTCCAGCGCCAACGCCGTGATGGACGACCTGATGCTCGCGGTGCTCATCGTGGGCCTGGTGATGCTGCTCTTCCTGCACAGCGTGCGCAGCTCGCTCTTCGTGCTCGTGGCCCTGCCCAGCGCCATGATCCCCACGTTCATCCTGATGTACGCCCTCGGCTTCTCGCTGAACCTGATGACCCTGATGGCGCTGTCGCTCGTGGTGGGCATCCTCGTGGACGACAGCATCGTGGTGCTCGAGAACATCTACCGGCACCTGGAGATGGGAAAGACCCGCTGGAGCGCCGCGCTGGAAGGGCGCAACGAGATCGGCTTCACCGCCATGGCCATCACCCTGGTGGACGTGGTGGTGTTCCTGCCGCTGGCGCTCACCGGCGGCCTCATCGGCAACATCCTGCGCGAGTTCTCCCTGGTGGTGGTGATCAGCACCCTCATGAGCCTGGTGGTGGCCTTCACCCTCACCCCGCTGCTCGCCTCGCGTTGGGGCAGGCTCGAGCACCTCACCGCCGGCACGCTCTGGGGCCGCTTCAGCCTGGCCTTCGAACGCGGGGTTACCGCCCTGCAGGACCGGTACGGCCGCGCCTTGGGCAAAGCACTTCATCGCAAGCGCTATGTGCTGTCCGCGATCCTCGTGCTCCTCATCGCCGCCATCGCCCTGGTGCCCGCCGGCTTCATCGGCGCCACCTTCATCCCGCCCAGCGACCGTGGCGAGTTCCTGGTGCAGCTCGAGACCGCGCCCCAGGCCTCGCTCGCCGAGACCGACCGCCTCACCCAGGCCGCGGAACGCGTGATCCTCAAGCACCCCGAGGTGGTCGACGCCTTCACCAACGTGGGCACGCAGAGCGGTCAGCGCGGAGCGGCGGGAAGCGCGAACGCCAACCTCTCGGAGATCAACGTGAAGCTGGTGCCGAAGCACGACCGCCGCATCACCTCCGAACAGTTCGGCACCCTGCTGCGCGATGAACTGGGCGCCATCCCAGGCATCAAGGTGACGGTGACGCAGACCAACATCACCGGCAGCGCGCAGACACCGATCCAGATCGCGGTGAAGGGGGTGGAGATGGACAGCCTGTGGAAGGCCGCCCGCATCGTGAAGCGCATCACCGAGGGCACGCCCGGCACGGACTACGTGCAGTACAGCACCCGGAGCCCCAAGCCCGAGGTGAGGGTGCGCCTCGATCAGGACCGCATGGGCGCGCTCGGCTTCACCAGCAACGACATCGGCATCGCGGTGCAGACGGCGTTCCGGGGCAACGACCGCTTCAAGTTCAAGGAGGGCGGTGAGGAGTACCCGATCAATGTGCGGCTGGACCAGGCCGACCGCCAGGACGTGCAGAGCGTGCGCGGTCTGATGGTGACCAATGCGCGTGGGGCCACCGTGCGGCTGGATCAGCTCGCCGATGTGTACGAAACGCTCGGCAACAGCGTGCTTCAGCGCACCGACCGCTTGAACAGCATCACGATCAACAGCGCGGCCGTCGGCCGTCCCAGCGGCACCATCGTGGCCGAGATCCAGAAGGCCATGGCCAGGGAACAGCTGCCCCCCGGCATCATCATCGACTACCTCGGGGACGCGAAGAACCAGGGCGATGCGTTCGGCAGCCTGGGCCTGGCCCTCGTGCTCGGCATCCTGCTCGTGTACCTGATCATGGTGGCGCTCTACGAGAACGCGCTCTATCCCTTCGTGGTGCTCTTCTCCATCCCCGTGGCGCTGGTGGGCGCGTTCCTCGCCCTCGCGCTTTCGATGCAGCCCCTGAGCATCTTCGCGATCGTGGGCCTGATCATGCTGCTGGGCCTGGTGAGCAAGAACGGGATCCTCATCGTCGACTTCGCCAACCACCTGCGGCGCGAGGGCATGGGGCTGGTCGAGTCCTTGGTGGAGGCGGGGCGCGAGCGGCTTCGCCCGATCCTGATGACCACCGTGGCGATGATCTTCGGCATGCTGCCGATCGCACTGGCCAGCGGCGACGGCGCGGAGGTGAAGAACGGCATGGCGTGGGTGATCATCGGCGGGCTCACCAGTTCGCTCATCCTCACCCTCTTCATCGTGCCGGCGATGTACTACATCATGACGCGGCTGATGGAGAAGGTGTCGGGGTTCCGCTTCGGACGCAGGCGGAGGAAGGTCGAGGCGCGCGTGGCCACGGCCTGAAGGGTCGCGCCCTCAGCGCTTCCTCCGGGCCGCCGCCTTCTTTGCGGAGGCTTTCTTCGCCGCGGGCTTGGCGGGGTTCTTGGCGGGGGCCTTGGTGGCCGAACGGGACGAGCCCTCGTGCAACGCCACCCGGTTCCCTTCGCTGTCAATGAAGAGCGCGAACCAGCCGGCCTCCTCGCTGATCAACGTCTTGGGCATGATCACGCGGCCGCCGGAGAACTCCACGCGGCTGAGCATCCCGTCGAGGTCGTTGCCGGCGTTGAGGTACACCAGCGTGCCGGTGTCGCTGGGCACGCAACCCGGACCGTAGATCAGCGCGCCCCCGATGCCCTTGTCGGCCGGGAAATAGGCCATGGCGAACTCCCCGTTCACGCTCACCTCCATCTCCATGTTGTAGAGGGTGCCGTAGAACCGAGCGGCCCGGCGGATGTCGTACACGGGGATCTCGAACCAGCTGACGAAATCCTTCAGCTTGATGTGGCGTTGTCCGGCTAGGCTTCCCATGGGTCACTCGGTTTGTTCGCTCGGCGGGCGGAATGAGCTGATGATGTGCTTCGGGGGTTCGTGCGGAAGCAGGGTCTCACTGCGCACCTCCAGTTCGCTGAGCTCCTGCACGCGGGTGGGCTTGATCAGCGGACCCAGGCTCTCCAGCGCGGGGTGCTTGGCGCCCGGCGTGTAGATGTCGAAGTCCACCGGACGGTCGCGGAAGCTCTTGAGCGGCTGCCCCAGGCGCAGCACGCCGAGCTCACGGCTCCGGCGCACCTTCTCCAGGTTGATCTCGATGGGGATGAACTCCTCGTTCACGTCGGCCTGGTAGATCACCCGGCCCTCTGGCCCGCACACGATGCTGCGCCCGCTGCCGCCCGCGTCGAGCCCATTGATGTCGAAGAAGTAGCACTGGTTCACCGCCGCGCTGGCGCGCGCGATGCTCAGCTCGATCTCGCGGTCGATCGTTCCCGTGAGCGTGGGGTGCAGGATCACCTCGGCGCCCATCACGGCCAGCGTGCGCGTGGTCTCGGGGAACCACATGTCGTAGCAGATGCTCACCCCGAAGCGCCCCACATCGGGCACGTCGAACACGCAGAATTCGTTCCCGCCGGTAACGCCCACCTCGTACGGGTAGAAGGGGAACATCTTGCGGTACCGCGTCACCACGCTGCCCTCCGGGTCGATCACGCTGGCGGTGTTGTACACCCTGCCGTCGCGCTTCTCGAAGATGCTTCCGGGCAGCAGCCAGATGCCGTGCTTGGCGGCCATGGCGCTCATCTCCTGCTCGAACTCGCCCGGCACCGGCTGGGCGTGCTGGATGTGCGGGCCGTAGGCGCACAGTTCGCTGAACAGCACCATGTCCACCCACGGGTAGATGGCCATGAGCAGGTCCAGCTTCGTCTTCATCGCCTCCACGTTCGGGTAGGCGGCGCTGGTGCGCATCTGGATGCCGGCGATGGAGAAGGGCTTCATGTCGATCGATCAACCACAGAGGCCACAGAGGTCACAGAGGCAATGCGCGATGCACGCGTGTGAGGCTTTGGGCGTGTGTGGGTGGGATGTGGATCTCTCTGTGTTCTCTGTGGCCTCTGTGGTTACCTCACCCGCAGATCTTTTCCAGCTCCTCCTCCATGATGTCCAGCCCCTTGTTCAGGAGCTCGTCGCTGATCACCAGGGGGCTCAGCACGCGGATCACGTTCTTGTCGGTGCCGGCGGTGATCACCACCAGGTCGCGCTTGGCGCAGGCGTTCATCAGCTTGGTGCAGGTGTCCGCATCGGGCCGAAGGGGGTCGCGGTCCACATTGAACTCCATGGCCATCATGGCACCAAGCCCGCGCACATCGCCGATGCAGGCGTGCTTGGCCTTCATCTTCTCGAAGCGCTTGCGGATCACCTCGCCCACATGGCGCCCCTTGGCGTTGATGTCGATCTCCTCCATGTACTTCAGCGTGGCCAGGGCCGCCGCGCAACTCACCGGGTTGCCGATGTAGGTGCCGCCGATGCTGCTGGGGGCCGCCTTGTCCATGATCTCCGCCTTGCCCATCACGCAGCCGATCGGCATGCCGCTGCCCAGGCTCTTGGCCCAGGTGCTCAGGTCGGGGATCACGCCGAAGTGGCTGTAGGCGCTCCACGCGCCCGTGCGGCCGAAGCCGGCCTGCACCTCGTCGAAGATGAGCAGGATGCCGTGCTGGTCGCACCACTTCCGCAGGCCCTCCACGTAGGCCTTGGGGGCCACGTTGAAGCCGCCCTCGCCCTGCACCAGCTCGATGATCACGCAGGCGAGGTTCTTCGGGTCCACGGTGTTGTGCGAGAGCTCCTCCAGGCGATGGAGCTCCGCCTGCACGAAATCGGCTTCGCTGCGCCCTGCGCCGTAGCGGAAGAAGTTGGGGTATTGCGTGCGGTACACCTCGGGGGCGAACGGACCGCAATCGGGCTTGTAGCCCACCTTGCTGGTGAGCGTCATCGCCATCATGGTGCGGCCGTGGAAGGCGTCGGTGAAGCAGAGCACCCCCTGACGCTTGGTGGCCTGGCGCGCGATCTTGATGGCGTTCTCCACCGCCTCGGCGCCGGTGTTCACCAGCATGGTCTTGGTGGGGCCGCCGTGGGGCAGCAGGGCGTTGAGCTTTTCGCAGAGCGCGATGTAGGGCTCGTAGCTGGCCACGTTGAAGCTCACGTGCAGGAACTTCGCGGCCTGCTCTTGGATGGCCTTCACCACGGGAGGCGGGCAGTGGCCGGCGTTCACCACGCCGATGCCGCCGGCGAAGTCGATGAGCTCACGCCCGTCCTCGTCGGTGATGGTGGCCCCGCTGGCCTTGGCGGCGGTGGCGTAGTTGAACATGCCCACGCCGTTGGGCACGGCGGCCTTGCGGCGGGCGATGAGCTCCTGGCTCCGGGTGGTCTGCTCGGTCATGACGGTGCAAAGTTCGATCGCCGGCGCGCTCGGAAAGCGGTCCGGCGGGCCGAGCTTTCAACACCGGACCTGCCTTACAGGCGGTGCGCCAGGGTCACCGTGCGGCGCAGCTTCTTCACGCTGCCGGCCAGGTCGTACACCTCGAAGTACACCACGTACGGACCGATGCGGGCCTTGTCCCCCGTGTCGAGGATGCCGTCCCAGCTCACCGTGCCGGTGGTGCCGAGCAGCACATTGTCCATCAGGTGCCGGCTCTCCCGCCCGGCGATGTCGAACACGATCATGGTGCCCACATAGCCGGGTTCGGCGAAGGTGTAGGTCAGGCTCAGGATGTCCTGGAAGCCGTCGTTGTCGGGGGAGAAGATCGCAGGGTCGGCGGTGAGCTCACCCCCGTCCCCCACGGCCGGGCTGTACTGGGAGTTCTGAAAGCCCGGGGTGGCGTAACCGGCATCGGCCGCCGCGCTGTGCCAGTTGCTGTTGTCGCTGGTGGGCCGATCCGGGTCGATGCGCTCCAGGCTCACGCCTTCGGTCTGGTTCAACAGCACGAAATGAAGGTCATCGCTGTAATCGAACCGGTCCAGCTGCACACCGCCTGGATCCTGCAGCACCACGCTGCCCGAACCGTTGTTGTAGCCCGGCATATCGGCCACCAGGAAGCGGTCCACGTGGCTCTGGGGATACTCGGCCACGGTGTTGGCCTGGTCCTCGGTGATCAGGATGTACTGGCCGGGAAGCATCAGCACGGAGGCGCCGGTGATGGTGGTGGCGGACCCGACCGCGCCGTTGCTCACGTTGGCCAGCTTCCAGCCGGCCAGGCTCAGCACCTTGCTGCTGCGGTTGTACAGCTCCACGAAGTCGCTGCCGCTGCCACGCGGGTCATAGAGCACCTCGTTGATCACCACGTCGCCCGGTTCCACGGCCTCGGGCAGGGCGAAGGTGGCGGTGTTCGCCGCACCGATGGGGTTGCCCGGGCAATCGTTCACGCCGGTCACGGTGATGGTGTAGAGCGTTCCGGGGGTGAGCGCCTGGCCCAGTGTCAGCACCGCATGGTCCGGGCCGTTGGGTACCGCATTGGTCACCGGGATGGCCGGGTCGATCGCGTACGTTCCGCCGGAAAGCCCACCCGTGTCCATGGCCTCGCTGAACACGAGCTCGAGCGTGGTGGTGCCGTTCACGAACACGCTGGTGAGCGATGGCGGCGTGTTGTCCGGCACAATGGCGAACACGCTGTTCTGCGCGGAAGGAGTGCCGCCGGCAGCGGAATTGCTGGCCCGCCAGTTCGATGCCCCGCTGCAGGGCGAGGTGGGGTCGATCTGCTCCAGGGTCCAGCCCCCGGCCGCCTTCGCCGCGTCCTGGTACCAGGTCAGGTCGTAGGTCACCGCATCGATCAAGGTGTTGTCCGCGCGGCGCAGCTCCAACGGGTCGCCGTCGTTGTTCAGGCTGGGGAAGGTGTTCACCACCACCACGTTGGGGAAGGCGCTGAACAGGGTGGCGACCGCGTCATCCACCACGATGCAGTAAGCCCCGGGACCCAGCACGAAGCCCGGCAATGTGGCGATGGTGCTGCCGTCGGTGAACGTCCAGCCCGCCAGGTCATACGCCCCGGTGCCCGGATTGTACAGCTCCACGAACTCGGCGTCGGGCAGGCCCACGGCGGGGCTGGGGTCGGCCATTACCTCGTTGATCACCACGTCCCGGAACTCCGCCACCGCCGGCACCACCCAAGTGAAGTCCGTGGAGGCGTTGGCCGCGGCGTTGCCCGCCAGGTCCTCTGCGCCGCTGGTGAGCAGGCTGTACGTGTTGCCACTGGTGAGCGCGAGCGAGGGGGTCACGTGCACGAGCGCAGGGTCGGTGCCGTCCTGCACGGCCGCGCTCACCCCGATGAAGGGGATGATGTCGAAGCTGCCCAGCGCCGCCCCGTTCAAGGGCTCGCTGAACACCACGTCCACGTTGGTGGCACTGGTGGCCGTTACGCTCACGAGCGCAGGCGGCGTCAGGTCCACGGGGATGGGTCCCACGCTCACGTCGTCGAAGAAGTGGTTGTTCACCGGACTGGCCGCGGTGCTCTGTTCGATGCGGATCCCGAAGTGCGTGCAGCTGCCGTAAGTGCCATCGGTGGCGCTCCCGGCCAGCGTGTACACGCCGGTGTTCCCGTCGTCGGTCTCCAGGGTCCACAGGTCCCCCGCATCACGCTTCACCCGGATGCGGAAGGGATTGTCCGTGCTGCTGTTCACGATGCCGTCGGCGCTGGCGATGAGCGGGGTGCCCGTGCCCGCATCGCTGCGGAAGAGCTCCACGCGGTCGGCCGTGCCGCCGATGCGCACGTAGTACCCGTTCACGCCGCTGGCCAGGTCGGCCGCGCTGCTCATGAGGTACACGTCGGCGTAGTTGGCCCCGCTGGTGCTGAACTTCAGATTCACGAAGAACGCCCACTGGGCAACCGTGGCCTGCGTGCTGGGCGTGCTCAGGTGGTAGTTCGCCGCGCCCGCACTGTTGCTGCGCAGCTGGCCGCCCACGCAGGTGTAGAGGGCATTGTCGCCGCTCCACACCGGGCCGTTCGTGAAGTCGTTGTCGTTGAAGTCGTCCGTCACTTGGCACTGCCCGGCGAGGGGCAGCAACCAGCCGGAGAACAGCGCCGTGTGGAGCAGGGTGCGCATGGTCGACGGCGGCAAGGTAGTGCCCGCCGGCCAAGGCTCAGCGCATGCCCATGAACCCGAAGAAGAGCACCATGCCCTTCGCCTTTTCGAGGCCCCGCTTGCGCCGGTCGTTGGCGTACGACTGCAGGTGGTGCTCCTTCCGGGCCTGTTCCACCTGTCCCAGCAGCAAGGGGTCCTCGGTGACAAGCTCGAAGAGGATGTTGTAATAGCTCGGGCGCCGCTCCACCGTGCAGGTGTCGAGGTAGTTCGGGTTGCCGCGACTGCGCACAAGCCACTCCTCCAGCGCGCACACGTCCTTCGGATGCAGGTATCCGTTGCCTACTGCGGTCCACAGCTCATCCTTGTAGCGCACCCAGGCACAGGGCGAATGCAGCAGGTCCACGTAGGCCGCCTTGTTGAAGAGGTCCATGTCCTCGGGGATGGGCGCGCCGAAGGTGATGCCGGGGATGTTCGGTGGCCCCAGATCGCGGAACGGCTCCAGCCCGTACCGACGGATGAAGTCGGCGAAGCCTTCCTCGGTGTACAGGCCGATCATGCGCTCCGAAGGGAAGCGCCCCTTCCTCAGCAGTGCACCCCAGGCCGCGATGTTGGCGTCGGTGATGCGTTGCATCCTGGCCCGCAACGCGGGGTCGCGGCCCATCACCTCCTTCACCTTCTGCTCGCGCCAGAAGTGCATGTAGACCGAATCGCGCAGCACCGGATCGACCCAGGCCGGGTCCTTCGGTGGAAGGGCGAAGAGCCTGGCGAAGCGGGGATCGACCAGCTGCACCTTCAGCAAGGGGATCTGCTCCACCGCCGCGCGCGTCATGCCGTCGCCCGCCGCCAGCTCCAGCAGCGCAAGGCAGCGCGTGGTGTCACGGGCGTCGAGCGCGAACTGCGCGGCGATCACCCGGTCCATGGTGAAGGGCCGCTCCACCGACCGGAAGGCCTTGTCGTAGAGCGTGGCGCCGGCCTCCGCCCGCCCGTCCAGGTAGGCGGCCTCCGCCTGGTTCACCAGGTCGTAATAGGTCCAGTACGCGCCCTGCTGACCATGGCCCGCGGTGTGGACCAGCAACAGCGCGCTGAGGGCGATGGTGGTGCGCATGGGGCGGTGTGGGTGCGACCGAAGGAACGGGGTACTTTTAACGCCGTACGATCGTTAACGATCCATTATGAAAGTCGCTGTCGTCGGCGCCACCGGCCTGGTCGGTGGGGTCATGCTGAAGGTGCTCGAGGAGCGCCGCTTCCCCGTGGATGAACTGCTGGCCGTGGCCAGCGAACGCAGCGCCGGCAAGGCGGTCCGCTTCCGCGGCAAGGACGTGCCCGTGGTGGGCATGGAGGCGGCCATCGCCGCACGGCCCGACATCGCCCTGTTCTCCGCCGGTGGCAGCACCTCGCTGGAGTGGGCCCCGCGCTTCGCTGAGGTGGGCTGCACCGTGGTGGACAACAGCAGCGCCTGGCGCATGTTCCCCGACAAGAAGCTCGTGGTGCCCGAGGTGAACGGCGAGGTGCTCACCGCCGACGACCGCATCATCGCCAACCCCAACTGCAGCACCATCCAGCTGGTGATGGCGCTGGCCCCGCTCCACAAGGCCTTCGGCGTGGAGCGCGTGATCGTGAGCACCTACCAGGCCGTCACCGGCACGGGGCAGAGGGCCGTGGCCCAGCTGGAGAACGAGCGCAAGGGCATCAGCGGCGACATGGCCTATCCCTTCCCCATCGACCGCAACGTGATCCCGCGCTGCGATGTGTTCATCGAGAACGGGTACACGAAGGAGGAGATGAAGCTGGTGAACGAGACGAAGAAGATCCTGGACCCCGCGATCCGCGTTACCGCCACGGCCGTGCGTGTGCCGGTGACCGGCGGCCACAGCGAGGCGGTGAACATCGAGCTCGCGCGCGAGTTCGAGCTGGAGGAGGTCCGTCGCCTGCTGCGCGAAGCGCCGGGCGTGGTGGTGCTCGACGACCCCGCGAAGGACGAGTACCCCATGCCGCTGATCGCGCACGACCGCGACGCCGTGTTCGTGGGCCGCATCCGCCGAGACGAGACCCAGCCGCGCACGCTCAACCTGTGGATCGTGGCCGACAACCTGCGAAAGGGCGCCGCCACCAACGCCGTGCAGATCGCGGAGCTGCTGGTGGCCAAGGGGCTGCTGCGCCGGTCGTCGGCCATCGCCTGATCCACCCCCGGGTGTAACTTTCCTGGTGTGTTCGAAGTCCTTGCGTTGGCACACTGATCCGTGTGACGGCACGTTGTTGGATCCGACCCGCATCCCCATGAAGCGCATCCTCCCCCTCCTGTTCGTCAGTGCCCTCGCTTCCCTGCATACACTGGCCCAGGCCCCGGACTCATCGCGCTGGGGCTCGGTGTACATCAGTGGCGGGGCCTTCTATGCGGGTGAACAGACGTTGTACCGTCAGGATGTTGCCCTGATCACCAGCGGCTCCACGCTCCTGGCCGGCGGCCTCGCCGATCACGACTACGACGGCGATGCGTACGAGGAGGGCTCAGGGCTGTTCGAGGCCGGCATCGGGCTGTATCCGTTCCGCAAGCAGGGACAAGCGGGCCCTGAGCTTCGGGTGGGCTTCCTCTATGGCGGCCGGAGCACGATCGAGGGCGTGTTCTTCCGCAGCACCACCACACCGTACGACACGCTTGTTTCCAGCGGGACGGGGCAGGTGTACTACATCGATTCGGTGCATCGGAGCACCTACGGCGTGCGGTACAGCGCGGAGCGCTTCGGCCTCAGCACCTCGCTCACCTGGCGCACCAAGGGGCGGCGCTGGAGCGTGTACGGTGGCGTGGGCCTCGGCGGTGGCGTGCTCCTGAACGCGCGCACCGAGGTGTCGCACAGCACCCAGGACCTCATCGAAGGGGGCTATTTCGCCCAGCAGGATGGTCGTGGGCGCTACGGCACCTATGCGAGCGAGACCTTCCGCAACGGTACAGGCTGGTGGTGCGGCCTGTGGACCCCGGTGGGCCTTGACTTCCGGATCGCGCGCCGCGGCGACTTCTGGTCGCGCATGCACCTGTATTACGAGCTGAGGCCGCAGCTCCTGTTCCAGGGAACGCCCGAGCTGGGCACGCACACCGGCTTCGGTCTGCAGTCCGTGTTCGGCGCGCGGTTCGAGCTCTAGGCCGCGCCCTCGCCACCCTCGGAGGCCTTGGGTGTTCTCACCTCCTCGTGCTGAGCGACCGTGGTGGTTACCGGCTCTTCCGGGCGTCCGGCGTGCGCGAAGGCGTGCCGTTGGAAGAGGATGAGCCACAGCACGCCCACGGTGATCGCCGCGTCGGCCAGGTTGAACACCGGCCGGAAGAATTCGAACTCATCACCGCCCCACAGCGGGAACCACTCCGGGAAGCGGCCGTGCCAGAGGGGGAAGTAGAACATGTCCACCACCCAGCCATGCAGGAGCGGTGCATAACCGCCCTCGGCCGGCATGAAGGTGGCCACATCGATGCTGGTGCTGCGGCTGAAGAGCACGCCGTAGAAGGTGCTGTCGATGATGTTGCCGAGCGCGCCGGCGAAGACCAGCGCCACGCAGGTGATGAGCCCGACCTTGGCCCCGTGGCGGATGATGTTGCGCAGGAAGAGCCCGATGCCCGCCACCGCGATGATGCGGAACAGGGTGAGCATGAGCTTGCCGGCCTGCCCGCCGAACTTCATGCCGAAGGCCATGCCATCGTTCTCGATGAAGTGCAGGAAGGCCCAGCCGGAGGGGTCCTCGGGAAGGTGCTGGCCGATGGTGAAGTGCAGCTTGACCCACACCTTCAGCACCTGGTCCGCCAGCAGCACCAGGAAAATGGTGGACAGCGCGCGCTTCAACTCGGAAGGGTGAGGGCCACGCGGCGCCTCAGTTGTTCATCTGCTGCTTCGCCTCGATGCTGAGGGTGGCGTGCGGCACCAGGCGCAGGCGCTCCTTGCTGATCAGGCGACCGGTGACGCGGCAGATGCCGTAGGTCTTGTTGCGGATGCGCAGCAGCGCGTCCTCCAGGTGCTTGATGAACTTCTCCTGGCGGGCGGCCAGCTGCGCGGTCTCCTCGCGGCTCAGCGTCTCGCTGCCGTCCTCGATCATCTTGAACGAGGGGCTCGTGTCCTCCGTGCCGTTGTTGTCGGTGTTGGCCAGCGTCTGCTTCAGGAGCTCGTAGTCCTTGCGGGCCTCATCGAGCTTGGCGTTGATGATCTGGCGGAACTCCTCGAGCTCGCTGTCGCTGTAGCGCTCCTTGCCGGGGCTCTCCAGGGTGCTCACCTGCTTCTTCACCACGGGCGCGGCCTTGGGCATGTTCGGGGCGCTCTTGATCGTCACCAGGGGCTTCGGGCCCTCGGCCTTCTTCGGTTCTTCCTTCTTCACAGGGGCTTTCGCTACGGGTTTTTCCACCGGGGCCGCCTTCGGGGCGGGGGCGGGCTTCACGACGGGCTTGGGGGCGGGCTGCTTGGCGGCCGGCTTCACCGCGGGTTTCGCGGCGGGCTTGGCCGGAGCGGCCTTCTTCGCCGGGGCCTTGGCCACGGGCTTGGCAGGCGCTTTGGCCACCACCTTCTTCGCCGGAGCGGCCTTCTTCACCGGCTTCGCGGCTTTCTTCGGGGCCGGCTTCGGTGCCGCCTTCTTCGCGGGGACCTTTTTCACGGCCTTCTTGGGCGCCGGTTTCGCGGCGGCCTTCTTCGCCGGTTTCGAAGGCTTCTTCGGCGCGGCTTTCTTGGCCGGCTTCGCAGCCTTCTTGGCGGGCTTGGACGCGGCCTTCTTCACAGGCTTCGCGGCCTTTTTCGCGGCGGTCTTCTTGGCCATGGCGGTACCCCTTTGAAAATTGATCCGCAAATATAGGCGGAACACCGCGTCAATTCACGGACCGCACCAGGCTCAGGGCCGTGCTCAATGTCTCGTCCAAGGCCACCTCGTGCACCCCGGTCCCCTCCTCCGGAAGGGCGCTCACAAGTACCTGGTCCTCAGGTGTTACCGCAAGCGTTTCCGCGAGGATCCAGGCCGCATGGCTCCGTACCGCACGGGCCAATCGGGCGTCATTCCCTTCCAGGATGTGCAGCTGCACCCGGTCCGTCACCTCGAAGCCGCTCTCCTTCCGCAGGGTCTGGATCCGGCTCACCAGCTCGCGGGCGATGCCCTCACTGATCAGCTCTTCCGTGAGGGTGATGTCGAGCGCCACGGTGAGCGCCCCCTCGCTGGCCACGCTCAGCCCTGGCACGTTCTCGGCGGTGATCTCCACATCGTCGCGCAGCAGCTCCACCTCCTGGTCGTCGATGGCGAGCTTCATGCTGCCGGTCGCCTCCAGCTCGGCGATCTGCGCTTGTGAGAACGCCTGCACCGCGGCGGCCACGCTCTTCATCAATTTGCCCATGCGCGCACCGAGCTTCTTGAAGTCGGGCTTGATCTTCTTGGTGAGCTTGCTCTCGCTGGCGTCGAGGATCACGAGCTCTTTCACGTTCACCTCGCTCAGCACAAGATCGCGGATGGCCTCCAGGCGTGTGCGCATCGCGGCATCGGTCACGGGCACCAGCATCTTTTGCAGGGGCTGACGCACCCGGTGGCCCTCCTTCTTGCGGATGCTGAGCACGAGCGAGGTGAGCTTCTGCGCAAGTGCCGTGCGCTGCTCGAGTTCACTGTCGATGAGCGACTCGTCATGCTTCGGCCAATCGCTCAGGTGAACGCTGGTGCCCTTCAGGTCGCGGTACAGGCGGTCGCTGAAGAAGGGCGCGATGGGTGCGCTGAGCATCGCCACCACTTCCAAGCAACGATGCAGAGTGCTGAACGCGGCGTTCTTGTCGGCGCCCAGCTCGCCCTTCCAGAAGCGGCGGCGGTTGAGGCGCACGTACCAGTTGCTCAGGTCCTCCACCACGAAGTCCTGGATGGCGCGCGCGGCGATCGTGGGTTCGTAGTCGGCATAGCTCGCATCGGCCAGCTTCAGCACGCTGTTGAGGCGCGAGAGGATCCAGCGGTCGCTCTCCGTCAACGTTGCCTCGCCGGTTCCGTCGAAGCCGTCGATGTTCGCGTACAACGCGAAGAAATTGTACGTATTGAAGAGCGCGCGGAAGAACTTGCGCTGCACCTCGGTGATGCCCTCGGCGTCGAACTTCAGGTTGTCCCATGGGGAGGCGTTGCTGATCATGTACCAGCGCACCGCGTCGGCGCCGTACTGGTCCAGCGTCTTGAAGGGATCCACCGCGTTGCCCAGGCGCTTGCTCATCTTCTGGCCCACCTTGTCGAGCACCAGGCCGTTGCTCACCACGGTGCGGTAGGCCACGGAATCCTGCGTGAGCGTGGCGATGGCGTGCAACGTGTAGAACCAGCCGCGCGTCTGGTCCACGCCCTCGGCGATGAACGCCGCAGGGAACTTCTCCTTGAAGGCGGCCTCGTTCTCGAAGGGGTAGTGCCACTGCGCATAGGGCATCGCGCCGCTGTCGAACCACACGTCGATCAGGTCGGTCTCCCGGTGCATGGGCTTGCCGGTGGGGCTCACCAGGATGATGTTGTCCACGTACGGACGGTGGATGTCGATGCGGTCGTAGTTGGCATCGCTCATGTCCCCGGGCACGAAGGCGGCGTAGGGGTCCTCCTGCATCACACCGGCCTTCACGCTCAGCGCGATCTGCGTCTTCAGCTCCTGCAAGGAACCGATGCAGAGCTCCTCACTGCCGTCCTCGGTGCGCCAGATGGGGAGCGGGATGCCCCAGTAACGGCTGCGGCTGAGGTTCCAGTCCTGCAGGTTCTCCAGCCAGTTGCCGAATCGCCCGGTGCCGGTGCTCTCGGGCTTCCACGTGATCGTCCTGTTGAGCGCGATGAGCCGGTCCTTCTTCGCGGTCACCCGCACGAACCAGCTGTCGAGCGGGTAGTACAGCACGGGCTTGTCGGTGCGCCAGCAGTGCGGGTAGTTGTGCTCGTACTTCTCCACCTTGAAGGCGCGGCCCTCGGTCTTCAGCTTGATGGCGATGCGCTCGTCCACGCTGAGGTACTTGTCGCGACCCTGCTTCTTCGCCTCGGCGGCCTGCTCCTCCGCGCTGAGGTACTCGGCCTTCACGTACTCGCCCGCGAAGTCGGTGACCTCCGGCTTGAAGCGGCCGCGCAGGTCCACCAACGTGAGCGAACCGATGCCGTGCTGGCGCGCCACGCGCTGGTCGTCCGCACCGAAGCTGGGCGCCGTGTGCACCACGCCGGTGCCGTCCTCCGTGGTCACGAAGTCGCCACCGATCACCTTGAAGGCATCACCGCCCTCGGGTTCCGCGTAGGGAAGCAGCTGTTCGTAGCGGATGCCTTCCAGCTGGTGGCCATAGCACGCGTCGAGGATGCTCCACGGGATGTTCTTGCCGTCATTCCGGTGGTCGTCGAAGGAGGCGTCCTGGTTCTTCTCGTTGAAGTAGGCGTTCAGCCGGGCCTTCGCCAGCACCACGGTCTGCGGTGCGTGCGTGTAGGGGTTGAAGGTCCTCACGCGCACATACTCCAGCTTCGGGCCCACGGTGAGCGCGCAATTGCTGGGCAGCGTCCAGGGCGTGGTCGTCCACGCAAGGATGAACACGTCGCCGAAGGCGTCCTTGAACAGCCATTCGCTGCTCGCGTCGCGCTTCACCTTGAACATGGCCACCACGCTGGTGTCCTTCACCGGCTTGTAGGTGCCGGGCTGGTTCAGTTCGTGCGAGCTGAGGCCCGTGCCGGCGGCGGGTGAGTAAGGCTGGATGGTGTAGCCCTTGTAGAGCAGGTCCTGGTCGTAGAGCTGCTTCAACAGGTGCCACACGCTCTCGATGTACTTGGTGTGGTAGGTGACGTACGGATGCTCCAGATCGAGCCAGAAGCCGATGCGCTTGGTGAGGTCGTTCCACACATCGGTGTAGCGCATCACGGCCTTGCGGCACGCGGCGTTGTACTCTTCGATGCTGATGGTCTTCCCGATGTCCTCCTTGGTGATGCCGAGCTCCTTCTCCACACCGAGCTCGATGGGCAGACCGTGCGTATCCCAACCGGCCTTGCGATCCACGCGGTGGCCCTTCTGCGTCTGGTAGCGGCAGAAGATGTCCTTGATGGCTCGCGCCATTACGTGGTGGATGCCGGGCAGGCCGTTGGCGCTGGGCGGACCCTCGTAGAACACGAAGGGCGGCGCGTCCTTGCGCAGTTCCAAGCTTCGGCCGAAGGTGTCCTCGGCCTCCCACTGCTTCAACACCTCCTGGCCCACCTTGGGCAGGTCGAGCTCGTCGTATTGCGGGAAACGCTTGTCCATCAGGGCTTTGCTACGGGGCCGCAAAGATAGCTGGACGGACCTGAACGGCCTTTGCCGGGCGCGCGCGGTCTACCCCCTGAACCGCACCATCACGGTGTTGCCTTTCTCCTCGCGGCGGATGTCGAGCTGGTCCTTGAGCGCGTTCACCAGGGAGGAAAGGGAGGCGTGCCCGTAGCTGCGCGGGTCGAAGCCGGGGTCGAGGCGGCGCAACGCCTGCCCGATGAGGCTGAGCGAAGCCTCCTCCTCCTCGCCCTTGGCGATGTTGAAGGCCTTGCGCAGCTTGCGCATCAGCTCGCCGTTCTGGGAGAGCTTCACCGGCTGGGCCTTCGCCGTGGAGGTGCTGCGCTTGCCGCGCTCCTTGCCGGATGTGCTTGCCGCTGCTCCTGCACCTGGTCCTGCCTCCTGCACATCCAGGTTCTCCACGTAGATGAAGCGCTCGCAGGCCTTCACGAAGGCATCGGGGGTCTTCTTCTCACCCACGCCCATCACGAAGAGACCGCTCTCCCGCAGCCGGGTGGCCAGGCGTGTGTAGTCGCTGTCGCTGCTCACGATGCAGAACGCGTCCACCAGTTCGCCGTGCAGGATGTCCATGGCGTCGATGATCAGCGCGCTGTCCGTGCTGTTCTTGCCCTTGGTGTAGGCGAACTGCTGCACAGGCTGGATGGCGTTGCTGTTCAGCAGCTCCTTCCAGCCGCTCATGCCCTGCGTGGTCCAGTCGCCGTAGATGCGCCGGATGGTGATGGTGCCCTGCTTGCTCACCTCCTCCAGGATGGCGGCCAGCCGCTTGGGCGCCGCGTTGTCACCATCGATCAGCAAGGCGATCATGGTGTCGTTGATCTTCTTCATGCCCGGTGAAGGTAGATGCTGGCCACAGGCCTACATCGTTCCCTTCAACATCCTGTTCCAGTACAGCCAGGGCAGCACGTACTTCTTCAGCACCCACATGCTCCACAGCGGCTTGGCGGTGTTGAAGAACTTGCTGAGCAACGGATCGCTGTCGCGCACGTTGTCGTATTTGAACTCGGCCAGGAGCATTTTGCCATAGCCGGTCACGAGGGGGCAGCTGCTGTAGCCGCTGTAGGTCTCCTTGCTCAGCGCGCCGTCCTTGATCCGCTGCAGGATGTTGGCCACCACCACGGGGGCCTGCTTGCGGATGGCCGCACCGGTCTTCGCCGTGGGCAGCGCCGCGGCATCGCCCAGGCCGAAGATGTTGGGGTAGCGCTTGTGCTGCAGGGTGTGGATGTCCACCTCGAGCCAGCCCTTGTTCGGCCCGTCGGCATACGCCAGGGGGGAGCTCCGGATGAAGTCGGGCGCGCTCTGCGGCGGTGCCAGGTGCAGCATGTCATACTTCATGATGATCGTGCCCTCGCCCTCGATCTTCTCCGGCAGGCCCTGCTCCTCGGTGATCACGCAGTGGTTGTCGCCGGGCTTGCTCCACTTGAAGTGGATCTCCTGCTTCACCGGATCGATGCGCACCGGGTTGTAGAACGGCTTGAAGATGATCTGCTTCTTTCGGATCACATCCTCCAGCGCCGCGCGGAAGGGCTGCACACCGAAGATCACCGAGCCGGGCGTGGCGAACACGAGCTTGGTCTTGTCCCGCACGCCCCGCTTGCGCAGGTGTTCATCGGCCAGGTAGGCGGCCTTCTGGGGCGCGCCACCGCACTTGATGGGCGTGCTCGGCTGGGTGAAGACCGCCACGCCGCCCTTGAACGCCGCGAGGACCTTGCGGGTCTTCTCCGGGTCCACGTAGTTGCTGCAGACCGTGTCGGTGGCCAGCGCCTCACGCAGACCGGGCAGGGCATCGATGTCGAGCTTGATGCCCGGACATACCACCAGGTGGCCGTAGGAGTACGACCGCCCTTCGGTGGTGGTCACTGTATTGCGTTCGGGGTCGAAGGTGGCGGCGTGCTCCTTGATCCATTCCACACCCTTCGGGATCTGGTCGGCCTCGCTCCGGATGGTGTCCTTCATGTTGAAGGTACCGGCGGCTACGAGCGTCCAGGCCGGTTGATAGCTGTGCGTGGAGCTCGGGTCGATGAGACCGATGCGCAGGTGTTGGTCCTTGCGGCGGAGCTGCGCGGCGACCATCAGGCCGGCGGTGCCGCCGCCGATGATGAGGATGTCGAAGTCGTTGGCCATGGGGTGGGGGACATTGGGAGCACCAAGCTCGGGTCGCCTGTCGCCCTTCCACAGTGATGATCGTCACGCAGGCCCCGATACGAGCGTGGACCACGCGCGCCACAGGCGGTCGCAACGCCGCAAGGCCGCGATGTACGCCTCCTCCGTGGCCGCACCCTTGGCACGCAGCAAGGTCACGAGCTGTGCTTTCGACGAGGTCGGCCACCGTTCAAGGTCCTCGATCGGGTCCAGCGCCAGGGCGAGCTGCGCGGCCCAATGGCGCTCCGCCTTTGTCCAGTGGGCGAGGTCCGCAAGGTCCAGGGCCCGTGCGACGCGCGCCTGGGCGCTCCGCAGCGCGCGTTGATGGTCGCCGCCATGGGCGCGTGACACGTGGCGCATCACGGCGCGTGCGAGCTCCACCGGCTCGATCGGGGTCGGACCCTCCTTCACCTGCATGACCATGGGAACGGCGGCAAGTTCGCGCAGCAGTTCGGGCGATGTGCGGTGCGCGCGGTCCCTGGCCATGCGCTTCCCCTCGCGTTCCACGATGCGTTGCGTGGCCTTGTCCACCGGCCTGAAGCCAAGGCGGTGGTAGAACCAGTAGGCCCCGCTGGCGATGCCGTCCTCGTTGCCGTGGCCCAGCTGATAGGGGTCGGCCTCGAAGCGGTCCACCTCGTAGCGTTGGGCGTAACAGCGCAGGATCTGTGCGAAGAGCAGGGTGCTTGCTCCGCCGCGCAGCGCGGGGAACACGTTCACGCCAACCTTGGTCTTGCCGGGGAACATCCACGCGCCACCGTACGCCGCGGGCACGGTGTTCAGGAAGGCTACATAGCCCACGTAGCTATCGAAGGTCTGCCGGTGCTGCGGGGGGAGGTGGAAGAGCGCCATGTCCACGCCCTGTCCCATGTCCACCAGCTCCACCTGCTCGGCGTGCGTCACGGGGCCGGTCTCGCGGAGCCCGCAGAGCAGGATGCCGCGTGCCGCATCCACGGTGCGCCGGTGATCCGACTTGCTCAAGGAGCGTGGAGGGGGCAGTGGCTCGGCGAGAAGGGCGGGCACGTCCACCGTGCGGGGCACACCGCGCGGATAGGTGTGCAGCGGTCGGTCGGGCGAACGCCCGAAGGTCGCGGAGAGACCGCTGTCCTTGAGGTCGATGGTCGCGTACAACCGGAGCTGCTCGAAGAGCGCCGTTCGCAGCTCGGATGGAAGCTGTTGCGTGAACGACAGCCACCAGCCGAGGTCGGCCGGTCGTCGCCTCCCCTTCATGCGACCGAGCCAGGCGTCGAGCTCGAAGTCCTCCAGCTCGAAGGCATCGCGTACCGCCATCGGCAGCAGCGTCGTGAGCCAGGGTTTCGCGGCCTGCAGGTCCCCATCGATCGAGTCCAAGGAGACCAGTTCCGGGTGCTCTGTTCGGAGCCAGCTGAGCAGCTCGTGGCTGAAGGCGACGGTGACGCCCGTGTGCGCGAGACCGCTGTTGGAGAGGGCCGAGGCCTTCCTTCCTCCGGTCTTCACCGCGCGCCGCAATTCGCGGGCCACATGGTGCAGGGCCTTGGTGGCGGCGGCGTGCTCGGCGGCGCTGGCCGGGTGCGCCAGAGCGAAGAGGAGCAGGTCGTGCAGGTCGAGCAGGGCCTGCGCCCCGTTCACCTTGCGCCCCCGGATCTCCACCAGCACCTGCTGGCGCTCCTGCGCCACGGCGGGCAGCGCGCCACGGGTGAACAGGTGGCGCCAGGCGGCGACCTCCTTCGGTGTGATCCCCTTGCGCGTCATGGGCCGGGAAAATAGGCGGCGGCTCCCGACCGGATGATGACCGCCGAGCGCTCGCTCACGCCTTGCCCTCGTTGATCACGCGCATCACATGCTGCGGTCCGGCGATGTTCGCGGCCTGCAGCGCGGCCAGGCCCTGCTCGTACACCTCGAAGTACACCGCCCAATAGTCGCCCGGGGTGCAGTAGGGGCGTACGGCGAGCTCCACGCCATCGAGGGTGAGCTTCGTGATGTTCACCGAGGGGGCCGGTGCCTGGAGGACCTTCGGATGAGCGGTCATCACGGCCATGAGCACTTCACGGGCCCGGGACACCGGCGCGCTCTGGTCGAGGCCGAAGGTGAGGTCCACGCGGATGTTGCCCTCGCGGGTGTAGTTGACGATGTTGCCGTTCGCCATGGCCCCGTTCGGGATGATGGCGGTCTTGTGGTCGGGCGTGAGCAGCACCGTGGTGAAGATCTGGATCTCCTTCACCTCGCCCACCAGGCCCTGGGCCTCGATGAGGTCGCCCACCTTGTAGGGCTTGAACAGCAGGATCAAGGTGCCCCCGGCGAAGTTGGCCAGCGTGCCCTGCAGGGCCAGGCCGATGGCCAGGCCGGCCGCGCCCAGGATGGCGATGAAGCTGGTGGTCTGGACCCCCAGCATGCCGACCACCGTGATGATGAGCACGATGCGGAGGCCTACGGTCACCAGGCTGTTGAGGAACTTCCGCAGCGTGAGCTCCACCCCGCGCGCATCGAGCACCTTGCCCAGCATGCGGGCCAGCAAGCGGATGGCCAGCGTGCCGATCCAATAGACCGCGATGGCGGCGAGCAGCTTGGGCGCGTAGTCGAGGGCCAGCGTGTACAGGTGACGGAGAAAGTTCTCCGCGGAGGTGAGCTGTTCGTTCATGGCGATGGCGGGGTGAGGAACGAAGATGGGAAGGAAAGAACACAAGCCCGGCCCTGGACCATCAGGGCCGGGCTTGTTCATGGGGTCGGGTTCAGGCCTGCTTCGCCAGCTGCACTTCGCACTGGATGCGCACCTCGTCGCTCACGAGCACGCCGCCGGCCTCGAGCGCGGCGTTCCAGTTGAGGCCCCACGCCTTGCGGTCGATCTTGCCGGAGAGGTTCAGACCGGCCTTGGTGTTGCCCCAGGGGTCCTTCGCGATCCCCGCCCACTCGGCGATCAACGTCACGGGCTTCGTAACGCCCTTGATGGTGAGGTCGCCGGTCACGGCGTAGCCGTCACCCTTCTTCACGATGGCCGTGCTGGTGAAGGTGAGCTTCGGGTGGTTGGCGCTGTCAAAGAAGTCGGGGCTGGCGAGATGCTTGTCGCGGTTCGCATCGTTCGTGTCCACGCTCGCGGTGTTCGCCCAGAAGCTGACGCGTGCGTTCGTGAGGTCGTCGCCCTCGAGCTCGGCCTCGGCGCCGAATTCCTTGAAGCTGCCGGTGACCGTGCTGATCATGAGGTGCTTCACTTTGAAGAGCACTTCGCTGTGCGAGGGGTCGACGGCCCATTTCGTCGTGGTCATTGCTGCGGTCTCCATGGTCGTTGTTGGTTTTCGTTGTTCGTTGGGAAGGATGGGGCATGTGCCCCGGTCGGTTCAGTTCAATTGCATCGGTACGTCCATCAGGAGCACATCGGCCCCGTTCGGACCGGCCTGTACGTCGAGCGCATCGATGTCCCATGTGCCCAGGCCGTCGCGGCGCTCCAGCAGCTGCCCGTTGATGGTTGCACTGCCTTCCAGCACGAAGGCGTAGACACCGTTGCCAGATCGCTTCACGCGATAGGCCTCTCCCTTGCCCGCGTCGAAATGGCCCAGGTGGAACCAGGCGTCCTGGTGGATCCACACGCCTTCGTCCGCAGGGTCGGGCGAGAGCACCTGCTGGAAACGGTTGTGGCGCTTGGCCGGGTCGAGCGTGAGCTGATCATAGCGCGGGGTCACGTTCCGCTTGTTGGGGAACACCCAGATCTGCAGGAAGCGCGTGAGCCGGTCCTTGTTGCGGTTGAACTCGCTGTGGGTGATCCCCGTGCCGGCGCTCATCACCTGGATGTCGCCGTGGCGGATCACCTGCGTGTTGCCCATGCTGTCGGTGTGCTCGAGATCGCCTTCCAGGGGGATGGAGATGATCTCCATGTTGTCGTGCGGGTGCGTGCCGAAGCCCATGCCCGCCGCCACGGTGTCGTCGTTGAGCACGCGCAGCACCCCGAAGTGCATGCGCTCCGGGTCGTAGTAGTTCGCGAAGCTGAAGCTGTGGTGGCTGTCGAGCCATCCGTGGTTCGCGTGGCCGCGGGTGCTCGCGCGGTGCAGGACCATGTTCGCCATGATGCGGGGGATTTGGGAGGGTAGGTGGTTGAAGCCGACCGGTCCGGACCGGTCCGGTGCCGAGGTCGCTCCATCCGGACCGGCAGAGGCACTCAGCGTCATCAGGGCGGTGCCGCCCATCAGGCCTGTGCGGAGGAATTGTTGGCGGTCCATGACGGTGCAAATATATACCATGGAAAATAAATACAGGGAGAACAAAGTGGCTTTCTTGGACGCCTGTGGGGTGGAGCCTGGGCTCCGTTCGCCGATCGGAACGCGCCGTTCCTTGGTTCCAAACCACGCCTCACACGCATTCCTGAAGGATGCCGTTGTTATCGGGCACCATGCCGGCAGCCTGCGCAAGACCTCGTGAACACTGGGGCGGTCCTTATCCGGGGGCTGCCTTGGTCCACGGGAGCGAGCCCGGCTTCGGCCTCCCTGTCGGTAACATTGTGGAAACGTGGCCCGATCCGCGCCTTTGTTATGTTTGCCGACCCTGTAAGGAACGGCCGGCCATCGACCCATTAACCACGCATCCGGCAGGCCGCTTAGACCCAATCCGATCCCTGAAACGACAACCCCTCCAATGAGCAACGAGAGCAACTCCGGGAAGATGTCCAGCATGTTCGTGGCCATCGTGATCCCCCTCGCGCTGATCGTCAGCGTGGTCTTCTACATGTTCGTGCTGGGCGACCCGGCCAACTTCGAGGGCATGGACCCTGTGAAAGGCCATCCGGTGGAGGCGGAGCCGGCGCACACCTTCGGGATCATCCACAAGGGCGGCTTCATCGTGCCCATCCTGATCACGGTGAACCTGCTGGTGATCATCTTCAGCATCGAGCGCTTCCTCACCCTCAGCAAGGCCAAGGGCAAGGGCCGGATCGAGTCCTTCCTCAGCCAGGTGCGCCAGTACCTGGGCAACGACCAGGTGGACGAGGCCATCAACGCCTGCGACGGCCAGAAGGGCAGCGTGGCCAATGTGATGCGCAGCGGCCTGGAGAAGTACAAGACCGTGCTGTACGATGCCAGCCACGACAAGGAGACGCGCCTGCAGGCCGTGAAGCAGGAGCTCGAAGAGGCCACCGCGCTGGAGCTGCCCATGCTCAGCAAGAACCTGGTGATCCTGTCCACCTGCGCCAGCATCAGCACCCTGCTCGGTCTGATCGGCACGGTGCTCGGGATGATCCGTTCGTTCAGCGCGCTGGCCACCGCCGGTACGCCCGATGCCACCGCCCTGTCCACCGGTATCTCCGAGGCCCTCATCAACACGGCCCTCGGTATCACGGGTTCATGCGTGGCCATCATCATGTTCAACTTCTTCAGCACCAAGATCGACGCCATCACCCACGGCATCGACGAGGCGGGCTTCAGCGTGAGCCAGACCCTGGCCAACCGCAAGTAAGAACGGGACCCCGGTCCTCCGCACCTGTCGGCGGACCGGGACCTTCCATGGAACTGACCAACCTTATCTGAAGCACCATGCCGAAGATCAAGATGCCCCGGAGCAGTCCTTCGCTGGACATGACCCCGATGGTCGACCTGGCGTTCCTGCTGGTGACCTTCTTCATGCTCACGGCCCAATTCCGCCCGGAGGAGGCCATCGCGGTGGACACGCCCAGCAGCATGAGCCAGCAGCCCATCCCCACCGAGAACCTCATGACCATCAGCATCGACAGCTCCGGTCGGGTGTTCTGGGACTTCACCGACAAGAAGGTGCGGACCGAGGTGATCAAGGAGATGGCCAATCGCTACCACCTGCCGCCGCTCTCGGAGGACCAGGTGGTGCGGTTCACCAACCTCAACGCCATCGGGATCCCCGTGCAGCAGCTGTCCGCCTACCTCGACCTCAACACGCCGGCCGAGCGCAAGGAGGTGGACAAGGTGAGCCGCGGCATTCCCTACGACGAGGGCAACAACCAGCTGCTCGACTGGATCCGCGTCACCCAGCTGATCTTCAGCAGCGGATCCGGGGGCAAGAACCCGCTCGTGGCCCTCAAGGGCGACGGCAATGTGAACTACACCACGGTGAACCGCGTCATCGAGATCTTCCAGAGCCCCACGGTGAAGATCAACCGGTTCAAGATGATCACCGACCTGGAGGAAAGCCGGATGTGACCGCTTGAACCGATCGGCCCCACGCGTGTACGGCACGCTGGAACGATCGGTCAGGCCAATCGAACAAAGCCATGGCAGAAGTACCCGGAGGAGAAGGCGGAGGTGGCGGAGGCAGGCACCAGAAGAAGCGCGCCAAGAAGGGCAGCACACGCATCGACATGACGCCGATGGTGGACCTGGCCTTCCTGCTGCTCACCTTCTTCATCCTCACCACCACCATGTACAAGCCGAGCACCCTGCAGCTCACGTTCCCGGTACCCCCGGAGGACGAGCAGCCCAAGGAGCTCGACAAGGTGAACAACGCGCTCACCCTCTTCCTCACCAAGAAGGACGCGATCTTCTACTACAAGGATGCGTTCAAGGCCGGTGAGACCCAGCTCTCGCTGACCAACTTCAAGGACGTGGAGAAGATGCTCATCGAGCTGAACAAGACCACCGTTGAGCGCATCAACGAGCTCAGCAAGCAGCTCAACGAACAGAAGATCACCGAAGAGGTCTACGACAGCCTGAAGAACGAGGCGCAGAAGCAGAAGGACGCGCTCTTCGTGATCATCAAGCCCGACAAGGACGCCAAGTTCCGCAACATGATCGACATCGTCGACGAGATGGACATCAGCGGGATCGGGAAGTACGCCGTGCAGGACACCATCAAGCCCGAGGAGCAGGCCCTGCTCGACGTGGAGAAGCTCAAACTGTGACCATAACGCCTGCGCCGGGCTTCGGCGCGTGAACCATGGGTTACGTCATCTTCATCGTCTTCCTGCTCGCCGTGAGCCTCCTGCTCACGCTGGACAACAGCTGGATGAACGTGCTGCAGCAGGTGCGCAACAATGTGGTGTTCGCCAACCACAACAAGCTGTACGGTGCGTTCACCCTGCGCCGCGATTACAACAAGCGCCTGGGCCTCGCCCTCGCGCTGGCCATCGGCGTCTTCGTCTTCGCCGTCGGCGCCCCCTACATCATCACCAAGCTCGGTGGTGGCGACGACGTGGTGGAGACGAAGAAGAAGATCGTGGACGTGAACCTGGAGCTGTTCGAGGAGCAGCCCGAGGAGCCGCCCCCGCCCCCCGAGGTGATCCCCCCGCCCCAGCCCCAGATCGAGACCGTTCAGTTCGTGGCCGTGGAGGCCGCCGACGAACCCGTGGAGGAACCGCCCCCCACCCAGAACGACCTGACCGAGACCACCGCGGGCCAGTCCACGCAGGAAGGCCAGAACATCGACGCCCCGCCTCCGCCTCCGCCGGTGGAGGAGGAGACCTTCGACCTTGCCGCCGTGCAGGAACAACCGGAGTTCCCCGGTGGCATGGAGGAGATGTACAAGTTCCTGAGCAAGCTCCAGAAGTACCCCGACATGGAGGCCGACGCCGGCATCCAGGGCAAGGTGTACGTGGAGTTCGTGGTGGAGAAGGATGGCCGCATCACCGAGACCAAGGTGAAGAAGGGCGTGAGCGACGGCCTCGACAAGGAGGCCCTGCGCCTGGTGAAGGCCATGCCCAACTGGAACCCCGGCAAGATGAACGGCAAGGCCGTGAAGGTGCGCTTCGTGCTGCCGGTGAAGTTCACGCTCAAGTAAGGCGATCCCCGCTCAAGCCTTCGCAGGCCCGTCCCATCGGACGGGCCTGCTTCTTTTCCGCCGGTCGGACCCGTATAGCACGCCCCGGATCCGGTGAGCGACAAGGCACGGATCACCCGTCCGGGCGAGTTGTGCGGGAAAAGCTCCCATGGCCGACCTGCCCGGACCTTCCTCGCGTGGCCCCTTCCGGACCATCCGCATCGACATGACGCCGATGGTGGACCTGGCCTTCCTGCTGCTCACCTTCTTCATCCTCACCACCACCATGCTGCGGCCCAATGCGCTCCAGCTCAACATGCCGGTGCCCGGAGCGCACGGTACCGCCCCCGATGCCATCACGGTGCTGCTGTCCCACGACGCGGTGCACTGGTACGCGGGCAAGCTGGGCCCACGGGACCCCGCTCCGCAGCGTGTGACCATGGCCGGCCTGCGCGAAGCGCTCCTGGCGCATCGCAAGGCCCATCCGGATGCGGTGTGCATCGTGCGCTCCGCGCAGAACGTGCGGTACAGCACGGTGATCACCGTGCTCGATGAACTGGAGATCACCGGGATCGGCCGCTATACCATCACCGCGGAGCTGCTGCCCGAGGAACGGCTTCGGCTGCCCCTGCTCGCGGCCGCTCCCTGACCGCTGCCTCGTGCCCGCCCACCGTTGCTGCGATCGCCCCGCACACCACGCAATGAACCTGCACCCCCTGCGGTTGTACCGCCAGATGGAAGGACCCCTACGCGGATCACCAATACCGAACGAAGCCATGATCATCGCTGCATCCATCCTGCTCTTCACCCTGCTGTGCGCCGCGCTCGCCGGCGACCATGAGTGGGCCAACGTCACCAAGCCCGAGCGCAACGACCTGGTGTTCCAAGGTCGCCACCGCGACTATGGCGCCTATGTGCTGCGCCGCGAGTACGACCGCAGGGTGCTCATCGCCCTGTTCGCATCGTTGGGCTTGATCGCCGGTGGGGTGTTCGCCGTGAAGCTCTTCGTGCATGGAGAGGTGACGGACGCACATGGACATGTCGTGGTGATCGATCGCATCCTTGATGACATTTTCCCCGTGGATCCCCCGCCTTCGCTGCCCGAACAACCTGCGGTAACGCCGCCTGCAGGCGGCCCGGTGGTGCCGGCCGTGGGGACCGTGATCATGATCGACACCGCACACTTCGAGGCGGACACTGCCAGCGTGGCACCTCCGGGCCCGAAGGCGGATACCCTTACGGCAGGCCCTGGGGGTGGCGGTGAACCGGGTCCCGGTACCGGCGGGGAGCCGGGGGGAGGCGGAGGTCCCGGCTTCGGAGGTGAGCCGGTGCTCGGCATGTCGCTGCAGGAGAAGCCCGAGTTCCCCGGCGGTGAGGCGGCCATGTACAAGTGGCTGGGCGCGCACATCCGGTTCCCCGAGGACCTTCAGGAAGAGGGCAGGGGCGACAAGGTGTACGTGGAGTTCGTGATCGAGAAGGACGGCAGCATCAGCATGGCCACCGCGGTGCGCGGACGCACCGGGAACGCCAAGCGCGAGAGCGAGCGCGTGGTGATGGCCATGCCCAACTGGTCCCCCGGCCGCATGAACGGCCATCCGGTGCGCTGCCGCTTCGTGCTGCCGATCAACTTCACCGTTGCCCGATAGCGCGCACGCGGCCGTAGCTTGCGGCCCAGTAGCGATCACCATGGCCAAGCTCAGCTGGTTCGCCTTCGCGATGTCCGTGTTCTACGCGGTGATGGGGGTGCTTTTCCTGTCCTCCGACCTTTTCGTGGAGGCCATCCCCGACTACCGCCCGGCCATCGGTGCGGTGCTGTTGGGCTACGGCCTGCTGCGGGGCTGGATGTGGTTCCGCAAGCGCCGGAACGAGGCCACCGAGAAATGGTGAACGCATCGCACCTGACCCGCCCCGCGCCATTCGCGTTGCTGGCCCTCCTCCTGTGGGCCTGCGGCGGCAAGGCCCCCGACCCCACCACCGACGACAAGCTCACCAGCGGCAGGGTGGTGCTCCTTGCGGACGAGGGCCTCAGGCCCCTGATGGAGCGACAGGAACAGGTGTTCGAGAGCTTCTACACCAAGGCCGACGTGCAGTTCCGCTACATGCCGGCAGCCGAGTTGCTCCAGGCCATGATGAACGACACCGTGCGATGCGCGTTCGCCAGCCTGCTCCCCGGCGGCGACCAGGAGGCGTGGCTCCGATCCCGGCAGCGGGTGGCCCGCAACGTGCCCATCTGCACGGACGGCATCGCCGTACTGGCGAACAAGGAGCGCTCGCTGCGCAACCTGGCGCTGCCCACCCTGCGCGCGATGCTCCGTGCCGGTGACAGCTGGCCTTCGTGGGCCATGGTCGATGGCCGTTCCCCGGCCCGGGTGGCCCTTGTGTTCGACGGGCCGGGTTCCGGCGTGATGCGCACCCTCGCCGATTCCCTCTTCCCCGGGGAGGCCGTGACGCTGAACGGCACCACCGCCCCCGACGTGGCCGCCGTGGTGACCCGGGTGGCCGGCGACCCGAACAGCCTCGGTCTGGTGCCCTTTTCATCCCTCAGCGACCTGGACGACCCGGTGATGCGCGACCTGCGGGCGAGGGTGGACCTGGTGGCCCTGAGCCCTTCCATGGACACTGCTCGCGCCGTACCGCCCACCCAAGGCACCCTGGCCGACGGCCGATACCCGCTTCGCCGGAAGGTGTACGCCATCCTCACCGAGCCGAAGTCCGGGCTTGGCACCGGTTTTGTTTCCTTTGTCGCCGGCCACAAAGGCCAGCGCATCATCCTCAAGCAGGGACTGGCCCCGCAACAGGTACCGGCCCGAGATGTGGAGATCGTTCAGCCGTAAGAACCGATGAAAAAGACCGTGATCCTGGGGGCCGCCGTTCTGGCCACCCTCGCCGCTTCCGCCCAAGGTCTTCCCGAGGCGGTGAAGCTCACCGACCGCGAGCAGTACGAGAAGGCCACGTCCATCTTCAACCGCGTGCTGGCCGCCGAACCCCAGAACGCCGAGGCCTGGTTCCTGCTCGGCGAGAACTACTTCGCCAGCGACCGCAGCGACAGCGCGGACTTCTGTTTCAAGCGCGGCGCCTCCGTCAACCCCCGCTACCCCCTCAACCACGTGGGCGTGGGCAAGGTGATGTGGACCAAGGGGCAGGCCGCCGAGGCCAAGGCCCAGTTCGACAAGGCCCTGGCCACCGCCACGGACAAGGCCAACAAGTTCGGCAAGCCCCTGCAGGCCCGCACCTACCGCGAGATCGCCCAGGCCTATGCCGAAGGCAACCAGAAGGACCTGGTGAAGAGCCAGGAGATGATCGCCAAGGCCCTGGAGCTCGACCCCAAGGACCCGGAGACCTACATCCTCAAAGGCAACGTGCTCTTCGAGGCCAACCCCCGCGATGGTTCCGCCCCGCTGGAGAACTACAAGCAGGCCGCCCAGCTCGATCCCCTCAGCGCCAAGCCCGTGAGCAAGAAAGGCTTCATGTACTACCGCGCCAAGAACTACGCCGCCGCGATCGAGGAGTACACCAAGGCCATCGGCATCGACGCGTCCTACGCCCCGGCGTACAGCGGCCGCGCCGAAGCCTACTTCATGGCCCGCGACTTCGAGAAGGCCACGGCCGACATGAACAAGTACCTGGAGCTGAACACCGGCAACACCAGCGCCCGCGTCCGCTACGCCCAGTTCCTCTTCCTCGTGGGCAAATACAACGAGTCGCTCAACGAGATCCAGGACCTCGAGACCAAGGGCGTGCAGAACGTCACCCTGCAGCGCATCAAGGGCTACGACCAGGTGGAGCTGAAGGATGCGGCCGGCGCCAAGGCCACCCTGGAGGCCTACTTCGCCGCGCAGAGCCCCGAGAAGGTGATCGCCGGCGACTGGGAGTACTACGGCAAGGCGCTCGCCGGCCAGGGTCAGGACAGCCTCGCGGCCGAGAACATGCTCAAGGCCGCCCGCATGGACCGCACCAAGGACTACAATTTCGTGGAGGCCAGCAAGGCCTTCAGCAAGGCCAAGGCCTTCGACAAGGCCATCGCCGCCATGCAGGAGAAGATCGCGGGTGGCAAACCCGAGACCAACGATTACTACTACCTCGGCGATGCCGCCCTCAAGGGCAAGCGCTGGATGACCGCCGACAGCGCCTGGGCCACCTACATCGAGCGCAACCCCAACGCCTACCAGGGCTACAAGTTCCGCGCCCGCACCCAGAACGGCATGGACAGTCTGGAGACCAAGACCTTCGCCGCGAAGACCTGGTACGAGCAGATGCTCACCAAGATGAAGCCTGAGGAGAAGGAGAAGTACAAGGCCGACCAGGAGGAGGCGCTCAACTACATGGGCCTGTACTTCCTCTACAGCAAGGAGGCCCGCGACCTGCCCAAGGCCAAGTGCTACTTCGAGAAGGTGAAGGTCCTCAACGCCGGCACCAGCATCACCAAGCAGGTCACCGACGTGATGCTGCAGACCAAGGAACTGAAGGACGTGGCGCCCGGCAGCTGCGATTAATGTCGCACAGGCTTCCAGCTTGTGCAGTGGATCACAACCTGATGCAGGGTCTCCGCAAGGGACCCTGCGTTCATTTCAGGCCTCCTACTTTCACGGCATGCTGTCCAAGAACAACCGCCTCACCATCTACATCCTCGTGGCCATGGTGCTCGGCATCGCCGTGGGCTATGGCATGCACCTGAACATGGAGGAGGCCGGCCGCATGGAGGTGGCCGACAGCCTGAAGATCCTCACTGACATCTTCCTGCGCCTGGTGAAGATGATCATCGCGCCGCTGGTGTTCAGCACCCTGGTGGTGGGCATAGCCAAGCTCGGCGACATGAAGACCGTGGGGCGCGTGGGCGGCCGTGCGCTGCTGTGGTTCATGAGCGCCTCGCTCATGTCGCTGTTGCTGGGCATGCTGCTGGTGAACCTGCTCGAGCCGGGCGTTGGCCTCAAGCTGAGCGCCGCAGGGGATGCCAGCGATGTGATCGGCAAGACGCAGGGCTTCACGCTCAAGCAGTTCATCGAGCACGTCTTCCCCAAGAGCATCATCGAGGCCATGGCGGTGAACGAGGTGTTGCAGATCGTGGTGTTCAGCATCTTCTTCGGGGTGGCCTGCGCCAGCATCGGCGATTACGCCAAGCCCGTGGTGCACCTGCTGGAAAGCGTGGCCCATGTGATCCTGAAGATGGTCACCTACGTCATGAACTTCGCCCCGCTCGGCGTGTTCGGAGCCGTGGCCGCGGTGATCGCCATCCACGGACTGGGCGTGCTTTCCACCTACGCGGTGTACATCGGCGAGTTCTACATCGGCCTGGCGGTGCTGTGGGCCATCCTGCTCGGTGCGGGCTTCCTCTTCCTGGGCCAGCGCATGAAGGAGCTGATGCGGCGCATCCTCCAGCCCATCACCATCGCCTTCAGCACCACCAGCTCCGAGGCCGTGATGCCCAAGCTGATGGAGGAGCTGGAGCGTTTCGGCTGCAAGGACAAGGTGGTGAGCTTCGTGCTGCCCCTGGGCTACAGCTTCAACCTCGACGGCAGCATGATGTACATGACCTTCGCCAGCCTCTTCATCGCGCAGGTCTACGGCATCCACCTCGACTTCGGCACGCAGCTCACCATGCTGCTCACGCTCATGCTCACCAGCAAGGGCATCGCCGGGGTGCCGCGCGCTTCACTCGTGGTGGTGGCCGCCACGCTCGGCATGTTCGGCGTGCCGGTGGAAGGCATCGCCCTCATCCTGCCCATCGACCACTTCTGCGACATGGGCCGGAGCGCCACCAACGTGGTGGGCAACGCCATCGCCACCAGCGTGGTGAGCAAATGGGAGGGGGAGCTGGGGCATTGAACGGATCCGCGCCTGCCCGAGGATCCTCAGTCGAAGGAAAGCACTGTTCCGATGGATCAGTGGTCGGCTGAACCCGAGAGCAATCGAGCAGGGTACTTGATGCGATTGATCGAAGGGTCTTCAGCGAGGTATTCCACTGCGATATGAGCTCCGGTGCAACATTGCTCTTCCGAGCAGAGCTTGTTCAGTCCATTGGCCGCTCCTCTATCGCTGAAGGAGCGGCCATTCGCAACGAAGCTGTACTCAAGGATCAAGCCCGAGCTTCGCACAAAAACGCAGTTCGTAATCGTAGCGGTGACCACGACCGAATGCTGGTTCAGACGATGGTTCTCCCAGTACCCTTTGGTAATGTGATATCCGCTGAATAGAACGATCGCGCCCAGAACGTACCACTGCCAACGTGCCATGTAGTACATCCGTTAGTGCATGCTAGCGTCAACCCAGCAGCACGGGCCACAGCGCGAAGGCCACCACGGCCACGCCGCAGGCGCTCACCACCAGCCAGTTGATCGGGCTCACCACCAGCACCGGCGTCTCCTCGGCGGGCGTGAAGGCCTCGCGGATCACCAGCACGTAGTAGTAGATGCCCACCAGGGCCATCACCACGGCGAACACGGCCGTCTTGATGAAGCCCGCGCCGATCGCCAGCATGAACACCTGGTACTTCGCCACGAAGCCGGCCGTGAGCGGGATGCCCGCCAGCGACAGCAGCAGCAGCATGGTCACCAGCGCCAGCCAGGGGTTCGCGCGGAAGAGCCCACGGAAGATGACGATGGCCTCGTTGCCGTTGGCCGCGCGCTTCGCCAGCGTGAGCACGATGAAGAGGCCCACCGTGGCCAGGGCGTAGGTGAAGGTGTAGTAGAAGAGCGTGGTCCACGTGCTGGCCGCGTTGTTCGCCAGCACGGCCATCAGCAGGAAGCCGGTGTGCGCGATGCTGCTGTACGCCATCAGGCGCTTGAACTGGCTCTGGCGCATGGCCACCACGTTGCCCACCAGCAGGGTGAGCACGGTCATCACCAGCAGGGTGTTGGCCAGCGCGGGTGGCAGGCCGGTCATCTGCACGAAGCGGTAGAAGCCCGCGAAGGCTGCGGTCTTCACCACGGTGGCCATGAAGGCCGTGACCAGCGTGGGCGCACCTTCGTACACATCGGGGCTCCAGAAGTGGAAGGGCACGGCGCCCACCTTGAAGGAAAGGGCCACGGCCACGAAGAAGGAGCCGAGCAGGAAGAGCACGTTGTTCGGCGCGGCCTGCACCTTCTGCGCGATGATGCCCAGGTCGAACGAGGCGGACACCCCGTAGATGAGGGCGATGCCCATGAGGAAGAAGGCCGTGGCGAAGGAGCCGAGCAGGAAGTACTTGAAGCTCGCCTCGCTGCTGCGGTAGCTGCGCTTCTTGCCGCCCGCCAGGATGTAGAGCGGGATGCTGAGGATCTCGATGCCCAGGAAGAGCATCAGCAGGTTGGTGTAGCTGGTGAGGATCAGGCCACCGGTGAGCGAGAACACCATCAGGGCGTAATGCTCGGCCACGTTCTCCTCCATGCGCCGGTAATAGTCGATGCCGAACAGGAAGAGCAGCACTGTCACCGCGATCATGGCGCAGTTGAACAGGGTGCTGATCCGATCGAACTTCAGCATCGCGGGGAACTCCATGAGGCCGGGGTTCCAGCCGGTCCAGCACAGGGCACCGGCCACCAGCAGGCCCGCGATGCCCACCGGGGCCAGGAGGTTCTTGTTGCCGGCCAGGCCGAGGTAGAGCAGCACCACGCCCAGCACGGAGGTCAGGATCAGCGCGCTCATCTCAGTTCAGGGCGGTGAGGGTGGACAGCATCAGTTGCACGGGACCGTTCACAAGGTCGAGGATGGGCGCCGGGTACACGCCGAGCACCAGGGTGATGGCGATCAGCGGCACCAGGTAGAGGTGGTCGTTGCCCCCGGCGTCCGCCATCTCCATCTTCCACCGATCGGGGCCGAGCATGGCGCGCTGGTAGGCGTAGAGCATGTACACGGCGCCGAGGATGATGGTGGCCACCGCGGCGAAGGCCATCCACCCGTCCAACTGCCAGAGGCCGTTGAACATGAGCCATTCACCCACGAAGCTCTGGGTGAGCGGAAGCGCCACGGCGTTGATCATCACCAGGAAGAAGAGGGCCGCAAGGCGCGGGGCCTTTCCCTTCAGGCCGCCCATGGCGCCCAGCTCGCTGGTGCCGGTGCGCTCCTTCAACGCGCCCACGATGTACAGCATGCTCACCACCAGCACCGCGTGCGCGAAGGCCTGGTAGAGCGAGCCGCCCACGCCATACACGTTCCACGCGAAGAGGCCGGCGCAGAGCAGGCCCACGTGGCTCAACGAACTGTAGGCCACCAGGCGCTTCAGGTCCTGCTGGCGGAAGGCGATGATGCCCGCGTAGAGCGCGCCGAAGATGCTGAGCCAGATCACGGTGTCGCGCCAGAAGACCACGCCCTCCGGCACGATGGGGAACACGAACTTGAGCACACCGTACAGGCCCATCTTCAGCATCACGCCGCCCAGGACCATGGTGCCCTGCAACGGGGCCATGGTGTAGGTGTCCGGCTGCCAGCTGTGGAAGGGGAAGATGGGCAGCTTGATGGCGAAGGCCAGGAAGAGCGCCCAGAACAGCCAAACCTGCACATCGGCCGGGATGCGGAGGGCGTGCAGCACGGCGAAGTCGGCGCTGATGGGCGCGGTCTGCAGCACGCAGTACGCCAGCCCGAAGAGCAGCATGAGGCCGCCCAGCAGGGTGTAGATGAAGAAGCGCACCGTGATGGCCCGCCGATGCTCACCGCCCCAGTAGAGCAGCAGGAAGAACACGGGCACCAGGCTGAGCTCGTAGAAGATGTAGAAGAGGAAGGCGTTCTGCGCGGTGAACACGCCGAACAGGAAGCTCTGTGTGAACAGGAGCAGCGCGTTCACCATGCTGGGGTGCTGCAGGTTCTGCCGGTAGCCCGCAGCGATGATGAAGGGGAAGACCACGGCGGTGAGCAGCAGCATCAGCAGGCTGATGCCATCGTACCCGAGCACGAAGCGCAGGCCCAGGGAGGGCACCCAGTCGAACTGCACGGGCAGGGCCGTCTGGCCGGGAACATGCTGCCACCACAGCAGGGCCACCTGGCCGAGGCTCACCAACGTGGAGGCGAGGGCGATGTGGCGAGCGTTGTTGGTGGGACGCGCGAGCATGAGCGCGAGCGCGGTGAGGAAGGGGATCAGGAGGAGGGCGAGCAGCACCATCTCAGCGGCCGTAGAGGGTCATCAGAAGGAACACGACGATGCCCGCCACCATGGCGAACAGGTAGAAGCTCATGTTGCCTGTTTGCGCCAGGCGCAGCACCTGCCCGGCCCGTTGCGTGAGGCGGCCGGCGCCGTTCATCAGCGGCACCATGATGCGGCCCTCGCCCACGCCGTGGAAGGTGCCGCTCAACCAGCTGTAGGGCTTCTCGAAGAGGAAGGCGTACAGCTCGTCCAGGTACCACTTGCGGGCCAGCAGGCGGGGCAGGAAGGGCAGTTCGTCCGCTTCAGGGTCGAGCGTGGCCTTCTTCGCGAAGCGTCCGTGGGCGATGGCGATCACCAGCACCACCAGCAGCGTGCTCAACCCCATCAAGGTCCATTCGGTGCTGGCGTCGAGGTGCAGGCGCTCCGCTCCGATGCCCTCGGCGGCATGCTCCAGGTAGTGCTTCATGGGCTCGTGCCCGCCGAACACGTGCGGCAGGTTGAGCAGCCCGCCCGCCAAGCTCAGCGCGGCCAGCACCACCAGGGGCACGGTCATCACCGCCGGGCTCTCGTGGGGGTGCTTGTCGCCGCGGTACGTTCCCCAGAAGGTGAGGAAGTACAGGCGGAACATGTAGAAGGTGGTGATGAGCGCGCCGCCCAGCAGCAGGGCGTACAGCACCGGGCTGCGGTCGAAGGCGCTGGCCAGGATGGCGTCCTTGCTGAAGAAGCCGCTGAAGGGCGGGATGCCCGCGATGGCCAGCGTGCCCAGCAGGAAGGTGAGGTGCGTGAGCTTGATGCTGGTGCGCAGCCCGCCCATCCTCCGGATGTCCTGCTCACCGCCCAGCGCGTGGATCACGCTGCCGGCGCCCAGGAAGAGCAGGGCCTTGAAGAAGGCGTGGGTGGTGACGTGGAACATGCCCGCGCTGAACGCGCCCAGGCCGAGCGCCACGAACATGTAGCCCAGCTGGCTCACGGTGGAATAGGCGAGCACCTTCTTGATGTCGTTCTGGTACACGCCGATGGTGGCGGCCACCAGCGCCGTGGTGAGGCCGGTGTAGAGCACCACGTCCTGGGTGAAGGGCGCGAGCTCGAATAGCACGCTGCTGCGCACGATCAGGTAGATGCCCGCGGTGACCATGGTGGCGGCGTGGATCAGCGCGCTCACGGGCGTGGGGCCGGCCATGGCGTCAGGCAGCCAGGTGAAGAGGGGCAGCTGGGCGCTCTTGCCGATCGCGCCCACGAAGAGCAGCAGGGTGATGCCGGTGAGCGTGGCGGTGCCCAGGCCACCCGCGTGCTCGAACACCTCGGTGAAGGTGAGCGAGCCGGTGACGTTGAACAGCCAGGCCAGGCCGAGCACGAAGCCCAGGTCGCCGATGCGGTTCATCACGAAGGCCTTGCGCGCGGCGTAGTTGTAGGCCGGGTTGGTGTACCAGAAGCCGATCAGCAGGTAGCTGCACAGGCCCACGCCCTCCCAGCCGATGAAGGTGATGGCGTAGTTGGCGCCCATCACCAGCAGCAGCATGGCGAAGGTGAAGAGGTTCAGCAGGGCGAAGAAGGTGCTCACCCGCGCATCATCGTGCATGTAGCCGATGGAGTACAGGTGGATCAGCGTGCCCACGCCCGTTACGATCAGCATCATGGTCAGGCTCAGCGCGTCCACCTGGAAGGCGAACGGGATGTGCATGCCGCCGATGTCGATCCAGTTGAAGAGGTGCGCGGTGTGCGGACCGGCGGCGGGGTCGTGGCCCAGGAAGATCATCACGCTCAGCGCGAAGGCCGAGCCGATGGCCAGGGTGCCCAGGTAGCCGGCGCTGTTGCCCGCGAGCCGGCGCCGAAGCGATGCGATCACGATGCTGCCCAGCAGGGGCAGGCCGGGAACGAGGGCGGCGAGGATCGTGGTGTTCATCCTTTCAACCGGTTCAATTGGTTGATGTCCACGCTGTCAACGTTCCGTTTCATCATCACCAGGATGGCCAGGCCCACGGTGACCTCCGCGGCCGCCACGAGCATGGTGAAGAACACGAAGACCTGCCCGCCGGGGTCGCTGTGGTGCGCGCTGAAGGCCGTGAGCAGCAGGTTCACACTGTTGAACATGAGCTCCAGGCACATCAGGATGATGATGGTGTTGCGGCGGAAGAGGGCGCCGGTGAGCCCGATGCTGAACAGGATGAAGCTCAGCACCACGTAGTGCTCGAGCGGCACCTGGCGGATGGCGGTGACAACGGGTTCCATCAGGCGGCGACCTTCTCTTTTTTACCGAGCATCAATGCGCCCACCATGGCGCTGAGGAAGAGCACGCTGCTCACCTCGAAGGGCAGCAGGAAATCCTTGAAAAGGGCCTTGCCCACGTACCGCACCAGGCCCACCGACGCGTCCGTGGGATTGGCCGCGGCGATCTCAACCCCCTGTCGCGTGGCGGCCAGCAGGGTGAGCAGGAACACCCCGCCCGCCACCACCGCCGCGATGCGCGTGAGCAGCGTTTTCTGCGGCTCGGTGCTCTGGTTCAGGTTCAGCAGCATGATCACGAACAGGAACAGCACCATGATGGCGCCGGTGTACACGATCACCTGGACCATGGCCAGGAACTGCGCGTTCAGCAGGATGTAATGGCCCGCGATGCTCAGGAAGCACACGATCAACGCGATCACGCTGTTCACCGGGTTGCGCGCGGCCACCACGACCAGCCCGCTGAGCACGCTGATGGTGGCGAAGAGGTAGAAGAGGTACTGCATGCCGGCGCTCAGCGGTTGTGCGAATATTGCCGTTGCTCCTTGAACTTGAGCACCTCGGGCGTCTGCCGCTTGCTCACGTCGATGCGCTTCGCCTTGTCCATCGGCTCCACCAGCTCGTTCTTGCCGAACACGAAGGGCTTGCGCAGGTAGTTCGCCTCCACGATGCGGTCGGTGAGGAAGATGGCCTCCTTGGGGCAGGCGTCCTCGCAGTCGCCGCAGTAGATGCAGCGCAGCATGTTGATCTCGTACACCGCGGCGTACTTCTCCTCGCGGTACAGGTGCTCCTCGCCCTTCCTCCGCTCGGCGGCCACCATGGTGATGGCCTCGGCCGGACAGGCCACCGCGCACAGGCCGCAGGCGGTGCAGCGCTCGCGGCCCTGGTCGTCGCGCTTCAGCACGTGGTGCCCGCGGTACACCGCGCTCCGCGGACGCTCCTGGTCGGGATACTTCACCGTGGCCTTGCGGGGCGTGAGGAAGTGCTTCAGGGTGATCGACATGCCCTTCAGGATGGCGGGCAGGTAGATGCGCTCCATGAGCGTCATCTTCTTGTCGCTCACCACCTGGGAGCGCTTGGTGAGTGGTTGGAACGTTGTGCTCATAGCTTCACGTTGCCGGTGAACACCATGTAACCGCCGGTGATCAGGATGTTGAGGATGGCCAACGGGATCAGCTTCTTCCAGCCAAGGTTCATGAGCTGGTCGTAACGGAACCGCGGAAGCGTCCAACGGATCCACATGAACAGGAAGATGAAGAAGGTGATCTTCAGGAAGAGCGCCGCCGTGCCCAGCAGGGTGATCAGGTTGCTGTCCATGCCCTTCTGGTCGAGGAAGGGGATGTCGTAGCCGCCGAAATACAGCGTGCTGATCACCGCGCTGCTGATGAACATGTTCACGTACTCGGCGAAGAGGTAGAAGCCGAGCTTCATGCTGCTGAACTCGGTGTGGTAGCCGCCCACCAGTTCGGTCTCGCACTCGGGCAGGTCGAAGGGCGCGCGGTTGCACTCCGCGAAGGCGCAGGTGATGAAGAGCAGCACGCCGAGCGGCTGCACCGCCACGTTCCACAGCCCGTCGAGCTGGCCGTCCACGATGCCGCTCAGGCGCAGGGTGCCGGTGGTCATGATCAGGGCCACGATGCTCATGCCCATGGCCAGCTCGTAGCTGATCATCTGGCTGCTGGCGCGGATGGCGCCGTACAGCGCGTACTTGTTGTTGCTGGCCCAGCCGCCGAGCATGATGCCGTACACGCCGATGCTCACCATCGCGAAGATGTACAGGATGCCGATGCCGGGGTCGGCGGCCTGCAGGCTGAAGGTGCTGTCGCCGAAGGTGAGCGTGCCGCCCCAGGGGATCACCACGCCGGTGAGCAGCGCGGTGGTCATGGCGATCGCAGGTCCCAGGAAGTAGAGCTTGCGGTTGGCCGTTCCCGGGATGAAGTCCTCCTTCATGAACATCTTCACCCCGTCGGCGATCGGCTGCAGCAGGCCGAAGGGCCCCGCGCGGTCCGGACCGATGCGGTCCTGCATGAAGGCGGCCACCTTGCGCTCGGCGTAGGTCTCGTACGCCGCCACCCCCAGGGTGACGAGCAGCATGATGACCAGGAAGATGAAGGTGGCGAGCATCAGCGGTCGTGGATGTTGAAGGGTTCGATCTTCGGCGCGTCGGGCGCGGCCTTGTCCAGCAGCTTCTGCTGCAGCTTGCGCTCGTAATGGCCCTGGCCGATCACGCTGTGGCGGTCGATCTTCCGCGGACCTTCGATGGTCCAGGCCGCCTTGTCCTTCTTCTCGAAGCGGCAGGTGTTGCAGATGAAGCTCTCAAGTTCGCCCCACTGGTCCTTGCGGCCGGTGACGCGCAGCACCTCCTCGCCCTTCATCCACAGCACCACCTGGCCGCTGCACTTGGGGTTGTCGCAGCTGCGGTGCGCGTCGAGCGGGTTGGTGAACCACACGCGGCTGGCGAAGCGGAAGGTGCGGTCGGTGAGCGCGCCCACCGGGCACACGTCGATCATGTTGCCGCTCATGTCGTTCTCCACCGCCTGTTGCACGTAGGTGCTGATCTCGGCCACGTCGCCGCGGTTGATCACCCCGTGCAGGCGCCCGTCGGTGAGCTGCTCGCCCACCTTCACGCAGCGGTAGCACAGGATGCACCGGTTCATGTGCAGCTTGATCGTGTCGCCGATGTCGATCGGGTCGAAGGTGCGGCGCTCGAATTGGTAGCGGCTGCTGCTGAGCCCGTGCTCGTAGCCCAGGTCCTGCAGGTGGCACTCGCCCGCCTGGTCGCAGATGGGGCAGTCCAGCGGGTGGTTGATGAGCAGGAACTCCGTGACGCCCTTGCGCGCGTCGAGCAGCTCGGGGTTGGTGGTGTTCTCCACCACCATGCCGTCCATCACCGCGGTGCGGCAGCTGGCCACGGGCTTGGGCATGGGGCGCGGGTCCTTGTCGCTGCCCTTGCTCACCTTCACGATGCAGGTGCGGCAGTAGCCGCCGCTGGTCTTCAGCTTGCTGTAGTAGCACATCGTGGGCGGCACCACGTGGCGATGCGCCTTGTCGCGCTCGCCGATCATGCGGGCGGCCTGCAGGATCGTGGTGCCCTCGGGCACCTCGATCTCGATGTTGTCAATGGTCACCTTCGGCATGGCTCAGGCGAATGCGGTCTTCGTTTCCCGTTTGAAGGGCTCCTTCGCGAAGTGCTCGGGGTCCTTCACCTTGGTGGGGAACTTCACGTGGAACTCGAACTCGTCGCGGAAGTGGCGGATGGCGCTGGCCACGGGCCAGGCGGCGGCATCACCCAGCGGACAGATGGTGTTGCCTTCGATCTTCCGCTGGATGTCCCAGAGCAGGTCGATGTCCTCCATGTGGCCGCCACCGTGCTCGATGCGGTGCAGCACCCGCTCCATCCACCCGGTGCCCTCGCGGCAGGGGCTGCACTGGCCGCAGCTCTCGTGGTGGTAGAAGCGCGTGTGGTTCCAGGTACTGCGCACGATGCACTGCGCGTCGTTGTAGGCGTAGAAGCCGCCGGAGCCCAGCATGGTGCCGCTCTGGAAGCCGCCGTCGGCCAGGCTCTCGTAGGTCATCAGGCGCTGCTCGCCCTTCGCGGTCCTCAGGAAGAGCTCGTAGGGTACGATGGGCACACTGCTGCCGCCGGGCACCACCGCCTTTAAGGCGCGGCCCTCGACACCGCCGCAGTACAGGTCGCTGTTGATGAACTCGTCGCAGCTCACGCCGAGCTCGATCTCGTACACGCCGGGCCGCTTGATGTTGCCGCCGGCGCTGATCAGCTTGGTGCCGGTGCTCTTGCCCACGCCGATCTTGGCGTACTCCTCGCCGCCGTCGTTCACGATGGGCACCACCGCGGCGATGGTCTCCACGTTGTTCACCACGGTGGGACAGTCGTACAGGCCCTTCACCGCCGGGAAGGGCGGCTTGATGCGCGGGTTGCCGCGCTTGCCCTCCAGGCTCTCGATCAACGCCGTCTCCTCCCCGCAGATGTAGGCGCCGGCGCCCACCTGCACATGGATGTCCAGGTCGTAGCCCGTGCCCAGGATGTTCCGCCCGAGCCAGCCGGCGGCGCGGGCCTCGTCGATGGCCCGCTCCAGGATACGGCTCAAGTAGAAGTACTCGCCGCGGATGTAGATGAAGGCGAGGTTGGCCCCGAGCGCGAAGCTGGAGGTGATCATGCCCTCGATGAGGATGTGCGGGATCCGCTCCATGAGGTAGCGGTCCTTGAAGGTGCCGGGCTCGCTCTCGTCGGCGTTCACCACCAGGTAGCGGGGCACGCCGGGCGGCTTGGCCAGGAAGCTCCACTTCATGCCGGTGGGGAAGCCCGCACCGCCGCGGCCGCGCAGGCCGCTCTTCTTCACCTCCTCCACCACGGCCTCGGGGCTCATGGTGCGCAGCGCTTTCTCCACGCTGCGGTAGCCCCCGTTCGCGCGGTAGGCCTCCAGCCCCTGGATCCCCGGGACGTTGACGTGTTCGAGCAGCAGCTTGCGTCCCATCTCAAGCCGCCGAAGCCCGGCGAGGCGTTTGAGGGTTCATGATGATATGGCGAAGGCGCTTCATCAACGGTCGGTGTAGTTCTGCCGCTTCGCTTCGGCGCGCATGCCGTCGAGCATGGCGTCGACCTTCTCGGGCGTGAGGTCCTCGTGATACTTCGCGCCGCACTGCAGCATCGGCGCGCTGCCGCAGCTGCCCAGGCATTCCACGGTCTTCAGGGTGAAGAGGCCGTCCTTGGTGGTCTCCCCGGGCTTGATGCCGAGCCGCTTGCTCAGGTGGTCGACGATCTTCTCGCTGCCGCGGATCATGCAGGGCGAGGTCTGGCACACCTCCAGGTGGTACAGGCCCACCGGGTGCAGGTTGAACATGCTGTAGAAGCTGGCCACCTCATACACCTCGATGGGGCGAAGGCCCAGCAGCACAGCCACGGCGTCCATCGCGTTCACGCTGAGCCAGCCGCTGTTCTCCGCCTGCGCGATGTGCAGGATGGGGATCAGCGCGCTCTTGGTGCGGTCCGCGGGGTAGCGGGCGATGATGGCGCGGCACTCGGCCAGCGCGGTCTCGCTGAAGGCGAAGGGCGGCGTGCCCTCCGTGGTGGTGACGGCTTTGATCGTGGCTCCCATCACGCGTCGAGTTCTCCCGCGATCACGTTCATGCTGCTCATGGTGAGGATCGCGTCGCTCAACATGGTGCCCTTGATCATCTCCGGATAGGCCTGGTAGTAGATGTAGCAGGGCCGGCGGAAGTGCAGGCGCGCCGGGGTGCGGCCACCGTCGCTCACCAGGTAGAAGCCCAGCTCGCCGTTGCCGCCCTCCACGCAGTGGTACACCTCGCCCACCGGCACGTCGGTCTCGCCCATCACGATCTTGAAGTGCCAGATCAGCGCCTCCATCTCGTTGTACACCTCCTCCTTGGGCGGCAGCACCCAGGTGGGCACGTCCGCGCGGAAGGTCTTCTTGTCCGGCATCTTGTCCAGCTTCTCCAGCGCCTGGCGGATGATGGAGAGGCTCTCCCACATCTCACGCTCGCGCACCATGAAGCGGTCGTAGGTGTCGCCGTTCTGGCCCACGGGGATGATGAAGTCGAAGTCCTGGTAGCTGCTGTACGGGTCCATCACCCGCACGTCGTAGTCCACGCCGCAGGCACGCAGGTTGGGACCGGTGAAGCCGTAGGCCAGCGCGCGGTCCGCGGGGAAGGGACCGCAGTTGATGGTGCGGTCCATGAAGATGCGGTTGCGCACCAGCAGGTTCTCGAACTCCTTCAGAGCCTTGGGGAACTCGGCCACGAAGGTGCGGATCAGGGTCCAGGCCTTCTCGCTGAAGTTGCGCTCGAAGCCGCCGATGCGGCCCATGTTGGTGGTGAGGCGCGCGCCGCAGATCTCCTCGAAGATGTCGTACAGCTTCTCGCGCCACTGGAACACGTACGTGAAGCCGGTGAGCGCGCCGGTGTCCACGCCGATCACGCTGTTGCAGATGATGTGGTCGGCGATGCGCGACAGCTCCATCACGATCACCCGCATGCACTCCACGCGCTTGGGCAGCTCGATGCCCACCAGCTTCTCCACCGTCATGTGCCAGCCCATGTTGTTGATGGGCGAGCTGCAGTAGTTGAGGCGGTCGGTAAGGGTGGTGATCTGGTAGAAGGGGCGGCGCTCGGCGAGCTTCTCGAAGGCGCGGTGGATGTAGCCGATGGTCTGCTGCGCGCTCTGGATGTACTCCCCGTCCATCGTCAGCACGTTCTGGAAGATGCCGTGCGTGGCGGGGTGCGTGGGGCCGAGGTTCAGCGTGTTCAGCTCCTTGTGCTCGCCACCGGGCACCAGGTCGTGCTGCCAGTAATCCGGACGGACGAGCTCGGTGGCGGGCTTGCCAGCCTTGGCGCTGTTCCGGGTCGGCGTGGTCTCGTTGCTCATCTGCCCTGTTCGTGTCGAAGGGTCAACGTCCGAAGAAGCTGTCGTCCTTGTCCTCGCGCGTGGGGTCCTCCAGCGGGTAGTCCTTGCGCAGCGGGAAGGCGGGGAAGTCCTCCATGTTGAGGATCCGCCGCAGGTCGGGGTGGCCGGTGAAGCGGATGCCGAAGAAGTCGAAGGCCTCGCGCTCCATCCAGTTGCTGGCTGGCCACAGGTCGGTGAAGGTGGGGAACACCGGGTCCTTCAGGGGGGTCTCGGTCTTCACCCGCATGCGGTGCCCGTTGCGGAAGCTGTGCAGGTGCGCCACCAGGCCCAGCGCATCGCGTTCGGCGTGGTGCATGCCGCACAGGGTGGTGAGGAAGTTGAAGTCGAGCTGGTCCTTCAGGAAGGCGAGCACCTCGTGGATGGCCTCCTTGCGAACGGTGACGCACAGCAGGTCGACCTGCCGTTCGTGCGCGAGCACCTTGTCGCCGAAGGTGGCGGTGAGCCGGTCGATCACCAGTTGGTCGCGGTCGGCTTTGGTGGCGAAGGCGGGCACGATCAGTCGATCTTGTATTTGGCGAGGGTCTCCTCGTACTCGCGGCTGTAGCGGCGGCGGAGGCTTTCGTTGCCCACGAGCTCCTGGATCTTCAGCACCCCGTCGATGATCTGCTCGGGGCGGGGCGGGCAGCCTGGTACATAAACGTCCACCGGGATCACCCGGTCGATGCCCTGCAGCACGCTGTAGGTGTCGAAGATGCCGCCGGTGCTGGCGCAGGCGCCCACGCTGAGCACCCATTTGGGCTCGGCCATCTGGGTGTACACTTCGCGGAGCACGGGGGCCATCTTCTTGGCGATGGTGCCCATCACCATCAGCAGGTCGCTCTGGCGCGGGCTGAAGCTCAGGCGCTCCATGCCGAAACGCGCCAGGTCGTAGTTGGCGCCCATGGTGGCCATGAACTCGATGCCGCAGCAGCTGGTGGCGAAGGGCAGGGGCCAGATGCTGTTCTTGCGGGCCAGGCCCACCGCCTGTTCGAGGGAGGTGGTCATGAAGCCGGGACCGCTGTACCCCTCGGGGGCCTGCACGATCGTGGGCTTGCCACGCTCGCTCGTCTGGAGGCTCTTGCTGTCGCTCATGTCATTGGTCCCATTTCAGGGCACCCTTGCGGATCACGTAATAGAAACCGGCGAGCACCAGGGCGATGAAGATGACCATCTCCACGAAGCCGGCCACGCCGAGCTCCTTGAAGTTCACCGCCCACGGATACAGGAAGATCACCTCCACGTCGAAGAGCACGAAAAGGATGGCGATCAGGAAGTACTTCACCGAGAAGGGCGAACGGGCGTTGCCGTACTGCTCGATGCCGCATTCGAAGTTCTCATCCTTGTGCTTGCCATGGCGCTTGGGTCCGAGCCAGGCGGCGAAGACAAGGCCGAAGACCACGAAACCCACGGCCAGCAGGGTCTGCATGGCGATGGGCAGGAAATCGTCCGGGGTGCTCATGGGGCTTATGTGGAACGCCTGCACGAACCTAAGGGTTCGCATGGGCGGCGGCAAATGTATGCGCCTCCCCTGCAGCTGTGCACGGGATCCGCGAGGCTATCCCCAGTGCATTGTTCAGGCAGCGCGCCGGCCTTTCCGCTCCTCCGCGCGGAGAGGCCCTCTGGCGCGCTCGCGTACCACGTCCGCAAAGGGCCTTCCCGAGAGCCTGGCGACCACCCAGGCAAGCGGGTCGAAATGGTCGTACACGGCCCGCTCGCGGGGGTCATGAGCGAGCGTCCGCAGGGTGTCCTGCAGCGCTTCCAGGGCCGCGCGGGCCTCAACGGGCGTGCGGAACCGCCGCCATTGCTGCGCCAGGGCCAGCAGGGCCCGTTCCACCGGGTGGTCATGCCCGCGGTCCGCGAGGTGGCGCTCCATGCTGCGCACCGCGTAGGGCAACAGGTCCTTCTTGTCGAGCTCCATCAGCACCAACAGGTTCAGGAGACGCCCGAAGCGATGCACTTCGGTATCGGCATCGATCGCGCCCTCGTTCAACTGGCGGTGGCTGTAGCGCAGGGCCTGCTCGTGGTCGCCGGCGCCGAAGTGGGCGTAGGCCAGCTGGAAGAGCAGGCCGGCCTTGCGAAGGGGGCTCAGTTGGGCGTCGAAGCAGTGCATCCGCTCCTCGATGGCCGGTGTGCGGGCAATGGCCTTGGCGAAATCGCCCTGCCGGGCCAGCATCGCCAGCTCCAGGCTCGTCCCCGTGGCGAAGACCTTCACTTCCAGGTCGGGCGAGGGGGCTTCGGGCCACGTGGCGGGCAGCATCCTGAACTCTTTCAGCAGCGCCTCGGTCTCCTGCGTACGACCGAGCTGGGCAAGCACATAGATGCGGTTGCTAAGCACGCTGAACAGCAGGTTGGGCTCGTCCCGGAAGCGGTCCTGTTCGGCCAGCAGCAGGGCATGATTATGCGCCAGGTGGGTGGCGCAGGCTTCCATATCCCCTTGGGCGAAGGCCACGGCCGACCTCACATGATGATGGAGGAAGCGGGCCTTCGGGGTCAGGAGACCCTCCGGGTGTTCGAGCAAGGGATGATCGAGCAGTTCCTGCACCGATCGGGCCTGCGCCGCGCCGCGCACATGGCCTTCGCGGTACAGCAGCAGGAAGGACCTGCTCTTCAGGGCCCATAGCGCCTCCACCTGCTCCAGCTCCTCCCGCAAGGTCCGTGAGGTCGCGGTCAGGCGGTCCACGGCCTCCTTCCCGCCTTCCGCGTAGTTGGTGCGCTCGATCAGCCGGCGTTCCCATTCCAGGGTGTCGAGCAGGATCGTCTGGCGGTCGTGCTGCCGGGCCAGCTGGCGCACGCTGCGCAGCATCCGCGCCGCATCGGCGTAAAGCGCGCGCCGGTTGAGGATCTCCACCTGGTGCAGCATGCGGCGCAGCCGGGCGTCCACGGAACTGTCGGCGTGGAAGGCCTCAAGACTGGCCAGGATGGTCTCGTACAGGCGGCGTTTGGTGATGGGGAACCGGCGCACGAAACCCTCGCCGGCGAACCGGGCCAGGAGCGCCGCCTCGTCGTACTGGTCCATGCCGGCGATGGCGTCGAACAGCGTAAGGTGATTGCTGTGCCCGCTCACCACATGACGGGAGGCGTACAGCTTGAAGTAGCGCTTCTCGGCCCGTGACATGGACCGGATCAAGCGGTGGACATGGTCGTGCGGGGTGTTGGCCATGGGTTCCGGCGCGGACCAAGGGATCATCCGCATGGAAAAGCTAGAGGAACCCGTCCCGCCGCAAGCGGGGCCACCGGGCAACGGCCAGATCCGGCAGGGGAACGGTCGGCCGTACAAGTCGGCCTGTAAAAAGAGAAGCCCCGTTGCCGGGGCCAGGGTGAACGAAAAGCCAAGGCTGATCGCTCAGTTCTTCACTTTCCGATTGCGCTCGCTGTCGCCGTCGTCGTTGCCGTCATCGGAGATGCCTTGCTCGTCCGGCGTACCGTCACCATCCAGATCAACCGCCCGGAGCAGCGTGCCGTCGGTTCCGCGCAGGGCGTTCATGTCCTCCATGGTGCCCACCGGATGCTCATCCGTGGCTCGTGTGGTGCCGACGGCCGGGCCGACCAGTTCCTCCTTCGAACAGGACACGAGCACCGCTCCCAAGAGCAGGGCCAGCATGACCGTCGAACGGTTGAAGGATCGGGGAGCGCACTTCATCACGAACCAAAGATAAGTGGCTTGTTGCCGTTCTGCAAGCCCGCCGGGGAACGTTCCATACCATTCCTGGAAGGCAGTTCAATGCTCACCCGGGTGCCGCTCACCGTTCCATGGGCATCATGCACCTGTTCGGGTCCTTCGATCCGGATGTCGGAAAGGTCGAGCCGGCGCAAGACATCGGCCCGCCCCTTGGTGATCTCGATCCCCCGGCTGATGTGGTCCGCCTCACCGGACTTGTTCGCCCGGCTGCGCTCCACCCCGATGCCGTCGTCGGTCACCATCACCAGCACCCGTCCGGGTCTTCCGGGCGCCACCTGGATGCTCACCAGCCCCGGCCGGTCCATGGGCAGGATGCCATGCCAGATGCTGTTCTCGACATAGGGTTGCAACATCATGGCGGGGATCCGGATGGCGCTGAGGTCGACCGCGGCGTCCACCTTCACCTCATAACGGAACTTGTCCTTGAAACGCATGTGCTCCAGCACCAGGTACAGTTCCAATCGTTCCAATTCCTCGGCCAGGGTGGTGGTATCGCTCTGGCTCGCATCAAGGTTGCGACGGATGAGCTTGGCGAAGCTGGTGAGGTAGCGGTTGGCCGCGGTGCGGTCCTGGCGATTGATGTAGTACTGGATGCTGTTGAGCGCGTTGAAGATGAAGTGCCGGTTCATGTTGGCGTTGAGCGCTTGCTGCTCCAGCTGGAGCATCCGTGAGCGAAGCATCAGCTGACGGGTCTTCTCGTGCCGCTGCCGCTGCCGGCTTCGGTACCGGATCACGCCGAAGGCCGAGGCGCCAAGCACCGCGATCACCAGGGCGAAGAACCAGCCCCGCAGCCAAAAGGGGGGGAGGATGGTGAACCCGAAGCGCTGCGGCGGGCTCCAGGTCCCGTTCCGCCCGGCCGCGATCACCTCGAAGACATAGTCGCCTTGTGTGAGGTTGGAATAGCTGGCGAACCGCGAGGTGGTGGGCGGCAGCCAGTCGGAATCGGAGCCCACCAGCCGATAGCGGTACCGGACCCGCTCGGGGTCGGTGAGGCTGATGGCCGTGAAATCGAAGGTGATGTGGTTGCGGCGGTAGGGCAGGACCAGGCCCTGCGGCATCCCCTGGGCATCGAGGCTGTCGCACTGCCCCTTCCAATCCGACGCCTGCAGGAAGGATCGCACCCCGGTGAGGTGGAGCACCGGGACCCGGCGTCGGTCGTGGTCGATGCCCTTCGACGGGTCGCAGCGTAACAGGCCAGCCGCGGTGCCCACGAGCAAGCGGCCGCGGGCATCTTGGTTCACGGCGTTCTGGTTGCATTCCAGGCTCCGCAGGCCATCGCCCACGGTGAAGTGCTCCGGGGACCCGCGATGGGCGATCAGGCTGTCCGGATCGAGATGGTAGAGGCCGTTGTTGGTGCCCACCCACAGACCATGGCCGGCATCCCTGGTGAGCAGGTCGATGTAATTGCTCCCGAAGTCCTGGCCGAGGCGGAAGGTGATGAAGCGATCGTTGACCAGGCAGTTCAGCCCGTTCGCCGTACCGGCCCACAAGCGCCCGTTCAGGTCTCGTGCCAGGCAGAAAACGGTGCGGTCGCTCAAGCCTTCAGCCGCGCCATACCGGGTCACCGTGGTGCCATCGAACACGTTCACGCCCTCGTCGGTGGCCAGCCACAGCCGGCCCCTCCCATCGGCCAGGATGCTTCGGATGGAACGTCCCGGACCTCCGGGTCCTGCCGGATACCATTGCATGCCCCCGCCGGGCGCCTTCATCACCAGCCCCTCGCGTGTGCCGCACCAGAGCCTCCCCTGGCGGTCCTCAAGAAGCGAAAGCACCCGGATGCCGCTGAGCGCGGAAGCGCTGTCCAGGTGTTCGGGCACCCCGTTCACGAGGTGGGCGAGCCCATCGCTCGTGCCGAACCAGAGTGAACCATCGCGGGATCGCAGGCCGCACCATACGGTGTTGTTCGGCAGCCCGTCCAAGGTGGTCACCATCGCCATGCCGTCCAACCGGCAGATGCCGCTTCCGTAGGTGCCGAGCCACAGATCACCCGCCTCGTCGGGCACGATCGCCATCACCTGGTCGCTGCACAGGCCGTCCTTCACGGTCCAGGTCACGAAACGATCGCCGGCGTACCGCAAGGCCCCGGCACCATCGGTGCCGAACCACAGGTTGCCCTCCAGGTCCTCGAAGGCGCACCAGATGTTGTCGTTCGGCAGCCCTTGGTGCACGGTGAAGGAACGGATCCGCGCGCCTTCGCTTGCCTGGGCGGGCTCCACCAGGTTCAGGCCGAACTTGGTACAGGCCCATACCCGGCCCTGGCGGTCCACCACCAGGTCGCGCACATTGTTCTGAAGCAGCCCCGTCTCCTCGTCGTACTCCTGGACGTGCCCATCGGCGAGCATGCCATACAGCCCATAGCCGTTCGTGCCGATCCACAGATCGCCGGAAGCGGAGCGGGCGAGGGTGGACACTGGCAGGGCGCCTTGTCCGAACGGCACGGCGGCGCTGCGGCCTCCGCGCCACCGGAGCAGACCGTTGCGAAGCCCCGCATACAGGCTCCCGTCGGGCAATGCGAGCAGGGTGCGCACGTTCATCGCCGAGTCGGTCGGGAAGCCCTCCAGGGCCCGGATGGTACCGTTGCGGCGTACGAGCACGCCCGCGATGTCGGTGGCGATGAAGAGCGAGCCGTCGACCCCCTGGGCCAGGTCGGTGATCCGTCCTCCTTGGGCGTATGGCGGCAGTGGTACCACCTCCATACGCCTTCCGATGCGGGCCACCAGGGAACCGCCGGCGCCGAGCCACACGGTGCCATCGGCCGCGCAGAGCAGGGCGTTCACCTGCGCCTCCGGAAGACCTTCCTGCAGGGCGTGGTTGGCGAACTCCACCCCGTCGAACCGGCTGGCGCCACCAAGGGTGCCGAACCAGAGGTACCCGGCCGAGTCCTGCGCCATGCAACGCACCTGGCTCTGGGCAAGACCGTTCTGCGTGGTGTACTGGGTGAACGCATGCTGCTGGGCTGCCGCGTCGAGGGACAGCAGCAGGAGCAGGGCGCTCCACCAGGACCCTCCCGGGCGGGGGCTCCCGAACGGACGAAGCCTTGGCACCGGGTTCAGAAGGTGTTGATCATGCCCAGGAAATCAGGGAGCCTGCGGCGGCTCACCGGGATGAGCGCGCCATTGTCCAGCATGGCCATGTTGCCCTCGGTGCGGCTGAATCCCTTGAGGTGCTCCAGGTTGATGATATACGACTTGTGCACGCGGAAGAACTTCTTCGGGTCCAGGTTGGTCTCGAACACCCGGATGTGCTTGCTGCTGATGGTGCGCTTCCCGTCGCGCGTGAACACGGTGGTGTAGCTGTCGCTCGCCTCGAGGTAGAGGATATCCTCGTGCTTCAGCAGGACCAGACCGTCCCTGCCGGGCACAGCCACACGGCTGCTGAGCGGTGATGCCGGGTCGTTCATGAGCGCGGCGATGGCGCTCTGGTGCTGGCGCCCTTCGGCGGGCTCGTCCACCAGCTTGTGCAGCTTGCGTACGGCGCGCTTCAGCTCGTCGGGGTCGATGGGCTTCTCCAGGTAGTCCAACGCGTTCTCCTTGAAGGCCCGCAGCGCGTACTCGTCGTAGGCCGTGGTGAACACCACCGGCAGCTCGCGCCCCTGGAGGCTGCGCAAGAGCGAGAAACCGTCCTCGCCGGGCATCTTGATGTCGAGGAAGAGCGCGCCGGGTTGCAGCTCCTCGATGGCGCGGCGGGCCTCTTCGGCGCTGCCTGCCTGACCCACGACCTCCACCTCCGGACAATTGTCCTGCAGCATGATGCGCAGGTTCTCCCGGGCATCCGGCTCGTCGTCCACGATCAGCGCGCGTAGGGTCATGGCAGCAAGGGGTTTCCGGAAAAGTAGCGGGGACCGACCGCCAATCCCGGGCCGTTGAGCGGATCGCGGGGATGATGGAGCGGATCGTCAGGAGCGGACCGCCTCGAGGAAGGCCTGGACCCGTTCGCGCGCGATGGGCACGCGGGCACCGTCACGCATCACGGCCCAGTGTCCTTCTTCGCGCAGGTACTCGCGCAGGTGCGCGACATTGATCAGGTGGGACCGGTGCACCCGCACGAACTGAAGCGCGTCCAGCATGTCCTCGTACACCTTCAACGTGCGCGTGTCCAGGTAGCGGCTGCCATCGGTGAAGTGCAGCACCGTGCAGTTGCCATCGGCCTCGAGCCGGGCGATGGTGTGCGGTTCGAACAGCTTGAAGCCCTTGGCATGGTCCACCGCCAGGCGCTGGCCGCCCTGCTCCTTGATCAGGCGGGCCGTGCCTTTCAGTTCATCGTGGTACTGCCTGGCCGCACCTGCCGTTCCGCGCATTCCTTGCAGGCGCTTCGCGGCCTTGGCCACGGAACCGCGCAGCTCGTCGGGGTCGATCGGTTTCAGGATGTAATCCACGGCATTGGCGTGGAAGGCCTGCACGGCGTAGTCCTTGAAGGCGGTGACGAAGACCACGAGCAGGTCCGGCTCCTCCAGCCCTTCCAGGAGGTCGAGCCCTTCATGGCCACTGGGCATACGGATGTCGAGGAAGAGGAGGTCGGGTCGCAGCCCGGCGATGCGTTCGCGGGCCGCGGCAGGCCCGTCGGCCACACCCACCACCGTCACCTGCGGGCACTCGTCCGCGAGCATCATCCGCAGGTTCTCGCGGGCGAGCTCCTCGTCATCCACGATCACCGCACGCAATGGGGCCTCCATCGCCGACGAATGTAGGAGGCCGGGCTGCTGTCCGCACCGCAACCTGGCCGCGGCCCACCGCTGCTCGTTCGCGGCTTCAGGCCCCAAGCCCTTCGCGCTAGCTTGGTCTTCGTCGATAACCCTTGTTGCCATGAACCACGATCAGCGCGCGCTCCACGGTACGGAAGGCCTGTGGATCTTCAACGACCAGGGCAACTGATCCCGCGGTGGCCGCGCAACCCGAAGGGTGCAGGGCCCGTACAACGGCCCACACCCCTCGGGCCATGGCATCCCACGAACCGCTCACCATCCGCATCCGCATCGACCAGCTCGAGCGGCTGTTGATGTTCGACTACGACCCTGCTTCACCGGATGCCCTGTTCGACATCTGCGATGCCGAGGGCCACATCCTCCGCACGGGCGGCATCACCGGTCCGGTGACGCAGGTGCGCCTTACCGGTCTCCAAGGCGAGGACCTTGTGCTGATGGTGCTCGATGGCGAGCAGGCCAGCGTTCAGCCCATCCACCTGCGCAAGGCCAGCTGATGACCACCACCCCGTACCTCATCCCCGAGTTCAGGGGACTTACGATCGTAGGCACGGCCCTGAGCCGCGATGCCTCGGGCACGATGGCGCACCGCATCACCACCGACACCACCCTGCCCGATGCGGTGGAGGTGGTCTACCAGGTCACGGGCTGACCTTCGCCGTTCCCTGCTTCACAGCGCCCCTTGCCCGTGGAGCATGCGGTATCCGTTAGCGACGGTGCCAACTTCACATCGTCAGCGTCGGTGAGTTGGATCCCGACGAGGACCGAACGGGTAGAGGTTTGGACGAGTGACGGGAAGGCCCCGCACCTTGGGTGTCGGGGCCTTCCTGTGCTCAGACAGACCGCGCCTGGCGGCTGCCGGTGATCAGGAACCATGTCGCGCAGGTGGTCAGTCCGAGCAGCAACAGGATATTGGCCCCCGGCCAGTGCAGGACCTTGAACAGGCCACCGGTCACCGCGGCCATCACGGCCCCCACCAACATGGCGGGCAGCTGCAACTGAACGGTCAATGGACCCGGCTTTCGGAACAAGAGGGACCCCAGCGAAAGGATGACGAGGACACTGGTGCTCAACAGAAGAACGCTGGCCCCTGGCCAGTGGAGCATTTTGAAGAGGATGCCGATGAGGTGTGCGGCGATGGCGATGGAGCGGAGGATGCGCATGGTGGTACTTTTCCTCCGTAATGCGGTGCTTCCCTTCACGTAACGACCGTTGCCATGATGGGAACGACCGCCCCTTGTCCGCCGCGCGGCCCATCAGGCCCCGGCGCGTAGGTTGGTTCCCATACCAACACCTTGTCGCCATGGACCGGACATTCACACCGCTCTTCATTCCGTGCTTGCTCATCGCGTGCGCCCCGGCGGCCTCCAACGCGCAGGGGACGGCCACCGCCGTGATCACGAACACCGAGATGGCCGTTCGGCTCAACTCCTGGGGCACCATCGGCGAGAACGCCACCAATGGCCTGCCCGCCTTCGAGGTGCCGGCCGGCGGCGGCAACCACGCCCTGTACAGCAGCGGGCTCTGGATCTCGGGCACCGATGGCGGCAATCAGGTGCACAGTGCCGCGGTGATGTTCGGTCCCATGAACGACGGGGACTATTGGACGGGCCCGCTCACCAACGATGGTTCCGCCTCGATCCAGCCAGGCACCGCCGCCGTGTACGACCAGGTCTGGTGCGTAACGAAGGCCGAGATCGACCAGCACCGGGCCTACTTCGATTGCCTGGCCGATCCAGGATGCGATCCGGCCGTGCAATTCCCCAACTACCAGGTGCCACCGAACTTCCTCTTATGGCCGGCCATGGGCAATGTGAACCTCGACCTGGACCTTTACCAGGCGCCCTGGCTGGACCGCAATGGCGATGGGGTCTACGTGCCGGGCGACGGTGACTCGCCCTGCATCCTGGGCGATGTCGGATGCTACTACGTGTACAATGATCAGCGACCGCACACCCTGACGGCCACCACGCCGCTCGGCATCGAGGTGAAGGTGATGCCCTTCATGTACATCACCGGCGACCAAGCGCTCGCGAACACCCTGTTCGTGCGCATGCACCTGATCAACCGCTCCACCCTGACCTACAGCGGAACGAACATCGGGCTCTTCACCGACTTCGACCTCGGCAACCCGAACGATGACCTGATCGGCACCGACGCGGCGCGCAACCTCTGGTACGTGTACAATGCGGACAACTTGGATGAGGCTTCGGCCTCCGGGCCGGGTTATGGTGTGGGTCCGCCGGCCTTCGGTGTGGCGCTGCTCAAGGGGCCGCTGGCCGATGCGAACGGGGCGGACGACCCCACGGGCAACAGCCTGCCGGCCTGGAACGGCCTGGGCTTCGGCGATCTGGTCGCGGACAATGAACGGCTCGGGCTGGTGCGCACACGCTATTTCGGGAACGCCTCAAGCGCCATGGGCAACCCTTCCCTGCCGGGCGATTTCGCGACCTACCTGGGGACCACCTGGCTGGATGGAACGCCGCAGACCTATGGCGGCACCGGCTATTCCACCAACCCCAGCGCGGTCCCGGCCAACTACGTTTACCCGGGTTCGTCCGATCCCGGGGGGGCCGGCACCGGTGGTGCGGTGCAGGCGCCGTGGACCGAGCTCTCCGCCGGCAACGCACCAGGGGACCGACGCATGATGGGGGTGACCGGGCCTTTCACGCTCGAGCCCGGGGAGCACGTGGACCTGATGTACGCGTACGTGTACGCACGTACGGGGGTGGGCGGCAACCTGGCGAACATCACCGCGCTCCAGCAGCGGGTCGATTCGGTCGCCGCGTTCGCAGCTACGTTGCCGATCTGGTCCTGGGGCGAGGTGGAGGCCCTTGAGGAAGCTTGCTCCGGGCTCATCGGTAGCGGTGTGGCCGACCGCGGAACGGATGAGCTGCTTCGGTTCTTCCCGATCCCTGCACAGGAGGTCGTGGTGGTGGAATGCCCCGCGGGTTTGGCCGGCGCCGCGCTGGTGCTGCATGACGCCCTCGGTCGTGCGGTACGCACCCAACGCCTGGTCGAAGGGCGCAACACCATCGAGCTCAATGAACTGCCTGCAGGCGTGTACATCGCCACGGCGAACACGGCGACCGCACGGTACACGGGCCGGGTGGTGAAGGAGTAGGACCGTTCCGTACCCGAAGTGACAGCCCTGCGGAGCACCGCGGGGCTGTTCGGTTCATGGAGCGTCCTTTGCCGCGTCCTCCACCTTCTTCCAATCCACGAACTCCTCGGTATAGGGGCGCATGTGGACATAGCGCTTGATGGTGCCCGCCCAGCATGCGACCACGCCGGTGGCAAGCCCGAACATGAAACCGCCAATGGCAGGCGCCATGCCGGTGAAGGTCCACAGACAGCCCAGTGCGACGCATACCGCCATGAGCACAAGGAAGCCCGGGTTCTTCGTCATCGTCCGCCGGATCGCTTGTGTCACCGTCGCACTCGCTGCGCGGTCAGCCAGGATCAGGCGCGCGTAGGTCTTCCTGTTCATGCCTGGAACGCGCTCAGGCCACCACCTTCCTCCGGTTCATCAACTCCTCCACCGCATCCGCTTCGACAGGGATGTCCGTGAACAGGTCGATCGGGTTGTCGCGCGTCACCAGGATGTTGTTCTCCAGGCGGATGCCCAGCTTCTCCTCGCGGATGTAGATGCCCGGCTCCACGGTGAAGACCATGTCCGGCTGGATCATCTCGTTCCACAGGCCCACATCGTGCACGTCCAGGCCCAGAAAGTGGCTGGTGCCGTGCATGAAGTACTTCTTGTACAGCGGGCGCTCGGGGTCCTGCTTCGCCACGTCGTTCTTGTCCAACAGGCCCAGCCCGATCAGTTCGCTCTCCATGATCTTCCCCACCTCCTTGTGGTAGTCGGCGAGCAAGGTGCCGGGGCGCAGCAGTTGCGTGGCTTCGTTCTTCACGCGCAGCACGGCGTTGTACACGTCCTTCTGGCGCTTGGTGAAGCGGCCGTTCACGGGGATGCAGCGGGTGAGGTCGCTGGCGTAGCCGCCGTACTCGCAGCCGAAGTCCATCAGGATCACATCGCCGTCGTTGCACACCTGGTCGTTGGTGATGTAGTGCAGCACGCAGGCGTTGTAGCCGCTGGCGATTATGGGCGTGTAGGCATGGCCGCGTGAGCCGTTGCGCAGGAACTCGTGCGTGATCTCCGCCTCGATCTCGTACTCCTTCACGCCGGGCTTCACGAAGCCGCACACCCGTTCGAAGGCCTTGCCCGTGATGGCGATGGCGCGCTTCATCTGCGCCACCTCCTCCTGCGTCTTGCGGCTGCGGATGCGGTGCATGATCGGCGCGCTGCGCTTCACGCTGTGCAGCGGGTAGTGTGCGCGCAGCTCCTTGTTCTTGCGCTCCTCGCGCGTCTCCACCTCGTTGCTCTGGCGCAGGTGCTCGTTGCTGTTCAGGTAAAGGTGCTCGCACTGCGGCACCAGGCGCTTGATGGTGGCCTCGTAGCTGCTCGTCCACAGCACCGTGGCGATGCCGCTGAGGTCGCGCGCCTCCTGCTGGCTGAACTTGGCCCCTTCCCAGATCGCGATCAGCTCGCTGGTCTCGCGCACGAAGAGGATCTCGCGGTCCTTCGGGTCCACCGCATCGGGGAAGAGCAGCAGGATCGTCTCCTCCTGGTCGATGCCGGTCAGGTGGAAGATGTCGCTGGCCTGCTTGAACGGCATCGTGCCATCGGCGCTGGTGGGCATGATGTCGTTGCTGTGGAACACGGCCAGACCGCCTTTCTCCAAGTGTTGGCGGAAACGGGCGCGGTGCTCGCGGTAGGTGGCGGCGGTGAGGGGCTGGTAGCGCATGCGTTCGATGTGAAGTGCGAAGGTAGGAGGGTGAGCAGGTGAAGTAGGTGAGGAGTCGGATCTTCCTGAGAAGCCCGCCTTTGACAATGTTCTCTGCGCCGCAATACGCGACGACTACGATCGATCTGCGGTCCTATTTTGCAGGCCAACGATCTCCCATGAAACGCATCCTCGTCTCCATCTCCCTCTCCCCCGAAGGCATGGCACACATCCGGGCCACCCCTGAACTGCAGAGGGCGGAGATGGAGTTCGTCAACCGATGGAAGGAGGAGGGGCTCCTCGAGAGCTTCTTCATCAGCACCGACCGAACGGGGGCGTTCCTGCTGTTGAGCGGTGTGGAGCTGGGCCGTGCGAAGGAGCTGATCGGCGATCTGCCGTACTTCCCCTACATGGCCCAGGTGCACTATTTCGAGCTGGACAAGCAGTTCTGAGAAGCTTGACCACAGAGGCACGGAGAGCACAGCGGGGTCATCAGCCATGATGGAGTCGCATTTCGCTGTGTCCTCTGTGCCGCTGTGGTGAACTTGCAAAGCACTTCAGGCATGCCTAAACCCAACAAGACCCACGCCACCACCGCCAGTGTGGAGGCCTTCATCGACAAGCACCCCAAGGAGGAGATGCGCGATGACAGCCGGGCGCTTGTGAAGCTCATGCAGGAGCTCACCGGAGAGGAGCCGCACATGTACGGGCCGTCCATCATCGGCTTCGGCACCTACCACTACACCTACGCCAGCGGGCATTCGGGCAGCGCGCCCCTCGCGGCCTTCAGTCCGCGCAAGCCGGAGCTGGTGATCTACCTGGGCCAGGAGGCCTTGGAAGCGGAGGCGCTGGTCAAACTGGGGAAGCACAAGGCCACGAAGGGCTGCCTGTACGTGAAGCGCCTGGCCGACATCGACCTGAAGGTGTTGCGGAGCATGATCAAGCGGTCCATCGCGGCCACGCGCAAGGCCTATCCGCAATAGGCCCCATCCGTTGCCCGCAGCGGGTGCGATGGTCCGGCACGTTGCGGAGCGATCCTCGATAAGGGCTGGGCCTCAACCTCTAACGGGCGTTCGGCAGCATGTGCATAAGCGTGTTGACGCAGGCTCGCGGTCGTACTTGCCGCGAACCGCGCGGGGTCTACTTTTGTTGCCGTTCAAAAGCCGCCTTCCTCCGCAGGAAGCCCATCCCCCCACCCGACCGCATGGCACGTCAAGGTCTCTTCGGTTCCTCCCTCGTCAAGAAGTACTGGATGGCCCTCACGGGGCTCTTCCTGATCAGCTTCCTGCTGGTGCATTGCGCCATCAACGCCCTCATCTTCTTCAACGACGGGGGCGTCACCTTCAACACGGGCGCCGAGTTCATGGCCAAGAACCCGCTGATCCGCGCCATGGAGGTGGTGCTCTTCCTGGGCCTCATCGCCCACATCGTGGACGGGCTGATGCTCTGGAGCCAGAACCGCGCCGCCCGCCCGGTGAAGTACGCCGTGGAGAAGGGGAGCGCGAACCGCACCTGGTACAGCGCCAGCATGGGCATCCTGGGCACACTGATCCTCCTCTTCCTGGTGGTGCACCTCTGGCACTTCTGGGTGAAGAGCCGCATCACCGGGCTTGAGCACTGGGGCCACGACGCCGAGGGCCGCGAGAACCTGTACGCGGTGATGGTGGAGGTCTTCCAGAACCCGGTCGCCGTGGTGATCTACGTGCTGGGCTGCTTCAGCCTGTTCTGGCACCTGCTCCACGGCTTCAAGAGCGCCTTCCAGAGCCTGGGGCTCAACCACAAGCGCTACAACCCCATCATCGCCGCCCTGGGCACGGCCTTCAGCATCATCGTGCCCCTGGTGTTCGCGCTGATGCCCGTTTCCATGTTCCTCGGCTGGATCCAGTGATCCGTTGACCTTTCCGCATCCATGAGCAAGCTCGACAGCAAGATCCCCCCCGGTCCCATCGACAAGAAGTGGACCTACCACAAGGGGCACATCCGCATCGTGGCACCGGCCAACAAGCGCCGCATCGACATCATCGTGGTCGGCACGGGCCTGGCCGGTGGTGCCGCCGCCGCCTCGCTGGCGGAGATGGGCTACAACGTGAAGGCCTTCTGCTTCCAGGACAGCGCCCGCCGCGCCCACAGCATCGCCGCGCAGGGGGGCATCAACGCCGCCAAGAACTACATGAACGACGGGGACAGCACCTACCGGCTGTTCTACGACACCGTGAAGGGCGGCGACTACCGCGCCCGTGAGGCCAACGTGTACCGCCTGGCGGAGGTGAGCGCCAACATCATCGACCAGTGCGTGGCCCAGGGCGTGCCCTTCGCCCGCGACTACGGCGGACTGCTGGACAACCGCTCCTTCGGTGGCGTGCAGGTGAGCCGCACCTTCTACGCCCGTGGGCAGACCGGCCAGCAGCTGCTGCTCGGCGCCTACAGCGCGCTGATGCGCCAGGTGGGCAAGGGCGCGGTGCATATGTTCGACCGCCACGAGATGCTCGATGTGGTGGTCGTGGGCGGCAAGGCCCGCGGCATCATCGCGCGCAACCTGATCACCGGCGAGATCGAGCGGCACGGTGCGCACGCGGTGCTGCTGTGCACCGGCGGCTACGGCAACGTGTTCTTCCTGAGCACGAACGCCATGGGCAGCAACGTCACCGCCGCGTGGAAGGCGCACAAGCGCGGAGCCTTCTTCGGCAACCCGTGTTACACGCAGATCCACCCGACGTGCATCCCGGTGAGCGGCACGCACCAGAGCAAGCTCACGCTGATGTCCGAGTCGCTCCGCAACGACGGCCGCATCTGGGTGCCGGCCAAGTTGGAGGACGCGAAGGCGATCCGCGAAGGGAAAAAGAAGGGCAGCGACATCCCCGAGGCCGACCGTGACTACTACCTGGAGCGCCGCTACCCGGCCTTCGGCAACCTGGTTCCGCGCGACGTGGCCAGCCGCGCCGCCAAGGAGCGCTGCGATGCGGGCTTCGGCGTGAACAAGACCGGCGAGGCCGTGTACCTGGATTTCAGCGCGGCCATCGAGCGCTATGGCAAGCAGCAGGCGAACATCCTGAAGATCCAGAACCCCAGCAAGGAGAAGATCCGCGAGCTGGGCGAGGCCGTGGTGAGCGAGAAGTACGGGAACCTCTTCGACATGTACGAGAACATCGTCGGCGAGAACCCCTACAAGGAGGCGATGAAGATCTACCCCGCGGTGCACTACACCATGGGCGGCCTGTGGGTGGATTACAACCTGCAGACCACGGTGCCGGGTCTCTTCGCGCTGGGCGAGGCCAACTTCAGCGACCACGGCGCCAACCGCCTCGGTGCCTCGGCGCTGATGCAGGGCCTGGCCGACGGCTACTTCGTGATCCCCTACACCGTGGGCGATTACCTGGCCGACGACATCCGCACCGGTCCGATCAAGACCGACACGCCGGAGTTCGACGCCGCCGAGAAGGAGGTGAAGGACCGCATCAACCACTTCCTTGGCAACAAGGGCACCAAGCCGGTGGACGACTTCCACCGCGCGCTGGGCAAGGTGATGTGGGACAAGTGCGGCATGGCCCGCAACGAGCAGGGGCTGAAGCAGGCCATCCAGGAGATCCGCGCCATCCGCGAGGATTTCTGGAAGAACGTGCGGGTGCCCGGCAAGGCCAACGAGTTCAACCAGGAGCTGGAGAAGGCCGGCCGCGTGGCCGACTTCCTGGAACTGGGCGAGCTGATGTGCATGGACGCGTTGCACCGCAACGAGAGCTGCGGCGGCCACTTCCGCGAGGAGTTCCAGGAGATGGAAGGCCCGCAGAAGGGCGAGGCCAAGCGCGATGACGACAACTATGCGTACGTGGCCGCCTGGGAGTGGCTGGGCGAGGCCGGCAAGGCCGAGCTGCACAAGGAGCCGCTCACCTTCGAAGAAGTGAAACTGACCCAACGTAGCTACAAGTGATGGGCAACATGAAGCTCACCCTCAAGATCTGGCGCCAGAACGGTGCGAACGACAAGGGCCGCATGGAGACCTATCCCGTGAACGATGTGTCCGAGGACATGTCCTTCCTGGAGATGCTCGACGTGCTGAACGACCAGCTGGTGCGCGAGGGCAAGGACCCCGTGGCCTTCGATCACGACTGCCGCGAGGGCATCTGCGGCATGTGCAGCCTCTTCATCAACGGCGAGGCGCACGGCCCGGGCCGGGGCATCACCACCTGCCAGCTGCACATGCGCAAGTTCAAGGATGGCGACACCATCCACATCGAGCCCTGGCGCAGCGCCGCCTTCCCGGTGATCAAGGACCTGGCCGTGAACCGCGGGTCCTTCGACCGCATCCAGGCCGCCGGCGGCTTCGTGAGCGTGAACACCAGCGGCAACCTGGTGGACGGCAACGCGCTCCCCATTCCCAAGGACGATGCCGACAAGGCCTTCGACGCGGCCACCTGCATCGGCTGTGGGGCCTGCGTGGCCACCTGCCCCAATGGTTCCGCCATGCTCTTCGTGGCCGCCAAGGTGAGCCAGCTGAGCCTGCTGCCCCAGGGCCGCCCCGAGGCCAAGCGCCGTGCGTTGGCCATGGTGGAGCAGATGGACAAGGAAGGCTTTGGCAACTGCAGCAACACCGGCGCCTGCGAGGTGGAATGCCCCAAGCAGATCAGCCTCGAGCACATCGCCCGCCTGAACCGCGAGTACCTGGCGGCGACGGTGACGAAGGAGTGAACGTATGGAGCGGAGAAGGCTCTTGACGATCGTCCTGATTCTTCTTGCTTCAACAGGCTATGTCATCGCCCGGTACTGGTATGACATCTCCCAGGTCATCATCGGCGCTAGGCTGTTTTCCTTGGCCGATACAATCCAGGATACACAGGCCATCAAGTACTGGCTGTTCTTGATCCAAGGCATTGTGCTCAGTGTGCATTGCTTCGCTTCATTCAAGCTGGACGGAGCGAAAGTGGTCAAGGTTCTTAGCGTCGTAGTGCTTTGTGGATGGATCGGGTTCATCATGGTTCACGCGGTCATTGGTGCTGGCATATTGTCATAGAATGCGTGTCCCATCCGGGCAAGCTCCCTACATCGGCACCACCATCTTCACGGTGATGAGCAAACTGGCGAGGGCATGTGGCGCATTGCCCTAACTTTGGTCGTGAAGCTGTTGCCATGACCTATTTGATGGAGCGCATCACCGTGGACCCGCAGGTCTGTGGAGGTCGTGCGTGCATTCGGGGCATGCGGATCCGCGTGACGGACATTCTTGATCTGTTGGCGGCCGGACTTTCCGCCCAGCAGGTGGTGGAGGAGCTGCCGGATCTGGAGCTGGCGGATGTGGAGGCGGCGCTGAAGTTCGCCAGCGGGCGCTTGGACCATCCGATCCTTGCCGCGTGACCATCTGGCTCGACGCCCAGCTCTCGCCGGTCCTGGCCAACTGGATCCGCAACACCTTCAAGGTCACCTGCTTCCCGGTGCGTGAGCTCGCCCATGCCAAGGCTGCGGACGAGGTCCTCTTCATGCGCGCCAGGAAGGAAGCGGACCTGTTGATCACCAAGGATGTGGACATGGTGCACCTCTTGCACAGACATGGCCCACCACCCAGCGTTCTCTGGCTGCGCACCGGCAATACCAGTAATGCCAGGCTGAAGGAGGTCCTGACAGCCCGCTGGGAGCACATCATGGCCATGATCAATGCGAACGAACCGCTGATCGAACTTGTCGGATAAGCACATCTGCCATTCCTCGTTGCACATGCCCATCCCCTCCAAGCTCCCCCACGTCGGCACCACCATCTTCACGGTGATGAGCAAGCTCGCGACGGAGTGTGGCGCCATCAACCTCAGCCAGGGCTTTCCTGATTTCCCGATCGATGAGGCGCTGATCGAACTGGTGGAGAAAGCCATGCGCGACGGCCACAACCAGTACGCGCCAATGCCCGGTGTTCCGGCGCTGCGCGAGGCCATCGCGGCCAAGGTGCAGCGGTTGTATGGCCATGCGTACGACCCCGAAACGGAGGTAACGGTGACCGCCGGGGGTACCCAGGCCATCTTCACCGCGCTGGGCGCCGTGGTGCATCCGGGTGATGAGGTGATCATCGTGGACCCCGCCTACGACTGTTACGCCCCCACCGTGGAGCTCTTCGGTGGCAGGCCGGTGCACGTGCGGCTCGGCAGCAAAATGAAGTTCGATGCGGAGGCGGTGAAGGCAGCGATCACGCCCCGCACACGCATGCTCATGATCAACACGCCGCACAACCCGGCGGCCACCATCCTGCGCGACGCCGACATGCGGCGCATCGCCGACATGCTGCGCGGAACCGACATCCTGCTGCTCAGCGATGAGGTGTACGAGCACCTGGTCTTCGAGAACGAGCAGCACGCCTCGGTGGTGCGTTACCCCGAGCTGCGTGAACGCGCGTTCGTCATCTTCAGCTTCGGCAAGGTGTTCCACGCCACCGGTTGGAAGATGGGTTATGTACTGGCCCCGAAGGTGTTGATGGCCGAGTTCCGGAAGGTGCACCAGTTCAACGTGTTCAGCGCGAACACGCCGGTGCAGCACGCGCTGGCGGAATACCTGCGGCATCCGGCCAATTACGAAGGGGTGTCCGCCTTCTACGAGGCCAAGCGCGACCGCTTCCTCATCGGGCTCCACGCCTCGCGCTTCGAGCCGTTGGCCTGCGAGGGCAGCTACTTCCAGCTAGCCGACTACAGCGCCATCAGCGACGAGCCTGATACGGAGTTCGCCAAGCGCCTGACGCGCGAGTTCGGTGTGGCGGCCATCCCCATCAGCGTGTTCTACAAGGAGCCACCACCGGGCCAGCGCATCCTCCGCTTCTGCTTCGCCAAGGAGGATGAGACGCTGGACAACGCCATCGAGAAGCTATGCGCGATCTGAGGGTCACCTTGGTGCAGGCGAACCTGCACTGGGAGGATGCGGCGGAGAACCGGGCCCTTTTCACGGCCCGCTTCAAGGACCTGCGCGGGACCACCGACCTCGTGGTGCTCCCCGAGATGTTCACCACGGGCTTCACCATGCGCAGTGCGGAACTGGCCGAAGGCATGGACGGGCGCACCGTGCAGTGGATGCGCGAGCAGGCCCGGGCCCTGGATGCCGCGCTCTATGGCAGTGCGATCATCGAGGAGGATGGCCACCGGTACAATCGGGGCCTGTTCATACGACCTGATGGGACGGTGACCACCTACGACAAGCGCCACCTTTTCCGCTTTGCCAGGGAAACGGACCATTACTCCGCCGGTCGTGAACGCGTGGTGGTGGAATGGCGGGGCTGGCGCCTGCTGTTGCAGATCTGCTTCGACCTAAGGTTCCCGGTGTTCGCGCGGAACCGCGGCGACTACGATGCCATCCTCTACGTGGCCAACTGGCCCGAGGTGCGCCGCTATCCCTGGAGCCAGCTGCTCATCGCCCGTGCGATCGAGAACCAGTGTTACGTGGTGGGCGTGAACCGCGTGGGGCAGGACGGCAACGGCCACCTCTACTCCGGGGATTCGGCGATGATCGATCCGCGCGGCGAAGCGGAAGTGCTGCTGCCCGGGCTTGATGCCCAGCTCACTTCCACTTGTTCCGGCGAGGCGTTGGTGGACTTCCGGGCCAAGTTCCCTGTGGCTTTGGAGGCCGATCGTTTCTTCCTGGAGCATTGACCGGTAGAAATGAACGGGGCCTCCCGAAGGAGGCCCGCGTCCTATGGTATGTGGAATGGTTCAGAGCTTGGTGACACGCTTGCGGACGATGACCTGACCGCGGTCCTGGATGATGAGCGTGTAGGTACCGGACGGTACCGCTGCAACGGCCATCGAGTACTGGTTGTCGAAAGGGCCGGTGTAGTTGGCCATCACCACCTGTCGGTCATTGATGAGCTGGATGCTCATGCTCTGGGTGACGAGGCCTGGCACCTTCACGGTCAGCGACGTGGTGAACGGCACCGGCCAGATCGTGACGTTCGACACGGATTGTGTGACCGAGGTGCCGAGCTGGGCGTTGGCCGCAGTGGCGAACAGGAGGGCCACCGGGATCGCCAGAAGGCGGAGCGTATTGAACAGTTTCATGTGATCGGTATTTGGTGAGCTGATCTGGAACTTCGTACGGATGTGTGGAGGGAAAGGTTTCATCACGGCTTCGCGCCTTCATCAATGGAGCACGGTCACGTGACCGAGCTGCTTGTACGTGCGTCCTTGCACGCCGCTCTCATCCTCGATGAACCGGTACTCCATGCGCCAGATGTACACGTCGTTGGGCACCAGCTCTCCGTTCTTCGTCCCGTCCCATCCCAGGTTCGGGTCCTTCGATTCGAACAGGACGCCTCCCCAGCGGTCGAAGACCTGTACGATGAAGTCGCCGATGTTCTTGCCCACCGGCGCCCAGATGTCATTGGTGCCATCGCCGTTCGGGGTGAAGGTGTTGGGCACGTAGAGGGTGGCCGGGCAGAACTCGATGACCTCGGCGGAATCGCGCATGCCGCAATCGTGCACATTGGTCACCTGTACGTAGTACCAGCCGTATGCACCGGCGAGGATCACCTGGGCGTGTTCGCCCGTGCTCCACTCGTACGTGCTTCCGGGATTCCCGGCATCGATCACCACGTAACCGGGCTCCTCGTCAAGGCAGGTGTAGAACTTGCGCTCCACGAGCCGTGAGGGGGAGGGGTTGAAGGTGGCCGTCATCGCATCGGTGGAGACACAGTAGCCGTTGCTCACGGTCACCGCGTAGGTGCCGGAGGCGGTGACATCCAAGGTGGAACCGGTGGCCCCGTTGCTCCAGCCATAGGTGCAGCCGGGGTTCGTGGCGATGAGCGTGAGCACGTCACCCTCGCAGAGCACACTATCGGGTCCGAGCGATACGGTGGGCGGAGCGACGAAGAGCACCACGGCATCCGCAGTGATCGAGCACCCCGTGCCGTTGGTGATCGTTACGCTGTACGTGCCGGAGCCGGACGGCGAGATCTGGCGCGTCGTCTCTCCGCTGCTCCACAGGTAGGTACAGCCCGTATTGGCGGCATCCAGGGTCACGGACTGGTCCACACAGGTGGTCACGTCCTGGAGGATGTCGAACGGAGCCTGCGCGAAGGTCACCTCCACCGAATCGGCACCGAGGCAATAGCCGTTGCTTGACGTGACGACGTAGGTGCCGCTTTGCTGCGGGCTGATCGTCTGGGTGGTCGCACCGGTGTTCCACTGGAACGTCATTCCCGGGCCGCCCGCATCGAGCACGATCGGTTGGCCGGCGCAGAGCACCGTATCGGGTCCAAGGTCCACCTGCACTTCGGGCATGAAGGTGACCACCGCGTCGAACGTCGCACTGCAGTTCTGGGGGGTCGTGACCGTCACGGAATAGGTGCCGCCCTGCTGGGGTGCGATGCTCTGCGATGTGGCACCGGTGCTCCAGGCATAGCTGCTTCCCTGATTTCCCGCGTTCAGGGTCACCAAGGTGGTCGCGCAGGCGGTCACGTCCTGGAGCTGATCGGTGGGCAGCGGGTTGAAGGCCACGTTAACGGCATCGCCGGCCTGGCATCCCTGTGGGGAGGTCACCAGCACGGAGTACACGGCGGACTGCGTCACCGTGATGCTCGGCGTTGTCTGGCCGTTGCTCCACAGGTACACGTTGCCGGGGCTGTTCGTGCTCAGCACCTGATTGCTGGCACCGCACAGGTTCAGGTCCGGCCCCAGGTTCACCGCCGGTACGGCATTGAACGTGGCGAAGTAGGTGGCGATGGTGACACAGCCCTGCACGTCCGTGATCTCCGCGGTGTAGGTGCCGGGGTTCGCGACGTTGATGGTCTGTGTGGTGGCGCCGGTGTTCCAGATGTAGGACGAACCCGGGTACCCGGCATCAAGCAGCATGGTCTGGCCTGCGCAGGTGCTCACGTTGAGCGGCGTCACCAGGTTGTCCCAGGCCGAGGTGATGGTGACCTGGTCGCTCTGTGAGCATCCGAACGCGTCCGTGACCGTTACCGTGTAAGTGGCGGTGGTGTCGGCGATGATGGTCGGTGAGGCGATGGCGTTGCTGTTCAGGAACTGACCGTTGGTCCAGGCGATGGACACGGGACCGGTGACGTTGTGCTGCACGCTCAGCTGATGCCCGAGCGTGGTGCACAGCGTGTCGCTGACCCCTGCATCCACGGTGTAGGGGCCATGCACGGTGATGGGCAGCGAGGCGCTCAACTGGCAACCTGATGCCGGTTCCGTGACGGTGCAGGTGTACGTGATCGTGCCTGATGGTGCGGCGCTGGGCGCGCTGAAGGAGGCGTTATTGAGCCCGTTGGACGGGCTCCAGGCATAGGTGTAGCTCCCGGTGCCCTGCACCACCGCGTTCAACGTGGTGCTGTCGCCGTTGCAGATGTCCGGGTCGGGAGTGGCCACGGTGACGCCCACGAGGTTCCCCACGATCACGGTCACCGTTTCACTGTCCGTGCAGCCGATCGAGGAGGTCGCTGTGACGGTATAGGTGGTCGTGGCAGCAGGTGTGGCCACCGGATGCTGCGCGCTCGTGTTGTTCAAGGACCCGTTGTTCGGGCTCCAGCTCCAGGTGATGGGGGCGGGATAGGCGGGCATGGCGTGCAGCTGCACCGAGCTCCCGGGCGTGCAGAGCGTGGTGTCGTTGCTCGCGGTGATCGTGAAGGTGGGCTGCACGAGCACGATGAGGCTGTCGTGCACGCTGCATCCGTTGGAGCCGGATGCGGTGACGTGGTATTGGGTCGTGGAGGCCGGTGAAGCGGTCGTGCTGGCCGCCGTCGGGTTCGTCACGCTGCCGGCCGGGGTCCAGGCGAACGCGAGGCCCGTATTGTCGTTGGCGGCGACCGTGACATCGTCGATCGCCCAGTTGTCCTGGCCTGCGCCACTGTGGGCGAGCTGGCGCCAGCGGAACAAGGTGGCGGCGCCTTGTGCCCCGGGCGGAATGGTCGCGGTCAGTGCCGTGAAGGTCGGGTAGGACGCTTCGTTGAAGGTGGAGATGGCCGTCCAGCTGGTGCCGGCGTTCACGGAGTATTCGAGCACCACGTCCTCCCCGGGGTCGGCATTGTCGCACGGCGCGGTGCCGGTAGCGATCTTCAGGGCGAACCGGATGGAGCCGCCCGACGGAACGTTCAGTGGCCCGGTGCGGGCCTCGCGGGTGGCCGCTCCGTTGAAGTAGAGCGCGTCACCGGTCACCGAACCACAGACCGAGGAGACCGTGCCACCCGTGATGGTGGACCACATCGGACCGCTGGTACCGTTCAAGGCATCGCTCGCGATGACCTGTTCGGCCAGGGCGGAGAGCTGCACCGGGGTGCCTGCGCAGATGGCGCTGTCGTTCACCGCGGCGTGCACGGCCACCAGGGCGTTCGGCAGCACGTTCACCAGGATGCTGTCGCTCGCGCTGCCGCAACCGATCGGGCTCACCACATCGAGGCGGAACCACGTGTTCGCCATCGGGTAGGCGATGGGATCGGGGATCGAAGGGTCGTTCACCAGGGCTGCCGGGCTCCAGGTCAGGTCGAACACGTTGGGGTCGGGCGGCGGGACCGCGTTCAATTGCACGGGGTTGAACTGGCACACCGTGGCCGATGGCAGGTTGTTCGCCGTGAGGCTCAATGCCGGTTGAACGGGCGGCCCCACGTGGTAGGTGAAACTGTAGGGGCAGAAGCTGCCGGGCATCTCGCCCGAGATGGTGTAGGATGCGTTCGTGGTGGGTGTTACCGTGTAGGAGCTTCCCGTTCCGAGCACGACAGAAGGTGCCGAGGCTTCGGTCCAAGTGATGTTCACGAGCGGGATGGGGGCGTTCAGCACCACGGTGCCCGTGGCGCAGATCAGCGAATCGTTCGGTGTACCGGCGATGGCCTTGCTGCTCAGGGTGTACGCATAGCTCTCGCCGGTGCCAAGGCCGAAGCCGTACGCCAGGAAGCCGGCGGCGGCGCTGAGGCGGTTGACCCCGGCGGTGACATTGATCCTGGCGTAGGAGAGCGCATTACATGCCGGGTAGGGCTGGAACAGTGCGGTGCTCACGGGATTGCCGTTCAGCGTGAGGCCGCCCACGGAGGCCGTGGGCATCACCACGGATACACTGTGCGTGGTGATCTGCGGCGAAGTGATGGTGGCGTACACCACGCTCGTGGTCGGGCGCTCGTCGGGCACCAGCTCGATCATGGAGGGATCGCCCGCCGTGGCGCAGTTGAAGCCCTCCAGCAGTTGCGCCACGCTGACCGGCTTGTCGGCCGCGATGCACACGGCCTGGGTGACACCGTTCACCTGGTGCGTCTGGCCGGCATTGAGGAGCACCGGTGCGCCTCCGTCGATGGTCACCGCGGTGTTGTTCTGGTCGGCCAGGATGCGGTAGGTGTAGGTCGTGGCCCCTTGCAGCGGCACGGTGTGGTAGTTCTGGCCCCATCGGTCGGTGGGCACCATCTGTTCAACGATATGGTCGCATGCGGGGCAGGCATTGGGCACGTTGGCGCACATGCTGCCCCCGAAGACCGCGAACGGTCGGCACGACCCGCTGGTGCTCGTGGCCTTCACGGTGGTGCCGGTGATGTCCAGGGCCGCCAGGGCGGACTGGACCTGGTAGCTCTGGCCCGCATCGAGCGTCACGGTGAACGGCACTCCGGCAGGGCGCCCCCCGGAGGTGTTGACGCTGGGGGTGATCTCCACCTCGGTGTCGTCGGCGGTGGCCACCACCAGCAGTTCGCTCTTGTAGAAATCATTGAAGCCTGCCAGGCCGCGGTAGCCCTGCACACGATAGCTCGTTCCGAGCGCCTCGATGGGCAGCACCTGGGCCGCATCGGTGGTGAAGCTCTGGAAGCTGGCCAGGCTGACGGTGACGCTGTCCTGCGCCTGCACGAAGATCCCTTTATCGCTCAGCACCTCGCTTCCGGTGTGCTCGTTCAGCACGGGCACCACCACCGTGGAGACCGTGTTGGCCGGCACGCTGAAGGAAGCCGACCAGCCGGTGCGTGGAACGCTCACCGTGCCCGAGGTCGCGTTCTGTGAAGCGATCATCACCCTGAGCTCCTGGGCACCATAGGCGTTCTGCATGTACCCGAGCCAGAACTGCCGGCCTTTCGTGGGCAGTGGAGCGGTTCCCTGGGCACGCATCGGACCCGCCAGCAGCATGAGCGCTGCGAAGAGCGTCCAGAGCAGGATGCGGATGACCGCATCGGCATGCCGGGCAAGAGGTCCTCCGGACCGGGGAAGTGGGGTATGGGGTCGATTCGCCACCGAAGAGCGGGTCTTTGGCCGCCCTTGGTACGCGATCCATCCAGCAAGGTTCCTTCCACTGAAAGCGCGAAGGCCGGGATCGCCCCGGCCTTCGCTTCGATCCCTTACGGATCCCTATCGGATGAGGGTGACGTGCCCGATCGCCTCTTTCTCAGCGCCCACGAAACCGGCCACATCCTCGATGAAACGGTACTTGCATTTCCAGACGTAGACCCCGTCCTGTACGGGCTGTCCGTTCATGCTGCCATCCCAGAACGCCGTGGCATCCTTGCCGCTGAAGATCAGCTCACCCCACCGGTTGAAGATGTTCATCTCCACGCTGGCGATGTTGTACCCGTTCGGGCCGAACAGGTCGTTCACCCCGTCACCGTCCGGTGTGAAGGTGTTGGGCACGAAGAACTGCGGGGGGCAGAACTCCTCGATGAGCACACTGTCCGTGATGGAGCAGTTCAGCGGGGTGGTGATCCGCACAACGTACATGCCGTAGGTGGCCACCTCGATCACCTGGGTGGTCTCGTTGGTGTTCCACAGGAACACACAGCCCGGGTTGCCGGCATCAAGGATGACCTTGTTGGGCGGGCTATCCAGGCAGACCACGCGCTGCTCCTCGGCGATCTCGTTGGGCAGCGGGTTGAACACCGCTTCCAGGGAATCACGCGTGGTGCAGTACCCGTTGAACACATCCACCCACACCAGGGCGTCGTCCTGGATGGTGATGCTCGGCAGGTTGCTGCCGGTGCTCCAGGTGTAGTTCGATCCCGGGTTGCCAGCGTTGAGCGTGAGCTGCTGCGTTTCGCAGAGCGCGGTGTCCGGACCAAGGTCCACCACGGGGAAGTCGATGAACGTGATGTCGGCCTCGCTCGAATCGACACACCAGGTCGGCGTGGTCACCACCACGGAATAGTTGTCGCTCGCGGCGGTGATGCTGATGGTCTGGGATGTCGCTCCCGTGCTCCAGGCATATGTGCTGCCGGGGTTGCCGGCGTTGAGGGTGATGGTCTCGCTCACGCAGACGATCGTATCGCTCAGGGAGATCACCGGCAGGGGGTCGAACACGATGTTGGCCGTGTCGCGGTTCACGCAGTCGTTCTGGTCGGTCACCCGCACCCAGTATTCGTCATCCGCGCTCACGGATATCGTCTGGGTGCCGGCTCCGGTGCTCCAGAGGAAGGTGCTCCCCGGGTTCCCGGCATCGAGGGTCCATTGCTGACCCGCGCAGAGGGAGGAGTCGGGACCGATGTTCACCACGGGCAGCGGGTCGACCGTCACGATGGTGGTGGCCGCTACCTGACAGCCGGTGGTGTCCGTCAGGGTCACCGTGTAAGCTCCGGGCGTGCTCACCCAGATGCCCTGTGTGGTGGCACCGGTGCTCCAGAGATGGTCGGCGGCCGGGAACCCCGCATCGATCAGCATGCTGTCGCCATCGCAGAGCGAGCTGTCCGGGATGTACACCAGGTCCGAGAAGGGGACCACGATATTCACCGTATCACGGTCGCTGCAGCCCAACAGGGGGTCGGTGACCTGCACGATGTATTGCGCCGTGCTGTCGAAGAGGATCGTGGGTGTGCTGGTGTTCGCGTTGATGAGGTAGTTGGTGGGGGTCCAGGCCACGATCGCGTTCGGCACATTGTGCACCACGTTCAACTGGAAGCCTACCGGGTCGCACAGGATGGTGTCGTTGGTGGCCACCGCATCGTAAAGCGAGCTCACCGTGATCAGCACGCTGTCCACCAGCAGGCATCCGCTCAGGGTGTCCGTCACCGTGCAGATGTAGTTGGTGGTGGACGGTGGCGTGGCGGTGGGATTGAACACACCTGCATTGCTCAGCGAATTGGCGGGGTTCCAGCTGTACGCAAGGTTCTGCGGGTTGCCCGGCACGTTGGCGAAGAGCTGTGTCGATTCGCCCTGGCACAGGTCGTCGTCGTTCGTGGTCACGGTGAGCGAGAGCAGCTGGTTCACCACGATGGTGACGCTGTCCGTCACCGTGCATCCCTGCGGCGTGCTCACCTCCACGAAGTACTCGGTGGTCACCACGGGTGTGGCAACGGGGTTCTCAATGAAGGTGGCCGTGAGGTTGGTCGCGGGCGTCCAGTTCCAGGTGTGGTTGGTACCCGCGCTGGGCGTGGCGTGCAACTGGATGCCGGCCACGTCGCACAGGGCGGTATCGTTGGTCACGTCGAGCGTGAACGGCGTGCCCACATCGATGTACACCGAGTCCGAATAGGTGCACCCGGTGAGCAGGTCCACGGTGGTGATGTAGAAATAGCCCGAGGCGGTCGGTGTGGCCGTGGGGTTCTGCAAGGTGGGGTCGTTCAACCAGGGTTGGGGCGACCACGTGAAGGAGAGGTTGTTCGGGTCATTCACCGCGATCACCACATTGTCGATGCTCCAGTTGTCCTCACCGGGCCCCGTGCTCACAGGCTGGATCCAGCGGAAGGCCGTGTTCGCGGAGAGGGCACCTGCCGGGATCGGCACGGTCACCGTGGTCCAGTTGGGGTAGAGGAACTCCCACAGGGTCTGCATGGGCTGCCAGGGACCTCCGCCAACGCTGTATTCGAGGAAGACATCCTCGCCGGGGTCAACGTTCTCACACGGTGCCAGGCCGGCCCCGATGTGGATGGCGAACTGCACACTGCCTCCGGACAGCACGTTGAACTGCACGGTCTCCGCGAAGCGGGGTCCTGCACCGTCGAAGTACATCGCGTCACCGTTCACCGAACCACAGGCGTTGCTGATGCTCCAGTTGCTCAGGTTGGACCAGATCAGCCCTGGGAAGAGGTCGAGCGGGTCCTCTCCGATGGATTGTTGCACCTCAAGCTCCAGGGGCGTGCTCTCCCCGAGGCAGATCGCATCGTCGGGCGTGGTCGCCTGGTTGAGGATGACGTCGCCGGGAAGCACCGTGATGTAGATGCTGTCCACGGCGACCGCGCATCCGTTCAGGGTGCTCACGCTGACGTAGTACCAGCCGCTCACGGACGGGGTCGCTACAGGGTTCGGCAAGGAGCCGTTGTTGAGCTGCGGGTCGGGCCACCAGTTGTAGAGATACTGGCCGGGCGGATCCGGCGTCACGTTCAGTTGCACGGGTGAGTAGGCGCATACCACCGGCGGATTGGCGGAAAGGGTGAGCAGGGGCGGGGTGTCCACCTCCACACTGAAGAAATACTGCTGCTCGCACGAGCTCAGGAATTCGGAGCCGGTGACCACGTACACATCGCTGGCAGGGGGGATGAAGGTGTAGTTGAGGCCCTGGTAGAGCGTATCGTTCGGGTTGCTGTAAATGGCCCACCACGGGTTGTTGATCGGCTGCGGTGGCGACAGGGTCAGGGTACCGGTGCTGTCCACACCGCAGAGCACGGAGTCCACCACCAGCGGCGGGAGCGGGGTGAACGACCCCACCGAGTACGCATAGGTCTCGTAGTTGCTGCCCACCCCGTAGACGTATCCGATCAGGCCGGTGGGGCATGAGATGCTGTGGCTGCCCTGGGTGAGCGGGAAGGTGGCATAGCTCTCCGTGGGGCTCGCCGCGAAGGGGGTGAAGGCCGCCGCTGGCATCGCCGCGCCGTCCAGGATCACCTGGTTGTTGCTCGCCGTCTCCACGATCACGGCGATGTACTGGTTGTTGATGTTGCCGGAAACGACGGTGGCGAAGCTGATGTTGCTGATCTTCTGCTGGTCGGCATTGAGGATCAGCAGCGCCGGATCACCAACACCGCCGGAGCAATCCTGCCCTTGGATGAACTGGGACACGCTGATGGGGACGGTGCTCTGGATGACACGGGCCGTGTTCGCATAGTTCACCTCTTGGAACTGGCCGGCGTTCAGCACGGGCTGCGCCACGCCATCGGTGGTGTAGTTGGTGCCGTTGGAATGGGCCAGCACCCGGTAGGTATAGCTGTTGGGGCCCTGCCAGGGCACGGTGTAGAATTTCGTGCCCCACACGTTGCTGGGCAGGTTCTGTTCATACACGTGGTCGCAGGCGAAGCACCCGATCGGCACGTTGGTGCACACCGACCCGGAGAATACGGCGAACGGTCGGCACGATCCGCTCTGCGGTGTGCCCACGATGGTGGTCCCCGTAAGGTCCCCACCGGCACTGCCCGCCTGCACTTGGAAGGTCTCCGCACTGTCGAGGTTCACGATGAACGGCACACCGGCCGGTGCACCGCCCAAGGTCGCCGTGGTGGGCGTGATCTCCACCTGGGTCCCATCCTTGGTGGCCACGATGAGGAACTCGGAGTTCAGCGTGCCGAAGCCGCTCAGCCCATAGTAGCAGTGAACCCGATATTGCGTGCCCAGGGATTGCGTGGGCAGGATGGAGGCCGCGTCCGCTGTGGCATCCTCGAAGTTCAACGCGTACACGGCCACGGTATCGGCCGTCTCCACCAGGAACGACTTGTTGTCCACCACCTCGGAGCCCGTATGGATCGCGGTGAGCGGGAGCGTCACCGTGGTCACGGTGTTCGCCGTCACCGTGAAGTTCTGCACGTAGCCGAGCAGCGGCATCTTCACCGTGCCGGTGGTGTTCACGTAGCTGGAGATGAAGAGGTCGATGTGCTGGTTACCGCCGCCTCCGTAGTTCTGCATGTAGCCGACCCAGAACTCCCTCCCCATGGTGGGGATCACGCCCTGCTGGGCCTGGGTGGGACCGATAAGGGCGAGCGCTAGAGAGAAGGCGCAGAGGATCCTGTTCAGCATGACCGTTCGTTCGGATGGATCGTTCAGTTCGGAAAACCCGCACAAGTTAGGGGGTGTGGCCCGGCCAGCACCTGCACTTGGAAGCACGTTCCCGCGGGGATGACGCAACCGAAGGCCGCGAAGTTGCCACGCTTCAAGGCATTTGGGGCGACCAGTGCTGTTCGACGAGCCAACCGGCCCTCACCACCAAGGGCCCGGACCAGCGCCAGGCCGGTTCCGGCGCGATGCCCCGGGCCAGGTCCCCGGTGTCCTGTCGCCCGTTCGCGTTGCGGTCCAGCACCAGCTTCAACTGGTAGCTGCCTGGCTCCAAGGCTTCGATGAGCACCGGTCGAGGCCAGTTGACGGACCGCATGGAGCGGACAACATGGTCTTGAGGGTCAAGAACTTGCAGCATCCAAGGGCCGGCCGTGTCAAGGCTGTCGGTCACCAGGTCAAGCCGTACGGTCCCCTGATCGGTGCCCGGTCGTCGCCGCACGGTGAACACCAGGGTATCGTTCCCACCCCGGTAGAGGTCCGTCAGTGCTTTCGGCTCGAACCGGAGCGTATAGCGCTCGCCTACAGGGCCCTGGGGCAACAGGTGCAAGACCCGGTCGTGTTGCGGATCGATCCATGCGCGGAAGCCCCGTTCCTCCTCCTCGGTCCGCAGGTCGATCAAGGCGGTGTCCACCACCTCCAAAGGCCTGGAGGCCATCAGGTCCAACGTGTCCCCCGTCCGAAGCATGGATATCCCCAGGAGGTAGGGCATCTTCTCCCGCACCCGGTAGGTGAAGGTGTCCAGCACCGTGGCGCCATCGCTCAGTTCGAACCGGGTGCCCTCGATCGCCGTGGTGTCGTTGGGCCACAGGCGGACGCTGTCGCGGGTGGCGTTGAGCTCCGTGCTCCAGGAAAGGATGCCGCCCGTTCGGTCGATGTCGCGCAACCGAAGGTCCTTCGCCGGCAAGGCGAGCACGAACCGCCAATCCCGGTCGGCGCCCACCCGTTGGTCCATCACCTGCTGGGTGCTTGGCAGCTCCCGGAAGGACCAAAGCACGGCGGCCCCCCCGGCCGGCACCGGCACCGGTGCCTCCAGGAAAGCGATGTCCTCGTTGGGCAGGTCGTACCGCAGGTTGGCGTTCTGGTCGCGGAGGGCGTACAGGCGATAGCTCCCGGTCCGTAGGTTCCTCAACCGGAAGGCCCCATCGGATGCGCTGCGTCCGGCGTAGAGCGGGCGCCCGCTTCGGAAGCCGGCCGTATCCCCGGCCTCGTACAGCAGCACGGGCATGTCCGCTGCCGGTCGGCCGCTCCAGGCGTCCAATACGCGGCCCTCGACGAGACCGCTATCGAGCTGAGCTCCGGTGGAGACCACATAGGTGAGGTCCAACGCAGGGTTCCCCTCGGTGAGGTCCACGATGGAGGAGCCGAAATTGAAACTGTAGGTGGTGTTGGGCAGAAGGTCCTCCTTCAGGTCGACCACCACCGTGCGCCCGCCTTTCACGGAAACTTCAGGCGATTGGGTGAGCGGGGGGGAGATCAGGAGCTGCTGCCTTGCATTGTTCACCTTCACGCGCTCGTCGAAGGTGAGCTCGAACCTTCGCTGATCGAAATGCGTGCTGCGGTCGGCGGGTGAGGAGCTCAGCAGGGCCGGAGCTAGAACATCCTTCTCGCCTCCGCTGAGGTCGCGCATCTGGGCGCAACCGGCGAGCAGCACAGGGAGCAGAAGGGCGGAACAGGGCCGGATCATTCGAAGAGGGGCTCGAGCAGGGCGCACAGCCGGCCCAGAGCGTGTGCGTCCACCTCGGAGAAATCGTCCGCCTGTTCGCTGTCGATGTCCAATACCGCGGCAACGTGCCCGCTGCGATCGCGGATCGGCACCACGATCTCGCTTCTGGAGAGCGGGCTGCAGGCGATGTGGCCGGGGAACTTCTCCACGTCGGGCACCACCAGCGTCCGCTCTTCGGCCCAAGCGCTTCCGCACACCCCTTTCCCATGCCCGATGCGGCTGCAGGCCACAGGACCTTGGAACGGCCCGAGCACGAGCTCCGCCCCAAGCACGCGGTAGAAGCCCACCCAATGCCAGCCGAACGCCTGCCGCAGCGCGGCGCTCATGTTGGCCATGGCGGCGATCACGTCGTGCTCCTCGTGCAGCAGTTCGCGCACCTGGGGTATCAGTGCGGCATAGATGGCCACGCGGTCCGTGGTCGTCGGTAGGTGGATCGTTCCCGTCATCGGGCCGCAAAGCTAGCCGGTGGTGGCGCGCGCCATCAGGCGAAGGCCACCGTGGCGATACGCACCTGCACATCGGGCGCCGTCCTCAGCGCGCGGATGCACCCTTCCAAGGTCGCTCCGGTGGTCACCACATCGTCCACCAGGAGCACCCGGCGACCCTTGAGCCCCTCCGGGTCATGAAGCGCGAAGGCCTCCTTCACGTTCAACCACCGGTCCAGCCGGCCTTTGCGGGTCTGGCTCGTGGTGTGCACCACACGCACCAGGCGATGCCCGCCGTCCACGATGCCCAGTGCCTCGCGCAACCCTTCGGCCAGCACGGCACTTTGGTTGTACCCGCGTTCGCGCTCCTTGCGTGGGTGAAGTGGAACGGGCAGCACCACCTCGGTATCGGCGAAACGACCGGAGGCGTGCAGCTCCCGGCCGAGCAGTCGACCGAGCTCAACGCCGATCGCGCGGTCCCCCTTGTACTTCAACCGGTGCAGCATCCGTTGCACGCGGCCGTGCTTGTCGAAGTGCAGGAAGGCGGTGGCGGCGTCAACGGGCACCCTTCCCCACAGGACCCGCTCAACGGGATTGCCCGGGTCGTCGTGGAAGCGTGTCCGGGGAAGGTCCTCTTCGCAGGTGCCGCACAGCGCCGCTTCGTGCTCCATCAGCACCTCATCGCAGCCTGCGCAACGCCGGGGCAGAAAGAGGTCGCCCACGTCCTGCAGTCCACGCACGAGCGGGTGGACTACTTTGTTGAAAAGTGCGCCGTTGCTGGGGAAACGCGCCATGCCACCAAGGTAACTTAGCCGCGCACATTCGCATCCTTTCCGGTCCGTACGGGCCGTACCGCACATGGAACAGCAACTCAACCCCGCGCCGAAAGGCCGCTCCAACACCGCCCTGCTCGCCCTGGTGGTGCTGCTGCTCATCAGCAACGTCGTCACCATCTACCTGCTCATGCAGAACAAGAAGGAGGCGGTGGAGACGGGCGCCCAGCTCACGGCGGTGACGAGCGAGAAGGACAACGTGACGAAGCTGCTGGAGGACATGCTCGCGCAGTACGACACCCTGAACACCGAGAACGAGCAGATCCGCACCGAGATGGATGCGCAGAAGCAGCAGATCGAGGACCTGATGGAGAAGGTGAAGAGCGGCAACTACAGCCTGGCGAAAGCGCGGAAGGAGGCCGAGACCCTGCGCAAGATCATGAAGGGCTATGTGGTGACGATCGATTCACTGAACACCGTGAACCAGGCCCTCCAGGCCGAGAACCTGGCCACCAGGCAGCAGCTCGGGGAGGTCACCGGGCAGAAGCAGGCGCTCGAGCAGCAGAGCGCGGACCAGCGGGCACTGATCGCGAAGGGCTCCGTGCTGCACACCACCGCGCACACCGCCGGTGCGCTCTTCCTGCGCAACAGCGGCAAGCAGGTCGACACCGAGCGCGCGAGCAAGGCCGAGATGATCAAGAGCTGCTTCACCCTCGGCGAGAACCGCGTGACCGCTTCGGGCAACAAGATGCTCTACATGCGCATCATCAGCCCCGACGGTTCGGTGCTGCCTTCCGGCGATGCCGACAACCGGTCCACGTTCAATGGCGTGCAGGGCGAGTTCAGCGTGAAGCGCGAGGTGAACTACCAGAACCAGCCGCTGGACGTGTGCATGTTCTACACGGCCACCGGCAAGATGGCCACGGGCCAGTACATCGTGGAGATCTACGAGTCGGGCGCGCTGGTGTCGAAGACCACCTTCGACCTGAAGTAGGATCAGAAGAAGGCGCGTACCTGCGCACCGCCCACGTGCACCACTGGCACGTCCGGGCTGCTGCGCCCGTTGTAGGTGATGTCCACCTGCAGGTGGTCGCTCAGCCTGCGTTGCACCGAAAGGCTCCAGGTGACGTTGCGCCCCGGCCGCAACCCGTTCAGCATCTCGTTGCCGATCACGGAGCTCACCACGCCGTCGTACGCGATGTCCACCAGGTTGCCGTTGGCCTGCACGGTGCCTTTGCCTGCGGCGTTGAAGCGCAGCTCCAGGCCCATGTCCTGCAGGCGGGCCGTTTCTCCCCCCAGGTCGTCGCGGTTCGCCTTGTCGGTCACCTTGTAGCTCAGCACGGCGCGTGCCTGTGTGCCGGGTTGCCAGGTCACCTTGGGTCGTACGGCCTGTTGGTCCACGTCGAAGGTGCGGCCCTCGATCAGGTCGCTCACGCTGGCCGAACGTCCGCGCTCGCCCTCGAGCTCCACGGTCCAGCGCCGGGTCACGTTCAAGCGCAGGCGGAGCAGGTTGTTGAGCCGTGAGCGGGATTCGTAGCCGTTCTGCAGCAGGCTCTTGGTGCGGTCGCTCTGGTAGGTGTGGTCCACGCTCCACACCCGGCTTGAACGATCGTAGTAGAGCGTGTTGCGTATCGAGCTGTTGAACGCGATGAGCGCGGTGTCCGTGGGGTCAAGATGGAAGGGGTCGAGCACATGGCCCAGATCATCGTCGGCGGTCTTGCGATCGGTGCGGAACGAGGCCAGGTCGCTGAACTTGGCCAGGAGGTGGCGGACGCCTTCCTTGCCCTCCCAACGCGCCGCCGGGCGCAGGTCGAGCGAGGCGCTGAGCTGGTTGCTGTACGTGCGCACATAGTCGTTCGTCTGCACGTACACACGGATGTAGTCGGCCTCGTAACCGAAGTTGGCCACCTCGAACTCGTTGAGCTCCTTCACGCCGTTGCCGTTGTAGTCGTTCCAGATGTACACGCCCTGGCCGGCCGGCACCTGCACATAGATGTATTCGCGCCGTTGCTCGAGCCCGCTGCCGAACTCGTAGAAGAGCGACCAGTTGACCGCGCCGTCCCACAGGCTGAGGTCGTGGTCGATGCGGGCCAGGTAGGTCTCCTCGGGCTTGGCCGTGGTGATGGTGCTGTCCAGGATGCGCAGTTCGCGGTAGGTGAGCGTGGTGGTGAGCTTGTTCCGCGGGTCGCCGGCAAGGTCGAGCGTGGCGCTGTAGGCGGTGGCGCGGGTGCTGGGGGCGAGCTCGCCGGCGCGCCAGGCCTTCTCTTGGCGTTGCCCGCCCGACAGCCGCACCCGTGTGCGGAAACTGTCCGGGCTCTGCACGAAAAGCTCCCAGTCGTGGAACTCATAACTGCCGGCCACGAGCGCGTCGCTCGTATCGGTGCGGAAGCGGTTGCGTTCATGCTCGTCGCGCAGGCCGATGGAAAGCACCTTCGTGCGGTGGCGCAGGATGCCCTTGTGGCGCAGGAAATCGCTGCGTCTTGGCAGGGTGGTGCTCAGCAGGCTCGCTTCACCGGTGAGGTCCCAACGCCCCGGGTGCAGGTCGCTTTCCAGCCGGTGCCTCCATCCGCTGTAGCGGTCGCTCACCTGGAAGGTGCTCGTGCTCAGGCGCGCGGTGCCTGACCTTCCGCCCTTCACGGAAACACCCGCGCTCAGCAGGGCCTGATCGCCATCGAGCGCCGCTCCGAGCGCGTTCCAGTTGCGCTCGAACTCCACCGGACGGTAGCGCTCCACGAAGCGGAAGTCGCGGCTGAGCAGTTCGTCGTCCGTGTCGAACGCGATGCGCCAAACCGAATCACGCCGGGAGATCGGACGCTCCACCACACCCCCGAGCCTGGCCGCCAGACCGGTGTTGTTGCCGTCGTCCTCCGAGGAGAAGGTGTTGAGGTCGTTGTGGCTCAGCGCCACTTCACTGAACACGCGGGAACCCTTGGCCAGCTCGTGCTCGGCGCCCAGGGTGACCACCTGCTGGGACCTGGGCGCGACCAGCACCTGCAAGGGGGCGCTGTCCCCGCCGCGCACGATGGCTCCGTCAACCGTGTCCGGCGCGACCCACCGGAACACCCTTCCGTTGGGCGAGAAACCGTCCTGGACGTAGTCGCCGTTGCCTGCGCCCACGCTGGTGAACGTGAGCCGGAAGAAAGCGCTGTCGCTTGCTGTGGAGTAGATGTACACCGGGTCGTACCCGAGCGAATCGATGCGCGCGTACAGCACCTCATTCGTGCTGAAGGCCACGCTGTCCACCCCCGGGGTCACCGCGGCGAGCGGGTCATCCCCGGCGGCGGCGAGGACCGACCTGTCGCTCTCGCTGAGCTGTTGTTGGAGCGGCTGGTTGCGGTGGTCCTGTTCGCTGTACACGTCCAGGTACAGCCGCGTGGGACCGAAGCTGCGGTCCACGTCCGCGCGGACCAGGGAGCGCACGTAGTTCTTGTCGCTGTACTGGAACTCCACGGCGATGCGACGGTCCTTGGTGATCAGGCGTCGTGCGGTGAAGGTGATCTCGGCCGTGTTGTAGTCGATCACGTAATCGTTCTCCTGGCCGCGGGTCAACGGCAGGCCATCGATGAACACGCGCTCGGTGCCGGAGAGCACGATGATGAACTGCTCGCCCGATGCGCCCTGCAACCGGTAGGGCCCCTGCACCCCCTCCCTGCCTTGGATGAGGTTGCGGGCGAACTTGCCCTTGCTCACGGCCGCGCTCATGCCGAACTGCCCGCTCGGCCGTTCAACGGGTCCGAGCTTGGTGCCATAGCTGAGCCCCTTCGCCTTCTTCAGGTAGGTGAGGAAATGGCTGTGCGGGCGTTGCAGCACGAAGTCGCCGGCCACCAGCTCCTGGCGCTCGTCGAAGAGCTTGATGAACACCTGGTCGAAGTCCTGGAGCTCCAAGGTGTTGCCCCCGGCCTGGATGGGGATGTTGTTGTCGGTGATGGAGGCGAGCACGTTGATGCGTTCGGTAAGCCGCCCACTGAGCTCCAGGTTGAGGGTGCTGTTCACCGAGAGGTCCTGGTTGTTCCCGAAGAGCACGCCGCGCGAGATGCTGCCGCTCTTGTTGAGCCCTGTCATGCTGAAGGGGTCCTCGCGGTCGAGCGCCGGGGTGTAGGCGTACTTGAACGGGTCGGCGCGGTCGCCTGATGGCCGCGTCAGCCGGGCGGGGTCCTTGTGGCGCACCGGGCCCCCGAGCAGCAGGGGCAGCGCGCGCCATTGCGCCCTCAGCGTGTCGGTGAGCAGGGGGTCGCGGCGCAGGAGCCAACCGCTGTAGGGGTCCAGGTCGAAGGCCGCAGGGTCCACCGGCGCCCCGGCGCGGGTGAGCACCAGGCTCCCGGGGGCGATGCTCACCGTGTCCAACCGCAGGCTGTCGGTGGTGAACACGATGCTTCGGGCGCGCAGGTTGCTCACGGGTTGGGCCGCCACGCACAGCCCCCACAGCAGCCCCGCCAGCACCGGCAACAGCCGGCAGGTGCGGTACGGCAGGGCATGCCATCGCGGGGGGTGGGGGGCCGTGACCAAGTGCGGAGGGGCTTGAAAATTATCCCAACGGGCGGTGGGCGGGCTTCGTGCCCATCAAGAAGGCCTTGTTGGTAACGGCGTTCGGCGCGTTCCGTTGCCCTCCTGTGGGCCGGATACATTTGGATCTCTCCGATGCGTCCGGCCGTCCCGCTCACCTTCCTGCTCCTCATCGCTTCCTGTGCGGGCCCGGAGAGAGCCCACACGGGCGAGGGGAAGGGGGGGCGGCACTACGGGGGGGTCCTGAATTGGAACGAGGCGGCACCGGTGCGCTCCATCCACCCCACAGGCCTGGTCACCGCCGCGGGCTTCAGGGTGGGATCGCTGGTGTACGAGGGCCTGGTGCGGTGCGATCCGCACGACCTGTCCATCGATCCCGTGCTCGCCGAACGGTGGGAGGTGGACAGTACCGGTACCATCTACACCTTCCACCTTCGGAAGGAGGTCCAGTTCCATCCCGATCCCATCTTCCAAGGGGAGCCGCGCATGCTCACGGCCTCCGATGTGGAGCACTGCTTCAAACGGATCTGCGGTGCCCGTCCCGGCAACCAGATGTTCTGGCTGTTCCAAGGGCGGGTGAAGGGTGCGGATGCGTTCCATGCCGCCGACGCACAAGGCCCTGCCACCGCTTCCATCGAAGGCATCCAGGTGCTGGACCCGCGAACGGTGCGCATCGAGCTGGTGGCCCCCGATCCGCTCTTCCTGCAGGTGCTTTCCCACCAGGGTTGCTGGATCTATCCGCCGGAGCTGGAGCAGGCCGAGCCGCTCCAAGGCCTTCGGGCGATCGGCACCGGTCCGTTCATCCTGCGGACTCCGGGTACCGGTGATGCGTTGGTGTTCGAGCGCTCCCCGGTGTATTGGCGGCAGGACGAGCTGGGCAATGCGCTGCCGTTCCTGGATGCGGTACGCGTCACCTTCAACGAGGACAAGTCCGCCGAGATGGACGCGTTCCTGAAGGGCAGGCTGACCGTGCTGGTGGACCCGCCCCTTGAGCGCATGGATGCTTTGCGCGATACAGTGGATCCCGCCACCGGGACCCTGCGCTTCCGCGTGCAACGGGCTCCAGGGCTGTCGGTCCAGTTCTACGGGTTCAACCCCCGCGTTCAGCCGTTCGATCGGGTGGATGTGCGCCGCGCCTTCGCGTTGGCGATCGACCGGCGGATGTTGGTGGACAGCGTGCTGCAGGGAGCCGCCGTGGTGGCCGATCATGGGGTGGTGCCACCCGGCCTCAAGGGGTATCCGCAGGAGCTGGTCTCCGGGATCGGCTACTCCCCCGATCGGGCCCGGGAACTGCTTGCCGGTGCAGGCTACCCCGCAGGGCGCGGCTTCCCCTCCGTGCGGTTGCAGGTGAGCAACGATGGCTTCGGGTATGTGCGCGTGGCCGAAGCGGTGCAGGGCATGCTCGAGCGCAACCTGGGCATCGGCATCTCGATCTCCATGCTCCCATCCGCTCAGCATTATGAACTGGTTGATGGTGCGAAGGCCCAGTTCTGGAGACAGGGATGGGTGGCCGACTACCCCGACCCCGAGAATTTCCTGGCCCTGTTCTACGGCCGGAACGCCGTGCTTGACAGCACCCTGCCGTCGCCGCTCAACACGACCCGCTATCACGATGCGGTCTTCGATTCCCTCTTCCAACAGGCCCGCACCGAGCACGACCAGGAGGCGCGCATGAGGTCCCTGGCACTTGCCGAACAGCGGATGATGACGGATGTGCCCGTGGTCCCCCTTTATTTCGAACGCACCATCCGCCTTGTCCAGCCCTGGGTCAGGGACATGCCGATGAACCCCATGGACCAGCGGGACATCGCCGTGGTCTGGTTCGACCCTTTGCTCCGGCCGCGCTAGGCGGCCCGCCGGTCCAGTTCGCGGTGCACGAGCTGCTTGGCCAGTGGCAGGAAGGTCTCGATGTGCGGGAGCGAGATGTCCGCTTCGAAGACGAAGGTGGCCGGAACGGGGAGCTGCTCGTGCTTCCGCACCAGCTCCGCACGGATGTTCTCGTAGGTGCGACCGATCCCGACGGTATGGCTGGCGATGTACTGCGTGCGCATGATCCGGTGCGGTGCCGCATGAGGTTCCTCCTGCACGAGCGGCACCCTGTAGGCGTAGACCCTGGCCTCGTGGCCCTGCCGCAGCATCAGGTAGCCTTCGCGCGTGTTCAACGGCAGCAGGCCCACCGGACCGAAGTGGATGTGCGAGCTGAGCTCGTTCCGAAGGTCGAGGCCTGAGCCGATCTGCGCCTGGAGCTCGGGTATCGCGAACGCCAGCACATCGTCGATCACCTGAAGCAGGGCATGTTCCTCGTGCCTCGACCGGATCAGTTCCGCCCGTTCCAGGTCCATGCCCACCACCTCGCCGCCCAACTGCTCCATGAGGGCGGCCCGTGTGTTGCGCAATTGCGTGAGCCGCTCCAGGTGTCCCCTGAGCTCATCCAGGTGGGGATAGAGCTTCTTCTCCTTGAAGCGGGCCTGCACCCGTTGCAGGTAGGCCAGCAGGATGTACTGCTTCAGCTCGAGGTCGAGCCCCGGGGCCACGATCCAGTCGGCCCCCAGTCCGGTGGGTCCCATGTGACGCATTGCTCCAACAGGAACGCAGTGTTCAAAAAAAGGTTGCACCTCCGTCCGGCACCCCATACGGGCCGGGCAACTTTGATGCCGACGGAAAAGTTAATGACGCCCATGACCTGCCGCAATGCGATCCCCTTCGTCTCCCTGCTGTTCCTGGTGGCCTGTGTGCCGGCCAGGAAGTACGATGAGGCCACCCGCCGGGCGGATGAGCTCAAGCAGAGCGAGGAGGCCGCCCTGTCCAAGGCCGAGCGGGCCACGGCCGAGGCCACCGAACTGCGGGCCGAGCGCGACAAGCTGGTCCAGCGTCTGGAGCAGCTTGCGGCCGATACCGCCTCCCTGGGGGCCGAGCACCGCGCCTCCGAACGGCAGTACGCCAAGCTGAACCAGGTGAACAACGAGCTGCTCGACAAGTACACCAAGCTCATGGAGGGCGACCGCTCCGAGAACCGGAAGCTCCTCACCGACCTGGAGGCGACCCGGCTGCGGCTCATGGCCAAGGAGGATTCGCTCGATGCCCTGGGCGCATCCCTGGCCGATCGCGAGGCGAAGCTCGCCGAGCTGCAGGCCGAACTGGCGAAGAAGGACCTGGCCATGAAGGGATTGAAGGACCGGGTGAGCAAGGCCCTCACCGGGTTCGAGGGCAAGGGCCTTACGGTGGAGCAGCGCAACGGGCGCATCTACGTGAGCCTGGAGAACAAGCTGCTCTTCCCCAGCGGAAGCACCGTCGTGGACCAGCAGGGCCGCGAGGTGCTGGTGAAGCTCGCCAAGGCGATCGAGGGGGAGAAGGATCTCACCATCCTGGTGGAAGGGCATACGGACACCGACAAGGTGCTGCCCGGTGCGCCCTACAAGGACAACTGGGACCTGAGCGTGCTGCGGGCCACCAGCGTGGTGCGCATCCTGCAGGAAGGCAGCCGCCTGGACCCCACCCGGGTCACCGCAGGCGGGCGGGGCGAGTACCTGCCGGTGGACCCATCGGACAAGGCGAAGAACCGCCGCATCGAGGTGATCCTATCGCCCGACCTCCGCCAGTTGTACGAGCTGGTGAAGGACTGATCCGTTCACACGGTCCGCGAGAAGACCGGTCTGCCCGTTCCGCTGGCGGCCATGTACGGATCGATCGCCATGCACACATTGCGCACGAACGCGCGACCCGATCTCGTCACGTTCACCCGGGTGCGGTCCAGCTGAACGATGCCGTCCCGCTCAAGGTCTTGGAGCGCCTCCTGCGTGCGTGACGAGGTCCAGCCGATCGATGCCAGGTCGGTATGGAACCGGCACATGAGGTCCAGCACCGCCTCCCGGAGGAGCAGGTCGCGCTGGGCGAGCACATGGCCCCGGAAGATGGGCAGTTCCCCGCTGCTCACCCGCTGCATGTAGTCCTCCACCACCTTCACGTTCTGGGCGTACGCCGTCCATCCATCGCTGATGGACGAGACACCGAGGCCCAGGAGCAGTTCGGTCCGCACCGGTGTGTAGCCCATGAAGTTGCGATGCAACCTTCCCGTGTCCATGGCGAGCGCGAGCGCTTCACCGGGAAGGGCGAAATGGTCCATGCCCACCTCCACATGGCCGGCCTCCTCCAGCAACGTGCGGCCCAGTTCGTACAAACCGCGTTTCACTTCATCGGCCGGGAGGTCGGCATCGGTATAGCGCCGCTGACCGGGCCGGGCCCAGGGCACGTGCGCATAACTGTAGAACGCGATGCGGTCCGGGCGCAGCGCCAGGGTGCGCCCCATTGTGAGCCGGATGCTGCGTTCGTTCTGCAGGGGAAGGCCGTGGATGAGGTCGGCGTTGATGCTGGTGTAGCCGATGCGGCGCGCGGTGTCGAACACGCGTTGCACCTGTGCGAAGGGCTGCACCCGGTTGATCACCGCCTGCACCCGCGGATCGAAGTCCTGGATGCCCACGCTCAGCCGTGTGAAGCCCAGGTCGTGCAGCGCTCGCAGGTGCGCCTCCGTGGTGCTCGCCGGGTGCCCTTCGAAGCCGAACTCGGCGTCGGCGGTGCGCGAGCCGCCCTCGAGCAGCCCTTCCACCAGCCGACGCAATTGCGCGGGCGAGAAGAAGGTGGGCGTACCGCCGCCCAGGTGAAGCTCGCGGATGCGGGGCGCCCCATCGAAATGCCGCCGGTACAGCGCCCACTCCTTCAGGACCGCATCCACGTACGGACCTTCCACGGCATGGTTCACCGTGATGCGCGTGTTGCAGCCGCAGTAGGTGCACAGGCTCTCGCAATAGGGCAGATGCACGTACAGGCTGATGCCTTGCTCGGCGTTGCTGCGTTCGAACGCCGCGGCCACGTGCGCCTCCCATTGAGCCACGGTCGGAGCGTCCGTCCAGTGCGGCACCGCGGGATAGCTCGTGTACCGCGGTCCGGGCACGTTGTATTTCCGAAGCAGGGCGACATCCATGGGGCGAAGGTCGAACGCTCCATTTTGCGGGGAACTGAGGAAGGTCAGGTGCGAGCGCCGGGTGCCCGGAAGGGGCGACCTTCGTGGCATGGCAACGACCGCGCGCGCACGTGTGGCGATCATCGGGGGCGGCCCCGCCGGGCTCATCGCGGCCCATGAACTGGCCCCGTACGCGGAGGTGCACCTCTATGAGCAGGGCAAGCGCGTCGGTCGCAAGTTCCTGGTGGCGGGCGAGGGTGGGCTCAACATCACCAACCGGATGGAGGGGGAGGAGCTCGTGGCGCAGGTCGTTCCTGGGGACCGGATGCGGCCGTACCTCCTCGACCTCGGTCCCAACGAGCTCCGGGGTTGGTTGCGCGAGCTGGGCGTGGACACCTTCGTGGGCAGCAGCGGTCGTGTCTTCCCCGATCGGTCGCTCACCCCGGCCATGGTGCTGCGGGCCATCGAGCAGGCGGTGTTGCGGCGTGGTGCGCACATCCACACGCACCATACGTTCACCGGATTCACGCCCGATGCGCGACCGGTGTTGGAGCATGCCGGCGTGCATACGCCCTGTGACGCGGATGCCGTGCTCTTCGCCTTGGGCGGTGCGTCGTGGCCCGTCACCGGGTCCACGGGCGGCTGGTCCGAAGCGTTCCGGTCCATCGGGGTGCGGGTCAACGACTTCCATCCTTCGAACTGCGGGATCGAGCTGCACATGACCGAAGCGCTGCGCGTGCATGCCGGCAAGCCCTTGAAGAACATCCGCGTGAGCAGTGGCCCCCGATCGGTGCGTGGGGAGGTCACCATCACCGCGTACGGACTGGAGGGGAACGCCATCTATCCGGTGGTGCCTGCCGTGCGTGATGCCTTGCTGCGCGGCGAGAAGGCGTCGATCACCCTCGACCTGAAGCCGGATCTCGCCTCCGAAGTGCTCTCGCGCCGTCTATCGGGCGCCGCCGCCTCCGAGCGCACCGCCGCCCTTCGGCTTGACCGTCCGGCCCTGGCGTTGTTGAAGGCGTTCACGCCGCACCATCGCTTCCTGGACGATGTACGGCTCGTGGAGGACGTGAAGGCGCTGCGGATCCCGGTGCAGGGGCTGAGGCCGATGAGCGAAGCGATCAGTTCGGTCGGTGGTGTGCCATGGGATGAGCTGAGCGATGACCTTTCCCTTCGGGCATGGCCGCACCTCTTCGTCGCAGGCGAGATGATCGACTGGGACGCCCCTACCGGAGGCTTCCTGCTGCAGGGGTGTTTCAGCCTCGGACACGCGGCGGCGGCAGGTATCCTGCGCTCGTGGCGGAACCGCCTCGGATGAACATCCGGCCATAAGGGCCATCCGTCGATCGCATCGTGGTGTTCACGGAAGGATCGGGGTGCGCGGCGGTCCGCTGGACGCATGCTCGTGCAATGATGGGGTGCCAGGGCCCGCTCGTCCTTCACCATCACGCATTGGTCGGATCGCCGGGCGAGTTGACGAAACGGGATGATGCGTCGACGACACGGGACAGGCGGTCCGCGAGACCGCCTCAGACCCTCTGTAAGCCTTGCTGGACGCGGGTTTCGTGCTTGCCGCCGCGTTCAGGGCACGGGTAGTTTCGCCGGACCGGACCGGACATCGACACATGCGCATCGCACTCCATCGGCCCTCCTCTCCAGGCCGCTCCGAAGGACCTCAAGGACCGATACACACCAGCTCCGACCATGGCACGTTCGCTGATCCCCACCCTGTTCGCCGCGCTTGGCGCCATTCCCACCGTTGCACAGACAAGCTCTGAGCGCGCCGCCGTTCAGCTGTATGCCACGGTGACCGCTTCACCCCCTGCGGTGACCTTGAACTGGACGGCGCTCTCCAGCACCACGTCCATCACCATTTACCGGAAGCTGCGGGCCGATGCGTCCTGGAGCTCCGTCCTGGCATCGCCGGCGGCCTCCGCCACACAGTATGTGGACAACACGGTCACCGTGGGAACGGCGTACGAGTACAAGGTGGTGCGCGTGTCGGCCGGCGTCACCGGCACCGGGTACATCAGCTCGGGCGTGGAGGTGCAGCCGATCGAGCAGCGCGGCAAAGTGATCCTGCTCGTGGACAACACGCTGGCCGCTCCATTGGCCACGGAGCTCGCGCAGCTGGAGAAGGACCTGAAGGCCGATGGCTGGGGCGTGCTGCGGGCCGATGTGAGCCCCACGGATGCGGTGCCCGCGGTGCGGGCCGCGATCCTGGCGAAGTACAACACCGACCCTTCGAACGTGAAAGCGCTGTACATCATCGGTCACGTCGCGGTGCCTTACTCCGGCAACGTGAACCCCGACGGTCACAGCGCGCACCTGGGCGCATGGCCCTGCGATGCCTTTTACGGGGACGTGAACGGCAGCTGGACCGACAACAGCGTGAACAGCACCAGCGGTTACATGCCGAACTGGAACGTTCCCGGGGATGGCAAGTTCGACCAGTCCGACCTGCCCTCCACGTTGGAGCTGCAGGTGGGCCGTGTGGACCTGAGCAACCTGCCCTCCTTCAGCCAGCCTTACGTCGAGCTCATGCGCGCCTACCTCAACAAGGCGCACCAGTACAAGGTGAAGGGCTTCGTGCCCGCGAACCGTGCGCTCATGTTCGACAACCTGCAGTGGGTGAGCAACCCGCTCGCCGCCAGCGGATGGCGTAGCATGGCACCCATCGTCGGTCCCTCGAACATCCTCTCGGCCAACCAGAACGGCACCCCCTTCCACAGCCTGGTGAACGGCCAGAGCTACCTGTGGACCTATTCCAGCGGAGGCGGCCTGCAGGCCACCGTTGGTACCACGCTCACCTTCAATGGTGCGGCGAACGTGGGCACCACGCAGGACTACGCGGCGAACGCCGGTGGCATGGACGGGGTGTTCAACCTGTCCTTCGGCAGCTATTTCGGCGACTGGGACAACATGGACAACTTCCTGCGGGCACCCCTCGCCAACGGCGATGCGCTCACCAACGCCTGGTCGGCCATCCCCGCGTACTATTTCCACCACATGGGCATGGGCGAGCCCGTGGGCACCAGCGTCATCACCTCCATGAACAACACCGGTCTGTACGCGCCGGTCACCGACGGCTGGCAGACCACCATCGGTCGTGCCCACATGGGGCTCATGGGCGACCCTTCCCTGCGTCAGTGGATGGTGGCACCGCCTTCCGGGCTCGTCGTTTCCAACGCGGGTGGTACCGCGCTGTTCAGCTGGAGCGCATCGAGCGATGCGGTGCTGGGCTACTACCTCTACCAGATCGCCGCTGACGGGACCATCTCGCGGCTGGTGCCCACGCTGATCACGGGCACCACCTACCAGAGCGCCACGATCCCGTACGTGAGCGGGCGCGAGTACATGGTGCGCGCGGTGAAATTGCAGACCTCGCCGAGCGGCAGCTACTACGACCTGTCCCTTGGCGCCATCGCGGTGACGGCGGCGAGCTCTACGGACTGCCTCGGTGTGAGCGAGGGAACCGCGTTGCCCGGTACCGCGTGCAATGACGGGAACGCCTGCACCTTGAACGATGTGTGGAGCGCCGGTTGCCAGTGCGTGGGTACGCCCACCAGCGCCGTGGTGACCCCGGCAGGCCCCACCGCCTTCTGCACCGGCGGCAGCGTGGTGCTGAACGCGAACACGGGCACCGGTCTCGCCTACCAGTGGCGCAAGGATGCCGTGAACATCAGTGGTGCGACCAGCGCGAGCTATACCGCCTCCGCATCCGGCAACTACAGCGTGGTGGTCACTGTGAACGGGTGCGCCAACATCTCCTCATCCTTGACCGTGACAGCGAGCGCAGCGCCATCCGCCATCATCACGGCCGGCGGCTACACGAGCTTCTGCCAGGGTGCCACCGTGACCTTGAACGCGAACACGGGAACAGGCCTCACCTACCAGTGGCGCAAGGACGGCGTGAACATCAGCGGCGCCACGGGCAGCAGCTGCACTGCCAGCGCCACGGGCAGCTATACCGTGATCGTGACCAAGAGCGGTTGCTCGGCCACCTCGGCGGCCACGGCGGTGACGGTGACCAACCCCGCGGCCTCGATCACGGCCGCTGGTCCCACTGCGCTCTGCAGCGGTGGCAGTGTGGTGCTGAACGCGAACACGGGCAGCGGCCTCAGTTACCAGTGGCGCAAGGACGGTGTGAACATCAGCGGTGCCACGGCAGGCAGTTACACGGCCACGGCCGCGGGCAGCTACACGGTGGTGGTGAGCAGCGGTGGCTGCTCGGCGACCTCGGCAGCGACGGCGGTGACGGTGGGCGGCACCACCACGGCGACGATCACGGCCGGTGGCTACACGAGCTTCTGCCAGGGTGCCACCGTGACCTTGAACGCGAACACGGGAACGGGCCTCACCTACCAGTGGCGGAAGAACGGTGTGAACATCAGCGGCGCCACGGGCAGCAGCTACATCGCGAGCGCCACGGGCAACTACACGGTGACCGTGGGCAGCGGTGGCTGCTCGGCCACCTCGGCGGCCACGACGGTGACGGTGACCCCCGCACCCACGCTGTCCTGTTCGGCGAACACCACCAATGGTACGGTCTCCGTCACTGCGACCGGTGGCGCGGCTCCCTACGCCTATTCGTGGAACACATCGCCCATGCAGAGCAGCGCCACCGCCTCGGTCAGCACGTCGGGTACGTACACGGTCACGGTGACCAGCGCGGGCGGATGCGTCAGCACCTGTTCCACGTCGATCGTGCTCGGGGATCCGTGCCTGGGCATCCGTACGGAGACCCAGGCCACCTGGGGCGCCGTGGCCACGACCGGAACACCCGCGGCCTACATGAGCGCGAACTTCGCGGCGGCGTTCCCCTCGGGCCTCACCATCGGTTGCTCGCGCAAGCTGTTGCTCACCTCGGCCGCTGCGGTGATCAACTTCCTGCCGTCCAGTGGTACCTCGAGCACCTTGCCCAGCGGCACGCTCACCAACCCCACCGCCTACGTGAACGAACTGGCGGGGCAGCTGGTGGCGGCGAAGCTCTCCGTGCGCTTCGACGAGCTCAACGCCTCCTTCAGTCCGGCGACGGCGATGCTCAAGGACATGCTCGTCGCCTCGGGCACCTTCGCCGGATGGACCGTGCAGCAGGTGATCGACGAGGCCGACCGGAAGATCGGCGGGTGCGGCAGCTCCTACAGCAGGTCCGCGTTGATGAACGCGCTCACCGCGATCAACAACGGCTATGCCGGTGGCACCACGGCCAGCGGCTACCTGAGCTGCCCCTCCACGCGTGGTGCAGAGCAGGTCGATGGCGGCACACCCACGGAGAGCGCCACCATCGCCGCCTCGGTGAAGGCCTGGCCGAACCCCACCTCGGGCCTCACCACCGTGGAGATCGCGCTGCCCGACGAGGCGGAGGGACCTGTGATCCTGGAGGTGCGAGGCATGAACGGCGCGGTGCTCCATCGGTTCAATGCCGGGATCCCCGCGGGTGGTCTGCTGCGCATGCAATGGGACGCTTCCGGTCTCGCTTCGGGTCTGTACCTCTGCCAGGTGAGCTGCGGCGAGCACCGCTCCTCCACCAGGATCATGGTGGAGTGAGCCTCTTGTGCGGTCGCGGCGCCTAGCTTCGGGGCATGGAACAGCCGCTGCGGTCCGCCATCGATGTTTACTTCCGCGGGGAACGCCTGGAGGTGCAAGCCTTCCTCGCTTTCGCCGGTGTGCTGGTGCTTGCCGCGCTGCTCCTATGGGTCACGCACGACCGCTTCGCCCGTTCGCTGGCGGTGGGCCTGGGGCTGTGCGCGGTGGTGGCTTGCACGGTTGCCGTGCCGCTGCTGTTGCGTGATGGTCCGCATGCCCAGCGGTTGCGCGAGCGACTGGACCAAGGGGAGGAGGCCGGTGTCCGCGCGGACGAAAGCGCGCGCATGGCCGCGGTGAACCGCAACTACGCTTACTACCGCTACCTCTATGCGGTATGCCTGCTGACGGCGGCGGCGCTCATGCTCTTCTGGCGCACCCCCGTTACCTCGGGCATTGCCGTGGGCCTGATGGTGTTCGCGGCCACCGGGCTGGTGGTGGACCACTATTCGGAGGAACGCGCGGCGATCTACACCGAGGCGCTGCTCGGCAATTGAGCGCCCAACGGCCCCGCTGTTCGGTGGGTCAAAGCGTTGCTGCGTGGTACGGAAGGGTGGAAGGGTGACGGGCCTCATGGCGCTGTTGCGGCCGGTCATATTGCTTCGAGGAACCATCCGAAAACGACATGCGAACCCTCATCCTGTTGATCTTCCTTTCGGGCACCGGCCTTCGCGGCCAGTCGGTCATCGAGGCTTTCCCTTCGACACCCGCCATGGACGGCGTCGTGAGCCCCGGTGAATGGGACCTCGCGCCCTCGATCGCCATCGGCACGGCCCCCGGGGATACGTGCAGGGTGGCGGTGATGACGGACTTCAATGCCGTGTACTTCGCGTTCATGGGCCACTTGGAGAGCAGCAATGTCCTCTTCCCGGAAGTGCTGCTCGACACCCAGCACGACCGCACCATGGCCTGGAACGCGGACGACCATTGGTTCCACGTTTCAGCCACGGATTGCCACCACCAAGGTGACTATGGTGTGTACGACGATTGCCTGCTGGTGCAGCCGGATTGGACCGGTGTGCCGAACCTCACGCCCGGCGCGCCCATCACGGACACCGTGGAGATCGCCATCCCGTGGAGCAAGCTCGCCCTCACGCCGGTGGAAGGGGACAGCATCGGCCTGTGCCTTTTGGTGACGAACACGGCGAGCAGTTGGAAGCTCTGGCCCGATGGTGCCTCACGCCTCGCGCCGGACACGTGGGGCCACCTCGTGGTGCCGTTCTGGAACAGCGTCGCGGAACGGAGCTCGGCGCCCTCTCTTCGCCTGTGGCCGGATCCCGCGAGCGAGGTGCTGCATGTGGCCATGGAGGATGTGAACGGGATGGTGCGGATCCGCCTGTTCGATGCACAGGGGCGACCGGTGCGCGATCAGCGTTCGGCGTTGCCGGCGGAGGTCCCTGTGCGGGAGCTGGCACCGGGCACCTACACCTGCGAAATGAGCATCGCCGGCGAACGGCGGGCCGCAGACCGCTTCGTCGTGGTGCACTGACCGTTCAGCCGGCGTTCCGGGAGGCGCTCACCAGCCGCCTCACCTCCTCCAGTTCAGCGTCCAGGCCGCTCATGCGATCGGCGTGGCGCCAGGGCACCACCACATCGGGCATCACGCCGACCCGCTTGCTCTCCCCGCACGGACACCAGCGGAACTGGTGCGAAGCCAGGAAACGCTGGCCCGTGCGCGGCAGTTGAAGTGTCACGGGCTCGTCGAAGAACACCTGCGTGCCTCCTGTCTCCCGGCCCACCAGCGTGCCGAGCCCGTAGCACTGCACCGTCGCCGCCAGCACGGTGGCGCTGCTGAAGGTGAATTCGTTCACCAGCACGAACACGGAACCGGTGAAGCGCTTCGGGTTGTGCACCGCCCGGGAGAGGTCGGCATCGTAGGTGATGGTGTGCGTGCTGTCCACGTTGGGGTACTGGAAGCGGCTGTACTTGATGCTCACCCGCGGGTATTGCGTGAACTTCCGGTCGGTGAGGTAGGTGAGGAGCGTGTCGCCGAGGGCCGTACTGCCGCCGCCGTTGTCGCGCAGGTCGATCACCAAGGCCTGGTAGCGGTCGCGCTTCAGCACGGTGAAGACCGAGTCGCAGAACGTGGCGAAGCGGTCCTTGTCCTCGCAGCGATCGATGTCCAACACGCCGATGCCTTCACCGACATTGTGAAAAGTGAAGTGCGGGGTCTCCGGCAGGTTCAGCTGTTCCAGCGTCACACCGGGCAGGGTCACGCTGTCCAGTGGAACGGACGGTGTGCGCAGCAGCAGTGAGTACGTGCTGTCGAAGCCGTACCACGCGTTCAGCATGCGCGGAAACAGGAAGGCCATGTAGTCCTCTTCGCTCCACGGGCGCTCGTGGTTGGCGAGCTTCCGCAGGTCCTGCACGATGGTGCGCATCGGCGTGCCGTTGATCGCGATGATCTCGGCGTAGGGAGGAAGCGTGTCACCTGCAAGAGTCCGCTTCACGAAGGCACGGCCCTCATGCAGCTCCACCTGCACCGGCAGGAAACGGCCGCCCTGTTCGGCGTAGCGCCGCACGTGGTCGTAGGGGAACACCAGCATCGTGTGCGCGTCCTCCAGCAGGTCGAAGAGCGGCAGCACATGGCGGTAGAAGCCCATGGCGTCCATCGGCCGGTCGATGCCCTTTCGCAAGACCTGGTGCAGGCTGTCGAAGGTGGCCTTGGGGTGCGCGTGGTACAGGTCGTAGTGCACGCTGTCCAGTTGGCGCACCAGCACGTCGAGGTCCTCACGAAGCTGTTCGGGCGGGGAGGTAGGGTAGGAGTAGCGGCTCGGAGCAGTGGTTCGCTCAGCGGCATGATCGCACCCGCCGAACAAGACGGTGATCAGGGCCAGGACAGGGAGGATGAAGCGCATGGGATCACCCGAACAAGTGCGACAGCACCTCGTTCACCTGGGCCACCTGCACCAGCTCGATGCCTTTCACCGGTCCGATGCCCTTGGTGCCCTTGGGCACGAACACGCGGGCGAAGCCGAGCTTCTGGGCCTCGGCGATGCGCTGCTCGGTGCGCGTCACGGGGCGGATCTCGCCGGTGAGGCCCACCTCGCCGCAGAACGCGGTGTCCATGGGGATGGCGATGTCGGCGTTGCTGCTGAGCACGGCGCACACCACGGCCAGGTCGATCGCAGGCTCCTCCACGCGGAAGCCGCCGGCGAGGTTGAGGAACACATCCTTCTGACCCAGGCGGAAGCCGCAACGCTTCTCCAGCACGGCGAGCAGCATGTTCAGGCGCCGCAGGTCGAAGCCGGTGGCGCTGCGTTGGGGTGTGCCGTACACCGCACTGCTCACAAGCGCCTGCACTTCGATCAACAGTGGACGCTGTCCCTCCAAGGTCGCGCTCACCGCCACGCCGCTGGGGCGTTCGCGCCGGTCGCCGAGCAGCACCTGGCTGGGGTCCTCCACCGCGGCGAGGCCCGTGCCGTGCATCTCGTAGATGCCGAGCTCGTTGGTGCTGCCGAAGCGGTTCTTCAACGGGCGCAGCAGGCGGTAGGCATGGTCGCGGTCGCCCTCGAACTGCAGCACGCAGTCCACCATGTGCTCCAGCACCTTCGGCCCGGCGATGAAGCCATCCTTGGTGATGTGGCCGATGAGCACGAAGGGCACGTCGGTGGCCTTGGCGAAGCGCATGATCTCGGCGGTGCACTCGCGTACCTGCCCCACGCTGCCCGGGCTCGCATCGAGCGTGGCGGTGTGGAGCGTCTGCACGCTGTCGATCACCACCAGCCCCGGCTCCAGCGCCTCGATGTGCTTGAAGATGTTCTGGGTGTTCGTTTCCGTCAAGACGTAACAGCTCTCGGAGTGGCGAGTGGCTAGTGACGAGTGACGAGTGGGTTCACTCGCTACTCGGTACTCGCCACTCGCCACTTGCAGCCGCTCCGCCCGCATCTTCACCTGGTGCTCGCTCTCCTCGCCGGAAACGTACAGCGTCTTCAAGTGCGGGTTGCGCAGCGCGGTCTGGAGCAACAAGGTGCTCTTGCCGATACCCGGTTCACCACCGATCAGCGTGATGCTGCCCGGCACCAGGCCACCGCCGAGCACACGGGCCAGTTCACCATCGCTGAGCGGGATCCGAGGGCCATCCTGCGCCGGGATGTCGCCGATGGCCACGGGCTTGGGCGTGCGGCTCTTCACGCTGGCCGGTGTGCCGCGTTTCTCCTCCACGCGGTCGCGCACCTCCTCCACCAGCGTGTTCCACTGCTTGCAGCTGGGGCATTGCCCGAGCCATTGCGGGAAGGCCGAGCCGCAGTTCTGGCAGACGTACTGGGAGCGGACCTTAGCGGCCATTGCGGATCCGCTCGACCAGGGCGGTGGTGGAGAAGCCGTCCACGAGCTTCAGGCTGTGCACGCTGCCGCCGCGGGCCTTCACCACGTCGGCGCCCACGATCTGCTCGGGCTTCCAGTCGCCGCCCTTGGCCAGCACATCGGGCTGGATGGCGGTGATCAGCTCCAGCGGGGTGTCCTCGTCGAAGATCACCACGGCGTCCACGCAGCGCAGGGCGGCGAGCACCTTGGCGCGGCTCTGCTCATCGTTGAGGGGGCGGTCGGCGCCCTTGCCCAGGCGGCGCACGCTGGCATCGCTGTTCACGCCCACCACCAGGCGGTCGCCGAGGGCCGCGGCCTCCTGCAGGTACTCCACGTGCCCGCGGTGCAGGATGTCGAAGCAGCCGTTGGTGAACACGATGCGGTCGCTCTTCAGCCGCCACACGTTCACCAGGCGCACGGCGCTGATGCGGTCCAGGATGCGCTTGTCGGTGGCTGGGGTGGCGACGTCGGCGGTCATGCTTCGGGGCTGCGTTTCAGGGCCATCAAAAGTAGCGAGAGGGCCCCGAGCACGATCATCATCGCCGTTTGCGCCAACCACAGCAGCCAGCCCAGGGCCAGGGCATCGGGACGGATGAGGCCGCCGCCCGCCGGGGCCGCGAGGTACACGCTCACGATCATGGCCACGAACTGCGGGTACACGCCGATGCCGCCCTGCACCAGCCCGATTCCGATGGTGCCTGCCACGAAGCCGGCAAGGATGCCGGCCATGGGCACAGCCTCCATGCCCGGGATCGCCAGGAAGCCGAGTGCGAACATGCCCACGTAACAGGCCCAGATGAACAGGGTGTGCAGCACGAAGGCGCCCTTACGCTTCGTGCGGAACACGGCCTGCAGCCCCTGCCCGAAGCCGCGCACCAGGTCCATGAAGCGGGCGCGCAACGCGGGGCGGGTGATCACCAGCCAGGCGCCGGCCATCGCGGCCACCACCAGGCCACCGAGGATCCACCACCCGAGCCCGCTGCCTTCATCCGGCGCGCGCCCCTGCGCCATCCTGAATTCCGCGATGCGCTGTTGGAAGAGGTCGAGCTTGTCGAGCTGCAGCAACAGGGTGAGGCCGGCGATGCCCAGCAGCATCAGCACATCCACCGCGCGCTCCGCGAGGATGGTCCCGAAGCCCTGCTCGAAGGGCACCTTGTCCGCGCGGTAGAGGGTGGCCGCCCGGCTGGCCTCGCCCGCGCGCGGCAGGAAGAGGTTCATGAAGTAGCCGATCATCACGGCGTGGAAGCAGTTCCAGAAGCCGGGCCGATGGCCGAGCGGTTCCAGCAGGTAGCGCCAGCGCCAGCCACGGCTCATGTGCGAGAGCAGGCCCACCACCAGTGACAGCGCCACCCAGCCCATGCTCGCGCCACGGAGCGCCGCGTACAGCTCTTCCCGCTGCGCCGGACCCAGGTCGTGGTACTGCTTGTAGATGAGCCACACCCCGATCGCGAGCGGGATGCCGAGCTTGAGGATGCCGACAGCGGCCTTCTTCAACCCTTCAGCTTGTTGGTGCGCTCGTCGGGGAACACGATGGCCGGTCGGAAGCCGCGTGCCTCCTCCACGGTCATCTGGGCGTAGGAGATCACGATCACCACGTCGCCCACGCTGGCGCGCAGGGCCGCAGGGCCGTTGAGGCAGACCTCGCCGGAGCCACGCTTGCCCTTGATCACGTAAGTCTCCAGGCGGTTGCCGTTGTTCACGTTCAGCACCTGCACCTTCTCCCCCTCCACCAGGCCCACCGCGTCGATGAGGTCCTCGTCGAGCGTGATGCTGCCGATGTAGTCGACGTTGGCCTCGGTGACGGTGATGCGGTGGATCTTGGTCCGCAGGACTTCGATGGTCATCGGCAGGGGAAAGGGGCGGCGAAATTACCGCCGGAGGGTGATGTTGTCGATCAACCGCACGGGACCCACCTGGGCGGCCACCAAGGCCACGGCCTCGTCGAGCCCGGCCCAATCCGTGAGGGGCTGCAAGGTCGTGGGGTGCGCGATGGCGAAGTAGTCGATGGAGACCCCGGGCTCGGCGGCGAGGGTGTCGCGGCCGGCCTTCTCGGCATGCGCCACGCTGCCGGTGAAGGCCTCGGCGGCTGCGGCCTGCAGGCTGCGGTACAACGCCAGGGCGGTGATGCGTTCGGCGGGGGAGAGGCGCTGGTTGCGGGAGCTCAAGGCGAGCCCTTCGGCCGATCGCACGGTGGGCAGGCCTACGATGCGCTCCGGCCATCGAAGGGTGCGCGCCGCGTGCTGCAGGATGGCCAGCTGCTGCCGGTCCTTCTCGCCGAAGAAGGCCACATCGGGCCGCACGTAGAAGAACAACCGTTCCACCACGTTCACCACCCCTTGGAAGTGCCCCGGGCGGCTCGGCCCCTCCAGCACCTCATCCAGCGGGGAAAGGTCGTAGGTGCGGGGCGCGAAATCGGTGAAAAGGTCCTCCTTCTCCGGGGCGAAGAGCAGCTCGCAACCGGTCCGCTCCAGCATGGCCCGGTCCTGCTCCAATTGGCGGGGGTACCGGGCGAGGTCGTCGGCATTGTTGAACTGCAGCGGGTTCACGAAGATGCTGACCGCCACGGCGTTACCTCCTTCCTGCGCGGCCCGGACCAAGGCCAGATGACCTTCGTGCAGCGCACCCATGGTGGGGACCATGGCCACTTTCCGGCCTGCGCGCCGTTGCATGGCCGACCACGCCGCGACCCGGGAGGAAGATGTCAGCAGATCCACGGTGGACGCGGGTTGTGGCCCTTTGGAGCGGCTCCGGTAGGGGCTTCGATGTTGAAGTTGGCCCGAAAAGTCTATATTTTTGTGCTCCCATTCCCCGAATCCATCCCGAATGAGCTTGAAGAACGCGAAGGTCCTGACCATCTCCCAGTACATCATGCCGTTCACGGAGGGTACCGAGATGGCCCAGGCCGCCCGCCAGCTGCCCCAAGGCATGCTGGACCGGGGCAATGAGATCCGGGTGTTCATGCCGAAGTTCGGTGTGATCAACGAACGCCGGCACCAGCTCCATGAGGTCATCCGCCTGAGCGGCATGAACCTCATCATCAACGACACCGACCACGCCCTGCTGATCAAGGTGGCCAGCGTGCCGAACGTGCGGATGCAGGTCTACTTCATCGACAACGAGGAGTACTTCAAGCGCAAGAGCACCACGCACGACGCCGAGGGGAACTTCTTCCCCGACAACGATGAGCGGGCCCTGTTCTTCGCCCGCGGCGTGCTGGAAACGGTGCGCAAGCTCGGCTGGGCCCCCGATATCATCCACTGCCATGGCTGGATGACCGCCTTCGTGCCCCTCTACATCAAGAACCAGTACAGCGACGACCCGCATTTCGAGAACGCCAAGCTGGTGTTCAGCGTGTACGACGACAAGGCCGAGGCCGTGGACAAGGACCTGGCCAAGAAGCTCACCCTGGAAGGCTTCAGCAAGGACCTGGTGAAGGGCCTGTCCAAGCCCACCACGGACGACCTCTACAAGCTGGGCATGACCCACAGCGATGCCGTGGTGAAAGGCAGTGCCAAGCTGGGACGCACGCTGGAGAACGCGTTCAAGGCCGCCGAGAAGCCCACGCTGGCCTACACCGGCGAGAGCGACCGGGTGCAGGCGCACGCCGAGTTCTATCATAATGTCCTCGAGGAAGCGTTGGTCTGACCGTTGAGCCACGCGACCTTCCTTACCCGCACACGGCCCATCACCGGGGCCGTGCTGCTTTTCGGGCTGCTCGCCCTGGGCTGTACGAAGCCCGAGGACAGCCTTGATGTGGACATCCTGCCTCCTGGCAACCCCCTGGAGGCCGTGGAGGTGGACACCACCACCCTCGTGGCCTGGACGGTGCGTGAAAAGCCGGTGCGCACCAGCAACCTGAGCCGCTGCCTGCTGGGCAGCTACCTGGACGATCGCCTCGGTCGGGTGACCATGAGCCTGGTGACCCAATTGAGGCTGAGCTCCAACAACCCGGGCTCCGGGCAGGATAATTCCGGGCTCGTGTGCGACTCGGTGGTCCTTTCCCTGGTCTACGATCCGCTCGGCTATGGTTACGGCAACCTCGATCCGCAGGTGTTCAAGGTGCTGGAGCTGGCCGAGTACTTCCCCAACGACACCACCTACCGCAGCGATCGGCTTCCCCAGGTGGCCAACCTCACCGACCTGGTGGTGGCGGGCCGCGACCTCTTCACTCCGCAGCCGCTCGCCGAGCCGGTGATCGACGGGGTGACCTTGAAGCCCCAGCTCCGCATGCCGCTCGATCCGGCCTTGGGCCAACGCATCCTCTCCAAGTTCGGCCAGGACGAAACGAGCAACAACGAGAAGTTCCAGCAGTTCTTCAAGGGGCTGTGGGTGCTGCCGGACGACCCCGCGGGCGATCCCTACACCTCCGCCATCCTCTACTTCGCCATGCTCGATGCGCAGACGAAGATGACCTTGTACTACCGGAACACCCTCAACCAGGACACGCTCACCTTCGACCTGCTCATCAACGACAACAGCGTGCGCTTCACGCACGCCGAGTTCGATCATTCCGCCGCGGTGGACCCCTACCTGCCCCAAAGCCTCGCCGACACCACGCTGGGCGGGCAGCGCACCTACATCCAGGCGCTGGGCGGCCTGCGCACCCGCATCCGCTTCCCCCACCTGAAGGCTTATGCCGATGCCGGCCAGCGGGCCGTGGCCAAGGCCGAACTGGTGATCCCCGTGGACGGGCCGTTCTACCCGGCCTATCTCCCGCCCGCCCAGCTCTTCCCCGTCCGCAAGAACGCCGATGGCCTCGACGTTCTTCTCCCTGACATCGCGGCCAACGCGCTGTACGATGCCGACAAGAAGGAGTACCGCTTCATCGTCACCCGGTGGGTGCAGGGCGTGCTGAACGGCACCTATGCGGAGCCCGAGATCGGTATCATCCCCGGCAGCAATGGCGTGTCCGTGAACCGTGTTGTGCTGGGCGGGCCGGGGCACCCCGATCGCCCCATGAAGCTCTTGCTAACTTTCACCACATCCTGATCCCACCATGTGCGGCATCGTGGCCTATGTGGGCGACAAGAACGCCTACCCCATCCTGATCAACGGGCTCAAGCGCCTGGAGTACCGTGGGTACGACAGTGCCGGAGTGGCCCTGATCAACGGCGACACGCTGAACGTGTACAAGTGCCAGGGCAAGGTGAGCGACCTTGAGCACCACACGGACGGGAAGGACAAGTCCGGCACCATCGGCATCGGGCACACGCGCTGGGCCACCCACGGACCGCCCAACGATGTGAACGCGCACCCCCACCGCAGCAGCAGTGGCGACCTGGTGCTCATCCACAACGGCATCATCGAGAACTATGCTTCGTTGAAGGAGGAGCTGAAGCACCGCGGGCACACCTTCAAGAGCGATACGGACACCGAGGTGCTGGTGAACCTCATCGACGACGTGCAGCGCACCGAGGGCGTGGACCTCGCTGAGGCGGTGCGCCTCGCGCTGGAGAGCGTGGTCGGTGCGTACGCCATCGTCGTGCTCGACCGCAAGGAGCCCGACGTGATGGTGGCCGCCCGCAAGAGCTCGCCCCTGGTGATCGGCATCGGCGAGAACGGGGAGCATTTCCTGGCCAGCGATGCCACGCCCATCGTGGAGCACACCAAGAACGTGGTGTACATGGACGACGGCGACCTGGCCATCATCGACCGCCACAAGGGCCTGAAGATCCGCAACATCAAGAACCAGGAGAAGACGCCCTTCATCCACGAGCTGGAGATGCACCTGGAGGCGTTGGAGAAGGGCGGCTACGACCACTTCATGCTCAAGGAGATCTTCGAGCAGCCCCGCAGCATCCACGACAGCATGCGGGGCCGCCTCAACCTGGCCAAGGGCGAGGTGGTGATGGGCGGCATCAAGGATTACGAGCAGAAGTTCGTCAACGCCAAGCGCATCATCATCGTGGGCTGTGGCACCAGCTGGCACGCCGGCCTGGTGGGCGAGTACCTCTTCGAGGAGATCGCCCGCATCCCCGTGGAGGTGGAGTACGCCAGCGAGTTCCGCTACCGCAACCCGATCATCGGCGAGGACGACATCATCATCGCCATCAGCCAGAGCGGGGAGACGGCGGACACCTTGGCCGCGATCGAGCTCGCCAAGAGCCGCGGGGCCACCATCTTCGGTGTGTGCAACGTGGTGGGCAGCAGCATCGCCCGCGTCACCCACGCGGGGGCCTACACCCACGCCGGGCCCGAGATCGGCGTGGCCAGCACCAAGGCCTTCACCGCCCAGGTCACCGTGCTCACCCTGCTGGCCCTGGCCATCGGGCAGAAGAAGGGCACGCTCACCGGCAGCCGCTTCTACCGCCTCCTCAATGAGCTGGAGGCCATCCCCGGCAAGGTGGAGAAGCTGCTGAAGAACGAGGCGCAGATCAAGTACATCGCCGACATCTACAAGGACGCGTCGAACGCCCTGTACCTGGGCCGTGGCTTCACCTTCCCCGTGGCCCTGGAAGGCGCGCTTAAGCTGAAGGAGATCAGCTACATCCACGCGGAGGGCTATCCCGCCGCCGAGATGAAGCACGGCCCCATCGCGCTGATCGACGATGAGATGCCCGTGTTCGTGATCGCCACCAAGGGGTCGAGCTACGAGAAGGTGGTGAGCAACATCCAGGAGGTGAAGGCCCGCAAGGGCAAGATCATCGCCATCGTCACCGAGGGCGACACCGTGGTGAAGGGCCTGGCCGACCACGTGATCGAGATCCCCGCCACCGAGGACCCGCTGGTGCCGTTGCTGAGCGTGGTGCCCCTGCAGCTCATCAGCTACCACATCGCCGTGATGCGCGGGTGCAACGTGGACCAGCCGCGCAACCTCGCGAAGAGCGTCACGGTGGAGTAGTGGCCGCCTTGGGCTTGGCCCACATGAACACCTTGTTGTTGTGGCGGTAAGGCGAAAGGTCCTTCGTGAACAGGATGTGCCCCAGGTCGATGAGCACGAGGACCCCGAACCCACCGAGGGTGACCCCGTAGATGATGGGGACCTTGGGCGTGGTGCCGAAATAGAGCCGATGGGCCCCGAAAGGCCCCACCAGCACGGCCAGGGCCGCGGCCACCGCCCGTTCCGGCTCCTTGGCCACCGCCGTGTCGGGCCGCAGGGAGTCGCCGTCCAGTACCAGCACGACCGCGGAGTCCAGGTCAGGCGGCAGATACGGGCCTTGTTCCGAGGCGAGCGCAGGCCGCACCAGCATCAGCATCAACACCCCCAGCAGCCGGCCGCGCATGGCCCGAAAGGTAAGGGGGCGCCCACCGGACGCCCCCTTTGCCCGGTGACCGCACGCCCGGCTTACTTGCCAGCGGCGTAGCGACGGGCCACCTCGGCCCAGTTCACCACGTTCCAGAAAGCGGCGATGTAGTCGGGACGGCGGTTCTGGTAGTGCAGGTAGTAGGCGTGCTCCCACACGTCCATGCCCAGGATGGGCGTGCCGCCGCAACCGGTGTCCGGCATCAAGGGGTTGTCCTGGTTCGGGGTGCTGCAGACCTCCAGCTTGCCGCCCTTCTGCACGCACAGCCAGGCCCAACCGCTGCCGAAGCGCGTGGCGCCCGCCGTGCCGAACTTCTCCTTGAAGGCATCGAACGAGCCGAAGTCGCGGTCGATCGCCGCGGCCAGCTCGCCTTCCGGCTTGCCGCCGCCGTTCGGGCCCATCACGGTCCAGAACAGCATGTGGTTGTAATGGCCGCCACCGTTGTTGCGCACGGCCATGTTGGTCATGTCCAGGCCCTTCAGCAGGGTCTCCAGGTCCATGTCCGCCAGGGGGGTGCCCTCCACGGCCTTGTTCAGGTTGGTGACGTAGGCCTGGTGGTGCTTTCCATGGTGAATTTCCATGGTGCGGGTGTCGATATGGGGCTCCAACGCGCTGTGGGCGTAGGGGAGAGCGGGGAGGGTGAAGGCCATGGGAATGCCGGTTTCGGTGGATGTTTCGGATAGCGGAACAAAGATAACCCGCGAAAAAATGACCTAACCCCTTGACGGTTAGAAGAAACGATTACTTTTGCGCCCACTTTCACCAAAATCACAAACGGAGATGACCAAGAAGTTCACCGTGCTCGCCGTTCTGGCGGCCCTGTTCGTTGCCTGCGGCGGCCCCTCTGCCGCTGAGATGGAGGCCAAGGCCAAGGCTACCGCCGACAGCCTCGCCGCTGTTGCCAAGGCTGACAGCATCGCGAAGGCCGCTGAGGCCGCTGCCGCTGCCGCCGCCATGATGGCCGACACCGCCGCTGCCCACGTTGACAGCGCTGCTGCGCACGTGGCCGGCCACTAAGCCGTACCCGATCACCGAACGAAGGGGCCGCGAGGCCCCTTCGCTTTTTTCCGGGGTTGCGCTCAGGGCAGGGCGCGCCTGGCCTGGAGGAAGGCGCTGTCGGAGTCGAGCACCACGCTGTAGAAGCCGTCGTTGCCCCACACGTTGCGGGCGATGCCGGCCTTCAGGCGGATGGCGATGGCGTTGCGGGAGCGTGAGCGCGCGGCCGTGTCCCCTTCAATGCCCTTGCCGTGGGCGAAGCGTTCCAGGCCGGCCAGCAGGTCGTCGCTCACGGTGTACCCCTTGCGGAAGGCCTCCGGTCCGCCCAGGCCCTCGAGCTTGCGCCGGTCGCGGTCCGCCACGTCGAAGGCATACTCGCTCAAGGCCCCGCTGAAGTACAGTTCGCTCAGGTAGCCCGAGGTCTCGGTGGTGTCGGCCGGCACGAACACGTCCGGCGTGATGCCACCGTTGCCGTACACCTTGCGCCCTTTGAGCGTGGTGAACACCTCGCTGCTGTCCACCCGGATGCTGTCCCGGTTCAACAGCTCGCCGTGGTCGTACCGTTCCTCCAGGTCGTCGCGGTAGTCGATGCCCTCGCCGTAGGGGCGCTGGATGCACCGGCCGCTGGGGGTGTGGTAGCGGGCGGTGGTGATGCGCACCGCGCTCCGGTCGGGCAGGGGGATGTGCTCCTGCACGAGCCCCTTGCCGAAGCTGCGCCGGCCCACGATGGTGCCCCGGTCGTTGTCCTGGATGGCCCCGGCGATGATCTCGCTGGCGCTGGCGCTGCCCTCGTCGATGAGCACCGCCAGCGGGATGTCCTCGAGCAGGCCTTCACCGGTGGCGAGGAAATCGCGGCGGGGGTGCGTGCGCCCCTCGGTGTACACGATCATGCGGCCCTTGGGCAGGAACTCGTCGGCGATGTCGATGGCGGCATCGAGGTAGCCGCCGCCGTTGCCGCGCAGGTCGAGCACCAGGCGCTTCATGCCTTGGGCCTTCAGTTCCTCCGTGGCGTTCACCAGCTCCTCGTGGGTGGTCTTCGCGAAGCGGGACAGCTTGATGAAGCCGGTGCCATCGGGGGTGACGAGCGCGGCGGCCACGCTGTTGATGGGGATCTTGCCGCGGGTCACCGTCACCTCGAAGGGGGCCTTGCGCCCGCTCCGGAGGATGCGCAGGGTGACCTCGCTGCCTCCCTTGCCCCGCAGGGTCCTGGTCACCAGGTCGGCCGTGAGCTCCGCGCCGGTGAGCTTCACGGTATCGGCCTGCACGATGCGGTCGCCGGCCAGGATGCCCTTGGCCGCGCTGGGACCTCCTTCCACCGGGGCGATCACCACGATGGTGTCGCGCTGGATGGCGAACTCCACGCCGATGCCCTCGAAGCTGCCCTCCAGCGGTTCCTGGGCGGCCTGCAGCTCGGCGGCGCTGATGTAGTAGCTGTGCGGGTCGAGGCGTTGCAGCAGGTCCTGCAGCACCTCGTCCACCAGCTCGTCCGTGCGCACGCTGTCCACGTACTGCCGGTCAAGCAGGTCGATCACCTCGCCGAGCTTGTCGCTGGGGGAGGCACCACGCAGGAAGAAGAGGCCGGGCATGCCGGGGATGCCGGCATGCGGGTCGCGCGGCTGGAACCGGCTGCCGATGTACAGGCCGGTGGCCAGCGCCGCCGCCAGGAGCAGGGGCAGCAGCACCCACACGGTGAGCTTGCGTTGAGCCATGGGTCAGGCCTTTTCGAGCCGGTGGATCAGCACGCCGCCCTTCTCCAGCAGGTCGAGGCCGCTGGTGTCCTTGTAGGCATCGAGGTACACCAGGCGCTTGATGCCCGACTGCAGCACCAGCTTGCTGCACTCCTTGCAGGGGCTGTGGGTGAGGTACAGGGTGGCGCCCTGGGCGTTGTTGGTGCTGCGGGCCACCTTCATGATCGCGTTGGCTTCGGCGTGAAGAACGTACCAAAGGGTCATCCCGTTCTCGTCTTCACAATCGTTGGGAAATCCCGTGGGGGTGCCGTTGTAACCGTCGCTGATGATCATGCCCTCCTTCACGATGAGCGCGCCCACCTGCTTCCGTCGGCAGTGGCTGAGCTTGCTCCACTCCACGGCCATGCGCATGTAGGCGTGGTCGTAGCGGGCCTGCTTCTTCGGGTCGGCGTGGACAAGGGGCTGGTGCATCGGCCGGGGGCCTGCACGGGCCGATGCGCAACAGGGCACATGCGCATAGGTCCGGTGGTGCCCAGGGCGGGACTCGAACCCGCACGACTTTAAGGGTCACTGGTGTTTGAGACCAGCGCGTCTACCGATTCCGCCACCTGGGCAGGTGCTCGAAGGGGTGCGAAGATAGCGGGCTACAGCTGCTTCAGCAGCTTGCGCAGGTCCACCTTTTCGCTCACGATGCGGTCCAGCTCGGCGATGGGCACGCGCTCCTGCGCCATGGTGTCGCGGTCGCGGATGGTGACCATGTCGTCCTCCAGCGTCTGGTGGTCGATGGTGATGCAGTAGGGCGTGCCGATGGCGTCCTGGCGGCGGTAGCGGCGGCCGATGCTGTCCTTGTCGTCGTACTGCAGGTTGTGGTCGAACTTCAGCAGGTCCACGATGGCGTGCGCCTTCTCGGGCAGGCCGTCCTTCTTCACCAGGGGCAGCACGGCCAGCTTCACCGGGGCCAGCGGGGCCGGGATGCGCAGCACGGTGCGCTCGGTGCCGTCGGCCAGCTTCTCGTCGGTATAGGCCGCGCTGAGGATGGCCAGGAACATGCGGTCGAGGCCGATGCTGGTCTCCACCACGTAGGGCACGTAGCTCTCGTTGGCCTCGGGGTCGAAGTAGGTGAGCTTGCGGCCGCTGTGCTTCTCGTGGTTGCCCAGGTCGAAGTCGGTGCGGCTGTGGATGCCTTCCAGCTCCTTGAAGCCCATGGGGAACTGGAACTCGATGTCGCAGGCCGCGTTGGCGTAGTGCGCCAGCTTGATGTGGTCGTGGAAGCGGTAGCTCTCCTGGGGCAGGCCCAGGGCGCGGTGCCACTTGATGCGCTGCTCCTTCCACCGCTCGTACCACTCCATCTCGGTGCCGGGCTTCACGAAGAACTGCATCTCCATCTGCTCGAACTCGCGCATGCGGAAGATGAACTGCCGCGCCACGATCTCGTTGCGGAAGGCCTTGCCCGTCTGCGCGATGCCGAAGGGGATCTTCATCCGCGCGCTCTTCTGCACATTGAGGAAGTTCACGAAGATGCCCTGGGCGGTCTCCGGGCGCAGGTAGATGGTGCTGCTCTCGCCGCTCACGCTGCCCAGCTCCGTGGCGAACATCAGGTTGAACTGGCGCACCTCGGTCCAGTTGGCGGTGCCGCTCACCGGGCAGGTGATGCCCTCGTCCAGGATCAGCTGGCGCAGGGCGGTGAGGTCGTTGGCCTCGAGCGCGGCCTTCATGCGGGACTCCACGCTCTTCACGCGCTCGGCGCTGCGCAGCACGTTGGGGTTGGTGGCCAGGAACTGCTCCGCGTTGAAGGCGTCGCCGAACTTCTTGCGGCCCTTCTCCACCTCCTTGGTGATCTTGTCCTGGTACTTCGCCATGTGCTCCTCCAGGAGCACGTCGGCGCGGTAGCGCTTCTTGCTGTCCTTGTTGTCGATCAGCGGGTCGTTGAAGGCGTCGACGTGGCCGCTGGCCTTCCACGTGGTGGGATGCATGAAGATGGCCGCGTC
>JBGAGX010000050.1:0-14206 GCA_044226515.1 Flavobacteriales bacterium | reverse complement strand
GGCGGCCTTCACGACATCCAACGCATGCGTGGTATTGGGAGTGGGCAATCCGCCAGCCGCCATGTAGGCATCACCGATGGTCTTGATCTTCTCGATGCCGTACTTCTCCATGATGCGATCGAAGGCGCTGAAGCACTCGTTCAGGTCCTTGACCAATTGGGCGGGTGTGACGACTTCGCTCACGGCCGTGAAGCCCTTGAAGTCCGTGAAAAGAACGGTGACCTCGTCGATGAGCTTCGCTTCGGCCTCGCCCTTTGTCTTCAGTTCATCGGCGACCTCTTCCGGCAAGATGTTCAGCAGCAGTTCATCGCTGCGTTTGCGGGCCTTGCTGATGCGGTTGCGCTGCACGAGGAAAACAGCGGCGAAAAGTGCCACCAGTGCGAAGCCGCCCATGAAGCCGTTGCGCACGACCTTTTCGCGTCGCACCTCCTCAGCCTTCACCGCCAGTTCGGCCTGGTGGGCCAGGCTGTCTGCCAGCTGCTTGCGGCCGTATTCGTAGCGCATGGTCTGTTGGACCACCTGCTTCGTGTTCCGCTCGTTCTCGACGGAGTCGCGCTCCTGCACATAGCGTAGATGGTCCTGGTAGGCCTCGGAGAAGCGTCCCAGCCGCGCCAGCACTTCGCTACGAACGCGGAAGTTGTTGTCCAGGTCCAGGTGGAACCCGTTCGCCTCCGCCATGCGGATCCCTTCATCGGCGTGGATCAGCGCCTCGCGCGGCCTATCCATCTTCAGTAGCAATTCAGCCATGGAGCCATGCGCCAGGTACTGTCCAAGCCGGTGATCGATGGACCGCCGAAGTGCCAGTGAGCGCTCATAATAGTGCTCGGCGGAATCCAGTTGCCCGCGCTCCTCCAGTACCTCGCCGATGTTGTTCAGCATCCAGCCCATGGCGCCTTCGCGGTCCTGCATGTCCGGCCGCTGCATCACCTCCAGCGAGCGTTTGTAATACCAGAGCATCGAGTCGGGGTCCGTGGCACCGATCGCCGTTCCGATGTTGCCGTACTCGAGCGCCAGCCGGTAGGTGTTGTTCGCCTCCTCCGCTATCGCCAGGGCACGCTGCAGATACGGGCGCGCCTCATTGCGGTGGCCCTGTTGCAGCAGCAGCGTACCCAGTTTCTCCAGCGCCATGCTCAGCTCAAGAGGTGATCCATGGCCTTCGGCGATCTTCAGGTTCTGAAGGGCCAGATCCAGCTCCGCCTCCACGTCGCCCAGGTGGCTGTACGCGATCCCCTGCAACTCCAAGATGTTCATACGGTGCACATCGGCCAGGGAGTCGGTTATCACCTGGTCCCGCTGCAGGCTGTCCACCATGTGCAACGCCTGGCCGCCGATCTGGAGCGTTCGCTGTGGATCGGTGGTGAGAAAGGCCTCGCTCAGCCGGAGACCGGCGAGCAGCCTTGCTTCAGGATCGGGGTCGCGCTCGATCACGCGCAGCAGACTGTCCTGCTCCGTGGTCGTTTGTGCGCCGAGCTGGACGGCGGCAAGCACCGGCAGCATGATCGCCCATGACCTTGCCGAGCACGAACGTGCCATGCATGAAATTTAACGGAAACCGATCATGGGCACACGCGCCTGTTCAGGACGTGCATTCCACAAAGTACATCTCCATCTCCCCCTTGCCCTTCGCTTGCACCTTGCCGCGCGGGGTGAACGTGAGCCCCGGCTCATCCTTCACCAGCGCATAGGTGGCCTCGCTGATGTTCACGCGGCCCACCTCGCCGGACGATTCCATGCGGCTCGCCGTGTTCACGGTGTCGCCCCAGATGTCGTACTGGAACTTCTTCACGCCCACAATGCCGGCCACCACCGGTCCGGTGTGGATGCCCACGCGCATCTCGAAGAAGGGCTTGCCCTGCGCCTCGCGCTCGGCCTTGTGCTGCCGCATGAAGGCCTGCATGTCCAGCGCGGCACGCACCACATCGGCGGGTGAGCCGTGCTGTGGGTCGGGGAGCCCGCCCGCGGCCATGTACGCATCGCCGATGGTCTTGATCTTCTCGATGCGGTAGTTGCCCATGATGCCGTCGAAGACCTTGAAGCAGCCGTTGAGCTCCTCGACCAGTTCCGCCGGGGTGACCTTCTCGCTGAGCTGGGTTCTTGATCTTCTCGATGCGGTAGTTGCCCATGATGCCGTCGAAGACCTTGAAGCAGCCGTTGAGCTCCTCGACCAGTTCCGCCGGGGTGACCTTCTCGCTGAGCTGGGTGAAGCCCTTGAAGTCGGTGAAGAGGATGGTGGCGGTGTCGAAGTGCTTGGCTTCGGCGACGCCCGTGGCCTTCAGTTCGTCCGCGACCTCCTCGGGCAGGATGTTGAGCAGGAGCTCATCGCTGCGCTTGCGCGCTGCACTGATGCGGTTGCGCTGCCGCCACACCACCGCGAGGAAGAGCAGCGTGAGCGCGAGGCCTCCGATGACGCCGTTGCGCACCAGCTTCTGGCGCCTCAGCTCCTCCTCATGCTCCGCCCGGGCCACGGCCTCCTTCTTCTCGAAGTCGTACTGCATCTGCTCCTGCACCGCTTTACGGGTATTGGCCTCGTTGGTGATGCTGTCGCGGTAGGCGATGTAGAGCTTGTAGTGCTCCAGGCCGGCGGCGGTGTTGCCCTGGGCCTCGGCCAGCTCGTACAACGCTGCGTGCGCATTGGTGAGCCACTGTTTCGCCCCTACGGAACGGGCGAGTTGCAGGCCGCGCTCCAGGTGCGTCCGGGCTTCGTCGAAACGCTTCAGCCCGGTGAGGATCTCGCCCGTGTTGATCTCTGTGCCGGCCTCGTGGAAAGGGGAGCCGAGCTGCTCCACGATGGGCAGCAGCTCCATGTTGTGGGCGAGCGCCTGCTCCAGATCACCCATGTGGTGGTAGTGGTTGGCGATGGACCCCAGGCACATGGCCTGTCCGAAAGGGTCGCCAAGGGCACGGGCCATGTCCAGCGCGCGCTGGAGGTAGGGCAGGGCCTCATCGTAGCGGCCGAGGCCATCGAGGATGGTGCCCAGGTTGTTGCTCACCTTGGCGATGCCCAGGGTGTCGTGCACCGCCTCCTTCATCGCCAGGGCCTCCCGCTGCAAGGCCACGGCCTGCGCGGCGTCGCCCATCTCGTTGTAGAGGTTGCCGAGCATGCTCTTCGCATCGCCGATCGCGGCGCTGTCTTGCGCGGCCTCGTCGATGCGCAGCATCGCCAGGTAGTGCTTCAAGGCCTCGGGCCGGTCGCTCATCTGGTCGGCCGTGAAGGCGAGCTTGTGGTGCAGCGCGCGACGCACCGAGGGGTCGCTGTCCTCCCCGTTCAACGTGAGCGCGCGTTCGAGGTGGACGCGTGCCACCGGGTACTCCTCCTTGCGCAGATGCCCCGTGCCGATGAGCGCGATGGCCTCGGCCAGGCCCGGCGTGAAGCGGAGGCGTTCGGCGAGCGCTTCGGCACGTGTGGCGATGGCGATGAGGCTGTCGTTGTCCACCCGGTCGTAGGTGGCCGCCAGCTCGTTCAAGAGGCGCACCTCGGCGGTGTCGTGCCGGGCCTGGGCCAGCACGGTGCGAAGGGAGTCGGCTTGCGGCAGGGCCAGGCTGCCGGTGGCGATGCCGAGCACGCAGGTGAGAAGAAGAGCAGGTCGCATGGAAATGGATCCAAGGAAAGCTAGTGGATCCACTGTTCCGATGGTGCTCCGGCTCCCTGGCGGCCCCGGTACCTTTGCGGCATGTGCCTCATCGCCCTGGCCTATCGCGTGCATCCGCAGTATCCGTTGGTGCTGGCGGCCAACCGCGACGAGTTCCGCGCGCGCCCCGCTGCGCCCGCGCACTTCTGGCCCGACGCGCCGCATGTGCTCGCCGGACGCGACCTGCAGGCCGGTGGCACCTGGCTCGGCATCACCCGTGCGGGCCGCTTCGCCGCGCTCACCAACCACCGCGACCTGCGCCGTGCGCCCACCAACGGACCTTCCCGTGGCGCCCTGGTGCGCGCGGCCTTGGAGCAGGGAATCGAGCCGCAGGACACCGGAGCCTACGAGGGCTTCAACCTGCTCTACGGCACGCTCGAGGCCCTGCGTTACCACAGCAACATCAACGCGGTGGACGAGGTGCTCGCACCCGGCGTGCACGGCTTGAGCAACGCCCTGCTGAACACGCCATGGCCCAAGGTGCAGCGTGCGACGGCAAGGCTTCGGACCTTGGTCGGCGCGGAGAGCTCCAGGCCCGATGTGGAGGCGCTCTTCGAACTGCTGGCGGACGAGGAGCGCGCGGCCGATGCCGAGCTGCCCGATACAGGCCTGCCACTGGAGCTGGAGCGCGCCGTGTCCTCCATCTTCATCCCCGGTGAGCGGTATGGCACGCGCTGTTCCACGGTGCTGCTGGTGGGCAGCGATGGCCGGGTGCACTTCGAGGAACGCACGTTCCCCAGTGGCGGCTCGGTGCGTGAGGCGTTCACGCTGGGGTGAGGTCCGTACCGCGGCAGCGCGATTCTTATTGGCCGTGATCCCTGGCCCTTCGACCCTTCGAGCGCCTCAGGGTCCTCAGGGTCCGCGGGGTCCACAGGGCACGGATCTCCGGGGTGGCTGAGGCGCTCGAAGCCACCCTTCATGCGCCTCAGGGTCCTGAGGGCTCGGGGCAGCAGTGCGGTAGGGGCTGCGTGGATGCGCTGCCATCGATCGTTCTCGCCCTTGCGTTACGGTCACGCTGGCCCTGAGCGCAGCCAAGGGGGGAAGCGTCCCGCTGTGGTGGCCTCCCGCAGCGCGTGCATCACCGCTCCGCATTCCACGCCTTCTGTGTTACTTCAACCCACAAGCCAAGCCCCATGTTCCTCCGCCATCACCTCATGCTCTCCGCGCTGCTCGCGCTCTGCACCTTCACCGCCACGGCCCAGAAGGACGATGACGACGGCAAGGATGGGTTCAACGGGCTGCGTGCCGGCCTGTACAGCAGCAACCTGGACGGCGACTGGGGCGAGGCCGACGCGCGCACCGGGTTCTACGCGGGCTATTACCGCAACCTCATCAAGATCCCGATCTACCGCCTGAGCACCGGGCTGGAGTACCACACGGGCGGGGCCGCCACCACCGTGGGCAGCACGGAGAACGAGGCGCGCCTGTCCTACCTCTCGCTCGCCATCAACAACCGCTTCAAGATCGGGCCGGTGTACGGCGACATCGGCGTGGACCCGGCCCTGCGCCTGAGCGAGAAGGCGCTGGTGAACGGCGCTGAGGTCGACATCCCCAGTGACCAGGATGCCGCAGCCTTCGACATGCTCGTGCATGTGGGCGCGGGCTTCAAGTTCCTCTTCCTGGGCGTGGAGGCGCGCTACCGCTACGGCCTGGTGGACGTGTACGAAGGCACGCGCAACAAAGGCCTCGAAGTGGGCCTCAGTGCGTTCTTCTGATCGTCGTTACAGGCGGAAGCCCAGGCCCACGGCGATGTTGAGCATGCTGTAGGGTTGCTCGAACGAGGTGCGCTCAACGGTGCCGTTGGCGTCCACGCGCACATCCTTGAACTTGGCGCGGTCGCTGCCCATGTAGTCCACGCCGGTGAGCAGGCACAGCCGCCGGCCCACATTGAACCGCAGCCCGGCGCCGATGGCGTAGGTGAGCACACTGGCCGATCCCGCGTCCTGGTCGGCGATCGTCCAGCTACCGGAGCTGAGCTTGAGCGTGGGGGAGGAGGCCTGCCCGAAGCCGAGCAGGGCCTTCGCCTCGAAGCTGGTGCGTTCGCTGATCGACCAGGTGCCATAGCCGCCCGCCATCAGCGCGCCGAGGCCCCAGGTGCCCGCCTCCAGCTTCAGCACCTGCCCCGTGCCGTTCACCATGTCGTCGGCCATGGCCTGGGCGTCCACCTGGTGGGCGGTGCCGCGCAACAGGCCGGCGATGCCGAAATGCCCGCCCAGGCGGTACGCGAAGGTGATGTCGAACACGGCGCCGCCGCTGGCATAGCCAGCATCGTCGTTGGTGGGCGACTTGCTGGCCAGGTTGCCCATGGGCAGGCTGCCGCCCAGGTCGAAGCCGATGTAGCCCTTGTCCTGCGCGAGCAGCGGGCCTGCGAGCAGGGTGGGAAGGAGGAGGGTGAGGAGACCTTTGCGCATCTGCATGGTGGTGGGTGGTTTTCCTATCCTTGAAGGTGACCATCCGCCCGGAGCCTGCGGGTGATCGGGGTCATGCCGGTAGGTGCCGGCGGTCATGGTGGGGACGGGAGCGGCCGCCCGACCGCGGAGGCCTTGCCCTTGCTGCTTTCGCGTTCCGGGGACATTCGGCACCTTCGGGCATCGGCATGATGCCTCCACCGTCCATGCGCCACACCTTTCTCACCTTCAGTACTGCCGCGGCACTGTTCACCGCCTGCGGCGACGGCGGCTCCTCCACCGCCACGGCCACCGACACCGACACCGACACCATCGCATATACCCTGTACCACGGTGGCGACATCCTCACCATGGCGGGCGACAGTGCGCAGTACGTGGAGGCGCTGGTGTGCGGCAACGGTACCATCGCCTACGTGGGCAGCAAGGCCGGGGCGCTGGCGAAGTACCCGCGTGCCACCGCCATCGACCTGCAGGGGCGCACGCTGCTGCCCGGCTTCATCGATGCGCACGGCCACCTCTTCAACGCCGGCATCCAAGCCCTCAGCGCCAACCTGCTGCCACCGCCCGACGGCGAAGGCACCGACATCGACGCGCTGATCCGCATCGCCCGCGCATGGTGGAAGGCGAACCCCAAGGCCGTGGAGCGCGGCGGCTGGGTGCTGGGCTTCGGGTACGATGATTCGCAGTTGAAGGAGCACCGCCACCCGACGGCGAAGGATCTGGACCGCATCAGCACCGAGGTGCCGGTGATCTTCCTGCACCAGAGCGGTCACCTGGCCGCCATGAACAGCGCCGGGCTGAAGCGCGCGGGCTACACCAAGGACACGCCCGACCCGCCCGGCGGGGTGATCCGCCGCATCGCCGGCACACGCGAGCCCGATGGCGTGCTGGAGGAGGCGGCCATGTTCAAACCGCTCTTCAGCGTGCTGGGCAACGTGGACGACCGGGGGAATGAGGCCATCGTGCGCGCGGGCCTCGCGGCCTACACCAGCTACGGTTTCACCACCGCGCAGGAGGGCCGCGCTTCGGGCGACATCTGCGCCACCTTCGAGCGCATGGCCGCACGGGGCGACCTGCCCATCGATGTGGACGCGTACCCCGACATCCAGATGGCCGGTGCCGACCTCGCGCAACACGGCGTGCAGCGTGCCTACACCGGCCGCTTCCGCGTGGCGGGCACCAAGCTCAACCTCGATGGATCGCCCCAGGGCAAGACGGCCTGGCTCACCAAGCCCTACCTGAAACCGCCGCCCGGTGCGGGGCGCGACTACGCGGGCTACCCCGCCATCGCCGACGAGGCCGAAGTGCTGGCCTTGGTGGACACCGCCTACGCGCACAACTGGCAGCTGATCACGCACTGCAACGGCGACGCCGCGATCGATCAGTACATCCGCGCCGTACGCCGCGCCACCGACGCCTACGGCAGCACCGACCGGCGCACCGTGATGATCCACGCGCAGACCGTGCGCGAGGACCAGCTGGACTCCATGCGGGTGCTGGGGATCATCCCCTCCTTCTTCAGCATGCACACCTTCTACTGGGGCGACTGGCACCGCGATGAAACGCTGGGCCCCGAGCGGGCCATGCGCATTTCGCCCACGGGCTCGGCGTTGCGCCGCGGCATGCGCTTCACCCAGCACCACGATGCGCCCGTGGCCAAGCCCGATGCCATCCGCGTGCTGTGGTGCACCGTGAACCGCACCAGCCGCAGCGGCGCTGTGCTGGGCCCCGATCAGCGCGTGAGCCCCTACATCGCGTTGAAGGCCATCACCGACTGGGCCGCCTGGCAGGGCTTCACCGAGGACCGCAAGGGCACCCTGGAGCCCGGCAAGCTCGCCGACCTGGTGGTGCTGGACAGGAACCCGCTGAAGGTGGATCCCATGACCATCCAGGACATCGTGGTGCTGGAGACGATCAAGGAAGGGCGCACGGTGTACAAGCGGCCTTGAAGGGTGGGGGCTGCCCCCACGTCCGTCACGCTGGCCCTGAGCGCAGCCGAAGGGAGGGAGCGTCTCCCTCGAAGTGAATTCAGCGCAGCCCCACCTCCAGCAGGTTGTACCGGTAGGTCCATTGGGCGCGGGGCGCATCGGGTACAAGGCGCGACAGCATGCCCACTTTTTCGGCGCGCCAGGGAACTGCTTTGCGCCAGCACCACAACCACTCGCCACCCAGGTGCAGACGGCCATCGTGCACCGTGCGCGAGAGCGGCGCCAGCAGCAGGTTGTCGAACACGATGCGCTCCACCTCCTCCACGTTGAGGCCCTCGGCGTGCGCGATGCTCACGCTGGCGTAGTGGTGCGGCTGCACACGTTCGGTGGCGCTGAGCACGGTGGCCACGGCGCGCAGGCGGCGCAGCGTCTGGTCCCACTCGGCCTGCACCACGGCCAGGGGAAGCAGGGCGTGTGCGCCGGCAGGGGCCTGCACCGGAAAGCCTTGGTGTTCGCGGGTGTCCATGGATCGACGGGGTTTATGGCAAGTGGTTGCCGATAATATAGACAGCGGACCTTGCCCGCAACACCCGCCACGCCACCTGCCCCCTTAGCGCACCACCAGGCGCCGGTGCGCCACGCCTTCCGCCGTGCGCAGCTCCACGTGGTAAAGGGCGCTCGGCAGATCGGTGGTATCGATGCGGCGCTGCCCGGGTGCCAGCGTCCACTGGCGCACCAGCGCCCCTGCGGCATCGCGCAACACCACCTGCGCCGTGCTGCGGCGTTCGGTCAGCAGCTCCACGCCCGTGCCCGCGGCCACGGGGTTGGGCGCCAGCTGCAGGGGCAGCTCCGCCTGGTGCTCGGCCACACCGTTGGCGCCGCCGTTGGTGGTCTTCAGGACCTGGCCCGCGCCGCCCACCACATAGCCCACGTCCGCGCTCACCATGTGCACGCCGAAGAGCGACAGGTTGCCGCCGCTGAAGAGGTTGGGCTGCTCGGTCCAGGTGGCGCCCGCATCGTTCGTGCGGATGATGGTGCCGGCGCTGCCCGCCGCCACGCCCACCTGTGCGGTGGGGAACCAGGCCCCGAACAGGTCGCGGTCCTGCGGCAGGCCCGTGGGCACCGGCGACCATGTGGTGCCGGCATCCATGGTGCGGAACACCGTGTCCGTGCGGCCGAAGAGGTAGCCGTCCGTGGCGGTGGTGAAGCGCACCACCTCGTAGTAGGTGCCGGGCGGACCCGGCGCGGGCTGCCAGGTGAGCCCGCCGTCCGCCGTGCGCAGGCGATTGCCCAGCTCGCCCACCGCCCAGCCGTGGTCGGCATCGGCGAAGGCCACTGAGCTGAGCGCGGAGCCCATCGTGTCCAGCACGTGCACCCAGGTGGCCCCTGCATCGGTGGTGCGGTAGATGGTGTTCACGTCGCCCACGATGTAGCCCGTGGTGGGCGTGCGGAAGGTGAGGCCCAGCAGCGACCAGCCGATGCCGGTGGGCTGCAGGTCCCAGGTGGTGCCCCCGTTGGTGGTGCTGAGGATGGTGCTGTACGAACCCACCGCGAAGCCGTGGGCCGCATCCAGGAACCACACCGCGCTGATGCGCTCGGTGGTGCCGCTGTTCTGCGGTGTCCACGTAAGGCCGCCGTCCGTGGTCTTCAGAATGGTGCCCTCGTTGCCCGTGACCCAGCCGGTGTTGGCATCCAGGAAGTACACCCCGAAGAGGTCCACGAAGGTGCCGCTGTTCAGCGCCGTCCACTGGGCCGGCGTGTGGATCGCCAGCAGGGCGGCGATCGCGATGGTGCATGTGCGCATGCCGGCATGACGGGTGCCGGCGGGCGAACGTTGCCAATGGGAGCGTTGCTGCGGGTCCACGAGCAGACCGGCACACCTTGCACCACCACCTTCCGCACGTTCCCGCAGCACGCCCCGCCAGTTCCCGCACCCGGCAGCAGGCCAAGCCCCAAGGAGCGGTCCGTTCGCAGGGATCGCGGTGCGCCGCCACCCCCGGCCGGCCGATCGGCGATCCCTGCGGATCCGCTGTGTTGCCATCGCAGCTTCCGCCACGCGCTGCGGCCTGTTCCGCCGCTGCTTCGTGCCCAGCAACACCCACCTCCATGCGCCCCCTTCACCTCCTCGCCACCCTGCTGCTGCTCAGCATCACCACCGCCAGCCTTGCCCAGAAGGCGACCACTGGCCACCAACGCCGGCAGCAGCGGCACGCCCAGCGCGTGGCCGATCGCCACGACCCCGCCCGCTGGGACCGCATGCCCCTGTGGTCCGCGGGCTTCTCCCTCTCCGGCGGGTACGCCGGCGGTGATGCCACCCTTGAGCGTGGTGTTTCCGACTACGACCCCGGCACCGCCTGGCGCCTGGAGGGGTCCCGTCGCATCCGCAAGGGCTGGTACCTCATGGCCCAGTTGGAGCGCAACACCCTGCGCGGCGCCGGGCTGGTGAACGCCGAGGCGGTACCGTATGCGGGCACCACCTGGTCCCTTTTCGGCGGCTCCGCCACCTACCGCGGCGACATGCTCACCGCGGAGCACCGCGTGAACACCCTGGCCCTTACCACCGGCCTGTTCAACGCTCCCTTCCCGCGCCGCCACGACGTGGGCCTTACGCTGGCCATGGGCGGCGGCCTCGCCCTGCACCAGGTGAACGCCAACTACGGCGTGCAGCACAATGCCACGTGCACGGTGTCGTATGACTGGTGGTCCGGCGGCAGCAACACGGCGCTCGATTCGTGGCACAACCGCCAGGTGTTCAACGAGCAGCACGCCTTCGGCCTCAGCCTGCTCATGCAGCTGCGCGTGGAGCTGTGGCTGGGGCGCCACGTGTCCATCCTGGTGCCGAGCATGGAGGTGGTGGTGCCCGTGGTGCAGCCGCACTTCAGCAGCGCCACCGACCCCGGCGGCACCTGCACCGTGGAGGCCTACGACCTCAACCTCGCCGGCCTGCGCTTCGGCACCGGCCTGGCCGTGCACTTCTGAGCGCCGGCCCACGCCTGCGGCACTACCGGTCCATGCCGCCGTTCTTCCCGTTCGTGCCATCGCCTGCGGAGCGGAGCGGTGCCGTGCGCTCCCTTCGCACCATGGGAACGCCTCGCCTCATCCGGTCGCTCTTCTCCACCGCCTGGAGCCGGCGGCAGCGCGCGGCCTTCGTGCGCTTCCATACCGGCACGGTGACCCAGGCGGTGCGCTGGGGACTGGTGCTGGCCGTGGCGCTGTGGGCCATGGCCTGGTGCCTGGGGGCGGTGCTCCGGCCCGTCTCCGCGCTGGAGTTCGGGTCGGTGCTGGCCGTGCTGCTGGCCGGCTATGGCGCGCTGGCCTGCGTGGTGGCCCGTCCGCTGGTGGCCCGTTACCTCCAGTTCCTGCTGGCGTGCTGCAACATCGCCTCGGGCTTCATGGTCATGTTCGGCGTCCATTACGTGTCCGACGATCCCGAAGTGGCGCTCATCGGCATGATCATGGTGACCTTCTACGCCGTGGTCGCCTTCCGCATCAGGCCCCACTACGTGCTGCCCGCCATGCTGGTGTACGACACGGTGTACCTCGCCCGGCTGCACGCCGCGCCCGGCGTAACCCCTGACCTCTTCTGCCTGCACGCCTACCTGCTGGGCATCGCGGTGGTGGGCGGCTTCATCGCCGCCGTGGTGCTGGAGGCCAACATGCGCACCCTGTTCCTGCAGCGCCAGGCCATCGAGCGGCAGCAGCAGGAATTGAAGGCCGAGCACGCCCGCAGCGAAGAGCTGCTCCACAACATGCTGCCGCCCGCCATCGCCGCGCGCCTGAAGCAGGACCCCGGCGTGATCGCCGAGCGCTACGAGCAGGCCAGCATCCTCTTCGCCGACCTGGTGGGCTTCACCGCCTTCAGCGATGGCCGCCGCCCGGAGGAGGTGGTGGAGCTGCTCAACACGCTCTTCTCGCGCTTCGATGCGCTGATCGCCGCGCGCGGCCTGGAGAAGATCAAGACCATCGGCGATGCCTACATGGTGGTGGCCGGCCTGCCGCGGCGGCGCCACGACCACGCCGAGGCCCTGGCCTCCCTGGCCCTGGCCATGCACGAGGCCGCCGATGCCATCACCGTGGCCGGCGGGTACCGGCCCGAGCTGCGCATCGGCATCCACAGCGGGCCCGTGGTGGCCGGGGTGATCGGCACGCGGCGCCTGGCCTACGACGTGTGGGGCGATGCGGTGAACACCGCCAGCCGCATGGAGACCCTGGCGTCGCCGGGCACGATCCTGTTGAGCGCGGCCACCGCCGCCCGGCTGGAGCACCGCTTCGAGGTGCAGGAACGGGGCCTGGTGAGCGTGAAGGGCAAAGGCCTGATGAACACCTACGTGCTGTGGGGGGAGCGCACCGCGCCCGAAGGGCACCTGTGGCCCGCCGCACCGCGCCGCCATGCGCACCTGCACGAGCGCCCCGGCATGCGCAAGGCGCGGACGGTTGAGCGGCCGGACCTGCTGCGGGCCTGCGGCCTGGCCGTGACCTGCTGAACGCCGCGCCCCGGCCTAGGGCACCACCTGCTGCAGCACCGCGGCCAGGTGCGCCAGCCAGCCTGGGCCAGCCTTGGGCCGGTCGGCGTGCAGCAGGGGCGGGGGGGGCTCTGCGGCAACTGGCCGCAGCTCCTCCGACCGGGTCGGTGCCGGCGCTTCCGCCTCATCGCGGATCATGTCGGAGCCGGCGCTCATCACCTTCTGCCAGAAGTTCGCGAGCACATCGGGCCGCGCGGCCGGGGGCGGGGCGGTGCGCGGGGAGGGCTGCGCCGCGGTGCCCTCCGGCGGCGGCGCCGGCTCCCCGGCCTCCAGCACGGTGCGCACCTGGGCCAGCACCGCGGCCTCCACGCCGGCCTGGTGCAGCAGGCGCAGCGCCTGTTGCGCGCGCACGGCCATGGCCTCCAGCAGCGCCTCCATGCGCGCCAGCTCCTCCTGCCCCGCGCCGAAGAGGGTGAAGCCCGGCTCGGCGTAGCTGTACCGCCCCTCCACGCAGCGGATGGGGGCCGCGCGCCCCAGCACCAGCCCTTCGCGCAAGGCGCGGATGTCGTTGTAGAAGGTCTTGTCGCTGAGCTGCCGCGGCTCGCCCGTTACCTGCTCCAGCGCCCGCGCGCAGCGCTCCATCAGCTCCTCGCGCGTGAAGCGGTGCCGCGCCAGGCAACGGTCGAGCGTGGCATAGCGGACCAGGGCGTGCTGGTGGTGCGCCATGCACCGAAACAACGAAAAAATGCGCGGCCGTTCCCCACTGCAAGCTGGTTGCAGCGCGCCCGCCGATCCTTGCGGCGGGGTCCACGGATGAGAACCACAGATGGACACGGATGAACACAGATGGAGAGGTTCCCGACGAGCAACGGACCCGTGCATTGCGCACCCACGTTCCCGACGAACAACGAACAACGAACAACGGCCCCGTGCATCGTGCATCGTTGTCCTTGCATCGTGAATGCACGTTCCCGACGAAAAACGAACCACAGATGGACACGGACCTTGCTTCGCGCGCCGACGCCGGAGCGCTTTGGCGCAGGCGCCCGAAGCGGCTTGGCGAAGGCGCGGTGAACATAGATGGATGAGTGTTCCCGACGAAAAACGAACCACAGATGGACACGGATGAACACAGATGGAGAGGTTCCCGACGCGCGACGGACCCGTGCATTGCGCACCCACGTTCCCGACGAACAACGGACAACGGTGCACGGTACGGGCGATGGTTCACCACGGAGGCACGGAGGGTGATGGGCCGCAGAGGCGCGGAGACGCAGAGGAGTGCGAATGCCGGGCGGGCGAGGCTCCTTGGGGGTCGCGCTGCGCGCTCCATGCGGACCGCAGAGGGACGGAGCACGCGGAGGGAATGCCGGGTGGGCGATGGGCTGCCCGCAATGAAATGTCATGCTGAGGCTCCGCGAAGCATCGCTTACCGGACGATGATCAAGGCAGCCTTACGTGTTCACCACAGATGGACGCCGATGAACATAGATGGATGAATGTTCCCGACGAAAAACGAACCACAGATGGACACGGATGAACACAGATGGAGAGGTTCCCGACGCGCGACGGACCCGTGCATGGCGCACCCACCTTCCCGACGAACAACGAACAACCAACAACGAACACCACATGCAAACCCACATCCTCATCCTCCTGGACCGCTCCGGCTCCATGGAGCAGATCGCCGACGACGTGATCGGCGGCTTCAACCGCTTCCTGGCCGATCAGCAGGCCCAGGGGCCCGACGCGCGCATCACGCTGGTGCAGTTCGATAC
>JBGAGX010000049.1:0-14844 GCA_044226515.1 Flavobacteriales bacterium | reverse complement strand
ACCGGCGGGCACACCGGCGCAGTCGTTGCAGGTACCTTCAGGCACGCTGCAGCCGCACAGACCGGGGTTGGTCTTCAGCGGATCGAGCGGGCAGCCGTCGGTGCAATCGGCCGTGCCGTCATTGTCCGTATCCAGGATGGTGCCGGCGCACACGCAGGAGGCCGTGATCACATCGCTGATGGTGCAGGCGTTGTTATCGTCGCAGGCATCCCCCTGCACACCGGCCAGGTTCGGGCAGTTGTCGTTGGCGTCGCAGAGGCCATCGCCATCCGAATCCTGGAACGTGCCGGCGCAGACGCAGGCCGCCGTGATCACATCGTTGATGGTGCAGGCGTTGCCATCGTCGCAGGCATCACCCTGCACACCGGGCAGGTTCGGGCAGTTGTCGTTGCAATCGGCGATGCCATCGCTGTCGGTGTCGGTATCAACGTTGCCGCAACCGCAGGCACCCGGAGCGACCTTGTTCGGGTCGTTGGGGCACAGGTCGTTGCAGTCGGCCGTGCCATCATTATCGCTGTCCGTATCGGCATTGCCGCAACCGCACTGGCCCGGGGCGATCTTGTTGGCATCGGAGGGGCAACCGTCCTGCGTGTCGCAGGTGCCGTCCGCATCCGTGTCCGTGGGCGTGAGGGCCACGGTCAGGGTGAACGTACCGGTGTTCGAGCTGTAACCCTCGGCCACGATGTAGTAGGTGGTGTTGGGGGCCACCGCGTAGGTCAGCGAAGAGGCCGTGGTCTGAGCGCAGCCCACCGGCTCGGTATCATCGTCGCTGGCCACTTGCACACCATTGGCATCCAGCAGGTGCAGGTAGCTGTCGAAGTTGCCGCAGAGACCAACGGCAAGGGTGCCGGCGCAGGGACCGGTGGTGAGGGTGTACCACACATCGGGGCTGGACTGGGCGCTTGTGCCGTTGTAGGTGCTGGTCCAGCAGCTGGTGGCGAGGTTGTCACCGGCGATGCTGGCGGGCAGGGAGGTGATGGCGATGGCCGTTCCCTGGGTATCACCGGCCGGAGCACCGGTCATGCCGAAGCTCCATGTGGCGCAGCCCGAGGCCGTGCCATAGGTGTTCTGCGGAACGACGCTCCAGGTGTGGGCGCCGGCGGCAAGCACACCGGCGCTGTAGGTGGTACCGGCCTGGTTGGTGGCCACGGTCACACCGTCCAGGATCACATCATAGCCGGTGGCGAAGGTCGCGGCAGGCCAGCTCAGGGTCACGGCGCTGGCCGCGCAGGCGGAACCACCGTCCGCAGGTGCGGTCGGAGCGGATACGCAGGCGGGCGGGCCTTGGGTGTTGATCGCCACCGGGCCGGTGGACGAGCTGACGCCGTTGCCACCGCAGTTGGCACGCACGTAGATGTCGTAGGCGGTGAGCTGGGCAAGACCCGTAAGGGTGTAGGGATCGGTGCCCGCGGCGACCACCGTGCCCGTGCCCGGGGTGAAACCGGTGGGGCCGTACTCGATCTCCCAAGCGGTCTCGGTGCAACCCGCGGTCCAGGCCAGGTCAACACTGTTGTTGGTCACGTTCGAACTCGACACGGACGAAACGGCGGGACAGGGGGGAGGAGGCGCGATGGTGATCAGGTAATCCTCCACTTCACCATAGCTGTTGTTGGTGCAGGGAGTAACGGCGGAGCCATTGGTCGCATACATGCAACGCACACGCAGGCGGTGCGTGCCCACCGGCGGGTTGCAGGCCAGCACCACCGGGAAGGTGGCGGAAGAGCCCAGCACACCGACCGATCCACTGCCGGTCACCTGGCCAATGGAGTAACCGATGCGCTCCGTGCTGTTGTCGAACACGCCATCATCGTTGTAGTCGATCCAGGCGGCATAACCCTCGGAATACTGGCCGGCATACACCGTGCAGCTGTATGCAGTTCCGGCGTTCAGCGTGGTGGTCAGCAAGGGGTCGGTGGTGTAGTTGGAATAACCGTTGCCGCCTACACCACTGGGGCAACCCGTTCCACTGTTGTTGTCCAAGGTGTTCAGGATCACACGGGCGATCACGTCACCATCCGTGCAGCCGGAGGACGTGGTCGGGATGCAATAGCACTGGGTGGGAGCGTTCTGGGCTACCAGCAAAGGGGTGGAGGCAACCGGGCTTCCGCTGCAGTCCACGATGCACTGGTAGTAGGTCGCCGCCGACTGGGTGGCGGAATAGGTGGAACTGGTGCTGGAACCCGTGGCATTCGACCAGGTCAGACCATCCGGGGACGTCTGCCACTGGTAGGTGACACCTGTACCCGGGGTCGCGTTCTGGAGGCTCAGTGTGAAGCTCACGTCCGTGCAGGCCGAAGCCACCGTGGACAAGGTGTTGCCGGGGGTGGGGGGGGCTGTGCACGGTGCGGCCACCGGAGGTACCGTGATGGCAAGCGTACCCGGGCAAGGGCTGTTCGGGGTGGGCCACGTGTCCACCATCAAGTAGTAGGTGACACCGGCCACAAGTGTCGCGTTCAAGGTCTTCGAAGAGGTTGAACCGGTGATGCTGCCGATGCAGACACCACCTGCGGTGGGGCAACCATTGAACAGGGTGATGCCTGTCCACGTTTGCCCCGAATAATCGAAGGAGGCCGAGCCGTTACCCAATGAGGTGAACGTGTAAAGTGCCTCCTGACCTCCGAAATAGCTCGTGCTACCGCAGGCGGTGGCATTGGCTGCGGTGATGTCGTTGCCGGCACCACAGGTCACAGCGAATGCAGCGTAGTTCTGGTACGTGAGGACCACCGCGTTGGCACAGGTGGTCGCCTGCGCGGAGCCACCCCATAGGGTCAGCGCGACGCCGGCAAGTCCTGACTTCAACCAGCCCCACGTTCGCCGGGGAGGTGCCGAGGAGTTTCGACAATTCATCTTGTGTTGGTTTAGGTTGGGTTCTTGGGTTACGGGCTCTGGAGCCGGGAGCTACCGGTGGGTAAGGCCTGGGGCCTGATGGCTCATCCTATGTCGAGGCGCATGCCGGTGGCGGGGCGCATCGCAGAGGGTCTTCGGTCAGGGGGATGGAGTGGTTCGTCGACTCGTTTCTTCGTTCCGCCTGCGGGAAAATGCCGATGAGCGGAGCCCCTACGTTACGCCGATCTTCCGTTCAGCGCAAGTCCTGAACAACAAACTGTTAAAAACTCGGCGCGAAAAGCGGTGGAATTCACCGCTTGATCCAGGTCCGTTCGGACGGATCTCAGTTCGAGGCCATCAACCAAGCCCTCTTCCGGGCCCGGGCGCCATCCTCCCAGAAGTAGCAGAGATGTTCACGCCCCTGCTTCAGCACCTGGTCCACCTCCTTCCGCTCGGCCTCGGGGTAATAGAGGTCCAGCGTGCCGTTGGCGCTGTCGTAGGTGGGCGCCGGCACCTCGCCGTTGCCGCCCACGAAGTTCACGCGCACCTCGCGCACCTTGCTGTCCTTCGATCCGGGAACCCCGATCAACTGCAGCCCTTGCCCCGTGTGCCGCACCCGGCGGATGCGCAGCACCTCCAAATGACCGGGAGCGCGTTTCGCGGGACGCTCCATGGCGCTGTTGGCCATGGCGAACACGGAGCGGGCGGGGGCAACGTAGGACATGGGTACAGGCTTGGTCCCGAAAATTGCACAACGCCTCCGGTCCGCGGAATGTCCACGGTCAGACTTTACGTAAACTTCATATTGAGGCCGTGCACCTGTGTCTATTCCCGCGGTTCACTGCTTCGAGTGGTCGATGGTCTCCACCAGGCGACCGTGCTCGTACCGCAGCTCCCGGTACACCTGCCCGTCCGGTGAGTAGTCCAGGTGCACGCCGTGCTCCTGGCCGTTGAGCCAGTGCTCCACGTACTTCTTGGTGCCGTTCTCGTAGTAGTAGACCCACTCGCCGTTCTCCACCCCGTTCTCGAACCGGCCCACGTACTCCAGCTGCCCGTTGGGGTAGTACACCTTCTCCATCACCTTCACGGCCTCCTCGCCCTTGCCCTTCATGTAGATGATCACCTCGGGCTTGCCGTTGCCATGGCTGGAGGCCACGTAACGGTGGGTGGAACAGGAGGCCCATGCGAGACCGAGGGCCACCAGGAGAGCGAGTTGCTTCATTGCCACGCGAAAATAGACGAAGCGACCCACCTGCGGCAAGGTCAGAAGGTGGCCACCAGTTTCAGGTTGAGGCGGCGGGGGGTGAGGAAGTCGGGGATGGCGTAATACCGGCCGTTCACGTCCTGCACCCAGGTGTAGTTCACGCTGTTGTTGATGTTGAGCAGGTTGAACACCTCCAGGCTCAGGTGCAGCGTCTTCAGCTGGTGCAGGAAGCGGGTGCGCTCCTGCCCGGGTCCGCCGATGAACTGCTTGCTGAAGCCGATGTCGACCCGGCGGTACAGGCTGGTGCGCAGGGTGTCGGCGTAGCGGGTCTCGTTCGGTGGCCCGAACGGAAGGCCGGTGCCGAACACCAGGTTGAGGTGCACCTTGAAGGTGGGCCATTGCGGCATCTGGTCCTGGAAGTAGATGGCCACGCTCACCCGCTGGTCGGTGGGGCGGGGGATGTAGCCGGGCTCCACGCGCGTGCTGTCCACGGCGCGCTGGTCGAAGGTGTAGCCGGGGATGATGGTGTCGCCGGCGGCGTTGCGGCGCACGTAGTAATAGTCGTCCACCAGGTCCTCCCGGGTGCCCATCACGCTCATGCTCACCCACGACTCGATGCCGGGGATCATCTCCCCGTTCAACTTCGCATCGATGCCCATGGCGTGGCCCTTGGCGTTGTTGGTGGCGTAATAGCGGATCCGCACGTTGTCCACCTCATAGGGAATGAGGCTGCTGAGGCCCTTGTAGTAGGCTTCGGTGGTGAACTTGAAGGGGCGGTTCCACAGCCGTAGCATGCGGTCCATGCCCACGATCAGGTGGATGCTGCGCTGCGCCTGGATGTTCGGGTTCAGCTGGCCGTCGAAGCCGCGGAGCTCCCGGTAGAAGGGCGCCTGGTAGTACCAGCCACCGGCCACCCAGTAGGTGTGGTCGCGGTCGATCGCGCGGCCCGTGCTGTCGGTGCGGGTGCCCCCCGGCCGGTAGGTGAGGCGCACACGCGGGCTGGCGATGCTCTGTCCGTTGTAGGTCCAGTGCTGCGCCCGCACACCGGCGGTAAGGCCCAGGGTGCGCGGGTTGCGCGCGGCGGTGTCCAGCTTCCACTCCCACGCGTTCTGCACGTAGGCACTGCCGCGCAGGCTCTCCATGTTCAGCCTGCTCTTCAGGCTGTAGTTGAGCGCCAGCTCATCACCGCTGCCCTGGGGGATGCTGTAGCCGGCGGAGTCGATCAAGGTCCATTCGCTGAGCCGGTCGTGGATCACCTCGCTCCGCAGGTCGGCGCCCCATTGCAGGTAGCTGCCCGGCAGCTGCAGGAAACCCTTGTGGGCCGCGGTGAGCACGGTGGCCTCCAGGTCGTTGCGGGCATGGTCGAGGTAGCTGCCCACGCCCAGGTTGCGCACGGCCTCGCCGAACTGGTCGCTGCCGAGGTCGCGGTCCAGCTCCTGCAGGTAGTACTGCCCCAGCACGTCGAAGTGCTCGCTCTCGTAGGTGCGGAAGGCGCTCGTGGTGAACTTGAGCAGCATGTCCTTGCGGGCCCGCACATTGAGGTTGAGCGCGCCGAAGTACGTCTCGAACGAGGTGCGCTCCTGCCCGTCGAAGTACACCGTGAAGCGCAGGGCCTGGTTGAAGTTGCCCAGCTCGGTCTCACGGTCCTCGGGCACGGTGTTGTAGTTGTTGCGCGAGTACACCCCCAGGAAGCCGAGCTCCACCTTGTCGCTCAGGTCGTAGGTCCAGTAGGTCTGCAGGTCGGTGTAGCGCGCATCGTACTGGCCCTTCGTGTCCAACCCGGCCAGCAGGTTCTGCAGCGTGCGGTAGCGGAAGCCGGTCACCTGCCGCAGGCGCTTGTTGAGCATGGGCGAGGCCAGGTGGAAGCTGCCGCCCATGAGGCCGGCCGTGGCCGAGCCTTCGAACTCGCGCGGACGCTTGTAGGTGATGTCGAGCACGCTGCTCATCTTGTCCCCGTAGCGCGCGTCGAAGCCGCCGGCGCTGAAGCGCAAGCCCTGGATGAGGTCGGGGTTCGGGAAGCTGAGGCCCTCCTGCTGCCCGGCGCGCACCAGGAAGGGGCGGTACACCTCGATGTCGTTCACGTACACCAGGTTCTCGTCGAAGTTGCCGCCGCGCACGCTGTAGCCGCTGCTCAGCTCGTTGCGGCTCATCACGCCGAGGCCGCCCTTGATCAGGGTCATCACATCGCCGGTGGGATTGGGCATCAGCGACACCACGCGCGGGTCGAGCACCTGCATGTCGCCGCGCGAGCGGGTGTTCGTCACCTCATGGCCCTGGAGCTCGCCCGCGTTGAGGGTCACGTTCAGGATGCGGCGCTCGCCATCGGCCACCTCCACCGTGCGTTCCACCGTGCTGCCGGGCAGGCTGAAGCGGAGGGTGACGGCCACACCGGCCGGGATGCTGATGCTGTACCGCCCGTCCTCGTCGGCCAGCACGGCCTTGCCGCCCACGATGCCCACGCTGGCCAGGCCCGCGGCCGACCCGTCGTCGTTGGTCACGTTGCCCGATACGGTGCCGGTCTGTGCCACCAGCCGCAGCGCGAAGGCACAGGGCAGGAGCACGAGCAGCAACAGGCGGGGCATGGAGCGGGGGAGCGACCTTTTTTCGGGAGGGCGGCTAAGATAACGGGGTGGCCCGGTGCCTATTATCCGGCGCTGCGCGCTCAGGCCAGCGCGTTGCGCACGTTCTCCACCAGCTGGTCGGCGCCGCCGAAGTGCTCCAGGATGCGGATGCCCTTCGCGGCGCACAACTGGCGCAGGTGCGCGCGCGGGCCGTCCTCGATGCCGCCACCCACCACCAGCAGGGCCACGTCGCCGTGCTCCAGCCGGGAGAGCAGCGCGCCATCATCCAGATAGCCCTCCGCGCCGAAGCCCGCCGCCACCAGCTGGTTGCGCACCAAGGCCATGATGCTGGCGTTCCGACCGAAGAAAACAACGCTGCCGCTCATCGTGGTGAAAGTAAGGGAAGGGCGGACACGTTCCACCCGGTCCTCGCGTTCCGGTATCTCCCTCCCGGCGCCGGTCCGTCAACCGAGCTGGGCCTTGAGCGAGATGGGCACGCTGCGCAGCAGCTGGCTGATGGGGCAGTTGGCCTTGGCGTCCTCGGCGCAGGCCAGGAAGCGCGCCTCGTCGATGCTGGGCACGCGACCGGTGAGGTCGAGGTGGATGGCCACCACGCCCATGCCATCGCCCACCTTGTCCATCACCACGTTGGCGGTGCACGCCAGCTCCTCGGCGGTGAACCCGGCGGCGTTCAGCACGAAGCTGAGCTTCATGGTGAAACAGCTGGCATGTGCGGCGGCGATGAGCTCCTCGGGGTTGGTGCCGGCGCGGCCGTCCTCGCTCACGAAGCGGGTGAGGAAGGAGTGGGGCGTGCCTTGCAGCGCGCCGCTGGTGGTGCTGATGTGGCCGGAGCCTTCCTTGCCGGTGCCGCTCCAGGTGGCGGTGGCTTTTCGGTTGATGGGCATGGTGATCTGGTGTGGGGCGAAAATACGGGCAGGGGAGGGTCATGGCCGTCGGGCGCATCCATCCGTGCGATCGAAGGCGCCACCGCGTGGTGATGGGCCGGACGGTCCCGCTTCATGCCGGTCTTCTTCCCGTTCATGCCACAAGTCCAGTTCCGGTGTATGAGCCGGGCGCCCGATCGCGTCCCAGGCACCGAACACCCACACACCATGAAGAAGACCCCGTTCATCCTCCTCACCCTGGCGGCCCTTTCCTCCGCCGGCGTGCTCAGCGCCAGGCCCGCTGGCCCTGTTCCGCCTGCCGTCCCCGCGCCTGTACAGCCCCTTGCCAACGACACCCTGCACCGGCGCACCTCGCCGTTCCGTGCGTTCTCGCAGGCGCTCGCCGGGGTGGGCTCCATCCTCAACGGTCCGCGCAACGGGCTCGATGGTGGCACCGGACGGGTGCTCGTGAGCGGCAGGCTCATGGCCCACGGCATCCGCGCGGACGAGCGCGTGCTGGTGTTCGATGCCGATGGGCGTTGCCTGGCGCGCACCCCGGTCGCCTTCACGGGCCACTTCAGGGTCGCGCTGCCGGCCCATGCCCAGGTGACGCTCCATTTCCGGAAGCCGGGGCACGTGGAGAAGGTGGTGCGCGTGGACACCCGCAACGCGGTGGACAGCGCGAAGGCCCGCCGCCTGAACCGCAACGTGCACTTCGATGTGGTGCTGGTGCCCGTTGTGGAGCTGCCCGACATGGCCTACGACGGACCGGTGGGCTCCATCTCGTTCGTGCGCGGATCGGGGTTGATGACCGTTCGCCACCACGAACGCCTGATGCCGGTCACCGCCGACCGCTGACCATCGCCCCGCTACCGTCCGGTCCATGCCGCGTTCCTTCCCGTTCGTGGCACCGGCCTGTGGGAGCGGGCCACCGCCGCAACACCTTCGCACCCTCGTTCGTCCGGCACCGGAACACCTGACACCACACGCACAAGCAACGCCCCGCAAGGCCGCTCTCCTGGCCGCGGGGCGTTCGCGTGTGCGGGCCTTCCGGGCACCGCCCCGAAGCAGGCTCCCGGTCCATGACGCGTTCCTTCCCGTCCATGCCGTTCGGCTCGTCCCCGCAGGGAGGGCGGGTCCACTTTCGCACCGTCAATGAACCCCATCACCACCATGCGCCGCCAGTACCAGCTCTCCGTCCTGCTGCTCATGCTCACCGCCCTCGACCTCCCGGCCCAGGGCCCGGTGGTAGGCCCCGGTGATGCGGACCGCACCCGGACCGAAGCGCCGGCCACCACGCTCCACGATGCCTTGAAGGAGCTCACGCGGGCGGACAAGCCCCACAAGGGCGGGGCCATCCTGCTGTGGGTCCGCCAGCGCCTGGCGAAACAGGTCCGGATCACCGTGCACTGATCCCGTCCATGTCGTCCTTCTTCCGGTCCATGCCACCCACGATCGGGTCCATGTGCTTCAGCGCCCGGGTTCCTGCATCTTTCCACAGCTTTGGGCGATGATGCGCCGCATGGTCGCCCTCCTCCTGTTCGCCGGTCTCGTGTCCGGGGCCTCGGCGCAGCTGGCGCGCGCACCGGAGCTGGAGGCCTGGAAGAAGCGGCTCTCGGCCTCGTTGCGGGCGGAGGTCCCCGAGGTCACCATCCGCCGCGTGGACTCCCTGCTCGCCCTCCCGGCGTTCGCCGGCGACCCGGCCTGGCGCACCGAGCTGCTCGGCTACCGCGCGCACGCCAAGCGCCTGCAGGGGCGGTACGAGGGCGCGCTCGCCGACCAGTTCCAGGCGTACGCCATCGCCGATTCCGCGGACGACCGGCTCGGCCGCATCGACGCCCTGCTCGGCATCGCCAACGTGCACATGGACCTCGGCCTCTTCGACCGCGCGGCGGGGGAGGTGCGCGAGGTGTACCGCATGGTGCAGGCCACACCTGTATCACGCGGCCACCGGGTGTACCTCGCCATGGGCACGCTCGCCGACCTGCGGCAGCAGGGCGACAGCGCCCTGTACTGGTTGGACCTCGCCCTTCCCCTGATGGAGGCGGACCGGGACAGCTTCGGGCTTGCTGACCTCCACTACAACATCGGCATCACGCTGGGCGGCCAGGGCCGCATGGCGGAGAGCGAGAAGGCCCTGCGGCGCGCCCTGGCCGTGGTGCCGGCCAGCGGCTATCCGCAGCTGGAGGCCCGCGCCACCAACGCCTTGTCCTACCTGTGCATGCAGCAGGGCCGCATGGACGAGGTGCCGGCGCTCCTGGACCGCTCCGAGCGACTGGCCGAGGCCTACGGCGTGGGCGAGGTGCTGGCCAACGTGAAGGGCGACCGCATCATGCTGGCGCTCGCGGCCGGCGACAGCGCCCAGGCCCTGCACCACATCGACCGGCTGCTCGCCGTGAAGGACTCGCTGGCCCGCATGATGCGCCAACGCACCATCGCCGAGTCGCAGGCCCGCTTCGGTGCGGCACGCCTGGAGAAGGAACTGTCCATCGCCAAGGCCCAGGCCGAGGGCAACAGCCTGCGCGCCCAGCGGGCGTGGATCGCCTGGGGCGCTGCGGCCGTGATCGCCCTGCTCACGGGGGTGCTGGTGCGGCTCTTCATCCGCCAGGCGCAGCTGCGGAAGGCCATGGCGCGCGTGCTTCAGCGCGACAAGGAGCGCCTGGAGGTGGAGAACGAGCAGCTGCATCAGGAGAACCTGATGGCGCGCTTCGAGACCCTGAAGAGCCAGATCGACCCGCACTTCCTGTTCAACGTGATGAACACGCTGTACACGCTGGTCGGTTCCGAACCGGCGAAGGCCCGCGAGTTCATCGCCAGCTTCAGCGCCTTGTACCGCAAGGTGCTGGGCTCGCGCGAGCGCACCATCGTGCCCGTGCAGGAGGAGCTGGAGCTGGTGCGGCATTACCTCTTCCTGCAGCGCATCCGCTTCGGCGACAGCCTGCAGGTGAGCGTGGACGTGCCGGCCAAGGCCCTGCAGGCCTACCTGCCGCCCTTCACCCTTCAGATGTTGCTGGAGAACGCCATCAAGCACAACGCCATCAGCGCGGCCAGGCCCTTGGGCATCACCATCGCGGTGGAGGACGGCGGCCTTGTGGTGCGCAACGACCTGCGCCCGCGGGGCACCAGCGAGGCCGGCACCGGCACCGGGCTGGAGAACATCCGCCGGCGTTACCTCATGCTGGGCGCCACCGAGCCCGTCTTCCGCGTGGCCGGCGACCGGTACGAGGCCCGCGTACCCCTGTTGACGAGCGAGCCATGAACCCCGCCACCACCACCGTCCGCTGCCTGCGAAGCGCCGTGCTGGTGCTCTGGCCGCTGGGGCTGTTCGCCGCTCCTGCGACGGACACCACCGGCGGGCGGGGGCAGGAGGTCGTGGACCGGTTGGTGCGGGAGCGGCCCGTTGAGGCGCTGCCCCGGCTGCTGCAGGCGCGCGATGAGGCCGTGCGCACCGGCGACGGTGTGGCGCTGCTGCACGCGCAGGAAGGCATCGCCCGGGCGCACCGGACCCTCCACGATACGGCCGCGCTCTTCGGCGACCTCAACGCCTTGATGGTCATGCGCGATTCCCTGGAAGGGGTGTTCCGCGACGGGACCTTCGCCGAGGCCGAGGCCCGGTACGGCGTAACGAAGGCCGGGGAGGAACTGCGGCTCGCCCGCGCCGAGGCGGAGGCCGCCGCGCTCCGGGCCCAGCGTTCGCGCATCGCGTGGGGCGCCTTGGGCATCATCGGCGTGCTCGCCGTGGTGCTCGTGGTGCTCTTCCACCGCCAGGCCCGCCTGCGCCGGCTCGCCGCACGCGCCCTCGCCGACGACAAGGAGCGGCTCGAGGAGGAGAACGAACTGCTCCAGCAGGAGAACCTCATGGCACGCTTCGAAACGCTGAAGAGCCAGATCGACCCGCACTTCCTGTTCAACGCCATGAACACCCTGTACACGCTCGTGGAGACCGAGCCCGAGCAGGCGCGCGCCTTCATCGCCAGCTTCAGCGCGCTGTACCGCAGGGTGCTGGGCTCGCGCGAGCGCACCATCGTGCCCCTGCGCGAGGAGATGGAGCTGGTGCGGCACTACCTCTACCTTCAGCACATGCGCTTCGGCACCAGCCTGGTGGTGACCATCGATGCGGCGGTGGAGCGGCGCGCGGGCTTCATCCCGCCCTTCACCCTGCAGATGCTGCTGGAGAACGCCATCAAGCACAACGCCATCAGCGCCGCGCGGCCGCTGCACATCGAGGTGCACGTGGAGGGCGACCGCCTGCTGGTGCGCAACGACCTGCATCCCCGCAACGCCGGGGCCGTGGGCACGGGCACCGGGCTGGAGAACATCCGCCGCCGCTATGCCATGCTCGGGGCCCCCGAGCCGATCTTCACCGTCTCGGACGCCCAGTACACCGCGTCCGTACCCATACTCTCCGAGGAACCATGAACGCCTACATCGTGGAGGACGAAGCCCCGGCCGCACAGGGCCTGGTGCGGTTGCTCGAACAGGCCGATCCCACCCTGCGCGTGGTGGGCATGGCCGACAACGTGGAGGATGCCGCACAGGGCATCGCGGCCCTGCGGCCCGACCTCGTCTTCATGGACATCCACCTCGGCGACGACCTCTGCTTCTCCATCTTCGACCGTGTCCGGGTGGACGCGCCGGTGATCTTCACCACGGCCTACGACAGGTACGCCATCCAGGCCTTCCAGGCCAACGGCATCGAGTACCTGCTGAAGCCCATCGGGCTGGACGATGTACGGCAGGCGCTGGGCAAGGTGGAGCTGCTCAAGCGGCGCTTCGGCATCGACCCCGGTGTGCTGCGCGAGCTCGGCGCGCTGCGCCAGCCCGCCTACCGCGAGCGCTTCATGGTGGCCAGCGGTGGCCAGATCCGCTCGGTGCCCGTGGAGCAGGTGGCCTACTTCCAGAGCGAAGGCCGCTACGTGAAGCTCGTTTCGGCGGACAACCACCGCTACATCGTGGACGGCACCATGGACAAGATCCACGCGGAGCTCGATCCGCGCCACTTCTTCCGCATCAACCGCCAGCTCATCGTGAGCTTCGGCTCCATCAAGAGCATGGTGCCGTACAGCAAGAGCCGCGTGAAGGTGGTGCTCCACCCCGCCACCGAGATCGAGAGCATCGTGAGCGTGGAGCGCTCGGCCGAGTTCAAGGCCTGGCTGGACCGGTGAGCTGCGGGGGAGGGTGCGCCGCCCTCACTTCTTCAGCAGCTTGAACGCGTGCGTCCACTGGTTGCGGGTGAAGCCGGGGATGCACCACAGGATGCACAGCGGCTCAATGGCGCGCGCGCCCTCCACGCCGCCCATGTCCTCGGCCTCCCAGCCGAACTGCTCCAGCAGCGCGGTGACCGTGCGCTTCGCGTCGGCGCTGTTGCCGCAGATGAACATGGTGGGCCTGATCCCACCGAAGTCGGGGTCCACCATGTAGGCGTTGCCCACGCTGTTGAAGGCCTTCACGAAGTTCACCGCCGGCGAGGCGCGCTGCAGCCGCTCCATGAGGCTGTCCTCCAGGGTGGTGAAGTAGTGCAGCACGCCGTTGGTGGGCGGCGCGTCGGCGATGGGGTTGGTGGCGTCGATCACGGTCTTGCCCGCCAGGTCGGCCGCATCGCACAGCTGGATCGCCGCCTCGGCCGCGCCGCCCTTGCTGGCCAGCACCAGGAGGTCGGCCCAGGCGCCCACCTCCTTGTGCGAGCCCACGCCACCGCCCGGATGCTTGTCCAGCCAGTCGGCCACCTTGCCGGGGTTGCGGGTGGCGATCATCACCTGGTGGCCGTGCTTGAGGAAACCGCTGGCGAGCACCTGGCCCACCATGCCCGTTCCGAGGATGCCGATCTTCATGGATGTGCGTGTGTTGGTGGTGCAAAAATGGAGGCGCGGTGGCGCATGCCGATGGACCTCGGTCATGTACACCCGGAAAGAGCGCCCGCACACATGCGAGGCACCTTTCCTTGCAACCTGGAACCGGGATCTTGGTGCCGAACAAGGCGCTACCGCACCATGGCCCCCTTGCCGCGCAGCAACCACTCGGCGCTGAGCGCGGGGTAGGCCTGCAGCAGGGCCACCACCAGCAGCACGTTCGGTGGGTTCTTGCCCAGGCGGATGTTGCTGATCACGGCCTCGCTGGTGCCCAATTGCTTGCTGGCGCTGTAGCCCGTGAGCCCCACGGCCTCCAAGGCTTGCATGAAGCGGGCGTTGAGGGCGGGCGGCTTGGGGGTGGTGGCTTGGCCATGCGGTGCTCGCCGGTGTTCGGGTGTGGGCGATGCTCAAACGTAGTGAAGCACGGGCGATCTACCTGGCCGGCCCGCCCTGCTGCGCTTCATGCCGCGGTACGGGTTGACCCAGGCGTAACTGCTGAACCGGGTGGAGAACAGGATTTCGAGCACAATCGAACCACCACGATCTGTTTGCTCGGTGTAACTTGAGCGCAAGCGTCTATCACGATGGATCCGCGGCACTGTTTCTTCCCCATGGAGAAGTTGCACATTCGATATGTTGCCCCCATTCTAGCCGTTCTCTTTGCAGGCTTGATCCACGCACAGAATCCTCCTGTATTGGGCACCGAGAACGGCACCCCACCTAGCGCCCTGTATGTGACCGATGCGATCGCCGTGTCCACGGCCAATGCTGTGTACTTCGGGACAGGAAGACAGGCTGATGGTGGGTTCTCCAGCGCGTTCAGGAAATACGACCCTGCAACGAACGAATGGACCACACTACCGAACGTGCCGGGCACAGGCCGTTCCGGTTCGTTCGCGTTCCATCTCAATTCCAAGGTGTACGTCGGTGGTGGCATCGGTCCTGGCTCATCGCCGAACTACAGTTTCTATGTCTTCGACCCGACCAACAACACCTGGACCGCGATGCCTTCCCTACCCAATTACATAAGCGGGGCCACCTGCGTGATCGGCACAAAGGCATACATAAAGGCTGGCACCAACCAGTGGCAATATGACCCGGTGGCCGAGACCTGGTCCACCGTGGGGCCCACACCAGCTTGGGCGAATTACACGAACATTGTCGGCGTTGGCTCTTATGGCTACGCGATCAACGCTTCGGCCAGTAGTGCGTTCAGTCGGTTCGAACCAAGTACCAACACCTGGGTCGCACTGGCACCGTTCCCTGGGGTGCTGCGTTCCAACATCGTGCTTTATGCCATCGGTAACAAGGTCTATGCAGGCCTTGGCGATATCACCGGCACCAACCAATCGGACCTGTGGGAGTATGACATTGCCACCAACGTTTGGCTGCAACGCGGGAATACCCCCGTACCGGTGCCAAGGCGATACGTTGTGACCATTGGGGACTACGCCTATCTGATGGAATCACGCAAGGTCGGCCTCGCTGTGGATGTGTGGCAGTATCATGGCTTAAGTGAT
>JBGAGX010000048.1:0-15552 GCA_044226515.1 Flavobacteriales bacterium | reverse complement strand
CATGTGGGCAGCCTGCACGCCGCCGACGCCCAGATGGCCATCGAGAACGCCCGCGACGTGTACACGCGCCGCCAGGAAGGGCAGAGCATCTGGGTGGTGCCCGCCGGCGCCATCAGCAGCAGCCAGCCCGATGATGCGGCCATGCTCTTCGACCCCGCCGACGACAAGACCTACCGGCACCCCACCTTCTACACCATGCCCGAGGGGGCGAAGTACATCTGAGCGATGGCCGGGACCATGAGCCAACAGGAAGCGCTTTTCACGTACGCTCTCCGCCAGGCGGACGACCTTCTCATCCTGAGCCATCGCCTGAGCGAGTGGTGCGGGCACGGCCCCGTGCTGGAGGAGGACATCGCCCTCACCAACCGGGCGCTCGACCACATTGGCGAAGCGCGCAACCTATACACCTACGCCGGACAGGTGGAGGGCAAGGGGCGCGACGAGGATGCGCTCGCCTACCTGCGGAACGAACGGCAGTTCCTGAACACCAAGTTGGTGGAGCAGCCCAACGGAGACTACGCGCACACCATCGTGCGGAGCTTCCTGTTCGACGCCTATCACCTGCCGCTGGCCGAGGCGCTCACCAAGAGCGCCGATGCCCAACTGACCGCCATCGCCGCCAAGGCCGTGAAGGAAGCCCAGTACCACGTGAAGCACAGCAGCGACTGGCTGATCCGATTCGGTGACGGCACGGAGGAGAGCCACCGCCGTGCGCAGGAGGCCCTCGAGAACCTGTGGACCTACACCGGCGACCTCTTCGTGATGGACGAGGTGCACCAGGATCTGGTGAAAGCCGGCAACGCGCCCGACCTCACGAAGATCAAGGCCGCATTCGACGCCACTGTGGACAAGGTGCTGGCCGAGGCCACGCTGAAACGCCCCGCCGACGGCTTCATGGCATCTGGCGGCCGCCAAGGGAAGCACAGCGAGCACCTCGGCTTCATCCTGGCCGAAATGCAATACCTGCAGCGGGCGTACCCCGGGGCGGAGTGGTAGGAAGGAACCGCAACGACGCAGCGAACGCAACGTTATCCGGTCGTTGGGTCGCCGTTGCGTCCGTTGCGCCGTTGCGGTGAACACGTTCGAACCATGATCACCAAGGACCGCATCCTCGAGCTCCTCGACTACGTGAAGGACCCGGAGATCCCGGCCATCAACGTGCTGGAGCTGGGCGTGGTGCGGCAGGTGGAGGTGGAGCCCGACGGCAAGGCGATCATCACCATCACCCCCACCTACACCGGCTGCCCGGCCATGGACGTAATGGCGGCCGACATCAAGAAGGAACTGCTTGAGGCGGGCGTGCCGGCCGTGGAGGTGAAAATGAGCCTCTCCCCCGCCTGGACCACCGACTGGATCACCGAGACCGGCAAGCGCAAGCTGAGGGAATACGGCATCGCGCCGCCCGAGAAGACCGCCGACATCCGCGCGCTGAAGGGTGAACAGCCCGTGGTGGCCTGTCCGCAATGCGGCTCCACCAACACCGTGATGCTCTCCGCCTTCGGCAGCACGGCCTGCAAGGCGCTGTGGAAGTGCAACGACTGCCTGGAGCCTTTCGATCAGTTCAAGTGCTTGTAGCGATCAGATGATCGGTCGATCAGATGATCAGATAATGGGCTTGGTGCCGGAAATGGCCGCGTTGGCGCGATCATGGCTGAACTTCGTTCATGAGCCGAACCCGGTCAGCGAGGACGATCTCATTCGGCTTGAAGTCATCCTCGACAAGCTGAGCGTCCTGCGGCACGAATTGAGGTCCATCCACGGGCTCGAGTTCAAGGACGGTAGCACTGAGCCACCGCGAGCAGATCAGAGTGAACTGCGCGATTGCCTCTCGAAGCGGTTCCCGATGCTCGGCTTCTACCACATCCCCGAAGCGGTGACCACGGACTTCTCACGGACCGGTGTGCAGTTGGGCGATGCGATCGACGATATCCTGGACATCACGAACGAACTGTCCGATGTGATCTGGTCGATCGACCAGGATCGAACATTGGAAGCATGCTGGTACTTCGGTTTCGGCTATGACCACCATTGGCGCTACCACCTTCGGAGCCTGCTTTGGTACTTGGAGATGCGCCGCTTCGAGGCACCCTGATCGATCGTTTCACAAGACCGTTCGGGGATCATCCGATCGACACATCATCTGATCGTCTGATCATCTGATCGACCGATCTTCGCTCCATGTCCTACACCAAGATCCATTACTCCGTCGCCGAGGGCGTCGCCACCATCACCCTGAACCGTCCGGACAAGCTGAACAGCTTCGACCGGGAGATGGCGCTGGAGACCATCGCTGCCCTGGACGCCGCCAAGGACGATGCCACCGTGCGGGCCGTGCTGCTCACCGGCGAAGGGCGGGCCTTCTGCGCCGGGCAGGACCTGGCCGAGGCCATCGCGCCGGGCACCTTGATCGAGGAGATCATCACCGTGCAGTACAACCCCATCGTGCGGCGCCTGCGTGCCTTGCCGAAGCCGGTGGTATGCGCGGTGAACGGTGTGGCCGCCGGGGCCGGGGCCAACATCGCCTACGCCTGCGATCTGACGCTGGCGGCCGAGAGCGCCAACTTCATCCAGAGCTTCATCAACATCGGCCTGATCCCCGACAGTGGGGGCACCCACACCCTGCCGCGCCTGGTGGGCATGCAGCGCGGCCTGATCCCCGACAGTGGGGGCACCCACACCCTGCCGCGCCTGGTGGGCATGCAGCGCGCCTTCGGGCAGATGATCCTGGCACCCAAGGTGAGCGCCGCCGAGGCCCTGCACCTGGGGATGATCTGGAAGGCGGTGCCCGACAGCGAGCTGATGAACGAGGCCATGAGCCTGGCCACGAAGCTGGCCCAGATGCCCACCAAGGCCATCGCCCTCACCAAGGAGGCCCTGAACCGCTCCCAGCACAGCAGCCTCGACACCCAGCTCGACCACGAGAACGAGCTGCAGAGCCTCGCCGGTCGCAGCCACGACTACAACGAGGGTGTGAAGGCCTTCCTGGAGAAGCGCAAGCCGGTGTACAAGGGGGAATGAGACGGTGACCGATCGTCCTCCTCCTGCACAGGAAGTCCGCGTTATGGCGAAGACCATCGAGGTGGTGGTCGAGCGGATCAATGGCATCCATTACATCCCGGTGCTCGGCGATCTCTTCCCCAAGCTCTGGGGCGATATCCAGGAGGTGGAACGCAGCTGCCATCTGATCCACACGGCACTGGGCTGTTGGGAGGTGAGCGCCGAGGAATATGCGTCGCTTCAAGTGGGCTCTCCGTTCAACCCCGAGGGCCGTCCTTCATCAGCGGCGAAGCACAGGTAGGTACCGATCAAGGTCCGCGGCTAATTTGCAGCGAGCCCATGGCGCGCCGCGAACACACATCATTATCGTCCAGCTCGCCCTGGCAGAGGCCGGAGGTGCTGCTGGTGCTGCTGGCGCTGGTGCTGAACGCCAACACGCTCACGCACAGCTGGGCGCTCGACGACACGCTCCTCATCACCGATAACAAGTTCACCAAGGAGGGCTTCGCGGGCCTGGCGAAGATCTGGGGCTCCGATGTGTTCACCGGCTACTTCGGCCAGGGCGGCGTGGAGGTCGGTGGCCGCTACCGTCCACTCTCTCAGTCCGTGTTCGCCGTGTGCTATGGCCTCTTCGGAGCGAACCCCTTCCCCGGTCACCTGGTGAACGTGGTGCTCTACGCGCTCACCGGCCTGCTGCTGTTCCGCTTCCTGCAGCGTGTGCTGCCCGCGCACGCCGGTCCCCTGTGGACGAACGTGCCCTTCCTGGCCGCCGTGCTGTACACGGTGCACCCGCTGCATTGCGAGGTGGTGGCCAACATCAAGAGCCTCGACGAGCTCCTGGCCATGGCGCTGAGCCTGCTTTGCGCGCGAGCGCTGATGCGTTGGGCCGGCGGCGGCAAGGCCGTGCAGTTGGTGCCCGGCGCGCTCCTCTTCTTCCTGGCCCTCACCGCCAAGGAGAACGCCGTCACCTTCCTGGGCGTGGTGCCGCTCGCCCTGCACATGGCACGCCTCGAGGCCCGTCGCATCGCGCTGGCCACCGCAACGCTGCTCGTTCCGCTCGCCGCCTACCTGCTGCTGCGCGCCTCCGTGATGGATCCATCACCCGAACTGGCGCAGGCCCCCTCCTTCCTCACCGACCCTTTCTTCGGCGCCGATGCGGCACAGCGCCTGGCCACCGTGTGCCTCACCTGGTGGAAGTATGTCGCGCTGATGGTCCTTCCCATCGAGCTCACCACCGACCACTACCCGGCCATGATCCCGGTGGTGGGCGGGGATGCGCCCCTCGCGTGGGCGGGCCTGCTGGCCTTGGCCGTGCCGGGCATGTGGGCCTTGTGGAAGCTGCCCACGCGCCATCCCGCCGCCTTCGGCATCCTCTACTTCGTGCTCACTTTCTCGGTGGTTTCGAACCTGGTGATCGACCTGGGCACGCCGCTGAACGACCGCTTCCTCTTCATGCCCCTTGCCGGCTTCGCGGTGGCGGTGGCGTGGCTGTTGGTGAAGGCGCAGGAACGCGGAAGGCCGCAGATGGTGCGCGCGTTCATGCTCGTTGCGCTGGTGGCCTATGCGGGTCGCACCGTGGCGCGCAATGCCGACTGGAAGGACGACATCACGCTCTTCACGCATGACGTGCAGGTGAGCGCCAACAGCGCGCGCTGCCAGGTGATGACCGGCAAGCTCTACTACGAGCAGGGGACCCGGCAGCGCACCACCAAGGCCAAGCGCAAGGACTTCGACCGGGCGGTGATCCACCTGCGCCGCGCTTTGGAGATCCACCCCGACCACTACCTCGCGTGGGGGTTGCTGGGCCTGATCGCCATGGATGAAGGCCGGGACCGGGAGGCCGCGGAGCACTTCGAAGCCTGCCTGCGCAGCGATGCCGACCAGCCCGTGGCCGTGACGAACCTGGCCTTCGTGGCGCGGCGCATGGCAAGGAACGGCGATGCGGAAGGGGCCGATCGCGCGCTCGCCGCCCTGCACCGCTTCGCCCCCGACCACCCCGATCCATACCTCGTGAGCGCGGACCTGCGGATGCGCGAAGGCCGCGCGGACAGTGCCCTGGTGCTGCTCGACCGCCTCATCGCCCTCGCGCCCGGCAACGCGGACGCCCACCGCATGAGGGGCGAGGTGCTCGCCGTGCACCTCCACAGGCCGGCCGAGGCCGAGGCCTCCTTCCTCAAGGCCTTCGCCATCGATCCGACCAACGTGTCGGTGTTGGAGAACCTGGGCGTGGCGGCCTTCACCCGCAACGACCTGTCCGCAGCGCTGGGTTACTTCCTGAAGGCCGTGGAACGCCGCCCGAACGATGCGCGGCTCCTGGGCAACGTGGCCAGCACCTACGGGCGGCTCGGTGACACGACCCGTATGCAGGAGTACCTCGAGCGTGCCCGCCGCGCCGGCTCAGCGGGTAACTGAGCGGATCAGGGCTCGAACGGCTCGTCGTCGGCCGGCGGCGGCGGTTGCTGACGCGCCAGCCAGCGGGCCCGCGTGGGGTGCGTGGACGTGCTGCGCCACATGGGCGCGAAGGGGTCGTGATCACCCGGCTCCGCGGCATGGGCACCGAGCCTTCGCTCCTGTTCCAGGCGGGCCTCGTCCACCTCATCCCCTTCCGCCGGTGAAGGTGCTTCCTCTTCCTCCTCCTCGGGGAACTCGATGGGCGGTGCCACATGCGCCGGTGGAACATGCCTGTACACGATGGCGAGCAGCACGCCGGCCACGGCCCCGCAGATGTGGCTCTCGTAGCTGATGTGCGGCACCAACGGAAGCATGCCCCACCACATGCTCCCGTACAGGAACACGATGATCAGGGACACGGTCATGAGGCCGCGCTGCCTGCGGATGAGGCCGCTCACGAAGAGGAAGGACGCCAGGCCGTAAACCACCCCGCTCGCACCGATGTGGTAGCTCTCGCGTGCGGTGCACCACACCCACAGGCCGCCCACCAGCCAGCTCACCCAAAGCACGCGTCCGCTCACCTTCGGGTAGAAGTACACGAGCAGCCAGCCGAGCACGAAGAGCGGCGCGCTGTTGTTGAAGAGATGGTCCAGGTCGGCATGAACGAAGGGCGAGATGAGGATGCCGAGCAGGCCCCTCCAGGTGCGCGGCAGGATGCCGTACTGCGCCAGGTCGAGGTCGTACACCCGGTCGAAGGCAAAGGCCACCCAGAGCAGCACCACGCCCAAGGCGGGCGGGATCGCCGCAGTGACGATGCGTCGCCGTTCCACCGCCAGCTCGGTCCGCTGCTGTGCCTCGTCCATGGGGTGAAGATCGCGATCATCATGCCCGTTGACGACAGCGGACAACGTGGCAGGCCACTTGCATCGTCAGCTCCGCAAGGCCGGTTAACTTGGCCCCATCCCCATGCGCATCCGAACCCTCCTTCCCCTCGCCACCCTGATCGCCATGCCCGTGCTGGCGCAGGAAAAGGCCGCGACGCCGCAGCGCCCCCAGCATGAGCTGGCCGGCCGCAACCTGTTGAAGAACCCTGGTGCGGAGGCCACGGACCCGGCCGAGCTCGCCGCCTGGGCCAGGGAGGGGACCTTCGCGGGAAAGCCCGGCACCATGGCCATCGCCACCTACGGCGCGAACGGGCTTTTCGCCAAGGGTTGGGGCGAGAAGAACGGCCGCGGTGAGCACTTCTTCCAGTTCACGGCAACCGCTCGCACCGAGGTGCGCACCGAGCCCCAGCGCATCGACATCAGCGTGCTGAAGGACTCCATCGATGCCCGCAAGGTGGTGGGCCGCATCGTGGGCCACATGGGCGCCGTGGGCAACCCGCACTTCAAGGGATGCGTGGTGGTGGAATACCTGAACGACCATGGAAAGCCGCTGCAGACCCTGCGTACGCGCAACCTGCCTTGCGACACGCAGGGGCCTGACTGGCAGCTGGTGCGGTGTTCGGAGAGCGGCATCATCCCGCCGGGCACCCGTACGGCCTTGGTGTACCTGAGCGCCTACTTCGATGCCGATGGCAGCGTGGCCGGCAGCTTCGTCATGGACGATGTCTCCTTCGAACTGCACCTGCGCTGATGGCACGCACACTTCGCCCGCTCCTCGTTCTCGCGGTCCTGGCCATGATCGGCCTTTCGTTCGGCCTTCCCGGCGGACGTTCTGCCGCCGCGCCGCCCCAGGACCTGAAACCGCCCAGCGAACTGGCCCTGCTGATGCGGAACATGGCCTCGTTCATGGACACGGCGAAGAAGCACATTGAGCGGAACGAGGACCGCCCGCCCTTCCCTGAGCACTTCAGGAAGATGAAGACCGCCACGCCCACTGAAGGCATGGTGGACCACGCCGTGTTCGACCCCTTCGCCGACCACTTCCTCAGCACCCTCGACGCCTTCTACAAGGCGAAGAGGAAGAACCGTGCGCAGGCGTACAACGCGCTGGTGCAGGCCTGCGCCAACTGCCACATGCAGGTGTGCCCCGGGCCGCTGGTGCGCATCAAGAAGATGTACGTGCCCCTGCCCGAGCCGATCCCCACCAAGGGGAAGTGAACCTTTTCCCCACCCCTGCGTCCAAGGAGCATGGCACGCACCGCTCTCCTCGCCACGCTGCTCGCCCTGGGCACCACGCTCCGGGCGCAACCGCTCTACTTTCCGCCGATCGGGTCCTCCACCTGGGACACGCTCTCACCCGCGTCGCTGGGCTGGTGCCCCGACCGCATCGACAGCCTGATCGACTTCGTGGGCTCGCGCAACACCAAGGCCTTTCTGATCCTGAAGGACGGCAGGATCGTGCTCGAGCACTATTACGGCACGTTCACGCAGGACAGCCTGTGGTATTGGGCCAGCGCGGGCAAGACGCTCACCGCCATGCTCACCGGCATCGCGCAGGAGGAGGGTTACCTGGACATCAACCAGCCGAGCAGCACCTACCTCGGTACCGGGTGGACCAGCTGCACGCCGCAGCAGGAGGCGCAGATCACGGTGCGGAACCAGCTCACCATGACCACCGGTCTCGACGACGGGGTGGCCGATGACCATTGCACCGACCCGAGCTGCCTGGTGTACCTGGCCGACCCCGGCACGCGCTGGGCCTACCACAACGCGCCCTACACCAAGCTCGATGGCGTGATCGCGGGCGCCACCGGAACAACGTTCACCAACTACTTCAACACGCGGCTCCGCAACAAGATCGGCATGGACGGCCTCTGGTTCCCCAGCGGGTACGACAACGTCTACCTCAGCAAGGCCCGAAGCATGGCGCGCTACGGGCTCCTCGCGCTGAACCGCGGGGTGTGGAACACCGACACCGTACTGCACGACACCGCCTACTTCACGGCGATGACCACACCCTCGCAAGCGCTGAACGAGAGCTACGGCTACCTCTGGTGGCTGAACGGTCAGCCGAGCTTCATGGTGCCCGAGCTGCAGTTCGTGTTCCCCGGTCCCGCCATGCCCGATGCCCCACCCGACATGATCTGCGGGCTCGGCAAGAACGACCAGTTGCTGAACGTGGTGCCGAGCCGGAACATGGTGGTGGTGCGCATGGGCGATCCGGCCTACACCTCCCAGTCCGTGGCCATCATCTTCAACAACGAGATCTGGCAGCTGATCGAGCAGCTCCCATGCACCACGTCCGTGGGCGAAGCAAGCGAAGGGGTACGGCTGATGGCCTTCCCCAACCCGGCCGGCGACGTGCTGCAGGTGCGATTGCCCACCGGCGCGGTGTGGAACGACCTGGAGCTTCGTGATGCCACCGGGCGGATGCTGCCCATACGCTGGAACGGACATGGCCTTGACCTCAGCGGGCTCGGCGCCGGGATGTACACCGTGCGGTTACGCGGGGAGCGCTCCTCCTCCCTCCGGTTCGTGAAGCAGTAGCTCAGCGCCAGGCCGCCACCGGGGTGACCTTGCCGCCCGGGGTGCGGTGGCCCTGCGGGTAGAAGGCGCCCACCTTCACCTGGGCCTTGGTGAGGAAATCCGAGATCGAGGGGAAGCGGTCGGCCGCGCGCAGCACCAGTTCGGCGGTGGCCTCGGCATCGTTGCCGGCGCGGTGGTGCTTCAGCGGGATGCCATGCGCATCGCACAGCGCCTTCAGGTTGTAGGTGGGCCGACCCGGCCATACGCGGCGGGCCATGCTCACGCTGCAGAAGTACTGGAAGGTGGGGTGCGGTTGTCCGTGGCTGGCCAGGGTGGCGCGGATCACGCCCATGTCGAAGGCCGCGTTGTGCGCCACCACCGTGTTCCGCTCCAGCAACGGCAGGGCTTCCTCCCACACGGCCTCCCAGCGCGGTGCATCGGCCACCTCCTCCGGTCGGATACCATGCACCGCCACGTTGAACGGGCTGAAGTAGGGCCACTGCCGCGGCTTGATGAGCCAGTTGCGCACCTCGCGCACCACCCCGCCCCGCACCACGGCGATCCCCAGTTCGCACGGGCTGTCGGGCTGTGCCGTGGCCGTTTCGAAGTCGAGGGCGAGGAAATCCATGCGACCCGAAAGGTAATCGGCGAGGTCCTGCGGAAGGCCCGGAGGCGATAGCTTTCACCCATGCACGGTCGCGTGTTCGCTGTGAGCTTGTTCCTACTGGCGGGCTGCAAGACCTACCACATCACTCCGGAAAGCCTGCGCGAGCAGCTGCAAGGCACGGAGCCCACCGTCGTCCGGACCCAAGGACCGGTGTTCGAGGTGCACACCTACAAGGCCAACGGCATACGCATGATCCATTGCACCGACAAGGAGGGTCGGCCTGTCGAACTGCCCAACGGCCCTTCCATCGAGGCGCGGATCACCATGCGCTCCGGCAAGCGAAATACCATGTACTTCGATCGCATTGAACTGAGGAACGACACGCTCCTTGGTCATCCTTCCCGCTTCGCCCCGACCCTGGAGGTGCGCATCCCCTTCAGCGACATCGTGAAGGTGGAGGTGCAGAACGGCGGCAAGCGGTTCGGCTACACGGACTGAGCGACCTACAGCTTCACCACCTCGGCATCGGCCAGGGCGTGGTAGAGCTTGTTGGCGGTGGCCTCGCTGATGTTCACCAGGGGCAGGCGCATGGTGTCGCCGCAGATGCCGAGCACCTTCAGCGCATGCTTGATGCCGCCGGGATTGCCTTCGGCGAAGAGGAGGTCGATCACCTCGATCAGGCGCAGGTGCTCACGGCGGGCCGTCTCCAGGTCGCCCTTCAGCGCAGCGTTCACCAGCGAGCTGAACTCCTCCGGCAGGGCATTGCCCACCACGCTGATCACACCCACGCCGCCCAGCGCGATGATGGGCAGGGTGAGGCCGTCGTCGCCGCTGATGAGCATGAAATCCTGCGGCTTGTGCTTGAGGATGCGTCCAATCTGGTCGAGGTTGGCGCTGGCCTCCTTGATGGCGATGATGTTCTTGAAGTCCCGGGCCAGCCGAAGCGTGGTGTCGGCCGTCATGTTGCTGCCGGTGCGGCCGGGCACGTTGTACAGGATGATGGGCCGCAGCGCCACCTGGGCGATCGCCTTGTAGTGCTGGTAGATCCCTTCCTGCGTGGGTTTGTTGTAGTACGGGCTCACGCTGAGGATGGCGTCCACCCCGTCCATGTCGAACGCGTTCAGGCTTTCGATCACCTCGGCGGTGTTGTTGCCGCCCACGCCCAGCACCACGGGGACGCGGTTGCGCACGTAGCCGATGGTCTGCGCGAGCAGCTCCTTCTTCTCGGCCTTGGTGAGGGTGACGCTCTCCCCGGTGGTGCCCATGCTCACCACGTAGTCCACACCGCCCGCGATCTGGTGCTCGATGAGCTTCTCCAGACCGGCGTAGTCGATGGCGCCATTGGGACGGAAGGGCGTTACAAGGGCCACGCCGAGGCCGCGGAAACGATTGTCCATGGAGGTTGTGCTGAACGCTCCGGCAAAGATCGCTCAGTTGAGCGAGGGCTCCTTGGTGGCCGGGGTGTTGATCATCAACAGGTAGCGGTCGACCTGGGCGATGTACTGGGACAGGCTGTTGGCGCCGGCCATGTCGATCATCATGTCCAGGAAATGCCGGTTGCTGTCGCCCCAGCGGCCCACCTTGAAGCGGGCGCGGCTCTTGGCCACGATGTATTGGATGGGCAGGTGGTCCTCCAGCGAGAGGTCGATGAGCACATCGAACTCCTCGGCGATGAAGTTGTTCACCGTGTTGCCGCCGGGGATCCGGTACCAGTTGAGGTCCTTCTGGTGGAAGGCATCGAAATGGAGCTTGGCGTGGAGGTAGTGCGGCAGCAGCTTCTCCTCCGAGTAGCCGAGGCACTGGATGCGGTGGATGCCCAGTTCCTCCTTGATCTTCTTCACGTAGTTGCGCACGTGCCCGTGGGCCTGCTCATCGGTGGCCACGTACACGATGCCGATCTTGCCGCAGGCCGCGAGGTTGCGGGGCACGGGACGCCGTTCGGGCATCGCCTCGCGCAACAGGGCCCTGCGGCCCAGCCATTCCTTGATGCGGTCGAACAGTTTCATTCCCCGATCATCCGGCTGAACTCCTCCTCGTCGATCACCGGCACCCCGAGCTCATCGGCCTTGGCCCGCTTCGCGGGGCCCATGTCAGCACCGGCGACCACAAAGGTCGTCTTCTTGCTGATGGAACCGCTCACCTTGCCGCCGTGGCGTTCGATGGCCTCCTTGATGCCGTCGCGGCTGAAATTGCGGAAAACGCCCGACACCACGATGCTCTTGCCTGCCAGGGTGTCGCTGATGGGTCCGGCGTCGGCCTCGATCTCGAACCGCAGTCCGGCCTGGCGCAGGCGTTCGAGCACAGCGCGGTTGCCCTCCGCGGCGAAGAAGTCCACGATGCTCTCGGCGATCACCTCGCCCACCTCATCGATGGCGGTGAGCTCCTGCTTCCCCATCGCCATCAGCCGGTCGATGGAGCCCACGGCGCGGGCGATCTTCTTGGCCACGGTCTCGCCCACATGGCGGATGCCCAAGGCGAACAGCACCTGCTCGAAGGGCACGGCCCTGCTGGCCGCCACACCCGCCACCACCTGGCGCGCGCTCTTCTCGCCCCAGCCCTTGCCCAGGGCCAGCAGTTGCTCCACGGACAGGTCGTAGAGGTCGGCCACGTTGCGGATCAGACCGGCGCGGAACAGCTCCTCCACCGTTTCCCCGCCCAGGCCCTCGATGTCCATGGCCTTGCGCGCCACGAAGTGCTCGATGCGGCGGGTGATCTGCGGGGGGCACTGGTGCTCGTTGGGGCAGTAGTGCTGGGCCTCGCCCTCGATCCGGATCAACGGGGTACCACATTCCGGACAGGAATGCGGGAAGCGCACCTTATGCGCGTGGGCCGGCCGGTGCTCCTTCTCCACGCCCACCACCTGCGGGATGATCTCGCCGGCCTTCTCCACTCGCACCAGGTCGCCCACATGCAGGTCGAGGCGCTCGAGCTGGTCGGCGTTGAAGAGGGAGGCGCGTTTCACCGTGGTGCCGGCCAGCAGCACGGGCTCCAGCTCGGCCACGGGTGTTACGGCCCCGGTCCGGCCCACCTGAAAGGACACGCCGTTCAGCCGGGTGGTGGCCTGCTCCGCCTGGAACTTGTAGGCGATGGCCCAGCGCGGGCTCTTGGCGGTGAGGCCGAGCTCCTCCTGCACGTCGAGGTCGTCCACCTTCACCACGATGCCATCGATGATGAAGCCGATGTCGTGCCGGGCCGTGCCCCAATGATCGATGAAGGCCATGATGCCGTCCACATCGTCGGCCTGCGCGATGAACCGGTGTTCGGGCATGGGGGTCTTGAAGCCCCATGCGCGGGCGGCCATGATGTTGCGGTAGTGGCTCCGCGTGGGCAGGTCCTCGCCCTGCAGGCCATAGATGAAGTTGTCGAGGCCGCGCTTCGCCACCAGCTTCGGGTCCTGGTTCTTGAGCGTGCCGGCCGCGGTGTTGCGCGGGTTGGCGTAAAGCTCCTCGCCGGCCGCGGCGCGCTCGGCGTTCAGCCTGTCGAACTGCTTCCTCGTGAAGATGATCTCGCCACGCGCTTCGAACTCGGTCGGCCAGCCTTCACCCCGGAGCTTCAGCGGGATCGATCGCACCGTGCGGATGTTGGCTGTGATCTCCTCCCCCTTCTCCCCGTCGCCGCGCGTCACCCCGCGCACCAGTTCGCCATCGCGGTACGTAAGGCTGATGGCCACGCCGTCGTACTTCAGTTCCATGGTGTAGCGCGTGCGGCCCACGCTCTTCTCCACGCGCGCCACGAACTCGGCCACCTCCTCGCGGCTGTAGGAGTTGCCCAGCGAGAGCATGGGGTAGCGGTGCGCCACCACGGGGAAGTTCTTCGTGATGTCGCCGCCCACGCGTTGGGTGGGGCTGTTGGGGTCGGCGAGCTCGGGATGCTCCGCCTCAAGGCGTTCGAGCTCCTTGAGCTTGTGGTCGAACTCCTGGTCGCTGATGGTGGGCGCGGCCAGTACGTAGTACCGGTGGTTGTGGAGCTCCAACTCCTCGCGCAGTTGCTTGATCCTCTCGGCGTCGTGGTCGCGGCTCATGGTGTGAAGCGCACTAGCGAACGGCCCGCACGAAACGTGGTGCGCCGCTCAGGTCGGTGAGGGCCTCCGCCTCGCGGAAGCCTTGTTGGAGCAGGATGCCGGGCAGCCGGGCGATGTGGTCGCGGTGGCCCTCGAACCAGAGCGTCCCGCCAGGCACCAGGGCATCCAGCGCCTTCAGACCGATCGCGCGGTGGAAGCGGAGCGGGTCCTCCCCGTCCACGAACAGGGCGAGGTGAGGCTCATGCTCGCGCACATGCAGGGCCAGCGTATCGGCCTCGGTGCGTGGGATGTAGGGCGGGTTGCTCACCACCAGCCCGGCATGGCCCGGCAGCATGCAGCGCTCGTCGAGCACGTCGATCCTGGCCCAGTGGACATCCAGTCCGTTGAGGCGGGCGTTGCGCTCCGCGATCTCCAGGGCGCGTTCGCTCACGTCGAGGCCGTACACCTCCGCCTCGGGGAAACGATGCTTCAGTGCGAGCGCGATGCAGCCGCTGCCGGTGCCCACGTCCACGATCCGCCGGGGTCGTACGCCCGAGCGCACGATGCGGTCCACCAGTTCCTCGGTCTCGGGCCGCGGGATCAGCACACCGGGCTCCACCAGCAGGGCGAGGCCGAGGAACTCCGCGGTGCCGATGACGTACTGGAGCGGTTCGCCGGTGCGCAGGCGCTTCAGCGGCATGTACACGCGCAGCAGCTCGCTCTCGCTGAGCGCATGATCCCGGTCCATCAGCACGCGGGCCAGGTCCCAGTCGAGGGCATGCTGGAACACCGCCGCCGCGATGGCGCGCACCTCGCTCGGCGGGTAGTGCACGGCAAGGTCGCGCTGGTACTGGTCCAGCACGGCGCCCACGGTGTTGGAGGCCACACGCATCGTCACGGGGCAAAGATCGCCCCCGCCCTTCGCATCTTCGCAGCCCGCCGCATGGACCACACCACCTGGATGCAACGCTGCCTGCAGCTGGCGCGCCTCGGCGCCTGCACGGCCGCACCGAACCCTCTGGTGGGCGCGGTGCTGGTGCAGGGCGACCGCGTGCTCGCGGAAGGCTGGCACCACGTGGCAGGACGGCCGCACGCGGAGGTGGAGTGCCTGAGGGCTTACGGCGATGGGCCCGTTCCTGCGGACGCGGTGATGTACGTGAGCCTGGAACCCTGCGCGCACCACGGCCGCACGCCACCATGCGCCGACCTGCTCATCGCGCGCGGGGTGAAGCACGTGGTGGTGGCACACCAGGACCCCTTCCCACAGGTGGCAGGCCGTGGCATCGCCCGCTTGCGTGATGCCGGCGTGCTGGTGGAGGTGGGCGTGTGCGAAGCGGAGGCCCGATGGACGAACCGGCGCTTCCTCACCAGCGTGGAACGCGAACGCCCGTACATCGTGCTCAAGTGGGCGCGCTCGATCGATGGATTCCTTGACCGGCATCCGCGCCATGGTCGCGGGGTCCAGCGCATCAGCGCACCGGCCACCGATGTGCTCGTGCACCGCTGGAGAAGCGAGGAGCAGGCCATCCTGGCGGGCAGCCGCACCGTGGTGAACGACGACCCGCAGCTCACCGTGCGGCTGGTGGAAGGCCGACAGCCCTTGCGCGTGGTGATCGATCGCGCGAACATCACCCCGGCACGGTCCAGGGTCTTCGACGACGAGGCCCCCACCCTGCTCTTCAACACGGACCCACGCCCGGACGTGCATGTCGAACAGGTCGCGCTGTCCTCTGCATCCGATGTCCTTCCGCAGGTGGTGAACGAACTGCATCGCCGCGGCATCCGATCGGTCCTGGTGGAAGGCGGGGCCGAACTGCTCGGCCATTTCCTGCGTCAGGGTCTGTGGGACGAGGTCCGGGAGATCACCGGGTCGACGGTCTTCGGCCGGGGCACCCCGGTACCGGCCATCCCCGCAGCGGCCGCGCGTTCCGAACGGTCCGGTCCCGACCATGTCGCGTGGTTCGTGAACGGTCCATTCCCCGATCCCGCATGGCCCTGGTGATCCTCGCCGCGCTCCTCGTGGCCGCGCTCTTCGTGCTGTTCAAGTCGTTCGAGCTCCGCTCCGTCCCCCTGCTGCCTGCCATCGTGGTGAACTACGCCTCCGCGCTGCTCTGCGGTCTGGTGGTCTCGCGGCCATGGGCTGCCGG
>JBGAGX010000008.1:0-150930 GCA_044226515.1 Flavobacteriales bacterium | reverse complement strand
ACCCCGGCGCGGACCGCACGCTGGACAGCCTGCAGGGCTGCTGGCAGGTGGGCGCCCCGGACAAGACGGAGTTCGATTCAGCCTACTCCGCGCCGAGCGCGTTGGTCACCGATACCGTGCTTCCCTATCCGGTGGGTGGCGTCAGCTATGCGGGGTTCAGCGTACCGGTGAACTTCTTCGGAGAGGACGTCAGCTTGGACTTCACCCATCGCCTGGGCATCGACAGTGGTGAGGCGTATGGGTGGATCGAATGGTATGATGCGATGATCAGCCAATCGTGGGTGAAGACCGATCCGTGGCAGGGATGGTATTCAGGCTGGGTGGAATGGACCGGCGATGGCATCGATACCGATTCGGCGCTGGTGTTCACGGGCACGAACAATGGGTGGGGCCAAGTGCACCTGGCATGGCGATGTGTGGCCGTGGTGCAGGGCCCTGGCGAGCGCGCCAGCTACCCGGACAGCATGCACTTCCGCTTCGCGTTCCAGGCGCTGGCGAACACCAACGGCCGCGACGGCTGGATGATCGACGACCTCGTGGTGACCAACAACGGGTGCACGGGTGGGATCGAAGAGGGTGGGCTGGCCACGCTTTCGGCCTATCCGAACCCCGCGAGCGACCTGCTGTTCCTCGAGCGCACCGGCACCGGCACGGTCCGGCTGGATCTCTACCGCGCGGACGGGGCCCTGGTGCGGCGCGAGCGCATGATCGGTGAGCGGCACGCGCTCGACGTCGGCGACCTGCCGGAAGGTCCCTACCTGCTGCGGGCCGATGGGAGCGGGGCGCAGGCCACGCGCCGTGTGATCGTGCAACGGTGACGCCCACCCCCAATGCACATGCCCCGAGCCCTTGCCACCGTTCTGATGAGCATGCCGTTGCTCATCCTCGCGCAGACACCGGTCTCCTGGACCATCAGCTTCGATCCCGGCGCCGACCGCACGCTGGACAGCCTGAGCGGCAGCTGGCAGGTGGGCGCCCCGGACAAGACCGTGTTCGATTCAGCCTACTCCGCACCGAGCGCGTTGGTCACGGACACCGTGCTTCCCTATCCGGTGGGCGGCATCAGCTATGCGGGGTTCAGCGTGCCGGTGAATTTCCTCGGCGAAGCGGTGACGGTGAGCTTCGAGCACAGGATGGACGCTGACAGCGATGAGGCTTTCGGTTGGTTGGAGTACTACGATCCCATCCATGGCACGGGCTGGACACGCACCGACCCGTCCGGTTTCGCCTGGCCTTCGTGGATCTCGTGGTCCGGCGCAGGGATACAGACCGATTCGATGCTGCTTTTCACCGGCCCGGACCAGGGATGGCAGAGCACGTCCATCACATGGGAATGCACCATCGTCGTCTTGCAGCAGCTCCAGTACCGGACCAGCTTTCCGGACAGCATGCGCTTCCGTTTCGCCTTCCACGCTGCGGCGAACACCAACGGCCGCGACGGTTGGATGATCGACGAGCTTGTGGTCACCAACGTCGGGTGCGCGGGTGGGATCGAAGAGGGTGGGCTGGCCACGCTTTCGGCCTATCCGAACCCCGCGAGCGACCTGCTGTTCCTCGAGCGCACCGGCACCGGCACGGTCCGGCTGGAACTCTACCGCGCGGACGGCGGCTTGGTGCGCCGGGAGCGCATGACCGGTGAGCGGCACGTGCTCGACCTCGGAGACCTGACGGAAGGTCCCTACCTGCTGCGGGCCGATGGGGGCGGGGCGCAGGTGTCGCGTCGTGTAGTGGTGGTGCATTAACGCCGTTTCCGCCGGGCCTTGGCCAGCTGCTCCTGCGCGAGCACCTCGTTCAGCGCGATGGCCTCGTGGATGAGGCGGCGCAGGGCGGCCTCAGGCAGCGGCGCCGGGGCGGGCGGCGGCAGGTAATGGCGGATCTGCGTATGGTCCGTGGGGGCGAACAGCCCGTCCGGGTCGAGCATGTTGCGGCCTTGTACGAAGCCCAGCACCAGGCCCGCTTTCTGAAGGCTCAGGTAGCACATCCAGCGGCGGTGGCTGTAGAAGGGCGTGCGGTACTTCCATTCCTCGCGCATCACCGGGGAGGCCTCCAGCAGCAGCTCCCGGATACGTTGGGCCGGTGCCTGCCAGGGTTCCGGCAGCACGTCGAACCAGCCTTGCACGGCGGCGCTCATGGCCCCAAGGTAGCCGGCCGAACAGGACCCCCTCACCGCCTGTTACCTTTGCACCCGCGCCGGGCCTTCCGGCCGTTCCAACCAACAACCGACCAGACCGACGATGTATCCCCCCGAGCTCGTAGCCCCCATGAAGTCCGACCTCACGATGGCCGGCTTCGACGAACTGCATACCCCCGACCAGGTGGACAAGGCCCTCTCGCAGCCCGGCACCGTGCTGTGCGTGGTGAACAGCGTGTGCGGCTGCGCCGCCGGTGCCGCCCGCCCCGGCGTGAAGGCCAGCCTAACGGGCAGCAAGCGCCCCGACCACCTCGTCACCGTGTTCGCCGGCGTGGACACCGAGGCCGTGGCCCAGGCCCGCAAGCACTTCCTGCCCTACCCGCCCAGCAGCCCCAGCATGGCCCTCTTCAAGGATGGCAGGCTGGTGCACTTCATCGAGCGCCACCACATCGAGGGCCGCTCGGCCGACATGATCGCCGAGCACCTCAAGGGCGCCTACGAGGAGTTCTGCTGATCGCCGTTCCGTTCAGGAAGAAGCCCCGCGTTCGGCGGGGCTTCTTGCATCAGGTCCTTTCCGGCTCAGGGCAGCTGCTGGGTGCGCGTGGCGGTGGGCAGGCTGCCACCAACGTTCAGCAGGATGGCATCGCGGTCGTTGGCGGTGCCGGTGTACTTCACCACCCCGTCGAGGTTGGTGTCCTCGGTGCGGTAGCCGCTCAGCGTGCTGGTGGGGATGCTGCCGCCGATGGCGGTGAGGATGGGGTCGCGGTCGTTGCCCGCACCGGTGTAGCGCAGTTGCGCATCGGGCACGGCGTTGCCGGTCCACAGCACCATCACGTTGTTCACGTTCTTGCGCGCCTCGGTGCCGTAGGTGCTCGTGCCCGGCTGGGTGAGGTCGATCAGTGCAGGAGCGCTGCCGAGCGCCACGGCCGAGCCGGTCATGCAGCCCAGGTGGTTGCGGTGCCGCACGGCCACGTGGTAGCTGCCCGCCGTGCCGGTGAACACCACCGGCGCGATGCCGTTGAGGCCCACCACATCGCCATCGCGCTGAAGCAACGCGCTGCGTGTGGCCAGGACGGTCGTCGGAGCGGTGGCATCACGCAGTTCCACCAGCACCCAGTCCACGATGGCGTTGTCGCCGGTGACGCTGAGCGCGGTGGGCTGCAGCGTGGCCCCACTGCCTCCGAGCTGCGTGAACCCGAGCGCGGTGTACGGTTCAGTGGAGGGGATGAGCCCCGCGGTGCGCAGGTTGTCGCTCATGCGGTCCGTGGCGGTCACGTACGGCCCTTCGAGCTTCAGCTTCAAGGGCACCGCCAGGCCGGCGTTGACGATCTGCACGTTGTCCAGGTACAACCAGTTCCCGAAGTCGTTGATGGCGGTGAAGCGTACCAGGATCCGCTGGCCGTCGTACGCGCTGATGTCGAGGTCGTGGTTCTGCCATTGGGCACAGGCGGAGGGCACGTAGTTCGAGTTGGTGGCCGGCGCCGTGGCGAGGGCGGCGCCGTTGGCGTAGAACACCTGTGTCCACGTGCGCCCGCAGTCGTTGCTCACGTCGACCCGCAGCCCGTCGTTGTAGCTGGAACTGTACGGTGCATAGGCATGGTCGAACTTCAGGCGGGTGAGGCCCGAAACGGCCAGGTCGATCACGGGTGTGACCAACCGGTCCTCCTGGCCGGAGGCGTTGTACGCGTAATTGTTGATGGACCATGCGTTGCTCGCGCTGCAACCGGCGCCGTTGGCCACGTTGGTCACCGTCCATGTGGTGCTGTTGTCGGGGTTCTGCAGGAACCAACCGGTGGGTGTGACGTTGCCGCCGTTCACGCCTTCGGTGAGGGGTGCGTTCAGCACGGTGGTGTTGGTGAGCGTGATGCTGGCGGGATAGCTGTCGTTGCCGGTGGCCCCGTCGCCCGGGAGCGCGGTGGAGACGGTGAGCGTATGCGCGCCGGCCCCGGCCACGTTCAGCGGGGTGGCGAACACGAAGGTGGCCGACGCACCGGCCGCGAGGGTCCCGGTGAAGGTCTCGCTCACGAGCGCGCCGCCATCGAGCTGGTAGCGGACCGGGAAGCCGGTCTGGGCGGCCTGCCCATAATTGCGCACGGTGGCCCGCACGGTGATGCCGGTGGCGGCGCAGTCGAACACGAGGCCGGGCGAGGGCTCCAGCAGCGCCGCGATGCCCACGTTGTTCGGCATCGGCGTATCGTAGGCCTCCGTCTGGTCGCTGCGGCTGGCACTGCTGCCCTGGCTGGCGCTCACGCCCAGGCCGCGGCGCGCGAAGGCCGACCAGATGAGGTTCTGGTTCGCGCCACCGTTGTTCTGCTGGTCCGCAAGAAGGATCGCATCGCGTGCATCGACGAAGCCCGGGCTGCACGGGGTGAGCTTCAGCCCGTCGATCACCAGTTGCATGGCGATGTTGTTGCCGCCGGTGCCGTTGTACAGGTCGGGGTCGTAGCCGTACTGGGCGATCAGGTCCCAGGTCATCTCCCACAGCATGGTGCACCAGGCGAAGCCGATGCCGTGGGGCTGGCTGAGGCCGCTGTTGGTGTTCGCGTAGGTGTAGTTGTTCACCGCGAAGCTGGTGCTGTAGGGCGCAGGCCGTATGCCGCCACCGCTCACGGGCTGGCCGAGCAGGTAGGTGCCCATGCCGCGGGCGTCGGTGGCCTGGTCGCCGGGCTTCATGGTCATCATCAAGGCGAAGTAGTCGCTCCATCCCTCGCCCATCTGCTCGGCATTGCCCAGGCAGCTGCTGTTCGCCGGCCCGCCCACCAGGCGCGTGCTGATGCCGTGCGTGTACTCGTGCGCGATCACCCCGTTGTCCAGGTCGCTGTCGCGTTCAGGAGAGGTGTAGGTCCAGCGGTACATCTGCATGCGGCCGGTCTGCCCGTCGGGCGGTGTGCTGAAGTTGGCATTGTCGGTGCCGCTGCCGTCCTGCGCGTCGGCGTTCACCCAGTCGTTGGCCGTGCCGCCACGGCCGTAGTTGTTCTGCTGGAAGTTCCCGGCCGGCTCGTCGAAGCCGTACTGGTACCACACATCGTGCATGATGTTGTTCCAGTAGAAGAGGTTGGTGATGGCCGCGCTCAGGTACGTGGAAGGCGCCTGGGTGAGGTCGAGCGCGAAGTCGAAGTCCAGGTTCGCGCCCCCACTGGGACGCGTGCCGCCGGTGTTGTTGGCATCGGTATCGTCCTGGGCCCGGCAGTTGTTGCCACGGGTGTCGGTGTTCTCCGCGCCGGCGGCCCCGTTCGTATCGTGCCAGCCATAGGGCGATGCGACGCCCCCGAGCGTCCAGGGGGCGTTGCTGATGGCGCGTGCACCGTGGTTCGGGCTTTCCACCGGCACCGGGAAGACGCGGTAGTCGTTGGGCGCTGAGGGGGTGGGCGCAAGGTCCTCGCCATGCGCATGCTCCGAGTCCTGCGCGTGATCGAACGCGCACTGGCTCACCCAATCGTTGCGGTCCAGCTCCGCTCCGGTGGTGGCGTCGAGGCGCACGTTCCACCAGTGGCTCCCGTCGGGCCTGTAGTAGCTCACGTTCCAGGCGAGCACCAGCTGTTCGTTCACCGGCTGATACACCAGCTGCACCGTGACCGGCTCGCCGTTGAAGGCCGTTCCATCATAGCTCCAGCGCTTCAGCCCGGGGTCCGTTCCAACGAGCGGGGGAAGGCCCACGCCGACCTTGTCCGTCGTCAGCACCAGGGAAAGCGCCGCATCGGGGGTGAGTGCGGGCGCGGTGGTGTTCACGCGCTTGGCGATGCCCGACCACGCCCCGTTGTTGAGGGTGAGCAGGCTGCCGTCGGTGCGCTGGTGCACGGCGATGTCGCCGTTCCACACCTCGATCCCCTGCCAGCGCTGGCGCAGGTAGGTGTGCTGAACGCCGTTGTGCGCCGTGCGGTAGCTGTCCTTGGTCACCAGGTCCAGCAGGTCATCGGGCCGGAAACCGCGTTGAGCCAGCGTGGTGCGCGCGAGGGAGGAGGCATCGGCAGGGCGTTCCTGGGCGATGGAGGGGGTGGTGACCAGGAGCAAGGCCACCAGCCCGAAGGGGATCCGGATGAACATGGTAAGGTTCGGAGCTGCCGCAAGTTACCGGGATCGACCGCGCAGGTCCACCCCGGTGGTTCCGGCATGCTGGGGATCCCAGCGTGTTCCGGCTAGGGAAGCTGAGCGGAGCGTTGGGTGGTGGGCACGCTGCCACCGATGTTCTGCAGGATGGGGTCGCGGTCGTTGTTCGTGCCGGTGTACTTCACCACGCCGTCCAGCGTCACGTCCTCGGGCCAGTATCCGGGCACGGTGATCGTGGGCGAACTGCCTCCGATGCGCGTGAGGATGGGATCGCGGTCGTTGCCGGAGCCGGTGTAGCGCAGCACGCTGTTCCCTGATACATCGGCCGCCCACAGGGCCATGCCGCCCGTCACCACCTTGCGCGCCTCGAGCCCGTAGGTCGCCGTGCTGCTCGAGGTCAGGTCCACCAGCGTGCCGGTGGCTCCGAGCACCACGGGGTCGGCCGTCATCACGCCCAGGTGGTTGCGGTGGCGCAGCACCACGTGGTAGCTGCCCGCCGGGGTGGCGCCGAAGGTGATGGTCTGCTCGCCATTGGGCATCATGGCGTTGCCGTTGCGTTGCAGCAGCACGGCCGCGGAGGCCACGATCTGCGTGGTGTTCGCCGGGTTGCGCAGTTCCACCACGGCCCAATCGACGGGCGCTGTGAGGCCGGTCATGGCGAGCGCGTTGGGTGAGGCGGTCGCGCCCAGCCCGTACGGATCGGTGCCGGGAAGCAGGCCCGCCGCCACCAGGTCGCCGCGCATCGTGCTGCCGTCGAAGGGCCCCGAGAGCCAGCCACGCACGTTCACACGCGCCACCTGGTCCGCGTTGTCGAGGATGCCATCGCCATCGGCGTCCACGCCCATGCGCACCTTGGTGTTGGGGCCCACGATGGTCCAGCTCAGGGGCGATCCGCCCGCCTGTGCGGCGGCTACCAGCTGCGCGTGCGTCACGGTCTGCCCGGCGATGTCGCTCTGGTAGGTGTCGCTGCCCACGTAATAGAAGCCGCGGCGCTGGCCCTGGTAGATGCCCTTCACGATCAGGCCGTACTCGGTGGGCCGGTCGTTGGCGAGCCCCTTGATCAGGTCGAGGCGGGTGGTGGTGCCGATGGTGGTGCCGTTGATGGTCTCGCGGAAGCCCACCGCCGGCAGCGCATCGTTCACCGCGGTGCTGGCCAGCGGGAAGTTGAAGCTCGTGGGGCTGTTGGTGTTGTTGATGCCGCCCGACCACGAGAGCACCTCGGGCTCGTAGTCGCCGAGGTAGTTGCCCGTGCCGCTCTGGTTGAACCAGGTCTCCATCACCCCTTCGCTCATCATGCCGAAGCCGCTGGTGCACTCGGTGGTGTTGTAGAAGAAGCCGTTCTTGCGATAGGTGCTGCGCAGGTCCGCGCCCATGTTGCGGTTGGGTGTGAAGTCCACCAGCGTACCGGCACCGGTCCCGGCGATGTTGCCGTTGCCGGCGAGCTCGCCTCGACCGGTCTGCGCGTTGTGGCAGTGGGAGCAGTTCACCTGCACCGAAACGAAGAGGTTCACCGCGGGCGGGATGCTCTGGAAGGTGGTGCCGGTACCCCTCACCCGGTTGGGGTTGAGGCGGGTGGTGGAGGATTGCGATTCGGGCCGCAGCACGCGGTAAGGGTTGGGCACGTACCAGCAGGAACCGAGGAAATCGGCGAACTCCTGCATCTCGTTGGCGGGCTTGGGCGCATCAAGCCCCTGGAGGTGCTGGAAGGCCCCGGCGAAGTCGTTGAACTCGTGCTTGTCACCGCGCCAGTGCAGGTTGCCGCGGCCACGCCCGATGATGTCGATGAGGAACTGGGTGGTCTTCACGCCTTTCAGCGGGTGGAAGACCTTGCCGTCCACCGTGTCCATGGCACCGGCGGGGTTGCCCAGGTCCCAGCCCAAGCGGTCCCAGCGACCGTCCACGTGGCAGCTGCCACAGGCGATGTGGCCGGTGCCCGAGCCCAGGTGGGTGTTGTACAGGTGCTTGCGGCCCGCCTTGATCACCAAGGGTGTGGGGTCGAAGTAGTTGGCCCGTGCGATCTCGCGGTTGTTCGCCAGGTCCACGGTGCTGATCGTGCCCTCGAACTTGTTCAGCACGTAGGCCCGTGTGTTCGCCGCGTTCAGCACGATGCCCGTGGGGCCATCGCCCACCGCGATCGGGTCGGTGAGGTTGCGCGAGCCATCGGCGTTGAGCACCACCACGTTGTTGGAGCCCATGCCGGTGACGTAGGCCTTGGTGCCGTCGCTGGTGAACACCATGCCGCGCGGATCCCCCACGCTCTTCTTGCGCTCGGCCGGGGGCACCGAGGGCGTGGCGTAGGTGAGGTGCGGGTTGATGTCGGTGATGGTCACCGCACCGCCGCTGGCCGGGAAGCGCGACAGGTTCACGCGGAGGAAGCGGCCGTTGAGGACGGGTTCGAAGCGCACCTCGTTGGTGGCATCGGTGCCCACCACGTTCACCTCGCCGGTGGCCGGGTTCACCGCCATGGCCATGAGGATGTTGCCCAGGCGGTTGCGGTAGGTGACACCGGCCGTGCTGGGCGTGTTCGCGTCGATCACGGCCACATCACGGTCGGGCATGTCCCAACCGACCATGCGGGCCTTGCCCGCCGCGCTGCCCGATACCATGGCGGTCCAATCGCCGCCGTTGTCGTCGAGCCACTGGCCCTGGGCGTTCTTGCGCACGATGAGGCTCTTCGATTCGGGCGTGGGCGGGTTGGCCGGGTTCAGGGGCGGGTTGAAGGCGGTGCCGGCGTTGGGCACGATCCCTGCGGCGGCGTTCACCGCGCCACCATACGGGCCGGCCGCGTTGGTCACATCGTTGGGGATCACGGTGCAACCGCCCTGCGGGGAGCATACCCCCAGGCGGGGAGCGCCGCCCGAGAAGGTGCCGTGCTGGAAGTTGAAGAAGTTGTTGCCATTGAGCACCGTGGTGGCGTTGCCGCTCTCGAAGAAGGCGCAGTACACCGTGGCGCCGTCGTTGCTCACGGCGAGGGCACGCGGCTGCTCGCCCTTCAGCAGCACTTCCGTGGGCGCGGTACCGGGGTTCGCGGGATCGAAGACCTGCACGCTCTCACGTTGTGCGCACGACACGAAGGCGCGCTGCGGCGAGCCCGCGAAGACCACGTCGGCCGGCTCATCCTCGGTCTGGATGCTCCGCACCACCACGTTCTGCACAAGGTCCACGATGCTGATCTCGTCGCTCACCTGGTCCACCACCCAGGCCTCGGTGTTGGTGCGGGCCCGCACGGTGACCGGATCGAGGCCCACGGGGATGCTCGCCACGTTCAGCAGGATGTTGTCCGTCACCTGGAACACCTCCAGGCTGTTGTTCGCGGTGTTCACGGCCAGCAGCTTCGTCCCGTCGGGCGTCATGTCCAACGGGTGCACATGCGCGCTCTCGAAGTTCATGAACTGGCCGGTGGCCACGGCGCCGGTGGTGTTCACCAGTTCGAAGGGCTGGAAGGCCATCAGGGCCGCGGTGCCGCCGGCGACAAGGAGCACGGCGGCGGTCTTGTTGCGAAGGATCGGATGGAGCATGACGGAGCGGTTGGTGGGAGCGGTTTCCTTCCCCTCGACCTCAACGAGCCTCAAGTTAGGGAAAGAAGCTCAGGGAAGCTGCTGGGCGCGGGTGGCGGTGGGCAGGGATCCCCCCACGTTCTGCAGGATGGGATCCCGGTCGTTGCCCGTACCGGTGTACTTGGTGAAGCCGTCCAAGGTCACGTCGGCCGTGCGGTAACCGCCGATGATGGCCGTGGGCACCGAGCCGCCGATGGCCTGCAGGACCGCATCGCGGTCGTTGGCGGTGCCGCTGTATTTCAGCACGGCGTCCGGTGCCGCATTGCCCGCCCACAACAGCCGCACCGCACCGCTCTGCTTCTGTGCATCGGTTCCGTACAAGGGGACACTGCCGGTGGTGAGGTCGAGCGCGGTGGCCGTGGTGCCCAAGGCCACGGGGTTCGCCGTCATCACGCCCAGGTGGTTGCGGTGGCGCACGGCGATCAGGTAGCTGCCGGCCGGTGCGGACAGCGCGATCGGCGAAAGGCCGTCCTCGGCCACCACGTCCCCATCGCGCTGCACGAGCGCACATCGTGTGGCCACCACGGTGGCGGGGGCCAGGGCGTTCCGAAGCTCCACCATCACCCAGTCCACCACCGCGTTGTCGCCGCTGGTGGCGGTGGCGGCGGATTGGAGGACCTCCCCACCACCGTCGGAGGCCTGGGCGAAGCCAAGGGCGGAGTAGGGCTCGGTGGCGGGGATGAGCCCGCCGGTGCGCAGGTCGTCACGCATGCGCAGGGTGTTCGCATCGTAGGCGCCGTCGAGCATCAGCTTCAACGCCAGGCGCAGGCCGCTCTGCACGAGGTTGATGTTGTCGAGGTAGAGCCGGTCCCCGTAGTCGTTCACGCCGGTGAAGCGGAGCACCACGCGTTGACCGTCGTACGCGCTCAGGTCGAGGTCATGCGCCATCCACTGGTTGGCCGCGCTGGGCGCCCATGGACTGGTGCCGGTGGTGGTGGTGCCGAGCGCCAGCGCTTCGGCGTAGTACAGGGTGGTCCAGTTGCCGCCGCAGTCCGTGCTGATCTCCACGCGCAGGCCATCGGTGTAGCTGGCCCCGTACGGCTTGTAAGCGTGGTGGAAGAGCAGGTGCGTGTTCGCGCTTCCACCGAGGGTGATCAAGGGCGTCACCAGGCGGTCCACCTGGCCGGGCGCGTTGTAGTAGTAGTAATCGATGCGCCACGCCCGGGTCGCATTGCCATCGGCACCGACGCTGAGCGCCACGTTGCTCCACGAGTCCAGTCCATCGGGATTCTCCAGGCTCCAGCCGGCGGGTGTGAGCGCCTGGTCCTCGGCGTTCGCGAGCAGGGGCACCGACGCGTTGCTGCCGGCGTGCGTGATGAAAGCCGCGATGGTGCGCGTGCTGGTGCCGTTCACGTCCGTGACGGTGAGCGTGACGGCGTAGGTGCCGGGGTTCGGATAGGAGACCACCGGGTTGCGGTTCGTGCTGGTGCTCGGCGAGCCACCGGGAAAGCTCCAGCTCCACGTCGCGTTGGTGCCGTTGAGCACGCTGCTGTCCCAGAACTGGACGCTGGGGCTCAGGCAGGTCACCGTGCGCTTGTCGGCGGAGAAGTTGGCGAGGGGCTGACCGGTGAGCTCAAGCGGGCTCTCCCATACGCTGCGGTCGGTGGCGTTGCGGATCCTTGCCTCGCGGTGGTTGATGAGCAGCTTCGTGCTGAAGATGCGCGCGGGAAGACCCGCGTTCCAGAGCGTCCAGGTGGGCGCCGCGTCACTGCGCAGGTACACCGCGCGCCGCGTGCCGATGTACAACCCGCCGTTGGTGCCGAGCTGGTGCACGACGTTCGTGGGCCATTCCCCGTTGAGGTTGGCGTCGGTGATGTTGGTCCATGTGCTTCCCCCGTTGGTGCTGCGGTACACCACGTACCCGTTGATGTTCGGGTAGTCGCCGTACTGCGAGGTGCGCACCAGCCACAGGGTCTGCGCATCGGTGCCGCTCACGGCGATGTCGTACGGCACCCAGGTGTTGCCATTGAGCTGGGCGCTCGTGGGCGTGATGTTCGTCCAGCTCGCGCCGCCGTCGGTACTGCGCCACACCTTCTTCGCATCCCACCAGCCGAGGTACGTGCACACGTACAGCGTGTTCGGGTCGCTGAAGGCCACTTCGATGCTGGTGACCTGCTCACCGAAGTCGTACACCTGCGTGAACGAGGCGCCATTGTCATCGGTGCGCCAGAGCTGGTCGCCGTTGCCCAGGAAGCAGGTGTTCACCAGGTTCGGATGCCAGGCCAGCTCGCTGCTCTCGCCCACGATGTAACTGGCGTTGGGCAGCTTGCTCCAGCTCACATTGGTGTTGTTCACCATGCGGTCGCCGCTGAGCACCTTGTAGCCGTAGTCGCTCAGGGCGCGTCGGTCGTACTGCGGGTGCACGAAGCCGCGTGTGCCATCGCCACCGTCGGTGCATACCCAGCCGTTGGTGTACACGGCGTTGTCCTTGAGCATGGTGCCGTTGTGGTAGGCGCCGCCGAGCATCACGTTCACGCCGGTCCACCCGCCCTGCCCGAAGCCCCAGAAGTCGGTGCCGGCGATGCCGAAGATGCGCTTGTTGAAGGTGGCGCCGCCATCGCTGCTGTAGAAGATGCCGCCGTCGCAGGCCACCCAGATCTCGCTGCCGCCGTAGTACCGGATGTCGTGGATGTCGGCGTGCACATAGTCCACCTTGCTGCTGTGGCTCCACTTGGCGGGGCAGGTGAAAGTGACGCCACCGTCGCTGCTCACCCAGCGGTTCACGGCGCCCACCTGCAGCTTGCTGGCGTTGGTGGGGTCAACGGCCAGGGCGAGGTCGTAGTAGTACTGCCCGCCGTCGTCCTGCCCGGCATCGTCCCAGCCCATGAGGTTGAGGTTGGTGGGGGAGGGCACGCCGCCCGGTCCCGTGCCGCAGCATTGGAAGCTCCAGCTGGCGCCGCTGTCGGTGCTCTTGTAGATGCCGTAGAGGCCGGTGCCGCCGTCGGCCTTGCCGGTGCAGAGCGCGTACACGGTGCCGGGTGCGGCCGCCGTCACGGCGATCTCGGTGCGTTGCTGCTCATCGGGCGATACGGGGGCCGGCCATCCCGCGGTCTGCTGCGTGAAGCTCACGCCGCCGTCCGTGCTCCGCCAGAACTGCGTCACCGTGCCCGAGCGTTTCACCGCGTACACCGTGAGCGCATTGCCCGGCTTGAACTCGAGCTCCTGCCACACGCCGGTGAGCACCTGGGTGAAGGTGGCGCCACCGTTGTCGCTGCGGTACAGGCCCTGGTCGCTGCACACGAAGAGCCGCTGCGCGTTCGAGGGGTCGAGCACCAGGTCGCGGATGCTGTGCGTGACCGCGTTGAAGGCGGCATCGCCGATGGTGTTCCACGTGGCGCCCCCATCGGTGCTCTTGTACAGGTCACCCTCCGCGCCGAAGTACACGGTGTTCGGGTCGGTGGGGTGGATCTCCACGCTCAGCACCTCGCCCACCATCATGCCCTTGGTGACGTTGGTCCAATTGAGGCCCTTGTCCGTCGTACGCCACACGCCGGCGTTCGCGGTGCCTGCATAGAGCGTGTTGCCGTCGCTGAGGCTCTGCTCCACGGTATACACATGCGCGGCGCCGGGGGCGTAGCTCTTCGCGGCGGAGCCGTGGTCCCAATCCACCGGACCGATGCAGCTCCAGTTGGCTGCGCGGCTGCCGGCCAGCGCCTCGCTGGCGTCGAGGTAGGCGCGCAGGTCCTGCTCGTAGGTCGACCGTTGCGCGGGGTCCTTCGGTACCAGGTCGTGGCCGAGCGCACGCTTCCACCGCTTGAAGTATTGCGTGTCGGCGTTCTTCACGAAGGGGTGCGTGGCGTAGTACGCATCATAGGCGGCCTGAACCGCACCCGGGTCGGGGTTGGGCGCGTACATCAGCTGCACCCAGGTGGGCGGCGTGTCCGTTCCGCGCAGGGCGGAAGGCTGGGACTGAGCCATCACGGTGGTGGATGCGAGCAGGACCGGCAGGAGGAAGGAGCGGAGCATGAGGCGGGAGCTGATACGAAGTTCAGGGATCCGGCCCCCGTTCGCACAACGACCTCGGCCGGGAACTTGGGATCGCGAGGGCGGCAACGATGAAGCCCCGACTTCCGCCGGGGCTTCCTGTTGTCCGTCGTTCGAGGCTTACACCACGCCCTGGTCGAGCATGGCATCGGCCACCTTCACGAAGCCGGCGATGTTGGCGCCCTTCACGTAGTTGATGCCTTTGCCCTCCTTGCCGTGCTTCACGCAGGCGGCGTGGATGTTCTTCATGATCGAGTGCAGGCGCTGGTCCACCTCCTCGCGGGTCCAGCTCAGGCGCAGGCTGTTCTGGCTCATCTCCAGGCCGCTGGTGGCCACACCACCGGCGTTGCTGGCCTTGCCGGGCGCGAAGGCCACACCCGCGGCGTGGAACACCTCGATGCCTTCCGGGGTCGTGGGCATGTTGGCGCCCTCGGCCACGTACTTCACGCCCTTCTTCACCAGGTCCTTGGCGTTCTTGCCGTCGAGCTCGTTCTGCGTGGCGCAGGGCAGGGCCACGTCGCACTTGGCCACTACGTCCCACACACGCGCGTCCTTCTTGTAGGTGACGCCCTTGAACTTCTTGGCGTACTCCTCGATGCGGCCGCGCTTCACGTTCTTCAGCTCCATGAGGAAGGCGAGCTTCTCGGCGTTGATGCCGGCGGGGTCGTAGATGCTACCGTCGCTGTCGCTGGCGGTCACCACCTTGGCGCCCAGCTGGGTGGCCTTCTCGATGGCGTACTGGGCCACGTTGCCGCTGCCGCTCACCGCCACCGTCTTGCCCTTGAAGCCGGTCTTGTTGTGCTTCATCATCTCCTCGGCGAAGTACACGCAGCCGTAGCCGGTGGCCTCGGGACGGATCAGCGAGCCGCCCCAGGTGGCTCCCTTGCCGGTGAACACGCCGGTGAACTCGTTGCGCAGGCGCTTGTCCTGGCCGAACATGAAGCCGATCTCACGGCCGCCCACGCCGATGTCGCCGGCGGGCACGTCGGTGAACTGGCCCACGTGGCGCCACAGCTCGGTCATGAAGCTCTGGCAGAAGCGCATCACTTCGCCGTCGCTCTTGCCCTTCGGATCGAAGTCGCTGCCACCCTTGCCACCGCCCATGGGCAGCGTGGTGAGGCTGTTCTTGAAGGTCTGCTCGAAGCCCAGGAACTTCAGGATGCTGAGGTTCACGCTGGGGTGGAAGCGCAGGCCGCCCTTGTAGGGGCCGATGGCGCTGTTGAACTCGATGCGGAAGCCGCGGTTCACCTGCACGTTGCCCTTGTCGTCCACCCAGGGCACGCGGAACATGATGGTGCGCTCGGGCTCCACCATGCGCTCCAGGAGCATCCTGCCCTTGTACTTGGGGTTCGCCTCGATGAAGGGGATCACCATCTCGGCCACTTCGTGCACGGCCTGGAGGAACTCCGGCTCGTTGCCGTTGCGCTTCTTCACTTCGGCCATGAAGGCGTCAACGGCCTTGTTCGACTTTGCCATCGGAGGGATGTTAGGTTGTGCTTTCGGTTGGAAAAAAGCGGCGCAAAGGTAGGCGGGGAAAGGCAGCTCCGACAGTCATGGATAGCAGCCGCGAACAGGGGCCGGTTCATGGCGGAACCGCACCCCCTTACCCCAGCTGGTACACCTTACCCGGCAGGGTGCGCACCACGCCGTTGAGCTCCAGGTTCAGCAGGATGCCCGCGGCCTTGTGCTGGGGGATGCGGCTGAGGAGGCACAGGTCGTCGATGCCCACCTTGCCCTTGTCCTTCAGCACGTCCACCACGGCCTGTTCCTCGGGCAGCAGGTCGGCGAAGAGCGCGGCCTGCACCGGAGCCTTCTTCGCGGGCTTGGGCTCCCAGTCCATCAACTTCAACAGGTCGTCAGCGCCGGTGAGCAGGTGGGCCTTGCTGTCCTTGATCAGGCGGTTGCAGCCGAGGCTCTTGGCATCGCCCGGGCGGCCGGGCACGGCCATCACCTCACGGTCGTAGCTGTTGGCGATGTCGGCGGTGATGAGGCTGCCGCCCTTGAGGCCGCTCTCGATCACCACGGTGCAGTCGCTGAGGCCCGCGATCACGCGGTTGCGGGCGGGGAAGTTGCCCGGCACGAAGGTGCCGCCGCTGGGCAGCTCGCTCACCAGGGCGCCCTGCTCCAGCATCTCCTTCGCGGTGCCGGCGTGCTCGCCGGGGTACAGGCGGTCCAGCCCGTGCGCCACGCAGCCCACCGTGTTGAGCCCGGCCTTCAGCGCGGTGCGGTGGGCGATGATGTCCACGCCGTAGGCCAGCCCGCTCACCACCAGCGCACCGCTTTCCGCGAGCCCTTCCACCAGGTCCTCGGTGAACCGCTTGCCGTGCGCGGTGGGGGTGCGCGTGCCCACGATGGCCACCGCGCGTTCCGCATCGAGGTCGCCGTTGCCCTTCACGTGCAGCAGCACGGGGGCATCGTCGCAAAGCTTCAACCGCTTCGGGTAGTCGGCGTCGAGGTAGAAGAGCAGGCGGATGCCGTGCTTGCGCGCGTAGGCCAGCTGCTTCTCCGCGGCCTTCAGCACGCTGGTGTCGAGGATGGAGGCCGCGAGCGTGGGCCCGATGCCGGGCACCTTCTCCAGGGAGCGCCGCACCTTGGTGTCGGTGAAGAGCGTGTCCACCCCGCCGCAGTACGCCACCAGGTTGCGGGCGTTCACCGGCCCGATGCCCTTGAGCAGGCTGAGCGCGATGCGGTGGATGAGCTGCTGGTCGGTGGCCATGCGTGGTATGCGGCTTTCGCTACTTTTCGCGTCAAGCCCTCCGCCCCAAGATATCCGCCGCATGAGATCGTTGCTCTTCGGACTTTTCGCCTTGTTGACCGCGTACGCGCATGCGCAGGACGTGCTGCTGAAGGGCATTGTGATCGATTCGCTCACGCACGAGCCGCTGGTGGGGGTGAGCGTGGTGTGCGTTCCCGGAACGGCCACCTCCACCGATGCGGACGGCCGATACGCCCTGCGGGTGCCCATCGGGCCGATGGTGGTCACCTACGCGTATGTCGGCTACAGCACGCACACCGTCCGTCTGGACCTCCCCGAAGGGAGCTCGGTGACCAACGATGTGCGGCTTCAGGTCTCGGAGAACCAACTGGACGCCATGGTGGTGACCGCGGGCAAGTTCGAGCAGCGGGTGGGGGAGGTGACGCAGAGCCTGAGCATCCTGCGGCCCGAGCTGGTGCGCAACAAGAACACGCAGAGCCTGGAGACGGTGATGGACCAGGTGCCCGGTGTGGTGGTGGTGGACAACGACCCGCAGATCCGCGCGGGGAGCGGCTTCAGCTACGGGGCGGGCAGCCGCGTGATGATGCTGGTGGACGACCTGCCGGTCCTCAGCGGCGACATCGGGCGGCCCAGCTGGACCTTCCTGCCCATCGAGAACCTGGAGCAGGTGGAGGTGATCAAGGGCGCAAGCAGCGTGCTTTACGGAAGTGCGGCGCTCAGCGGGGTCATCAACATCCGCACGGCCTACCCGCGGGCCGAGCCGCGCACCCGGGTGAACGTGTTCGGCGGGGTGTACGACACGCCCGGCCATGCACCGGCGAAATGGTGGGATGCCAACCCGCCCTTGGTCACCGGCGCCAACTTCTTCCACAGCCAGCAATTCGGCAACTTCGACCTGGTGCTGGGCGGCAACGCCTTCGCCGACCAGGGCTACGTGGGCCCCGAGCGGGTGGCGCCCGACAGCCTGGCGGCGGACCCGTACCGCATCGGCCCGGGGGGTTACGAGAACCGCATCCGCTTCAACGTGGGCACGCGCTGGCGCAACAAGAAGGTGAAGGGGCTGAGCTACGGCATCAACGCCAACGCCATGAAGAGCCGCAGCACCAGCGTGCTCATCTGGGACGACCTCAACGCGGGGCTCTTCCGGCCGGAGCCCGGCACCGTCACCCGCACCATCGGGTCGCAGTACTACATCGATCCGTACGTCACCTACCATGGTCAGAGCGGCATCCGCCACAGCCTGAAGGCCCGCTACTACGACCAGCAGTTCGACAACAGCAATGACCAGAGCAACGGCAGCCACTTCCTGTACGGCGAGTACCAGGTGCAGCGGAAGGCCGATCTGTGGGGGCCGCTGGTGGTGACCGCCGGCCTGGTGGGCCAGCGCACGGTGAGCAGCGCGGTGCTCTACAGCGGCGATCCCGATGGCGACGGCAGGAACTCCGCCACCAACACGGCCGCCTACCTGCAGCTCGACAAGAAGCTGCTCCGCGAGAAGCTGAACCTCAGCGGCGGGGTGCGCTACGAGAACTTCACCGTGAACGACGACCGGCAAGCGGTGCCCGTGTTCCGCGCGGGGGCCACCTACCAGGTGTTGCAGGCCACCTTCCTGCGCGCCAGCTACGGCGAGGGCTTCCGTTTTCCCACCATCGGCGAGCGGTACATCCGCACCAGCGTGGGCAAGCTCAACATCTATCCCAACGCCGACCTGCGGCCCGAGCGCAGCTGGAACGTGGAGGGCGGCATCAAGCAGGGCTTCAAGCTGGGCCGCTTCACGGGCTACCTCGATGCGGTCGCCTTCCGCCAGGATTTCAAGGATTACATCGAGTTCACCTTCGGTCAGTGGGGCGACCCCTTCGACATCGCCAACTACCTGGGCCTGGGCTTCCGCAGTGCGAACACCGGCAATGCCCGCGTAACGGGCTACGAGCTTGAGCTGGCGGGGAAGGGCACCGTGGGCCAGGTGGAGGTGACGCTGCTGGCCGGCTATACGCACACCCTGCCGGTGAGCACCACGCCCGACCTGATCTACGCCACGCCCACCTACCCCGGTGCCAGCTGGCCGGCCGCGAGCTACGCCAACACCAGCTACGACCCCTCGAACAACATCCTCAAGTTCCGGGTGCAGAACCTCTTCCGGGGCGATGTGCAGTTCGCCTACAAGCGCTTCGCTCCGGGCGTTAGCGTGCGCTACAACAGCCACGTGCGCAACATCGACAAGGCCTTCGTGGACCTGGACGAGAAGCCGCCCTACATCCTGCCCACCGGTGCCGGCGAATGGATGCGCACCCACACCACCGGCGATTGGCTTGTTGACGTGCGCCTGGCCTACGACCTGGCCAAGGCCGTGCGCGTGGCCTTCCTGGTGAGCAACCTCACCAACGAGGTCTACGCCATCCGTCCGCTCTCCATCGAGGCCCCGCGCAGCATGCAGGTGATGCTCACCTACACGTTGTAGACACGGCGGGCGGCCCCGACCTTCGCAGCCCGATCGACCCCATGCGCATCCTCGGCATCATCCCCTCGCGTTACGCCAGCACCCGCCTGCCCGGCAAGCCCCTGGTGGACATCGGGGGAAGGAGCATGGTCGAGCGCGTGGTGGAGCAGGCGCGGCAATGCGCCGGCCTGGCCGCCGTGGTGGTGGCCACCGATGATGAGCGCGTCGCGGCGCACGTGCGCGGCTTCGGGGGGGAGGTGGTGATGACCTCGGCCGATCACCCCAGCGGGACCGATCGTTGCTTCGAGGCCCTGCAACAGCTGGGCGCCGACCGGTTCGACGCGGTGGTGAACATCCAGGGGGACGAGCCCTTCATCGAGCCGGCGCAGATCGACGAGGTGTGCGCCACCCTGCGGAACGCGCCCGGTGGCATCGCCACGCTGGCCCAGGTGGTGACCGACGACCGCGACCTGGACGACGCCGGCGAGGTGCTCATCACCACCGACGTGCACATGGACGCGCTGTACTTCAGCCGGGCGGCGATCCCCTTCCTGCGCGACCCCGGCACCGGCCCCCGCCACACGCGGTTCCGCTTCCTGAAGCATGTGGGGCTTTACGCCTACACCGCCGGGGCCCTGGCGGCCATCGTGAAGCTGAAGCCCTCCGCCCTGGAGAAGGCCGAGGCGCTGGAGCAGCTGCGCTGGCTGGAGCATGGCCACAAGGTGCGCATCGGGCTCACGGAGCACCCCTCCTTCTGCGTGGACACCCCGGCCGACCTGGACGAGGCGCGGAGGCGCGTGGGGGCCTGACCGGCTCGGGCGCGCTCCGTACTTTCGACCCCGCTCCCATGGCCCTCGAACGCGTCATCAACGACCTGCTGTACGCCCACGACTGCGTGATCGTGCCGGGCTTCGGGGGCTTCCTCACGCACTACCGCAGCGCCCGCCTGGATGGGCGGCAGCGCATGCTCCATCCCCCCGGGAAGGACCTCAGTTTCAACCGGAACCTCACCCGGTCCGATGGCCTGCTGGTGGATGAGGTGGCCCGCCGCGAAGGCCTGGGCCACGAACCGGCCCGGCAGCGCATCGACGGGCTGGTGGAGGTCTGGCGGGGGCGGCTGGACCGCGAGGGCCGCCTGGAGCTCAACCTCCTGGGCACCTTCTTCCTCGATGCCGAACGCAACCTGCAGTTCGAACCGGACCGGCGGGTGAACCACTTGAAGGGCGCCTACGGGCTGCGCCCGGTGGCGGCCGTGCCCGTGCCGCGCAAGGCCGAAGCCCCCCGCCCCGTGGTGCGCGAGCTTCCCCTCGCCGTGGAGGCGGAGGAGCGCGAGGAGCGCCGTTCCAACGTGCTGTGGGCCGCTGCGGCCTTCACCGCCCTGCTCTTCGCCGCCGGTACCTGGATGATGGTGCGCACGGACGGCACCCAGCTCGGCAGCCTCGGCCCGTTCGGGCCGCGTGAGGAGCTGCGCTACGTCCCCCGCACCGAACGCCCCGAGGAGGTCGCGGTCGTGGCCGAGGACGCCCTGGCCATCCCCGATACCGCTTACGGCGTGGTCCGTGTGCCGTTGTCGCCCGGGGAGGCCGGGCTCGTGGTGGACCTGGGTCCGGCGCCGGTGAAGGTGGCCGTGCCCGATACCACGGCCGTGGCCATGCGGTCCGAGACCTATCGCTACCACGTGATGGGCGGTTGCTTCAGCGTGAAGGAGAACGCGGACCAGTACATGGCGCAGCTGCAGGCCAAGGGCTTCAGCCCGGTGCTGGTGGACCACAAGGGCGGCCTGTACCGCGTGGCCCTCGGCAGCTACCCCGAGCGCAGCATGGCCCTGGAGGCGCTCTCGGCCGCGCGGGGCCAGGAGGCGCCCGATGCCTGGTTGCTGGTGAAGTGACCGGCGGGATGCCCGCAGGCCGACGACGCGTGTACATTTGGCCCCCCTTGTGATGACCGCCGCCAGCACCATCGACCTGCGGGCCTGTACGCTCACCTTCCTCACCGAGGACGTGGTGCACGCGCACTTCAAGCCCGGCATGACCGGCGCGGTGGACGACCTTCGGGAGATGTTCGCGGTGATCTCGCGCGAGCGCAACGGCCGCAAGGCCCTGCTCATGGTGAGCTTCGGGGACCAGGCCGCCCTCACCAACGAGGCCCGTGCCTTCGCCTCGGGCGAGGAGAGCTCCGAGCACTTCGCTGCCGATGCCATCATCGTGCGCGACTTCGGCCACCAGATGTCGGCCAACGCCTTCGTTCGCGTGAACAAGCCGCGCCGCCCCATCCAACTGTTCCCCGATCAGGCCTCTGCGCTGGCATGGCTCTTGGAGCAGCGCGGCCTCATCCCGTGATCCACACCATGCTCCGCACCCTCACCTCCGCCGTGGCCGCGGCCACCTTCCTGTTGTCCAACGCCCAGGCCGTGCTCGAACCGCCCAAGCAGGTGATCAAGGGCGAGAAGGAGGAGGTGACCTGCGTGGCCGTGGCGCCCAAGGGCGACCGCGTGCTGGTGGGCACCACCAAGGGCGCCTGGGTGTACGACCTCACCACCGGGAAGAAGGTGTTCGGCCTGCCGTTCGAGGAGGACAAGAGCACCGCGGTGTACCATGTGGCCTTCAACGAGAACGGGGAGTACGCGGTGCTGATCGGTTACACCGGCAAGCGCTGGGTGTACGACCTCAAGACCGGCAAGCGCGATCCCGACCTTTACAACCACCGGTGGATCCCCGACCCGCGCGCCCTGAAGGCCATGGGGCTGGTGATGGGCAACTCGCCCTTCGACCGCTTCTACCAGCAGGAGGAGGCCCTGCACAACGGCATCCGTGCGAAGGCGGGCAAGGATGGCACCGTGAGCTTCCTCGATGCGAACGGGTCCGAGGTGCAGCGGCTCAGCTACCCGGAGAACAAGGACCAGCACCACCGGGCGCCCTGCCTGTTCACGGGTTCGCAGTTCGTCACCGGCACGGACGACGGGCGCGTGCTGTTCTACGACCTGCGCTGAGCGCGCAGCGCGTCCAGGGCCTCGTCCACATGCACTTGCGCGCGCAACCGGTCGCGCACCCGGTGCAGCACGCGCCCCTCGCGATCGATCACGACGGTGACACGGGCCTTCATCAGCCCGAAGAGCCCGACCGCACCGAAGGCCTTGCGCGCGGCGCCGCCCGGATCGCTCAGCAGCGGATACGGCAAGGCGTGCGCGTCCGCGAACCGCTGGTGCGAGGCCCCGTCATCGTCGCTGATGCCCACCACCACGGCGCCCAACGCGCGGAACTCATCGTAGCGGTCGCGGAAGGCGCAGGCCTCGCGCGTGCACACATAGGTGTCGTCCTTCGGATAGAAGAAGAGCACCACGGGTGAACGGCCGCGATGGTCCGACAGGCGGAACACGTTCCCTTGCGCGTCGTGGAGCGCGAGCTCAGGCGCCTGCTCCCCCGGCCTGGTCATCGGTGCGCTGCCGCTTGCGGCGGTATTGGTTGATGCCAAGGGCGATGATGGCGCCGAGCACGAGCAGGCCCACCACGCCATAGTACCACTGCAGCCGCTTAATGCTCACCAGGAACACCACGGCGAAGAGGATGAGCGTGGGCCCTTCGTTCCACAGGCGCAGGCGCATGGAGCCCCATTGCAGCAGGTTGCGCTGGATGCGCAGGAAGAGGCGGTGCGTGACGCCGTGGTAGGCGAGCAGCAGCGCGATGAGGCCGAGCTTGGCGTGCATCCAGGGCTGCTTCAACAGGCCGGGGTTCATCCACAGCAGCATCAGCCCGAAGAGCGTCATGAGCACCACCGAGGGCCAGGTGATGAAGTACCACAGGCGCCGCTCCATGAGGGTGAACTGTTGCACGAGGATGGTGCGCGCGGGTTCGGGCTTCCACCGCGCCTCCTGGTGGTAGATGAAGAGGCGCACGATGTAGAAGGTGCCGGCGAAGAAGGTCACCATGAAGATGATGTGCAGCGCCTTGATCACCGGGTACCACGAACCGTCCATGCCTTCGCCCGCCGGGGCTTGATCCGGGCGGGGCCGCAAGTTAGCCGCCTACCTTCGCGCCCGCCGAACACCGCCCACCATGTCCATCCCCGCCTCCCGCCCGGTCAGCGACAGCTACGCCATCTCCACCCACGTGGTGCTGCCCAACGACACCAACACGTTGGGCAACCTCTTCGGTGGCCGGTTGCTGCAATGGCTGGACATCAACTGCGCCATCAGTGCGCACCGCCATTGCAAGCGGGTGGTGGTCACCGTGGCGGTGAACCACGTGGGCTTCGACCGGCCGATCAAGCTGGGCGACTTCGTCACCATCCAAAGCCACGTGAGCCGCGCGTTCGGCACCAGCATGGAGATCTGGGCCGACGTGTTCGTGGAGGACCAGCAGACGGGCGACAAGGTGCCGTGCAACAGCGCCATCTACACCTTCGTGGCGGTGGACAACGCGGGGCGCCCCATGAAGGTGCCTGAGGCCGTGCCCACCAACGAGGAGGAGCGCAAGCGGTACGACGGTGCGTTGCGCCGCCGCCAGCTGCGGTTGATCCTCAGCGGCAAGATGAAGCCCGAGGAGGCCACCGAGCTCAAGGCGCTCTTCCAGTAGGTCGTGTAACATACGGCGGTGGGTGTCCGTCCCATGGACGCACGGAGCGGGATGTCGGTTTTCTTCAAGCCGGGCCTTCCGCGGCCTTCCACATTTGCACACCCAACACCAACCACAGACCATGAAACGCACGTTCCCCGTTCTTCTGGTGGCGCCCCTTGTGGCGCTCGCCGTGGGCTGCACCAGCCCCGAACCGCCGGCCCAGCCCGAACCTACTCGAGAGCCCTCCCAGGCCGAGGTGGTGGAGCGCGGCAAGTACCTGGTGGAGACCATGGGCTGCCACGACTGCCACAGCCCGAAGCTGATGGGCCCGCAGGGACCCTACCCCGATCCCGACCGCCTGCTCAGTGGTCACCCCGCCGGCACGCAGCTGCCTCCCATGCCGAAGGACAACGCCGGCTGGGCGCTGATGTCGATGGACCTCACCGCGGCCGTCGGCCCTTGGGGCACCTCGTTCGCCGCCAACCTCACCAGCGACGACAGCGGCATCGGCACGTGGACCGAGGAGCAGTTCAAGCGCGCCATCACCAAGGGCCTGTACAAGGGGCTCGAAGGCTCGCGCCCGCTGCTGCCCCCCATGCCGTGGCAGAACCTCCAGAACCTGAAGGACGAGGACATCCATGCGATGTTCACCTACCTGAAGAGCACGAAGCCCATCGCCAACGTGGTGCCGCCGCCCGTCCCGCCTTCCGCGCCGCCGGCGGCTCCGCCCGCCCCGGCCAAGGGTGCGTGATCACGAGCCACCTCCGCTCGCCATGGCCCCCCGGACCCGCGCCTGTAAGGATCACATCGGCATGGATACCGGTGTACCTGGAACGGCGCAGGTGTCGTCGGTGATGACCGTGCATTACGCCGAACTGCCGGCCTCCCCACGGGCCGCCCGGCTGGTCGACAGGTTCTGGACCTTCGCGACCGGTGGGCGGCCCATGGACCTTTGCCCGGTCCAGCAATGCGTGCCCATGGGCATGGTGGAGATCATCCTCATGGTACGCGGGTCGAGCCAGGGCCATTTCAACGCGCACTGGGTGCCCTTTCCCCGGCTGCTCCTGGTGGGCATCATGCGCGAGCCCGTGCAATGGACGATGACCGGCGATGGGCTGATGTTCGGTGCGCGCGTCAGGCCCGAGGCCGCCTTGCGGCTCTTCGCCCGCCCGTTGAAGGAGTTGGCCAACAGCCATGCCGACGTGTCGGGCGTGCTGGGAACGGTCTGGGCCGATGGGCTCGACCGGGTCGTACAGCTCGGCGATCCGGTGCGCATGGCCGAAGCGATGGAGCAGCTGCTGCTGGAACAGGAGGCCGCCTGCACCGGTTCGCTGGCGCGCTTCGCCACGGCCATGCAGCAGCTCCGCGGACCTGGGGCCGCGTTCGACCGCGATGCGCTGGCCGGGCGGCTCTTCGTGGGCGATCGCCAGCTGCAGCGCCTTTTCAAGGACCACCTGGGCCTCAGCGCGGCATCGTACCAACGGATCATCCGCTTCCGGCAGGCCTTCGAGACCGCCACCGGCCAGGAGGTGCGACGTTGGACCGACCTGGCGTACGACCTGGGCTATTCCGACCAGGCGCACTTCATCCGCGACTTCAAGACCTTCTGCGGGTTCACCCCCGGCATGGTGCAGGAGGGCCGCGTGCCGCACTTCCTGCTCCGCGGGCGCCTGGCCCGGCCCACGTTCGCCGCATGAACCCCGCAAGCACACCGGTCACGCTCCTCTTCTCCACTGTCACCGTGCTCACGGTGGCCATCCTTGCGCGATCAGCACCGAGGCCACGCGCGGTGCTCCAGGCCTTGGGCGCATGGATGGTGCTGCAGGCCGCCATCGCGCTCAGCGGCTTCTACCTCGACACCACCTCGCTTCCGCCGCACATGGCGCTGGCCATGGGTCCGCCCCTGATCGCCATCGCGTTCCTGCTCGCGCGACCGGCCGGTCGACGATGGTCGGTATCGCTCGACCTGCGTGTGCTCACCTGGCTGCACGTGGTGCGGCTGCCGGTGGAATGGGGGCTGCATCGGCTCTACCTGGAAGGGCTCGTGCCGCAGGTGATGACCTTCGAGGGCCGCAACTTCGACCTCTTCTCCGGGCTCACGGCACCGCTGTTGGGGTGGACCGCCTTCGGGCGCAACGGGGTCCGCCGGCCCTTGCTCATCGCCTGGAACGTGCTGTGCCTGGGCCTGCTGGGCATGATCGTGTTCCATGGGGTGCTGTCCCTGCCCACCCCGTTCCAGCGCTTCGGCTTCGAGCAGCCCAACACGGGCCTGTTGGTCTTCCCGTTCATCTGGCTGCCGGCCGTGATCGTTCCGGCCGTGCTGTTCGCCCACCTGGTGGCCCTGTACCGCTTGATCGCCCGCACGGGCTAGAGCCCTTCCTCCAGGGTGGCCGCGTCGAAGAGGTCGCCCGTGGCCGTGTCCATGCCGCGCAGGCCTAGCGCTCGAAGCAAGGCCGCGATACCCGCCGCGCTCTGCGCGCCACCGTGCACATGCGCCACGATGTAGCGCACCTGCACCTCGTCCTCCTTGTGCAGCTGCAGGCTCAGGTCCATCTCCGGCGCGTTCACGAAGAACCAATCATCGTCCTGTGCATCGGCCATCGGGAAGATCCTCCGGATCACCGCAACGAGCTTTTCGCGCTCGCCGATCGGGCGCGGACGGAAGTCCTCGGGGATATCGTTCGCGGTGCGCACATCCGGCAGGTCCTGGATGAAGATGTCCCAGCTCATCGTTCAGCGAAGATCGTTCGCCAGCCCGGCGATGCGGCCGATGTCCTGCTTCTCCATGCAGCGGAAATGCCCCTTCGGGCATTGATCGAAGCCCAGCTTGCTGCAAGGGCGACAGTCCAAACCTTCCACCTCCGCGCTGTGGGCCTGATGCGGGTGGGTGGGCTGGTAGGGACCCATGCCGAAGGCGGGCACGGTGTTGCCCCACACGCACACCACGGGCCGCTTGAAGGCGCAGGCCAGGTGCATGGCGCCGCTGTCGTGCGCCACCACGCTCCGCGCCTGGCGGATGAGCGAGGCCGATCCGAGCAGGTCATAGCGGCCCGCGGCGTTGAACGCCCGCGCGCCCACCGCATCGGCGATGGTGCGGGCCACGGGGATCTCATCCGGTCCGCCGATCAGCACCAGCGGGCCTTCGATGCGCTGCGCGAGCTCCACCAGCTTGTGCGGGGGCAGACGCTTGGTGGCGTGCGCGGCACCGATGGCCAGCACCACGTACCCGGCGCGATGCGGCTCGGGCAGCGTGGCCAGGTCCACCTCGCGGTCCGTCGGGATGAAGAGCTCCAGCCCCTGGCCGTCGTTCTTCACGCCCAGATGCGCCACGGTGCCCATGTACCGGTCCACGATGTGCACGCGCGGCAGGCGGTCGATGCGCAGGTTCACCAACAGCCACTTCTCGATGTTGAGCTTCGGGAAGCTGGTGCTCTTCGCCCCCAGGGCGGACTTGATGCGCAGCGTGCGCACGTTGTGGTGCAGGTCCACCACGTGGTCGAACCCCTCGGCCTTCAACCGCGTGATCAGGTCGCCCAGGTCGTCGTCGAGCAGGTGCAGCTTGTCCACATACGGCGAATGGGCCACCAGGTCGGCGAAGGTGCGCCGCGTGGCCATGTGCAGCTCCGCGCCCGGAACTTGTTGCTTCAGGCAGCGCAGCACCGGCGTGGTGAGCACGATGTCGCCGATGGAGCTGAAGCGGAGGACGAGGATCTTCATGGGCGGGCCTCCTGAGCGTGTTCGCAAAGGCGGCGGGTGCGCAAAGTTGCGTGTTGCGGGGTTACATGTTGCGCGTTCAACCCGTAACGCGTCAACACGCAACACGCAACGTGCAGCGGCTATGGTCGTGGTCTACTTTTACCGCCGATGTTCGTCGACACCCACGCCCACCTGTACAGCAAGCAGTTCGACGGTGACCGCGAGGAAATGCTCGCACGCGCCATCGCCGCCGGCGTGGACCGGTTCTTCCTGCCGAACATCGACGTGGAGAGCGTCGCTGCCATGAACGCGCTCGCCGCTGCGCATCCCGGGCGTTGCTTCCCCATGATGGGCCTTCACCCGTGCTCGGTGGGTGAGCACAACGCGGAGGTGATGGCGGTGATGGAACGCGAGCTGCGCACCGGCCGGTACTGCGCGGTGGGCGAGATCGGCATCGACCTATACTGGGACAAGACCTGGCTCGTGCAACAGCAGGAGGTTTTCCGGCAGCACATCCGCTGGGCGAAGGAGCTGCGCCTGCCCATCGTGATCCACTGCCGCAACAGCTTCGCCGAGACCATCACCATCGTGGAGGAGGAGAAGGACGAGCACCTGCGCGGCGTGTTCCACTGCTTCGGTGGCACGGTGGAGGAGGGCCGCAGGATCCTCGCGCTCGATGGCTTCCTCCTCGGCATTGGTGGCGTGATCACCTACCCCAAGAGCGGACTCGCCCAGGTGATGCGCGAGCTCGGCCCCGACCGCTGTGTGCTGGAGACCGATGCACCCTACCTCGCCCCGGTGCCCCACCGCGGCAAGCGCAACGAGAGCGGCTACATCCCGCTGGTGGCCGCCGAGCTTGCGAAGGCCACCGGCCGCACCGTCGACGAGATCGCGCGCATCACCACCGCCAATGCGGAGGCTCTGTTCAGCGTGAACCACGGATGAACACAGATGGACACGGATAGCCTGGTGCGCAGTTCGAGCAAGGATGGCGCCACGTTCGAGGTCCATCCCTGCATTCATCCGTGTTCATCTGCGTCGATCTGTGGTTTGATCCCTTGAGCCCATGACCCAGCGTTCCGTCCTGATCGTCTACACCGGTGGCACCATCGGCATGCTGGCCGACCCGCGCACCGGCGCCCTGCGCCCCATGGACCTGGAGCACCTGGAGGAGCAGGTGCCCGAGCTGGAGCGCGTGGGCGTGAAGCTGGGCACGGTGGCCTTCGAGCGGCCCATCGATAGCAGCGACATGCGGCCCGCGGACTGGGCGCTCGTGGCGCGGATCATCGGTGAGCACTACGACGCCTACGACGGATTCGTGGTCTTGCACGGCAGCGACACCATGGCCTACACCGCCAGCGCGCTCAGCTTCCTGCTCGAGGGGCTGGGCAAGCCCGTGGTGCTCACCGGCTCGCAGCTGCCCATCGGCACCATCCGCACCGACGCGAAGGAGAACCTGATCACGGCCATCGAGATCGCCTCGGCCTACGAGGACGGCCGGCCCATCGTGCCCGAGGTGACGGTGTACTTCGAGTACAGCCTGTACCGCGGCAACCGCACGGTGAAGGTGCATGCCGAGCGCTTCGAGGCCTTCCGCAGCCCCAACTATCCGCGCCTGGCCGAGGCCGGGGTCCGCATCAAGTACGACCGGTCCGCCATCCTGCCCGTGCGCACCGGTCCGCTGAAGGTGCACCAACAGCTCGATGACCGCGTGGGCGTGCTCCGGCTCTTCCCCGGCATCAGGCCCGACTGGGTGCGGCACGCGCTGGCCACGCCCGATCTGCGCGCCGTGGTGCTCACCACCTTCGGCAGCGGCAACGGCCCCACCGACGAGGCCTTCCTCGAGGCCCTGCGCGACGCCACGGAGCGGGGCGTGCTGCTCGTGAACGCCACCCAGTGCGTGGGCGGGCGCGTGGAGCAGGGACGCTACCAGACCAGCCGGGCCTTCGTGGACATGGGCATGCTCAGTGCCCACGACATGACCGTGGAGGCGGCCGTCACCAAGCTCATGTTCCTGCTGGGCCAGGGCCTCAGCGACGACCTGGTGCGCGAGCGCTTCCAGCGGCCGCTGTGCGGGGAGGTGAGCGTGGGGTAGGGGAACGCCCGGCTTTCGTACTTTCGCGGCCCGCCCGCCGAGGTCCCGGCCCCGGTGGTGGAACGGAGAGATGGCCGAGTGGTCGAAGGCGCGCGCCTGGAAAGTGCGTATACCTTAACAGGGTATCGGGGGTTCGAATCCCTCTCTCTCCGCCGATCAGCCCCGCGAAAGCGGGGCTTGTTGTTCCCGGGTGCGTGCGAGCTCGCTCGCGAACGCGACAGGGAACAACAAGCCGGGCCGCGAAGCGGACCCGGGCTGATCGATGCCACCCCTCTCGGGAAAGCGCGTCTCGCGCAATCCCTCTCTCTCCGCCGATCAGCCCCACGAAAGCGGGGCTTGTTGTTCCCGGGTGCGTGCGAGCTCGCTCGCGAACGCGACAGGGAACAACAAGCCGGGCCGCGAAGGGGACCCGGGCTGATCGAAGCCTCCCCCTTTGGGAAAGCGCGTCTCTCGCGATCCCTACTAAAGACTATTCGGCCTCCACCTGCCTCTTCACATGCTCCAACGCGGCCTTCGTGCAGTAAGCCTGATACGGTACGGAGAAGACCGGCCCCACCAGCCGTGTCAGCATGTTCCCCGGAGTTGAATAGGTCTGGATCTTGAAGTTCACGCGGTCCTCGAGACGCTCAATGGTGAACGTGGAGATCCCTCGTTCCACATGCCCTTCCAAGGTCTCATAGCTGAATCCCTTCCGGTCCGGTTCATCAATGACCTCTGAGATCCGGACACCGAAGACGATCTTCTGGGAAAAGCGCGGGAGCGGCGGCAGATAGACCTGCTGGACGATGGTGTCCCCCACCTTCATGGTCCGCTTCTCCTGATCCCATTGGGACAGGAAGGTCATGATGTGCTTCGGGAAGATCCGGTAGGCGAACAGCACTCGCAGGCCCTCCTCTTCGGATGGATCAGCGATGTCAAGCTTGATGGTCGTCGTTTTTTCCTTCAACCTGGCCTTGTCGTAGCCCATCGCCGGCTTGCGCTTCAACGCTTCAAGATGCGCTGCCAGCTGGTTCTTTTGGTCGGCAAGGTGGATCTTCATGGGTATGGCTGGCGGGCTTGAATCTAGCGAGTATGGGAAAGGGTGATTGCGGGCCCCTCGTCCCGTTCGGCGCCCACCCCCGCCCCTCCCGTACCTTTGCCGGCCATTCGCTCATGCCCCGCATCGGTCCCATCGAGCTGCCGGAGTTCCCGTTGTTGCTGGCCCCCATGGAGGACGTCAGCGACCCGCCCTTCCGCGCGCTGTGCAAGCAGCACGGGGCCGACCTCATGTACACCGAGTTCATCAGCAGCGAGGGCCTCATCCGCAAGGCCGCCAAGGGGCTGAAGAAGCTCGACATCTTCGAGACCGAACGCCCCATCGGCATCCAGCTCTTCGGGGGCAGCGAGGACGCCATGGAGGAGGCCGCGCGCATCGCCGAGGCCGCCGGTCCCGACCTCATCGACATCAACTACGGCTGCCCCGTGCACAAGGTGGTGAGCAAGGGCGCCGGCGCCTGCCTGCTGCTCGATGTGGACAAGATGGTGCGCCTCACCGAAAAGGTGGTGAAGGCCGTGAAGCTGCCCGTGACCGTGAAGACGCGTCTGGGCTGGGACGACAAGAGCAGGAACATCCTCGAGGTGGCCGAGCGCCTGCAGGATGTCGGCATCCAGGCGCTCAGCATCCACGGCCGCACCCGCGCCCAGCTCTACAAGGGCCCCGCCGACTGGACGCTGATCGGCGCGGTGAAGAACAACCCGCGGATGCACATCCCCATCTTCGGCAACGGCGATGTGGATACCCCGGAGAAGGCCGTGGAGAACCGCGCGCGCTACGGCGTGGACGGCGTGATGATCGGCCGCGCGAGCATCGGCCACCCGTGGATCTTCAACGAGATCAAGCATTTCATGGCCACTGGCACGCACCTGCCCGCGCCCACCGTGGCCGACCGCGTGGAGGCCGCGCGCCAGCACCTGCGCACCTCCATCGCGTGGAAGGGGCCGTGGGAAGGCGTGGTGGAGATGCGCCGCCACTACGGCAATTACCTCAAGGGCCTGCCCAACGTGAAGGAGGTGCGCCTGCGCCTGTGCACCGAGCGCGAGCCGGCGAACATCGAGGCGATCCTCGATGAGGTGAAGGCCACCTATGCGCTCGCTGACGTGGCCTGAAGGAAGCGGCGACTGAGCGCGCGGAGCGGCACCCAGGTGGCCAGCAAGCCGATGCCGAACACACCGACCGTCACCAGCAGCAGGTCCGAGGCGAGCACCTTCACCGGGTAGCTCTCCACCACCGAATCGCTCAGGGACACCAGGCCGAAGTGCTGCTGCAGCAGGCAGATGCCGAGCCCCACCGCCAGGCCGGCCGCCACGCCCACGGTCACCAGCAGCAGGCCCTCATGGAAGAACACGCGCCGCACCAGTGCCGGGCTCGCGCCCATGCTCATCAGCGTGCGCATGTCGCGCTTCTTCTCGATCATCATCATGGTGAGCGTGGCGATGATGTTGAACGCGCCGATGAGGCCGATGAAGAGCAGTACCACGAACGTGAACCACTTCTCCGATTCGTTGGTGCGGTACATCAGCGCGTTCTTCTGGTAGCGTGTCTGCACACGGTAACTGTTGCCCAGCGAAGCGCTCAGGTCGCGTTGCAGCGCGTCGAGGTCGGTGCCGGGCGCGGTGCGCAGCTCCAGGGCGTTCACGGCGCCACGGTAGTGCAGCAGGCTGTCGGCCAGGGCCAGCGGCACCAGCATGTAGCGCGAGTCGAACTCGATGTTGAGCGTGAAGGCTCCGCCGATGGCGATGGCGTCCTGCTCGAAGGCGCCCTGCTGGAAGGTGCTGAGCTTGCGCCCGCGGATGGGCGCGCTGATGCGGAGCGGTTTGAGCACCCCGTCATCGAGCGGCGCGTCGAGGTCCACCTTCAACCCGATGCCGATGATGGCCAGCGGGTCCGAGCCCGTGCCGAGCGTGGCGTCGCCGCTGTAGAGGTGCTCGCCCATGCGGCTCATGGCCAGGTAGCTCGGTTCCACGCCCTTCATGGTGGCCACGGCCTGCTGCTCGCCGCAGCGCAGCAGCACGTTCTCCTCGATGATCCAGCTGTGCTCCTGCACACCGGGCCGCTTGGTGATCGCCGCCAGGTCCAGGCTGTCGCGCTCGAAGGTCTTGCCCTGCGCGGGGGTGATGGTGATGTCCTGGTCGAAGGGGCTGTAGATGGAATCGACGAGCTCCCCGATGCCGTTCATGGTGCTCAGCACCACCACCATCGCCGCCGTCACCACCGCGATCACCACGATGCTGATGAGCGTGATGATGTTGATGGCGTTCTGCTGCCGCTTGGCCAGCAGGTAGCGCCGGGCGAAGAGGAGGGGGAGGTTCACGCCGTGAAGATCGGCAAGTAAGCGTTCGCCAATATGAGCCCGGGCACTATCCGGCAGGAGGTCATTCTTTAATGACCTTGAGGCTATGAGGACCGAACGGTCCAAGAACTTCGATCACGTACAACCCTCCTGGTAGGTTGGTCATGTCGATCGTCGCTGAACCGCTTTCGGAACATTGGCCTTTACAAACGATGCGCCCTTCAATGGACTGGATCCGAAATAGTGCGTTGGGCTGGCCACCGGTCAAGTAGCATAGGTCCGCAGTAGGAGATGGACCAATCTGTACATCCCGAGCTTTATGGGTCGGTATCCCTGCGAACCCACATGGGCAATCAGTGCTAGGAATACCATAGTTCTCAGCGCCTGCCAATGTGTGGCACACCAAGCGAGACAACCACATCATGCCGAAGTCAGAGCCACTTAGGAAACCGCTTAACGAACCGATGCCTTCGACGATCTCCTCATAGCCATCAAGAGTAATTCTCCGATGAGGACCATCACTTAGAAACACAGTGTCCACGGCAGTGACCTCTGAACCTGGATAGGAGTGTCTATATGTCAATGGATATGGGCCAAGCCCGACAGAGAAATCGTAAAGGAGTTCTTCGAATGGCCAACCAGGAGGACGTACATATACCTGACGGGCAATCGTATCCTCACGCAAGAGTAAGATCGGCGATCCGGCGTACCATAAGGAGTAGTTGTTGTAAGGAGGCTCCGATTGATAGTGAAAGAGACTTCCTGACATGAGCAAGGTTCGATACGCGGTATCGTTGACCGTGGTATCAGCTCCGAGACGGTACGAATAACACTCTTGAACTGAAATGTTCGGCCCCAGGTTGAATGACCCGAATTCATCTTGCCACATGGCGGATGTATCCAACAGCGGGATGTAAGACTGGGCTCCAATGCCAGTGAAATAAATCGCGAATACGATGGCAGTCGCCGTTCTCATCTCACCTCGATCCGCGTCCAGGTTTGCAAACCCTAGAATGTCCGAAGGTGTCAGGCCTTCAAGAGCGAGTCGCTCATGAACTTGCAAGCCTTCGGCTACGAAAGCTAAACACTTCTGAAGATATTGCTCGCGAGTGTTGTTCGGTGCTGAACAACAGGTTCCCGTTCACTTCCACGCCTTCACGATCAACCCCGTGCCGGTGGGGTGCTTCATCGACACGTCCAGCCAGTTGAGCACGTAGGCGATGGGGTAGGCGATGAGGTAGTAGAACGGCAGGATGAGGAAGAAGAGCTTGCTGGTGTTGAGCATCAGCAGGGGCCACTTCATGCTCAGGCGCCAGCTGATCTTGCCGGGCGCGCCGTAGCTGTAGCGCGCCTCTACCTTGCTGAAGCCGTTGCGCAGGCACTTCGCCTCGATGTCGCCGATGTTGTAGCCATCGCGCACGTGCTCCTCGATGAAGGAGCCCTCGCCCTCGTCATGCACGTCGCTGCCGCCCTGGTCGCTGGGGGTGCTGATGATGAGCATGCCGCCGGTGTGCAGGCTGGTGCTGTAGCAGCGCAGCGCGGCTTCGTCCTCCAGGATATGCTCCATCACATCGATGCACACCACCAGGTCGAAGCTGTCGGGCTGCTGGAATTTCGTCACGTCGCCCACCTGGAACTTCACCTGCGGGCGGCCGATGGCCTGGACGAAGCCGTTGCAGTCGGCCACCTGCTCCTCCTTCACGTCGATGGCCGTCACTTTCCACTTCGGGCTGAAGCCGCTGAGCCAGTAGCTGTACTGGCCGTAGCCCGCACCGGCATCGTAGATGTGGATGGCCTTGTCGCGCTTATCCCGCGCCCAGGCCTTCAGCTCCTTGTGCACATGCCACGCCCGCAGCAGCAGCAGGTCCAGCAGGCCATAGAACACCTTGCGCAGGAAGGGCGAGCGGTTGAAGACGGAACCGAGCTGGCGTTTGACGGGATCGTATTGCATCGTCCTTGAGTGAATGAAGAATGTAGAATGTGGAATGTAGAACTGCGAATGCGCGACCCACGGATCCCGTCTCTCAGTCTGTTCTACATTCTATATTCTTCATTTTGCATTTTACATTCTGCTCCTACCCCTTCAACAGCTTGTCGATCTCCTCCGCACGGTCCAGGGAGTCGTCGAGGTAGAAGAGGAGCTCGGGCACCACGCGCATCTGCTTGCCGATGCGGCGGCCGAGCTTGCCGCGGAGCTGGTGGGCGTGCTCCTTGATACGCTCGAGCACCGCCTTGTTGTCCTTGGTGGGGAAGAGGCTGAGGTAGGTCTTGGCGATGCCCAGGTCGGGGCTCACGCGCACGCCGGTCACGGTGATCATGCCACCGGGGAAGAGCGCGCGGCCCTCCTCCAGGAACACGGCGGCGAGCTCCTGCACCAGCAGGCTGTTCACCTTGTTCTGTCGGATGCTGTCCATGGGGTTCACCTGCCGGCCTACCAGGCCGCGGGCAGGCCGCGAAGGTAGGGCCCGGTGGGGGAAGGGCGGGGCAGCCGCGGTCGCGCTACCTTCGCGCGGCCCATGCGCAACTTCTTCCGCATCCTGCGGTTCGGCGCGCCCTACCGCCACTTCGCGCTGCTGAACGCGGTGTTCAACCTGCTGGGCACGGTGTTCCACCTGGCGTCGCTGCTGCTCTTCATCCCGTTCCTGCGGCTGCTGCTGGGCCAGGTGAAGCCGGTGCACGTGCGGCCGGTGGAGCTGTGGACGCGCGAGGGGCTGGAGGGCAGCTTCAACTGGTTCCTCACCGGCCTCATCGACGCCCGCGGACCCATGGGCGCCCTGCTGGTGATCAGCCTGGCGGTGGTGGTGCTCTTCCTGCTGAAGAACCTCTTCCGATACCTGGCGCTGGTGGCCATCTGCAACTTCCGCAACCGCATCGTGCGCGACATCCGGGCGCGCATCTACGAGAAGCTGCTGGAGCTGCCCCTGCGTTACCACGCTGGCGAGCGGAAGGGCGACCTGCTCTCCCTCATCACCAACGACATGCAGGTGGTGGAGTACAGCGTGATGTACTACATCGAGATGATCTTCCGGGAGCCCATCGCCGTGCTGCTCTTCCTGGGCACCATGGTCACGCTCTCGCCGCAGCTCACCCTCATCTCCTTCGTGCTGCTGCCGGTGAGCGGGCTGCTCATCGCGCGCATCAGCCGCAGCCTTCGCCGCCGTAGCGACCGGGTGCAGGAGAAGAGCGCCGACCTGCTCGCGCGGGTGGAGGAGACCCTCACCGGCATCCGCGTGATCAAGGCCTTCAACGGGGAGGAGGACATGAAGCGGCGCTTCCAGCGCGACAACGACCTGCTCATGCGCTCCAGCATCGCCATGCTCAACCGGCAGGACATCGCCTCGCCGCTGAGCGAGACCATGGGCGCCGCGGTGATGGCGGCCATCGCCTACATCGGGGGGAGCTTCGTGCTGGGCGCGGACCCCACGCTCACCGGCGACAGCTTCCTCGGTTTCATCATCATCTTCTCGCAGTTGCTCGCGCCCATCAAGGGATTCTCCCAGGGTTGGAGCGGCATCACGCGCGGTGCCGCCAGCGGGCAGCGCATCTTCGACCTCATCGCCGTGGAGAACACGGTGAAGGAGCGTCCCGACGCGCGTACCATCACGGCCTTCAACGACCGCATCGAGTACGGCGACGTCACCTTCGCCTACGAGGTGCCGCCGGCGGGCGCCGAGGGCGAGCGCCGCAACGTGCTGCAGGACATCCGCATCACCATCCCGAAGGGGCGCAGCGTGGCGCTCGTGGGCACCAGCGGCGGTGGCAAGACCACCCTGGCCAACCTGCTGCCTCGGTTCTACGACGTCACCAGCGGTGCGCTGCGGATCGACGGTCAGGACGTGCGCGACCTGCGCCTGCGCGACCTGCGTGCGCTCATGGGCATCGTGACCCAGGAGAGCATCCTGTTCAACGACACGGTGGCCAACAACATCGCCTTCGGCACGCCCGGCGTGGCCCAGGCCGACATTGAGCGGGCGGCGCGCATCGCCAACGCGCACAGCTTCATCGAGCAGCTGCCGCAGGGCTACCAGACCAACATCGGCGATGGCGGCAACCGCCTGAGCGGCGGCCAGAAGCAGCGCATCGCCATCGCGCGCGCCGTGCTGAAGAACCCGCCCATCCTCATCCTTGATGAGGCCACCAGTGCGCTCGACACCGAGAGCGAACGGCTGGTGCAGGAGGCGCTGTTCAAGATGCTGGAGGGCCGGACCAGCCTGGTGATCGCCCACCGCCTGAGCACCATCCAGCACTGCGACGAGATCTGCGTGGTGCACCAGGGCCGCATCATCGAGCGCGGCACGCACGCGGAGCTCTATGCCGTCGGTGGGCAGTACCGCCGCCTGTGCGACATGCAGGCCTTCGCCTAGCGCTCCTTCTTCCGCTTGAACAGGCGCTCGAAGAGGTTCTCCTTGCGGGCCGTGTCCTTCGGGGCCCGTTCGGGCTTGCCGTCCTTCGGACCGAACACGTCGTTGATGGCCTTCTCGAGCCCGCTGAGCTCCTTGATCGGTGGGCAGTCGATGAGGATGGAGTCCGCCTCCACCCAGCCGAAGGAGCGGAGGTACTTGCGGCGCAGTTCGGGCGAGCGCTCGATGCCGGCGAACACCGGTGCCACCAGCGGCAGTGCGAGGGCCGAGCCCGTGCCCGCCTTGCCGCCGAAGTGCACCGAGGGGTCGCGTGCACCCACCCAGCTGCCCACCACCAGGCCGGGGGTGTAGCCGATGAACCAGGCATCGCGGTTGTCCTGCGCGGTGCCCGTTTTCCCGGCCACAGGGGCGGCCACACCGAACTGCCCGCGCAGGGCCGTGCCGGTGCCCTGGTCCACGGCGCGCCGAAGCATGGTGGTGATCATGGCGGCGGTGCGCTCATCGAGGACCTGCCGCCCTGTTCCGCCCTTCGCCTTGTAGAGCTCGCGGCCCCTGGCATCGGTGATGCGCTCGATGAGCACCGGCTCCACGCGCCGGCCCTTCACCGCGAACACGCCGTAGGCCCGCACGATCTCCTGCAGCGAGATGTCGGCCGCGCCGAGCGCCACGGATGGGTTCGCTGCGGCCTTGCCGGGCAGCCCCAGGGCGTTCATCACGCGCATCACGGGGCGTTCCCCGGTGCGGAAGTAAAGGTCCACCGTGGGCAGGTTCATGGAATGGGCCAGGGCGTACCACATGGCCATCTGCCCGCCGCTGCTGCCGTCGAAGTTGCGCGGCCGCCACCCGTCGAGCTCGGCGTAGGTGCGCTCCTCGTTGTTCAGCCAGGTGCAGGGGTCCATGCCCTCCTCGAGCGCGGCGGCGTAGATCACGGGCTTGATGGTGCTGGCCACCTGGCGGTGCGTGGTCACCAGGTCGAGCGGGAGGTAGCGGTGGTGGTCGCCGCCGATGTAGGCGCGCACCCGGCCGGTCGCGGGTTCCATCATGTACACCGCGCCGTTCAGCAGGGTGTGGTAGTGCCACAGGCTGTCGCGGTACGACATGCGGCCGGGCTCGGCATCGTCCCAGGTGAACACGTCGCGCACCGCGGCGGTGTTGGCCTTCCACGCGGTGCCGGCCTTCTTCGCCATGCGCTTCTCCCACGCGACGCGGGCCTTGCGGGCCTTGAGCTCCTTGTCCAGCCGCTGCTGCATGGTGGCCAGGTGATGGAACAGGGCCTGCTGGGCCAGGTGCTGCAGGGCGGGATCGAGCGTGGTGTGGATGCGCAGGCCGTCCTTCTCGATGTCGTAGGTGACACCGGTGCGCCTGGCGAGGTCGGCGAGGATGGTGCGCGCCTCGCGGGCCGCGCGGTCGGTGAAGTAGCCGTAGAGGTCGAGCGCGTCGCGGCCGCGGTAGTCGATGGTGAGCGGCAGCGCCTGCAGGCTGTCCACCTCCGGGCGGGTGAGGTGTCCGCGCTCGCCCATGAGCTTCAGCACCACGTTGCGGCGTTCGCGCGAGCGGCCGGGGTTGAGGCGCGGGTTGTAGGCGGTGTTGGCCTTCAGCATGCCCACGAGCACGGCGGCCTCCTCCACCTTGAGGCGCCGTGCCGGCTTGTTGAAGAAGCGCTGCGCGGCGGCCTCCACGCCGTACAGGTCCTCGCCGAAGGGCACCGAGTTGAGGTAGAGCGTGAGCACGTCGTTCTTGTCGTAAACCTGCTCGAGCCGTGCGGCCACCAGCGCCTCCTTGATCTTGTTCACGGGCACGGTGAGGATGCCGTGCCGCTCGCGCCCATAGAGGTTCTTCACCAGCTGCTGGCTCAGCGTGCTGCCGCCGCCGCCGCTCCGGTCCCCGCCGAGGATGGTGCGGAGGAACACGCGCACGTAGCTGCGGCTGTCCACCCCCTCGTGCTGGTAGAAGCGCTGGTCCTCGGTGCTCACCAACGCGTGGATCAACTGCTTGGGCAGGTCCTCGAAGCGGATGTTGGTGCGGTCCTTGGCGAACACCTTGCCGATGATGGTGCCATCATTGGCGAGGATCAGAGTGGCCTCCTCGTTGCGGATGGCGGCGATCTGCTCCTTGGTGGGCAGCTTGCCGAAGAGGCCCAGGTTCACCAGCCAGATGAGCAGGCCGAGCAGGAGCAGCAGGGAGCCGAGCGCGATGAGCGACCACTTGATGATCACGGTGCGCGAGGGGGCTTGGTTCTTCCTGCTGGCCATGGCCTGGCATCCTGTCGAGCGGACCGGCGTCCACCTTCGGGGTCAAATCTCGCGGCGGTGCATCATCGCGAAGCGATCCAGTGCACATCTTTACGAGCAGCGCGATCCACATGAGGGACTATGCCTACCATGCACGGATGAGCGTTCGGACCAAGGTCCTGAACGCCTTTCGGAGCGTGTTCCGTATCGGGGTCGCGGAGCGCTGGCTGCGGTCGCGCACCGAAGGGAGCCCCCGGGGCTCGTTCTGGGTGAGGATGATGCCGCCCGAGTACGGCTACCCGAAGGGGAGCTGGCGTTCCATCGAGCGCGACGGGCTGAAGTACCACCTGGACATCTCCAACGCCACCGACCACGCCGAGTACTTCGGTTATCGGGACGAAGGCGAGGAGCACCTCGCCGAGCTGATCCGGCCGGACCATACCATCGTCGACATCGGCGGGAACATCGGGGTGCGCGCCTTGCATTTCGCGCGGAAGGTGCCCCTTGGCCGGGTGATCACCATCGAGCCGGACCCGGACACTTTCGCCCGCCTGCAGGAGCACCTGCGCCTGAACGGGCACCTGCGGAACATCACCGCGCTCAACCTGGGCATCGGACCCAAGGAAGCCGTCATGAAGCTCTATCAGGTCGTGCCCAGCAACAGCGGGATGAACCGGATCATCACCCGGGGCGAAGGCCTGGAGCGATTCCCGCACAAGGAGGTCCGCATAGCCACGCTCGCCGCGGCACTGGATGGGACCGGAGCGCAGCACGTGGACATGATCAAGATCGATGTGGAAGGGTTCGAGCAGGGGGTCTTGGAGGGCAGTGAGCCGATCATCCGAAGGGACCGCCCCGTGCTGTTCGTTGAGCTCGATGATGACAACCTGCGCGAGAACGGAACATCCGCCCGTTCGCTCATCCGCTACATCGGGGAGCTCGGGTACGAGGTCCTCGATTCGACCACCCTGCGGTCGATCGGGCCCGAGCGGGAACTGGCGCACTGCCATTTCGATGTCCTGTGCCGGCCGGTGGCGCGGTGACATGCATCACTCCGGCAGCTCCTCGGGCAGTTCCCCGTTCCAGTCGCCGTAGAGGAGGTCCTTCTCGTACGGGTAGCGTGTCAGGTGGATGTCCTTCACGCGCTGATAGAGGAGCTGCCGCAGCGCATCGATGTTGGTGCGGGCCGCCGCGCTGATGAAGATGCACTCCTCGCCGTGCATCTCGGCCATCCAGGTGCGCTGGAACTCCTCCAGGGTGAACTGGTCGCGGCGCTTGGGCGCCAGGTCGTGCGGGTCGTGCGCGGCGGGGCGGTAGGCGTCGATCTTGTTGAACACCACGATGGTGGGCTTGTCACCGGCGCCGATCTCGGCCAGCGTGCTCTTCACCGTGGCGTACTGCTCCTCGAAGTTGTGGTGGCTGATGTCGACCACGTGCAGGAGCAGGTCGGCCTCGCGCGTTTCATCGAGGGTGCTCTTGAAGCTCTCGATCAGCTGGTGGGGCAGCTTGCGGATGAAGCCCACGGTGTCGCTGAGCAGGAAGGGGAGGTTGCCCAGCACCACCTTCCGCACCGTGGTGTCGAGCGTGGCGAAGAGCTTGTTCTCGGCGAACACGTCGCTCTTGCTCATGAGGTTCATGAGCGTGCTCTTGCCCACGTTGGTGTAGCCCACCAGGGCCACGCGCACCAGCTTGCCGCGGTTGCCGCGCTGGATGGCCTTCTGCTTGTCGATGTCGCGGAGCTGGGCCTTCAGCAGGGCGATGCGGTCGCGCACGATGCGGCGGTCGGTCTCGATCTCCTTCTCGCCCGCACCACCGCGCGTGCCGGTGCCGCCGCGCTGCCGCTCCAGGTGGGTCCACAGCTTGGTGAGGCGCGGCAGCATGTATTCGTACTGCGCCAGCTCCACCTGCGTCTTGGCGTGGGCGGTGCGGGCCCTGCGGGCGAAGATGTCCAGGATCAGGCGCGGGCGGTCGAGCACGGGGCGGCCCAGCTCCTTCTCCAGGTTGCGCTGCTGTGCCGGGGTGAGCTCGTCATCGAAGATCACGGTGTCGCCGCCGTTCTCCTCCATCCAGGCCTTCACCTCATTGAGCTTGCCACTGCCCACGTAGGTGCGGCCGTCGGGCCGGTGCAGCCGCTGGGTGAAGCGGCGCACGCTTCGGATCTCGGCGGTGGTGGCCAGGAACTCCAGCTCGTCCAGGTACTCCTTCACCTGGTCGGCGTCCTGCTCGTCGGTGATGAGGCCGATGAGCACCGCGGTCTCGACCTTGGTACGGGTCTCCTCGATCATTGCGCCGGTCGCAGGGTGCGGGCGTGGTCCACCACCTGCTCGATCTGCTTGGGGGTGAGCACGTTCCTGTACGGCATCATGGCGCCCTTGCCGTTGGTCACGCGGGCGATCATCTCCTCGCGCGTGAGCGTGGACACGGTGAGGTCCTTCGCGCCGCCCATGCCCAGGTCGCCCTTGCGCCCGTGGCAGAGCGCGCAGTTGGCGTTGAAGAGCTGCTCGCCCTTGGAGGCCGGATCGCCCTCCAAGGTGGCCGGGGCGGAGGCGTGACCTTCACCGCAGGCCAGGGCGACCGCGGTGATCAGGAGCAGGAGGGGGATGGTCCACTTCATCTTAGAGCCAGCCTCGGCCGATGCCCACGGCGGTGAAGGGCCAGGGGGTGGCCCACAGCATCAGCACCAGCGCGATCAGGTAGAACGCGGCCACGCGCAGTTGCTTGCCGCGCTCGGTCTTGGCCCGCTTGCTCAGCATGCGTCCGAGCGTCACCAGAACGATCGCCAGCAGCATGGTGCCGATGTGCTCGTACTTCCAGAAGCGGAAGATGGGGCTGTGCGGTTCGTCGGCGAAGTTCTTGTGGAGCTTCTCCCAGCGCATCAGGTACAGGGCCAGTCCCAGCACCAGCTGCAGGTGGCACAGCGCCATGGCGACGATGGCCACCGTGCGTTCCCACACGATGATGGGGCCCTTGGTGAGGTAGCCGCGCAGGGCGGCAAGACCGGCCACGGCCACCGCGAGCAGCACGCCGTAACGGATGAGGCTGTGGAAGAAGCCGAGCAGGTCGAAGGACTCGGTCATGGGGTGTTGGGTTCGAGCGACGCGAAGGTAGGGCGCGCGCTGATGCCGCGCGGCCGATCCTATCTTGCGCCCATGTCCCGCCGGTGGATCGCTCCGTTCGCCATCCTGCTCCCCGCATGGCTGTGCGCCCAGGAGAACGTGCCCGCCAACGGACCGCGTCCAGGCGCGCACCCCGTGCATGCCTTCGTGCACGCCACCGTGCACACGGCGCCGGGTGAGGTGCTGCGCGACGCGACCCTCCTGGTGAAGGACGACCGCATCGTGGACGTGGGCGCGAAGGTGAAGGTGCCCGCCGGTGCCGTGGTGCACGACATGGGCGGCCTTCACCTGTGGCCCGCCCTGGTGGACGCTTACAGCGATGCCGGCATGCCACCGGTCGACAAGCCCTTGAAGGAGGGACCGCCCGCCGGCACACGCTACTGGAACCGGGCGGTGCACGCCACCACCCGCGCCGACCAGCTCTACACCCACGACCTGGCCCGCAACGCGAAGCTCAGGGCACAGGGCTTCGGCACGGTGGTGACGCACCGCAAGGACGGCATCGTTCGCGGCTCCTCGTGCGCGGTGGCGCTCGCGGACCGTGCCGTGAACCTCGATGTGCTGACGGCCCGGGCCTCGGCCGACCTTTCGTTCCATAAGGGCACCTCGCCCGACGTTTACCCGTCCTCGTTGATGGGCAGCATCGCCCTGCTCCGGCAGGCGCTGTACGACGCGCGGTGGTACGCGTCCCAGGGGGCCGCCGCGCAACGGGATGCGGAGCTTGAGGCGCTCGGCCGGTCGCTCGAGCTGCCTCTGGTGTTCGAGGCCGACGAGCGCAATGACCTCATGCGCATCGCCGCCATCGGCCAGGAGTTCGGGCTGCGCTTCATCGCCCACGGCATGGGCGACGAGTACGCACGCATGCAGGAGGTGAAGGCCACGGGCATGCCCCTGTTGCTGCCCCTCACCCTGCCCGAGGCGTACGACGTGGAGGATCCCTTCACGGCCCTGGAGGTGAGCCTCGGCGAGCTGAAGCACTGGGAGCTCGCACCCACCAACGCGGCCCGCCTCGATTCGGCCGGGGTGCTCTTCGCGTTCACCACGCGCGGCCTGCGCGACCCGGCGGACCTGTGGCCCGCGCTGCGACGCATGGTGATGGCCGGGCTTGATAGCACCACGGCCATCGCCGCCCTCACCACGCGCCCGGCGGAACTTTTCGGACTGGCCGACCGCGTCGGCGCCCTTCGTCCCGGCATGCTCGCCAGCTTCCTCATCACCTCGGGCCACCTGCTCGACAAGCGCAACACCGTGCACGAGACCTGGGTGGCCGGCGTGCGCTTCCCGCACAAGGCCTACGATGAGGAGGATGTGACCGGCGTGTTCGACCTCAACCTGCGCAGGGTGATCCTGCGCCTGGAAGTGAAGGGCCGCGACCGACCCGAAGCGGAGGTCTACACCCCCGACCGCGATACGGTGCGCGTGAAGGCGCGGCTGCTGCGCGACGACCAGCTGGTGACGCTGCAGTTCGACGGCACGCGGCTGGGCCTGAAAGGGCCGGTACGCCTCAACGGCATCGTGCACGACCGGGGCGGCATCTGGGATGGCCAGGGCCAGCTGCCCGGTGGGGAGTGGATCGGCTGGAGCGCGGTGCGGCAGGCCGTGCGCAGCCGGAACAAGGACGATGCCGCGGGCGATCGCACGCTCGACAGCCTGTACAGCGCCCCGGTGGGCGACGTGTGGTACCCGATGGTGGGCCTTGGCCGCCCGGTGGTCCCCGATACCGCCACCCTCGTGTTCCGCCATGCCACGGTATGGACCAACGGGCCGCAGGGGGTCCTGCGCGATGCCGACGTGTGCATCCATGGTGGGCGCATCATGGCCGTGGGTGAGCGCCTCGAGGTGGCCGCCCTCTTCCCCGGCCGCAGGCATCCCGAGGTGTTGGAGGTCAACGCCACCGGGAAGCACCTCACCTGCGGCATCATCGACGAGCATTCGCACCTGGGCATCGACCGGGGCGTGAACGAGGGCGGGCAGGCCGTTACCGCCGAGGTACGCATCGGCGACGTGATCGACCCGGACAACGTGGGCCTGTACCGCGACCTTGCCGGTGGCGTCACCGCCGTGCAGCAGCTCCACGGCAGCGCCAACCCCATCGGCGGGCAGAGCAGCCTCATCAAGCTGCGCTGGGGCCTCGGCGCCGATGCGCTGGGTATCCAAGGCGCCGACGGCTTCATCAAGTTCGCGCTCGGCGAGAACGTGAAGCAGAGCAACTGGTACAACGACGGCAGCCGTTACCCGCAGACGCGCATGGGCGTGGAGCAGGTGATGTACGACGGCTTCCACCGGGCGCGCGCCTACGCTGCGGAATGGGATGCGCACGAAGGGTTGAAGCCGAAGGAGCGTGCCACCGCCCACCTGCCGCGCCGCGACCTGGAGCTTGATGCGCTGGCGGAGGTCCTGCGCGGCCGCCGCTTCATCACCTGCCACAGCTACGTGCAGAGCGAGATCACCATGCTCATGGAGGTGGCCGACAGCATGGGCTTCAAGGTGAACACCTTCACCCACATCCTCGAGGGCTACAAGGTGGCGCAGCGGATGAAAGCCCACGGCGCCAGCGCCAGCACCTTCAGCGATTGGTGGGCCTACAAGATGGAGGTGGGCGATGCCATCCCGTACAACGCCGCGTTGCTCTGGCGCGTGGGCGTGAACACCGGCCTCAACAGCGATGACGCGGAGATGAGCCGACGCCTGAACCAGGAGGCCGCAAAGGCCGTGAAGTATGGCGGTGTTCCGGCGGAGGAGGCCTGGAAGATGGTGACCCTGAACCCCGCGCGCATGCTCCACCTCGACCACCGCATGGGCAGCGTGGAGGTGGGCAAGGACGCCGACCTGGTGCTGTGGAGCGCCGATCCGCTCAGCATCCGGGCGAAGTGCGAGATGACCTTCGTGGACGGCGTGCGCTACTACGATGCGGCCGAGGACATGCGCTGGCGGAGCGTGATGTTGCGCGAGCGGGAACGGCTCATCGACCGTATGCTCCTGGCCAAGCGGGCCGGCGCGCCCGTACGCAAGGCCGAACGGAAGGAGGAACACCACTGGGAATGCGACACCATCGGCGAGGAACCCTGAGCACCGCGCTCGCGCTGGTGTGCATGCTGCTCGCGGGCGGCCTGGCCGCGCAACGCCCCACGCCGGCCCCGGTGCAGCAGCGCAGCGTGCTCCTGAAGGGCGCCACCGTGCACGTGGGCGACGGCCGGGTGATCGACGACGGGGCCGTGGGACTGCGCAACGGCATCATCGACTACGTGGGCTTCGAGTACGGGGCCAAGGTGCTGTACGACACCGTGATCGACGTGCGCGGCCGTCACCTCTACCCGGGCCTGATCCTGGTGAACTCCACGCTCGGCCTGCAGGAGGTGGACCAGGTGCGCGCCACCGCCGATGAGGATGAGACCGGCGAGCTCGAGCCCGAGGTGCGGGCCTGCAGCGCCTTCAACGTCGACTCACGCATCATACCCACGGTGCGCTCCAACGGCGTGCTGCTCGTGCAGGCCGCACCACGCGGCGGTGTGATCAGCGGCACCAGCGCCGTGATGCGGCTTGACGCGTGGGACCGGATCGATGCCGCCATCAGGGAGGCCGACGGCATCCACCTGAACTGGCCGCGGGCCTTCGTGCGCCACGGCTGGTGGGGGGAGCCCGGCGCCACCGAGCAGGCCCGCGCGGACGAACGGACCAGGGCCATCGACGGCATCCGCCAGTTCCTGCTCGCCGCCAGGGCCTATCCGTCGGCCGGCGCCACCGACCTGCGCATGGCGGCCATGCAGGGCCTCTTCGATGGGTCGCTCACCCTGTACGTGCATGCCGACGCGGCGCGCGAGATCCAGGAGGCCGTGCTGCTGATGCGCGACACGGGCGTGCGCCGCATGGTGATCGTGGGCGGCTATGATGCCTGGCGTGTGAGCGACCTGCTGCGCGACAACAAGGTGGACGTGGTGCTCCAGCGGGTGCACGGCCTGCCCCACCGCGAGGACGACGACGTGGACCTGCCCTACCGCCTGCCAGCCCTGTTGAAGGAACGCGGCATCCGCTTCTGCCTCAGTTACGAGGGCGACAAGGAACGGATGGGTGCCCGCAACCTGGCGTTCACCGCGGGCACCGCCGCGGCCTACGGCCTGGAGCCCGAGGCCGCCCTGCAGGCCATCACGCTCGATGCGGCGCGCATCCTCGGCATCGACAAGTTGTACGGGAGCCTCGAAGTGGGCAAGAGCGCCACGCTCTTCGTTTCCGAGGGCGACGCGCTGGACATGCGCGGCAACAACGTCACGCACGCCTTCATCGATGGGCGCAGCATCGTGCTGGACGACCATCAGAAGGCACTGTACCGGCAGTACGCCACGCGTTACGCGCGTTGACGGTCCGTTTTCACGGTCACCTGTGGAGGACATCCCGCACGGTGGTCGCGGAAGGTCCATGGCCGGGATAGCTTTGGACCGTGACCGCACTGCCTGAGCTCATCGGCGCCGCCATCGAAGCCGCCTTCGCCGCCGGCGCCGGGATCCTCGATGTGTACGGGCGTGGCTTCGATGTGGAACTGAAGGACGATCGCTCGCCGCTCACCGAAGCGGACCGTCGGGCGCACCTGGCCATCGTGGCCGCCCTGGCCCGCACCGGCCTGCCGGTGCTCAGCGAGGAAGGGAAGGCCGTGCCTGTGGTGGAGCGCCAGGCCTGGGAGCGCTACTGGCTGGTCGACCCGCTTGACGGCACGAAGGAGTTCATCAAGCGCAACGGTGAGTTCACCGTGAACATCGCCTTGATGGAGCGCGACGGGGAGCCCGCAGGCCCGCTCGGCGCCGCCCGGCCCATCGGGGGGGTGCTGCTGGTGCCGGTGCAGGACCTGCTGTATTTCGCCTGGGAGGGTGGGGGCGCGTACCGCCAGGAGCGTGCGGCAACCCACCATGGCATCGGCGCGTATGAACGGTCCCTGATGAGCACCCGCCTGCCCCTGGCGCACGATCGTGCGGCCTTCACCATCGTGGCCAGCCGCAGCCATGCGAGCCCCGAAACGGAGGCCTACATCGAGCGCATGCGCGCGCAGCACGGCGACGTGGCCCTCACCAGCCTGGGCAGCGCGCTCAAGCTCGCGCTGGTGGCCGAAGGCCGCGCCGATGCCTACCCGCGTTATGCGCCCACCATGGAGTGGGACACCGCCGCCGGGCACGCCATCGCCAACGAGGCCGGCCGCACCGTGGAGGACATCACCACCGGCGCACCCCTGCGCTACAACAAGCACGAACTGGTGAACCCCTGGTTCATCGTCCACTAAGCAGAAGCACACCAGAACACATGGCCAAGAAAAGCACGAAGGCAAACGGGAAGAAGCGCAAGGTCGCCCTGATCACCGGCGTCACCGGGCAGGACGGCGCCTACCTCAGCGAGCTCCTGTTGAACAAGGGCTACGAGGTGCACGGCGTGAAGCGTCGCAGCTCGCTCTTCAACACCGACCGCATCGATCACCTGTACCACGACATGCACGAGAAGGGCCGCCCCTTCCACCTGCACTACGGCGACCTCACCGACAGTGTGAACTGCCTGCGCCTGGTGCAGCAGATCCAGCCGGACGAGATCTACAACCTGGCCGCGATGAGCCACGTGCACGTGAGCTTCGAGATGCCCGAGTACACGGCCAACGCCGACGGCATCGGCACGCTGCGCTTCCTGGAGGCCATCCGGATCCTGGGGCTGGAGAAGAAGACCAAGTTCTACCAGGCCTCCACCTCCGAGCTGTACGGCGGTGTGCGTCCGCATGCGCAGAACGAGGAGACCCCCTTCCACCCGCGCAGCCCCTACGGCGTGGCCAAGCTGTACGGCTTCTGGATCACCAAGAACTACCGCGAGAGCTACGGCATCTTCGCCTGCAACGGCATCCTCTTCAACCACGAGAGCCCGCTGCGTGGCGAGACCTTCGTGACCCGCAAGATCACACGCGCCGCGGCCAAGATCAAGCTGGGCCTGCAGGACACGCTCTACCTCGGCAACCTCGATGCCAAGCGCGACTGGGGCCACGCCAAGGACTATGTGGAAGGCATGTGGCTGATGCTGCAGGCCAAGAAGCCCGATGACTATGTGCTCGCCACCGGCAAGACCTACACCGTGCGCCACTTCGTGGACCTCGCCTTCGGGGAGGTGGGCATCAAGCTCGAGTGGAAGGGCAAGGCCGAGAAGGAGAAGGGCTACGACAAGAAGACCGGCAAGGTGCTCGTGGCCATCGACAAGCGTTACTACCGTCCCGCCGAGGTGGACCACCTGGAGGGCGACCCCCGCAAGGCCATGCGCGAGCTCGGCTGGAAGCACAAGTACGACCTGAAGGCCCTGGTGAAGGAGATGATGGCCAGCGACCTGGAGCTCTTCAAGCGCGACGTGTACCTGAAGAAGGGCGGCCACAAGATCCTGCACGAGCAAGAATGATGTACGGGCGCATCATGATGCGCCCCCACAGATCCTCTCATGAACAAGCAAGACAAAGTCTACGTGGCCGGCCACCGCGGCATGGTGGGCAGCGCCATCGTGCGCAAGCTGCAGGCCGAGGGCCACACCAACATCGTGGTGCGCACCAGCAAGGAGCTCGACCTGAAGGAGCAACAGGCCGTGCGCGACTTCTTCGCCCGGGAGAAGCCTGCGTACGTGTACCTCGCTGCGGCGAAGGTGGGCGGCATCCACGCCAACAACGTGTACCGCGCGCAGTTCCTGTACGAGAACCTGATGATCGAAAGCAACATCATCCACGCCGCGTACGAGAACGGGGTGAAGAAGCTGCTCTTCCTGGGCTCCTCGTGCATCTACCCGAAGATGGCGCCCCAGCCGCTGAAGGAGGAGAGCCTGCTCACCGGCCTGCTGGAGCAGACCAACGAGCCCTACGCCATCGCCAAGATCGCGGGCATCAAGCTGGCCGAGAGCTACCGCCGCCAGTACGGCTGCAACTACATCAGCGCGATGCCCACCAACCTGTACGGGCCCAACGACAACTACGACCTCAACAACAGCCACGTGCTGCCCGCGCTCATCCGCAAGTTCCACACCGCCAAGGTGACGAACGCGCCGAGCGTGGAGGTGTGGGGCACGGGTTCGCCCATGCGCGAGTTCCTGCACGTGGACGACCTCGCCGACGCGTGCTATTTCCTCATGGGGAACTACGACGAGGAGCTCTTCCTCAACATCGGCACCGGGGAGGACCTCACCATCAAGGCGCTGGCCGAAATGATCAAGGACATCGTGGGCTACAGCGGTGAGCTGAAGTGGAACACCGAGAAGCCCGATGGCACCCCGCGCAAGCTGATGGACGTGAGCCGCCTGCACAACCTGGGCTGGAAGCACCGCATCGGGCTGCGCGAGGGCATCACCGCCGTGTACGCCGAGTTCGCCAAGAGCGAGCTGGCCAGGGCCTGAGGCCCGTTCCCGTTCCGCGAGGCCCCTGTGCGAACGGCGCAGGGGCTTCGTGCGTTCGGGCATCCTGCGGTGTTCCTTCTACATTCGCTCCGCACCAGCACCGTGTTCGTCCCCTTCCAGTTCCGGACCCTGCTCGCGACCATGGCCCTCGCCGTGGCCGCGCACCTGTCCGCGCAGCAGAACGACATCCCGCTGAACAGGGACATCTACCAGGACCTCGACCGCAATCACGCCTGCCTCACCAGCACGGTGCACACCGGTCTGCGGCCCTACCTCGAGAGCCGGGTGAGCACCGACGGGGTGATGGGCTACCGGCCGACCAAGGGCCGGTACTACTACCAGATCACGCAGTACATCTTCAAGAAGCACCTCTTCGAGATCAAGGACGGCGATTTCCGCGCCACCATCGACCCGGTGTTCCAGTTCGAGGTGGGCAACGACTTCCTGGACAAGAGCGTGCGCGGCGACACGGCGCGTGCGTACCACAACGGCCGCGGCCTGCGCATCACCGCCGACCTCGGTCCGCGGGTGTCGATGCAGACCACCTTCTACGAGAACCAGGCGGAGCTGCCGATCTACCTGTACCTCTACGCCAACCAGCAGGAGGTGGTGCCCGGCCAGGGACGGATCAAGCAGTTCGGCCAGCGCGCGCTCGACTTCAACTGGGCCATGGGCAGCGTGAGCTACACGCCGTGGCACTGGCTGAACGTGCAGCTCGGGCACGGCCGCCACTTCGTGGGCAACGGGTACCGCAGCCTGCTGCTGAGCGACAACACCAGCCCGTACCCCTACATCAAGCTCGCCGGCCTCACCAACAACGGCCGCTTCCAGTACAGCACCATCCACGCCAAGCTCGAGGCCTTCGACCGGCTGCCCACCGGTGAATCGTCCGAGAGCCTTTACTACTGGAAGCGCGCGAGCTTCCACCACGCCAGCGTGAACCTTGGCCGGGTGCAGCTGGGCCTGTTCGAAGGCACCGTGTGGAAGTGCATCGACAGCACGGGTGTGAAGCCGCTCGATCCGCTGCAGCTCAATCCGGTCATCGGCATCAACACGCTGGCCAACGGCTTCAACGGCCCCAACGAGGTGCTCGTGGGCGCCGACATCAAGGTGAAGCTCACCGACAAGGGTTTCATTTACGGCCAGCTGGCCACCGATGGTCCGGCCGACGAGCGCTTCGGCTGGCAGGCGGGCATGCAGTGGTTCGACCTCTTCGGCTCCACCTTCCATGTGCTGCTGGAGTACGACCACGCCGCGCCATTCCTGTACGCCAACGGCGATGCGCGCGTGAACTACGCCCACATGGGGCAGCCGCTGGCCCTGCCCATGGGCGCCTACGTGGACGAGGTGGTGGGCATCGTGGACTGGCGGTGGAAGGACCGCGTGTGGCTGCAGTGCAAGGGGAACATGGCCATGCAGCGGCGCGACCCCACGGCCGATGACCGGTTCGGTGCGGACATCTTCAAGTCCGATACGCCCAACGCCGTGAGCGCCGGCCCGGTGGAGCGGCGCACCAACTACCTCGACCTCAGCGCCAGCTACCTCCTCAACCAGATGTCGAACATGCGGTGCACGCTGGGCTGGCTGCTCCGTGATGCGTCGCCCGCCCCCGACCAGGTGAACGCGAGCTACGTGTACTTCACGTTCCGCACCAGCCTCTTCAACCGCTATTACGACATTTGACCACCGCCGTACCCCGATCCTCGTGAAGCAGCACGGCTACATCCTCCTCTCCGGGTTCCTCACGGCCTTCGTGGTGGTGGTGCTCACCATGCCCAGCCTCATCAAGGTGGCGCGCATGAAGCACCTGGTGGACGAGCCGTCCGAGGCGCGCAAGCTGCACCACCGCAGCATCCCCACCATCGGCGGCATCATCATCTTCGCCGCCATCATCTTCTCCTATGCGCTGTGGTTCCCGCAGGGCTCCTCCATCGGCCTGGGGAAGGAGGGGCATCGCGAGCTGTACCTGGCCATGGGCGCCGCGTACCGGGACTTCAAGTTCATCATCGCGGCCATGGTGCTGCTCTTCTTCATCGGGGTGAAGGACGACATCATCGGCTTCTCGCCCGTGAAGAAGCTCTTCGGCCACATGATCGTGGGCTACATCCTGGTGGTGATGGGCGGCTTCCGCATCCAGAGCATGCACGGCATCATGGGCGTGTACGACCTGCCCGTGGGGGTGAGCATCGCGTTCAGCTTCTTCGTGTACGTGGTGCTGGTGAACGCATTCAACCTCATCGACGGGGTGGACGGACTGGCCGGCGGCATCGGCCTCATCGCCTCCATGGCCTACGGCGTCTGGCTGTATTGGGCGGGCGATGTGGCCCTGGCCCTGCTCGCTTTCGTGCTCTCCGGCGCGCTCATCGGCTTCCTGGTCTTCAACTACCACCCGGCGAGGATCTTCATGGGCGACAGCGGATCGCTGATCATCGGCGCCATCATCGCCGTGCTGGCCATGAAGGTGGTGGACCACGATGTGCAGCGCCTGCCGGTATGGCTGCGCACCGTGCCCGCCCCGCTCTTCGCCATGGCGGTGCTGGCCTACCCGCTGGTGGACACGCTGCGCATCTTCGTCTACCGCGCCAGCAAGGGAGTGAACCCGCTTGCGGCCGACCGGAACCACATCCACCACCGGCTGATGGCCCTGGGCCTGGGGCACCGTGGCACCACCGCCGTGCTCTACGTGTACGCCGTGGTGATGGTGGGCCTCAGCCTGCTCACCCGCGACGTGCAGCCGAACCTCGGCGTGCTGTGCCTGTCCATCGCGGCGCTGCTGCTCGCCCTGGTGCCCTTCGTGGTCCCCCTGCCCAAGCGGTCATGAGGTACGGCCTGTTGCTCGCCCTGCTGGCCCCCTTCACGCTTCAGGCCCAACAAGGCTACGTGCCCCTGGGCCGTGTGGTGGACGGACCCGTCACCGCCCGCATGCACGCCTACCGCTCCGGCGGGCACAGCGCCATCAGGCCCTACCTGCGCAGCGACCTGGCCCTGCTGCCCGGCGCCGACACCGCCCTGGCCCCGGCCCTGCTGCCCTGGATGGCGAAGCTGGAGGACACGACCCGACGCTTCCGTGGCGGCCCCCTGCTCGATGCGCAGGCCGGCGCCGACCTGGGTGCGGCTGACGCGTTCAAGTACCGGCTCGGCGGAGGGCTGTGGTTCGACACCGAGGCCGGCGGCCACTGGAGCTTCCACCTCGACGGGATGGCCTGGAACGAACGCTTCGCCGGCTACCTGGACTCGCTCGTACGGTCCACCAAGGTGAGCCCCGGCGAAGGCTATGCCTACGGCGGCGGCCCGTCCTACACGCATTACGAGGTGAACGGCCATGCCGATGTGGCCGTGGGCAAGTACTTCCACTTCACCCTGGGACGCGGACGCAACTTCTTCGGGGAGGGCGTGCGCTCGCTCTTCCTCAGCGACAACGCTTACAGCTACCCGTACTTCCGCATCACCACCACGGCCTGGCACATCCGCTACGTGAACCTGTTCACCCGCCTGAGCGACATCCGCGGCTCCGGTGGCCACCTGGACCAGTACCGGAAGAAGTACGCCAGCTTCCACTACCTGAGCTGGAACGCCTCCAAGCGCGTGAACTTCGGCGTGTTCGAGGCCATCGTGTGGCAGGACAACGACCCCGACTACCCGCGCGGCTTCGACATCAACTACCTGAACCCGGCCATCTTCCTGCGCCCGGTGGAGTTCAGCCTGGGTTCGCCGGACAACGCGCTGCTGGGCTTCGCGTTCAACGTGAAGGTGGGGCGGCGCTCGCTGTTCTATTCGCAGCTGATGCTCGACGAGTTCCTGATGGACAACGTGCGGGCCGGCAAGGGTTGGTACGGCAACAAGCAGGCCTTCCAGCTGGGCTTCGTGGCGCACGAGGCCTTCGGCAACAAGGCCCTCACCCTCCGCGGCGAGTTCAACTACGTGCGCCCCTTCATGTACACGCACAGCGACACGCGCCAGAACTACAGCCATGCCGGCGAGCCGCTCGCCCACCCCTACGGAAGCAACTTCTGGGAGGCCATCGCGCAGGGGGAGTGGCGCCGCGACCGCTGGCTGGTGCGCGACCTGTTGAGCATCGCACAGCTCGGCACCGATACGAGCTCCGCGCCCAACAGCAGTTACGGCAACAACATCTTCCTGCCTGAGAACGCCCGCCCCTTGAGCGATGGCGTGCGCTATGAGAACGAGGACTACTACCTGGGCGACGTGAGCGACGTGTGGATCACCCACAACGAGCTCAGTGCGGGCTACCTGCTTGCACCCAGGTCGGGCCTGATGCTGGAGCTGGCCTGGACCCTGCGGAACAGGGTGCCCGAGCGGGGGGAGGCCACCTTCACGAACTACGTGCGGGTGGGGGTGGTGGCCTGCCTGAACGACCGCCGCGCGGTGCAGGAGCCCCGCTACGTGCTGAATTGACGGGCCTTTTCGGGGGGATCCCCGGGATGGGTATTTTCGCGGCGCTTTGCAGCGACCGGGAGCATACGCGGCCATTCCCGCCTTCGGCATCAGGCTGAAGGAATACGCCGCGCTCTTCAAGCTGCGCCTCACCTCCCTGGTCGTCCTCAGCGCCGTGCTCGGCTACCTCTTCGGGGTGGAGCCCGGTGGCTTCGCCTGGTCGGAGGTGCTGCTGCTGGCGCTCGCCGGCACGCTGGTGACCGGCGCGAGCAACGCCCTGAACCAGGTGCTGGAGGTGGAGGCCGATGCGCGCATGAAACGCACGGCGGAGCGGCCACTGGTGCGCGAGGCGGTGGCCCCGTCGGAGGCGGTGGTCGTGGCGGCCATCGCCGGCCTGGCCGGAACGCTGCTGCTGTGGATGTCCTTCGGTCCGCTCACCGGCATCCTGGGCTTCCTGAGCCTGTTCATGTACGTGGCCCTGTACACCCCGCTCAAGAAGGTGAGCCCCTGGGCCGTGCTGGTGGGTGCCTTCCCCGGGGCCTTCCCCCCGATGCTGGGTCACGTGGCCGCGACGGGCGCCTTCGGCCTCGGTCCGGGCCTGCTGTTCGCCATGCAGTTCATGTGGCAGTTCCCGCACTTCTGGGCCATCGCCTGGGTGCTGCACGATGATTACGCCAAGGCCGGCTATCACCTGCTGCCTTCGCGCGGGGGCCAGGACCGCTACAGCGCCTTCCTGATCCTTTTGTACACCTTGTTCGTTATCCCTGTCGGCATGCTGCCCTGGGTCTTCGGTCTTACGGGTGCCTGGTCCGCCGCCACCGCCGTGGTGCTGGGCCTGCTGATGCTCGTGCCCGCCTTCCGGCTGTACCGTACCCTCGACCGCGGCGATGCCCGCAGGCTGATGTTCGCCAGTTTCATCCACCTGCCCCTGTTGCAACTGGCCTACGTACTGGACCGCCTATGAGCGCCGCCGCCTTCACCGCCCCCATCCCCACCCCGGCCCCCGAGGCCGCCGCGCAGGACCTGAAGCTGCGCGTTCGCAAGAACCTCACCTACCTGCTGCTCTTCGCCATCGTCATGGCCTTCAGCGGCCTGATGAGCGCCTACCTGGTGAGCAAGGGCAGTGTGGACTACTGGGTGAGCATCCGGATCCCCACGGCCTTCTACTGGAGCACGGCCTTCATCGGGCTCAGCAGCGTCACCGTGCAGCTGGCGCTGGTGATGGCCCGCCGGGGCCGCGGCCGAACCGCCGCCCCGCTGCTGCTGGCCACCCTGGCCCTCGGCATCGCCTTCTCTTTCAGCCAGGTGCAGGGGTGGAGCGCCCTGCGCAGCGCGGGCAACGTGTTCAGTTTCAGTAAGATCCTGCAGAACTCGGGCACCTACGGTGTGGACTACACCATCGCCCGCAAGGGCATCACGCTGGACATGGTGGACGGGCGGTACTACATGCCCGACGATGCCGGCCGCACCAGGCCGCTGAACGACGAGATGGCCGACCAGAGCAACGCGGCCAGCCAATACCTGTACGTTCTCACCGCCCTGCACCTCGCCCACCTGGTGTTCGGGCTGCTGATGCTGGTGTTCATGACCGTGAAGGCGATGATGGGCCGCTATGGCGCAACGGACACGGTGGGGCTGTGGTCCGGTGCGTTGTATTGGCACTTCCTCGGCGGCCTGTGGGTCGTGCTCCTTTCTTTCCTGATCCTCGTTCATTAACATTGCCCCCGAAATCACCCACATGGCAGGCGACGCGACCAAGGCTCTGAGCAACGACGTCCTTTGGGGCGGGGGCCGATCCCCCTTCAGCATCAGCTACGGGAAGATGATGATGTGGTTCTTCCTGGTGTCCGATGCACTTACGTTCAGCGGGTTGCTCGTGGCCTACGGCTTCGTGCGCCATGCGACCACCGAGACCTGGCCCATCGGCGAGGAGGTGTTCCGCGCGCTGCCGGGCCTTACGGGCGACTTCCCCCTGATCTACGTGGCCCTGATGACGGCCATCCTCATCTTCAGCTCCGTGACCATGGTGCTGGCGGTGGAGGCCGGCCACCGCATGGACAAGAAGGGCGTGGTGAAATGGCTGTTCCTCACCGTGCTCGGCGGGGCCTTCTTCGTGGGCTCGCAGGCGTGGGAGTGGAGCCACTTCATCCACGGCGGCGGCGGCTACATCACCATGGCCAACGGCGACAAGTACTGGGTGCACAACAACACGCACGACACGCACGATCCCGCCCACGCCGAAGGTTTCCACCTGGTGAAGGCCCTGCCCGGCCACTACCTGAAGGCCGACGAGGAGCACGGCCACGCCCATGTGGAGGGCGAGGAGGCCATGAAGCTGTGGGAGAACCGCGTGGATTACGTGGACGGCGCGAACATGACCCGCAACGAGTACGGCCCCGCGCAGTACGCCAACTTCTTCTTCTTCATCACGGGCTTCCACGGGTTCCACGTGTTCAGCGGGGTGGTCATCAACCTCATCGTGCTGATCATGGTGATGAAGGGCGTGTTCCACCGCCGCGGCCACTATGAGATGGTCGAGAAGGCCGGTCTGTACTGGCACTTCGTGGATCTGGTGTGGGTGTTCGTGTTCACCTTCTTCTACCTCCTCTGATCACCATGGAGCGCGACGACATCATCGAGTACAGCCTGGACGCCCACCACAGCGAGGAGGAGGGCCGGAGGATCCGCAAGAAGATCTGGATGGTGACCCTGCTGCTGGCGGTGGTGACCACCGTGGAGGTGACCCTCGGCGCCTACTGGAAGGAGTGGTTCGACGCGTCGGCCTGGGGCACCATCAAGCTGCTCTACATCGTGCTCACCCTGGTGAAGGCCGCCTACATCGTGATGACCTTCATGCACCTGGGCGACGAGCGGCGCAACATCCGCAGCATCATCCTGCTGCCCTACCTGCTCTTCATCCTGTACCTGCTCTTCATCGCCATCTGGGAATCGAACTACGTGAACCGGATGCTGGAGCTGTTCCAGTGATCCCGCGATGAAGCCCCTCAGCCGCACCAAGAAGGCGCTGGTGCTCGGCTTCCTGCTGGTGCTGGCCCCGGCTGCCTTCCTGATCCTGCGCACCGGCAAGCACAACTTCCGCTACCTGCCCTATTACGGCGAGAAGGAGGTGAACGCCCCCGGCGACACCAGCTACTACACCGTTCCGCCCTTCAGCTTCACCGATGCCTACGGGCACATCGTGAGCGACAGCAGCACCGCCGGCCGGATCATCGTGGCCGACTTCTTCTTCACCAGCTGCACCAGCATCTGCCCCATCATGAGCCGGCAGATGCAGCAGCTGCAGTTCAAGCTCGACGACCCCGCCTTCAAGGACATCCTGTTCCTGAGCCACACCGTGGACCCCGCGAACGACTCGCTGCCCGTGCTGCGGAAGTACGCCCGCAAGTTGGAGGCCGACAGCAGCCGCTGGAAGTTCGTGACCGGCGACCCCGCCGCCATCTACCGCCAGGGCAACAACGGCTACCTGTTGAGCGCGTTGGAGGACAGCACCGCCGCCGAACAGTTCGTGCACGACGAGCGTTTCGTGCTCGTGGACAAGCGCCGCCACATCCGCGGGTACTACGACGGCACCAACACCGAGGAGATGGGCCGGCTCGTCACCGACATCAAGATGCTGATGAAGGAGGAGAAGGAGCGCGCGCTGAAGAAAGGTCCGTTCGCTGAATGACCGCCAAGCCCTTCCCCAAGGCCGCGTTGCAGCTGGCCGAAACACCCGCCAAGCGCCTCATCTGGATCTTCTCCGCGGTGGTCTTCACGGCTGTGGTGGTGCTCAACCGCATCCAGCTCCCGGGGCCCGATGGCCTCGATGTGCACGTGTTCGCCCGGGTGAACGCGGTGCTCAACAGCCTGGTGAGCCTGTTGCTGCTCGCGGGCCTCTTCACCGCCAGGGCCGGCAATTGGACCGCCCACCGCAGCGCCATGCTCGGCGCCATGGCCCTCAGCGTGCTCTTCCTGGTCTCCTACATCCTGCACCACCTCTTCGCCGGCGATACGCCCTTCGGTGGCACGGGCGCGGTGAAGGTGTTCTACTACCTCGTGCTCTTCACGCACATCGTTCTTGCCGGCCTCTCGCTGCCCTTCATCCTCTTCACGGCCTACCGCGGGCTGAAGGCCCAGCACCCCGCGCACCGCAAGCTGGCCAAGCGCGTGTGGCCGGTGTGGTTCTATGTGAGCGTGAGCGGGGTGGTGGTGTACTTCCTCATCTGCCCGTATTACTGAGCCCGGTCAGGCCCGCCCTTGGGCCGCTCGCTATCTTCGCACCATGAAGTTCCGCTGGGTCCTTGCGTTCCTCGTGGTCGCCCTGGTGCTGCTCGTGCCCGCCGAGGCCTGGGCCCAGGGATGCGCCATGTGCAAGGCCACCGTGGAGAGCGCCGAGGACCAGCAGGCCGTCTTCGGCGGACAACAGAGCATCGGCCGTGGGCTCAACGTGGGCATTCTTTTTCTGATCCCCGTGCCCTATCTGCTCCTCTTCTTCCTGTTCCGCCGGAAGATCGTGGGCTTCTTCAAGGAGTTCGCGAACGCACAAGGCTGAACCCGCCTCCTTCGCCTTCGCGCAGACGCTTCGGCGGAGCAAGGCGCCAAGGCTTCGGCGGATGAAGCAAGCCTCAGGTTCCAAGGCTCAGGTCTGAAGCGGTCAAGGACGCTTGCGCGCTCGCCGTTCATCCTGGACGAGGGGGTGGCACCAAGGCCTTTTCGCCGATCTTCGTTCATTGCTTCCACATCGCCTCCGATCATGAAGTCGCTACACACCCTCACCAGCGCGGCCGGTCTCGTGCTGGCGCTCACCACCCACGCCCAGCAGAGGGCCCCCTTCACGTACCAGGACATGCTGATGCTCGACCGCATCAGCGGCCTGGCCGTGGACCCCGCCGGTACCACCGCGCTCTTCACCGTGCGCGCCACCGACATGGAGAAGAACCGCGGGGTGAGCACCCTGTGGATGAAGGACCTGGTGGACCTGAAGAAACCCGAGGTGAAGGTGCCTGCCGGTGAAGGTGGTGCTGGCGATGTACAGTGGCTTGCTGATGGCAGCGCCTTCTACTTCCTCAGCGGTCGCGGCGATGGCGGCACCAGCCAGGTGTGGAAGGCCGATGCGAAGGGCACCAACGCCACCCAGGTGACGCGCCTGCCGCTGGATGTGCAGGCCTACAACGTGGCGCCCGATGGCTCCGGCGTGGTGGTGGCGCTTTCGGTGTTCCCCGACTGCGGCGGAGACGCCATCGCCTGCACCCAGGAGCGCATGAAGGCGCAGGAAGGGGTGAAGAGCTCGGGTCATGTGTACGACCGTGTCTTCATGCGCCACTGGGACACGTGGACCGATGGAACGCGCAACCACCTGTACTACGTGTCGCTCAAGGAGGCCAACGCCAGGCCGGTGGCGCTCATGCCCGGCTTCGACGGCGACTGTCCCACCATGCCCTTCGGCGGCAGCGAGGACTTCATCCTCAGCAAGGACGGCCGCACCGTTTACTTCAGCGCGCGGGTCGCGGGGAAGACCGAGCCCTGGAGCACGAATTACGACATCTACCAGGTGCCCGTGACCGGCGGCGCGCCGAAGAACCTCACCGCGAGCAACCTCGCGTGGGACGCGCAGCCGGTGATCTCGCCCGACGGCACCAAGCTGGCCTACAAGGCCATGAAGCGCCCGGGCTACGAGGCCGACCGCTACCAGCTGAAGGTGATGGACCTGGCCACCGGTGCGGTATCCGATGTGGCCGCCGCCTGGGACCGGAGCGCCGCCAGCCTCGCCTGGAGCCGCGATGGCAAGAGCCTGCTCGTCACCGCCGACGACATCGGCAAGCACCGCCTCTTCCGCATCGACCTCAAGACCAACACCGTTGCGCCCCTGAGCAACGATGGTCACCTTGATGCCTTCGTGGAAACGCCCAAGGGCTTCGTGTTCCTGAAGAGCGGGCTCAACGGTCCGGCGCAGCTCTGCGCCAGTGCGCCCAAGGCCAAGCTCATCGACCAAGGCGCCACGGTGCTCACGCAGGTGAACGCCACGCTGAAGGACAAGGCCTTCGGCGCCTACGAGCAGTTCAGTTTCCCCGGCTGGAACAACGAGACGGTGTACGGTTACGTGCTGAAGCCTGCGAACTACACGGAGGGGAAGAAGTACCCGGTGGCCTTCCTCATCCACGGCGGTCCCCAGGGCAGCTTCGGCGACAGTTGGAGCTACCGCTGGAACCCGCAGACCTACGCGGGCCAGGGCTATGCGGTGGTGATGATCGACTTCCACGGCAGTACGGGGTACGGTCAGGCCTTCACCGACGCCATCAACGAGCATTGGGGCGACCGCCCGCTGGAGGACCTGCAGAAAGGCCTCGCGTTCGCCTTGGGCAAGTACGCGTTCCTCGATGGCGGCAACGTCGCGGCGCTGGGCGCGAGCTATGGCGGCTTCATGATCAACTGGATCGCCGGCGTGTGGAACGAGCCCTTCAAGGCGCTGGTGTCGCACTGCGGCATCTTCGACTCGCGTGCCATGGGCTACAGCACCGAGGAGCTCTGGTTCACCGACTGGGAGAACGGCGGCAGCGTCTTCACCAAACCCGCGAACTACGACCAGTTCAACCCCATGTTGCATGCCGACAAGTGGCGCGTGCCCATGCTGGTGGTGCACGGCGACAAGGACTTCCGCGTGCCGCTCACGCAGGGCATCGGCAGCTTCACGGCGTGCCAGGCCAAGGGCATCGAGAGCAGGTACCTCCGCTTCCCCGACGAGAACCACTGGGTGCTGAAGCCGCAGAACTCCATGCAATGGCACAAGGAGGTGTTCGGGTGGTTGGAGAAGCACATCGGCGGGGGGCGGTAGGGAAGGACCTTATCTTCGCGCCACGTTCTTTCCATCGCTTATCCAGAAAGGCAGAGGGACTGGCCCTGTGAAGCCTTGGCAACCTTCGTCCCGCCGAAGTCCGTGAAAGCGGACGCAGGCGGACGTCCGACGATAGGTGCTAAATCCAGCTGTTGTTATCGTGCTGAGCCTGTCGAAGCACGGCAACAACAGGAAGATGAGCCGTGATCAGGAAGCAGCGTTCCCAAGGGAGCCTTGATGCCTCATCCGGTCCGTCGGGTGGGGCTTTTTTCTTTGCCCGCCATAGTGCGCGGAACGCGGACGACGGCGGGGTTTCTGGGAGCGACGGATGAAATGACCGAAGCATGAAGACCATCGAACAACTCGCCCAGGATCGCATCCTCGTCCTCGACGGCGCCATGGGCACCATGATCCAGCGCCTCGGCCTCACCGAGGAGGACTTCCACCCCAAGGGCATGGAGAACCACCCGATCTTATTGAAGGGCAACAACGAGCTGCTCTCGCTCTCGCGTCCCGAGGCCATAGCGCAGATACACCGCGAATACCTGGAGGCCGGCGCCGACATCGTGGAGACGAACACTTTCTCTGCAACCAGCATTGCGCAGGCCGAGCACGAATGCAGCCACCTCGTGCGTGAGATGAACCTCGCCTCGGCACGCCTGGCCAAGGAGGCCTGTGAAGCCTACACCAAGAAGGACCCGAGCAAGCCGCGCTTCGTGGCCGGTGCCATCGGTCCCATGAACAAGACCGCCTCGCTCAGCCCCGACGTGAACGACCCCGGCTACCGCGCCGTCACCTTCGATCAGCTCGTGGCAGCCTACAAGGAACAGGTGGAAGCGCTGCTCGAAGGCGGCGTGGACCTGCTGCTGGTGGAGACCATCTTCGACACGCTCAACGCCAAGGCCGCCTTCTACGCGATCGAAGAGGTGTTCGAGGCCCGTGGCAAGCGTGTGCCGCTCATGTGCAGCGTCACCATCACCGATGCCAGCGGGCGCACGCTCAGCGGCCAGACCATCGAGGCCTTCCTCATCAGCATGCAACATGTGCCGCTCTTCAGCATGGGCCTCAACTGCGCGCTGGGCGCGGCCCAGATGCGGCCCTACCTGGAGGTGGTCGCCGAGCAGAGCCCCTGCCGCGTGAGCATCTACCCCAATGCCGGCCTGCCCGACCAGATGGGTGAGTACCGCGAAACCCCCGATGTCACCGCGCGCCTCGTGGGCGAGTTCATGGCCAATGGCTGGGTGAACGTGGTGGGCGGGTGCTGCGGGACGACGCCGGAGCATATCGCGGCCTTAGCAGCAGAAGCGCGGAAGCATGCAACACGCCAATTGCCTGTTATCGCTTGAATTGAACCGCGACGACGCCACGACGCCACGATGTCGCAACGCAGCACTCATGGATAGGACGGTAAAGCAAATAATCGAGGAAAGTCCGGCGATCAAAATGGGGACGCTCGCCTATTCTGAGAATTTCATGTTGACGACAGGTGGGGTGCTGAACATCTACGCTGATCTGACTGAAGCGGATTGTCGATCTATCACTTCAACAAATACGCTGAAGCAAATACAGTTCGCGAGGTCATTCAAAGTGAATGATGAGACGTTCCACTTGATCAATAGCCGACTGCTGCCGTCGGGCAGGAACCTGACGTTAGGACTTGTCCTTAATGGCTATAGTGCCGTGCATGATCTGAAGTGTCTGGAGCTTCTGACGAACCTCAGGTCTTTGACCGTCGATATGTTCAAGAATGACCAACTGGACGAGTTGAATCAGTATGCCAAGCTGGAAGTCTTAGGGCTTGGAGGACATGGGATCTCGATAAAGCCGATAACCCAACAAACAGGCCTCGAAGAGCTTTTCCTGTTCGGGAAGTTGAAAGATGTTGAGTTCATTTCCTCCATGAAGAAGTTGAAGAAGATCACGTTTTCTCAGATCACCCTGAAGAACCTGGACTTCCTTACCGAGCTTAATGAGTTGCGTGAGCTGAGCTTCTTCTTGGGAAGTGCTTCGAACTATGAGCAGCTTCCGAACATCGGGAAGATCGAGAGCTTGTCGTTCGTGCGCGTAAGGCAATTGACGGCCGGACACCTACGGCCCATAAACCGGATGAAGTACTTGAAGAAGTTGAGCTTCGACACCCAAGCTCACTTGACCGACCTTGATTGGTTGGCGGATAGAACGATCAAGACAGAGGTGATTAACTGTAAGAACTACAAAGCCTGATGAGGGCCCAGGATGTTCTTCGGAGCACCTATGCCAGGACCAGCTTCAACCATGACCACGAACGACAGCATCCACGTTGCGTTTCCGTTGCGTCGCCACGTCGTTGCGGTTGATCGCATTTGCATTCCATGAGCATCCCCACCTACTCCGGCCTCGAGCCCCTCCGCATCTTCCCGGGTTCCAACTTCGTCAACATCGGCGAGCGCACCAACGTCACGGGCAGCGCGGCCTTCCGCAAGCTCATCAAGAACGGCAACTACGACGAGGCCGTGAGCGTAGCCCGCCAGCAGGTGGAGAACGGCGCGCAGGTGATCGACGTGAACATGGACGAGGGCATGATCGATGGCGTGCAGGCCATGACGCGCTTCCTCAACCTCATTGCCGCCGAGCCCGACATCGCGCGCGTGCCGGTGATGGTGGACAGCAGCAAGTTCGCCGTGGTGGAGGCGGGCCTGAAGTGCCTGCAAGGCAAGGGCATCGCCAACAGCATCAGCCTGAAGGAAGGGGAGGCCGAGTTCCTGCGGCAGGCGAAGATCATCCACCGCCTCGGCGCCGCCACCGTGGTGATGTGCTTTGACGAGCAGGGCCAGGCGGACAATTACGAGCGCCGCATCCAGATCGCGCAACGGAGCTACGACCTGCTCACGCAGAAGGCCGGTTTTGCGCCGCACGACATCATCATCGACGCCAACATCCTCACCGTGGCCACCGGCATGGCCGAGCACGACCGCTACGCCATCGACTTCATCGAGGCCGTGCGCTGGATCAAGGCCAACCTGCCCGGTGCGCTCACCAGCGGCGGCGTCAGCAATGTCAGCTTCAGCTTCCGCGGCAACGAGCCCGTGCGCGAAGCGATCCACACCGCCTTCCTCTACCACGCGATCAAAGCCGGTCTCGACATGGGCATCGTCAACGCCGGGCAGATCGGCGTGTACGACGACATCCCCAAGGACCTGCTGGAGCACGTGGAGGACGTACTGCTCGCGCGTCGCCCCGATGCCACCGAGCGCATGGTGGCCTTCGCCGAACAGTTCAAGAGCGCGCCTTCAGCCGAAGTCGTGGCCGCGCAAGCCGCCTGGCGCGAGGGCAGCGTGGAGGAACGCCTGAAGCACGCGCTGGTGCATGGCGTCACGGAGTTCATCGAGGCCGATACCGAGGAAGCACGTGTGAAGTACAACGAACCCGTGCTCGTGATCGAAGGTCCGCTGATGGCGGGCATGAACGTGGTGGGCGATCTCTTCGGCAGCGGCAAGATGTTCCTGCCCCAGGTGGTGAAGAGCGCCCGCGTGATGAAGCGCGCCGTGGCCTACCTGGAGCCCTTCCTGCAGGAGAAGAAGGCCGCGCAGGTGATCGGTACGCAGAAGGAGGGCGCCAAGAAGGTGCTGCTCGCCACCGTGAAGGGCGACGTGCACGACATCGGCAAGAACATCGTGGGCGTGATCCTCGCCTGCAACGGCTGGCAAGTGATCGACTTGGGCGTGATGGTGCAGAGCGCCACCATCCTGAAGACCGCCCGCGAGATGAAGGTGGACATCATTGGCCTCAGTGGCTTGATCACACCCTCGCTGGACGAGATGGTGCACGTGGCGAAGGAAATGGAGCGCGAAGGCTTCGAGACCCCGCTCCTGATCGGCGGCGCCACCACCAGCCGCGTGCACACCGCCGTGAAGATCGCGCCGCACTACAGCAAGCCCGTGGTACACGTGATCGACGCCAGCCGCAGCGTGCCCGTGGTGAGCAATCTGCTCAGCGACAACGAGCGCGACCGCTTCGCCGCCGAGGTGCTGGAGGAGTATGCCAAGGTGCGCACGCAGTACGAAGGCAGCCAGCGCGAGAAGGAGTACGTGCCGCTGGAGGAGGCCCGCGCGAAGAAGTTCGCGATCGACTTCGCTGCAGAACCGCCCGTGGTGCCCAAGAGCACCGGCCTCTTCACCTACCGCAACTACCCGCTGGCCGAGCTGGTGCCCTATATCGATTGGACGCCCTTCTTCATGGCCTGGGAGCTGGCCGGCAAGTTCCCGCGCATCCTGGAGGATGAGGTGGTGGGCAAGCAGGCCACGCAGCTGTATGGCGATGCGCAGAAGATGCTGGACCGCATCGTGAAGGAGCAGTGGATCCAGGCGCACGGCGTGGCCGCGATCTGGTCGGCGAACACGGTGGGGGAGGATGACATCGAGCTGTACGGTGACGCGGCCCGCACCAAGGTCATCGGTCGCTTCCGCACGCTTCGCCAGCAGAGCAAGAAGGCGCCCGGTGTGCCCTACATCGCACTCGCTGACTTCATCGCACCCCAGGGCACGCCAGACTTCCTCGGCGGTTTCGCGGTAAGCGCAGGCCATGGCGTGGACGAACGCGTGAAGCGCTTTGAGGCCGCGCACGACGACTACAGCGCCATCCTGCTGAAGGCCCTGGCCGACCGCCTGGCCGAGGCTTTCGCCGAGAAGTTGCATGAGGTGGTGCGCCAGGAATTGTGGGGCTACGAAAGCATACGCCTGAGCAACGAGCAGCTGATCAAGGAGGAATACCAAGGCATCCGTCCGGCGCCGGGCTACCCCGCCTGCCCCGACCACACCGAGAAGCCCGAGCTGTTCCGCCTGCTGGATGCCACCAAGCACACGGGCATCACCCTCACCGAGAGCCTGGCCATGAGCCCGGCGGCCGCGGTGAGCGGTTGGTACTTCGCGCACCCGAAGGCCAAGTACTTCGGCGTGGGCCGCGTGGCGAAGGACCAGGTGGCCGACCTGGCGCGTCGCAAGGGCGAAGCGGTGGAGTGGATGGAGCGCTGGCTGGGGAGTAACCTGGCCTATTGATCCGCGTAGAAGGGGCTTGTATCGCCCGAACCGTGATCCCGCTGCGTACGTCCTGCCTGCTCCTTTTCGCGCTCCTGGCCGCATCGGTCGTGCGCGGGCAGAAGCCGCTCACGCAGGCCAACGGCGATTGCACCGGGGCCCTCTTCATCCCCGATTCGGTCTACACGTGCAACGAGGCGGTGCGCGGCTTCGGCAACATCCTTGAGATCAAGGAGAACCCGGTCGAGGACAAGCAATGGTTCGAGCGTGAGCACCACAGCACGTGGTACAAGTTCCGGGCGCCGGTGAAGACCACGCTCACCTTCGACATCATCCCCAAGAACATCGAGGACGACATCGACTTCCTGGTCTTCGAGGGGGCCATCCCGGGCATCTGCGACAAGATCCAGCAGAAGCAGGTGGCGCCCATCCGCACCAACATCAGCCGCAACGACAAGGCCAACGGCAGCATCTGCGGCCTGCGGAAGGACGCCCCGGACGACTACGTTCGGAGCGGCGTGGGCTCGTCCTTCAGCCGGGCCATCGAGGTGGAGGAGGGTCAGCTGCTCTACCTGGTGATCGACTACCAGGACCGCCCGCTGGACGGCTACACCATCCGCTTCCATTACGATCCACCTCCGCCGCCACCGGCGCCCGAGAAGGAGGAGACCCCCAAGCAGCAGCTGGTGATCAACGTCACCGATGCGCGCACGGGCAAGCCGGTCGACGCAACCCTCACCATCCAAGGCATGGTGTTCGACAAGGTGATCGAGGCCAAGGGCAGGAGCAGCTACACGTACGCCATGGAGAGCTACCGCAACCTGAAGATCGGTTGCGTGCGGGAGGGCTACATGTTCTACACCACCAAGGTGAAGGGCAGCATGGACCCCACGGTGACCGTGGACGTGAAGCTGGTGCCCATAGCGGCCGGCGAGCACGTGGTGCTGGACGACATCAACTTCGTGGGCAACGAGGCGAAGGTGCTCCGCTCGTCGGAATCGGCGATGCTCCTGCTGCTGCGGTTCCTGCAGGCCAACCCCAAGGTGAAGGTGGAGATCCAGGGCCATGTGAACGGACCCACCTTCAAGAACACCAAGGAGTTCATCGAGCTCAGCACCTCGCGGGCGAAGACCGTGTACGATTTCCTCATCGTGAACGATGTGGAGCCCGAGCGGATCAGCTACGCGGGGCTGGGCAACAGCCAGATGCTGTACCCCGAGCCGAAGAACAAGGAGCAGAGCGAGGCCAACCGCCGCGTGGAGGTGAAGATCCTCAGCAACTGAGCCGTCCGGCCCCCGGATGCACCGTTCATCCATGTCGCCCTCCCCGTGGGACCGTCGCGGGTATTTTTGGTCGCCCGGCGACAGGCCGGCGGTCCCATGCGATCCATCCTCTCCCTCATCCTCATCTCCGCGGCGGTCTCCCTGGCCGCCCAACGGTCCTGGACGCTCGAACAATGCGTGCAGCGTGCCGAGGCCAGCAACCTCACCCTGGAGAGCGCGGGCTATGACCGCGACATCGCGCTGCAGGGCGAGCGGGCGGCGAAATGGGGCCTGTTCCCCGACCTGAACGCCGCCGCCACGCATGGCTACAACTGGGGTCAGGCGATCGACCGGTACACCAACACCTTCGCCACCGACCGGGTGCGCACCAACAACTTCTACCTCGGCAGCACGTGGACCTTGTTCGGTGGGATGTCCCAGCAGAACCAACTGAAGAAGGCCCGGCTCGACGTGAGCTCGGCGGAGGAGGCGCTGGCCGCGGCCCGGGTCGACATCCGCTCGCAGGTGGTGTCGCGCTTCATGCAGATGCTCAGCGCCGAGGAACGGATCAAGGCGGCCACCACCACCGCGGCGCGCACCCGGGAGCAGGTCACGCTCACCGAGGCCCTCGTGGACGCGGGCCGCACCGCCCGCGTGGAGCTGCTCGACCTGCGCGCCCAGCTGGCGCGGGAGGAGTACGATGTGGTCACGGCCGAGAACCAGTATCAGCAGGCGCGCCTGCAGCTCGCCCAGCTGATGCGGCTCAACGCGGTGGAGACCGCCGGCCTGTCCATCGTGGCGCCTTCCCTGGAGCACTACGTGCCGGTGGAACCCACCGCGACGGTGGACCAGGTGCTGCAGCGCGTGCTCGAGACCCATCCGGCCTACAAGCGCACCACGCTCGACCTGCAGAGCGCCGAACGTTCGGTGGAGATCGCGCGCTCCTCGAGCATTCCGTCCCTGCGCTTCAGCGCCAACGTGGCCACGGGTTATTCCGGCCGCGACGAGGTGGCCGTGGGATCGCCGATCTACGGTCCGCCCATCCCCATCGGGCAGACACAGGGCGGTGAGCTGGTGTACACCGAGAACGTCACCTACAACACCGAGACGAAGGACTTCGGGGCTCAGCTGCAGGACAACGTGAACTACAGCACCTCGTGGACGCTGAACGTGCCGATCTTCAACCGCATGCAGAACAGCTCCTCGATCCAGCAGGCGCGCATCCGCGAGGCGCAGGCGCGTCTGCAGCAGGGCTCGATCGAGCAACAGCTCCAGCTGAGCGTGCAGCAGGCCATCGCCGACCAGCGCGCCGCCTACCGGCAATACACCGCGGCCAGCAATGCGGTCGCGGCGGGGGAGGAGGCCATGGCCTACGCGGAGGAGCGCTTCCGGCAGGGCGCCATCACGGCGATCCAGCTCACCACCGCCAAGGCCAACCTCAACCGGGCCCGCGCCGACCTCATCACCGCGCGTTACAGCTATGTGCTCGCCGCGAAGTCGCTCGAGATCCTGCAGGGACTGCCCCTCACCCTTTGACCGTGCCGCTGATCCTCTCGCTTGAGACCGCCACCCGGCGTTGTGCCGTCGTGCTGGCGGAAGGCACCGCGGTGCTGGCCTGCCGCGAGGAGGAGTCGGAACGGCTCACGCACGCCGAGCGGTTGAACGTGTTCATCGATGAGGTGATGACCGAGGCGGGCCGGGGCTTCAGTGAGCTTTCCGCCGTGGCCGTGGGCATCGGTCCGGGTTCCTACACGGGGCTTCGCATCGGGCTCAGCGCCGCCAAGGGGATGTGCTACGCCCTCGGCATCCCGCTCATCGGCATGGGCACGCTCGATGTGCTGGTGCGGGAGCTGCTCGCCTCGGGCACGGAGCTCCCCCCGGGTGCGGTACTGATGCCGATGGTGGACGCGCGCCGCATGGAGGTCTTCACCCTGGAGGCCCGGGCGGATGGCATGCATGTGCGCGAAGCGCATCCCCTGGTGCTGGACGATGCATGGTCCTCCACGCTTGTATCGGACCGGGTGGTGGTGGCCTTCGGCGATGGCGCGGACAAGGCCGGGGGGCTCCTGCGCGGCCTGTCGGCGGTGCGGCACGTGGAAGGCGTGCGCACCGCGCATCGCGGCATGGCCATGCTGGCGGCGGAGCTGTATGCCGCGGAGCGGTTCAGCGACCTGGCCTACCTGGTGCCCGATTACGGGAAGCCGGCGAACGTGACACGTCCCCGCGGCAGCGCGGCCTAGAGCCCGGCAAGGATCGTGAGCAGCGCGATCATGGGCAGCTCGCCGCGCACCAGGAGCACCGCGTCGCTCTTCTGGCAGAGGGGGCCCTCGCCCAGGTGCACCGCGTTCCCGTCGAGCACGAAGGCGCCCTCCTGCCTGGTGCAGAAACCGCCGTCGGCCCGGAACACCTTGTTGCCCTCGAGCAGCAGCGCGCACGAACCCTTGGTGCCGAAGGGGCCGTAGCTGCGCATCAGCCGGCCCTCCTCGGCGATGAAGGCCGCCTGTCCCTTGCGCCCGAAGGCATCGGCGCTGTGGAACACATGGTCGCCTTCGATCACGTACAGGCAGGGACCCTTGGTGCCGAAGGCGCCGCAGGCCTGGAAGATGCGGGCACCGCCCGCCGCGGGGTCCCCCTCCACGATGAAGGCGGCATCACCGGGCGTGGCGAACGGCCCGTAGGCCCACTGCAGCGCCGCCACCTGGGCGTTGGCCACGGGGGCGAGGACGAGGAGCAGGAGGATGCCGATGTTCCTCATGGGCGTTCGGTGGTGTAGCGTACCACGTGGATCAGTCCGGTGTCCTCGTCCTTGGTGAGCAGGGCCTTCAACAGCAGCGTGTCCTCCTCGTAGAGGTACTCATCGTGGCTGCGGAGGCGATCATCGTGCCAATGTTCGGCGTAGAGCACATTGCCCACCGCATCGTAGCGCCAGGTGCGCCGGTCGGTGGAGGTCTTGTTCAGGTCGGGCTGCTCCGTGCGTTCAGCGAGGCGTCCCTTCTCGTCGTAGGTGAAGGTGATGCGTCCGCGCCGACCGGTCACCAGGTAGCGGTCGTCGATGGTGCGCAGGTAGCCGAGGCGGTCGCGGTGGTGGACCTGCTCGCGGTAGGGGAGGCCCAGTTCATTGAGCCAGGTGCAGGCCCAGGCGGTGTCGTTCACCGTGCGCCAGCGCATCTGCTCATCGCTGATCACCGTGCGGTTGCCGGGCACCAGGTGGTAACGGTCGGGACCGATGTTCTCGATGCGCACGTACGCCTGCCGCACCACGCGTCCGAGCGAGTCGCAGGTGATCTCGTACGCGAAGTGCCCGCTGAGGTCGTTCCGAAGGCGTTGCACGAGCCGGCCCTTGGCATCGTAGAAGTAGCCGATGGATGCCGTATCAAGCCCTGTTCCCGGTCGGCCGAAGCTGGTGTTGCTGTACACCAGGCGACCCTCGGCATCGAACCGGTAGAGGTGCTTCTCGCTCTTGTCCTGCATCGGATGGCCTTCGCGCTTCACCATCTGCTTGCCGCTGATGGAGCGGATGCCATGCCGCTGGATGAAGGCCGGATTGAAGGTGAGCTCTTCCGGCGCCTCGGAGATGGCGGGCACGAGCAGTTGCTGGGCCCGGGTGGTGGCCGCGAAGGAGAGCATCACGCACAGCAGGACCGTCCTCATCGCAACTGTCGGAGCGCTTCGTTCACGGTGGTCACGGGCAGGTTGCAGGCCTTGTCCACGCAAACGTAGATGGTGGTGATGCCACGGTCCTTGCCGTCAAGCAGCGGCAGCTGGCTGGGTCCCGTGGACCCGAGGAAGACGCGGTTGGGGATGTAGCTGTCGGCGAACTCGGCGCGGCGTTGGAGCGCTTCGGGTCCGGTGATCGCGATCTCGTACAGGGGGTGCACATGCATGAGCATGAGCTGCGCCCAGTTGCTGTACCCCTGCGGGTAGCTGCGCATCTGCGGTTTCACGTTGTTGAGCATGCCGGTCGCCAGGCCGATGTACTGCGGTCGGTCGAGCAGGTGCCCCAGCAGGAAGAGGCCCTTCGCCAGGCTGCTGTTGCTCGCGGGCGTCACGTTGTCGGTCACCTCGGCCTTGCGGGCGATGAGCGGTGGGTCCTGGTCGCTGGTGAAGTGGAACAGGGCCTCCCCTTCGGTGTGGAAATGCGCGATGGCATGGTCGGCGAGCGCGCGTGCCTCCTGCAACCAGCGCTCCTCGAAGGTGACGCCGTAGAGCGCGACGAGGGCCTCGATGGTGAAGCTGTAGTCCTCGAGGTAACCGTTGATGGAGGCCTTGCCGCCCTTGTAGCTGTGCCACAGCCCGCCATCGGAGCGGCGGCACTTGGTGAGGAGGAGCTCCATGGTGCGCCGGGCCTGTTGCAGCCATTCCGTATGGCCGAAGACCTCGTACGCGTCGCAATAGCCCTGCACCACCATCGCGTTCCAACTGGTGAGCGCCTTGTCGTCGAGGCCGGGGCGCACACGCCTGGAGCGGGCGGCCAGCAGCTTGGCGTTGATGGCATCGATGCGTGGCCTCAGCTCCTGCTCGTCGAACCCATGCTCGCGCGCGAACTCCGCGTCGCTCTTGGTGCGCAACAGGATGTTGTTGCCGTGCTCCCAGAGCCCCTTGCCGTCCACGTTGTAGTAGTCGATGGCCAGCGCCGCATCGGTCCCCAGCACCTGTTGGAGCTCCGCCTTCGTCCACACGTAGTACTTGCCCTCCTCGCCCTCGCTGTCGGCGTCGAGCGCGCTGTGGAAGGCGCCCTCCTCCGAACGCATCTCGCGTTCGAGGAAGGCGATGGTGCCCTCCACCACCCGACGATGCTCCTCGTTGTGGAAGGCCTGGTACGCCTGGCTGTACAGGGAGATGAGCTGGGCGTTGTCGTAGAGCATCTTCTCGAAATGCGGCACCTTCCACAGCACGTCAACGCTGTAGCGGGCGAAGCCGCCGCCCACCTGGTCGTAGATGCCGCCGCGGGCCATCTTGTCGAGCGTGAGGGCGACGTGCCGTCGCAAGGCCTCATCGTCGGCGAGCCAGGCCTGCCGCAGCAGGAACTGGTAGTTGTTGGGCAGCGGGAACTTCGGTGCGCGGTCGGGGCCGCCATGCTCGTTGTCGAGCGTGCTGTCCCATACGGAGATGAGCTCGTCGATGTCGCGCCGGCTGAACGCGGGCGGTTCGGTGTTCACGTGCACGAGCTCCGACCCCATCACGCCCTGGTGCAGGCGCTCGGCATAGGTACGCACCTTGCCGGGGTCCTTCGTCCAGGTGGTGTGCAGGTCGAGCAGCACCTGCTTCCATTGCTGGGGCGGGAAGTAGGTGCCGCCGTATACAGGCCGTCCGTCCGGCATGGCGAAGCAGTTCAGGGGCCAGCCTCCGCGCTGGGTCATGAGCTGCACCGCGGTCATGTACACCTGGTCCACATCCGGTCGCTCCTCGCGGTCCACCTTGATGCATACGTAGTGCGCGTTCATGATCGCGGCGATGCTGTCGTCCTCGAAGCTCTCGCGCTCCATCACGTGGCACCAATGGCAGCTGCTGTAGCCGATGCTCACGAGCACGAGCTTGTTCTCGGCCCTGGCCTTGGCGAAGGCCTCCTCGCCCCACGGGTACCAGTCCACCGGGTTGTGCGCGTGCTGCAGCAGGTAGGGGCTCGACTCGTGGGCGAGCCTGTTGGTGTGGGCGTGCATGGTATCTTGCGTGGGGTCGCCCGGTTGGCCACCGATGCGGCAGCCGCCGGTGGAGAGCACCAGCCACAGGGTGCAGGCGGCCAGGATGGCATGTGGCGCGGGCATCGCGATCAAAGTAACGGACACATGGAGCGCCTGGGCGAGGCTTGGCCGGAGGACCGTCAACAGCGCGGCGTGCGCAAGGCGCGCGAACAGTACTGGCCGGGCACGCTCATGGCCGTGGGCCTTTTCCTCTTCCTGTTCACCTTCTGGGCGGGCCAGCTGGTCACCTTCATCACCTTCACGGAGCTTTTCCGGGCGCTCGCCTTCTTCTGCATGGCCGGCAACCTGCTCCCTTACGTGCGCAGCGGCCTTGCCCTGGGCATGGAGCGGCTGGAGTGGTTCCTCTTCAACCTGCTGGCCCTGGGTCCGCTGGTGTTCACCGCCCTCTTCTGGACCAACTACCTGGTGCACGATCCACCCCGAACCATCCTGCTCAGCGGGAACTACTCGCGCCAGGAGGTGCTGGCCCATTGGCGGGCGAGCGGTTCCTTTCCGCCCGGCCGCCCGCTCGAACGCGTGGGTGAGCTGCTCACCCCGGAGGAGCGGATGAAGGGCTATGTGATCGCTCCGGTGCTCGGGGTGGCCCGCGGCCTGCTGGGCTACGACGTGATCGTGGAGTGGAACACCGCCACGCTGGTCCACGTCCGGCCTAGTGCTCGCCGCTGAGGTCCACGCGTTGCTCCAGTTCGAAGGGGAAGCGCTTGCGCACCAGCAGCGCCTGGCCGGTGACGGTGCCCTTCGCGCCCAGCAGCATTTCGCCCTTCAAGGCGGCGCCCAGCAGCACGAAGGCGCCCTGCGGACCGGCCGCTGCCAGGTCGGCGTGCAGGGGTACGCTGTAGGTGCGCGTGCTGCGCTTGTCCAGGGTGATGGTGCTGTCGAGGCGGGCCTTGCCGACGAAGGTGCCGTCCACGAAGAGGTCCACGTCGGGGTCCTTCACCGTGATGCGGTACCCGTTGGGGTTGTGGATGGTGGCCAGCACCCGTACGGCGAGGCCATCGCGGTCGAAGTTCGCCAGCTCCACATCGTCGACGGCGCGAAGCTCCACATCGCGGTACGAGAGGCAACCGCTGAGCAGTGCGACGGAAAGCAGGAGGGGGGCGATGATCGGGATGCGCATGCCCCGGTGAAAGCGGATCGCGTGCCGGTTCAGGCCCTGCCCCCGAACATGGCCGCGTAATGCTGGAAGAAGCGCGGGATGGTGCGGATGCCGATGAGGTAGTTGAACACCCCGTACTTCTCGTTGGGGCTGTGGATGTTGTCCGAGTCGAGGCCGAAGCCGAAGAGCACCGTCTTCAGGCCGAGCTCGCTTTCGAACAGCGCCACGATGGGGATGCTGCCTCCTCCGCGGGTGGGGATGGGCTTCTTGCCGAAGGTCTCCTCCATGGCCTTGGCCGCCGCGAGGTAGGCGGGGGAGTCGATCGGCGTAACGGCCGCTTCGCCACCGTGGTGCGGACGCACCTCCACCTTCACGCTGGGCGGCGCGATGCGCTCGAAGTGGTCCTTGAAGAGCTTGGTGATGGCGTCGCTCTTCTGGTCGGGCACCAGGCGCATGCTGATCTTCGCGAAGGCCTTGGAGGGCAGCACGGTCTTGGCCCCCTCGCCGATGTATCCGCCCCAGATGCCGTTCACGTCGAGCGTGGGCCGGATGCTGCTGCGCTCCTCGCTGGTGTAGCCCTTTTCGCCGAGCACGTCGTTCACGCCCAGGTCCTTCTTGTAGGCCTCGAGGTCGAAGGGGGCCTCGGCCAGGGCCTTGCGCTCGGCGGCGCTCAGCTCCTTCACGGCATCGTAGAAGCCGGGGATGGTGATGCGGCGGTCCTTGTCGTGCAGGCTGCTGATCATGTCGCACAGCACGTTGATGGGGTTGGCCACGGCGCCGCCGTACACCCCGCTATGCAGGTCGCGGTTGGGGCCGGTCACCTCCACCTCCAGGTAGCTGAGGCCGCGCAGGCCGGTGTTGATGCTGGGCACATCGTTGGCGATCATGGCGGTGTCGCTGATCAGCACCACGTCCGCCTTCAACCGCTCCTTGTTGTTCTTGACGAAGATCCCGAGGTTGTCCGAGCCCACCTCCTCCTCGCCCTCGATCATGAACTTCACGTTGCAGGGCAGGCCGCCGTTCTTCATCATGGCCTCGAAGGCCTTCACATGCATGTAGAACTGCCCCTTGTCGTCGGCGCTGCCGCGGGCGTAGATCATGCCGTCCTTGATCACCGGGTCGAAAGGGCCGCTGTGCCACAGGTCCAGGGGGTCGGGGGGCTGCACATCGTAGTGCCCGTACACCAGCACCGTGGGCTTGGCGGGGTCCACGATCTTCTCGCCGTACACGATGGGGTGACCGGCCGTGGGGCACACCTCCACCTTGTCGGCACCGGCCTCCACCAGGCGCTGCTTCACCGCCTCGGCGCAGCGGGCCACGTCCGCCTTGTACTTCGGGTCGGCGCTCACGCTGGGGATGCGCAACAGGTCGAGCAACTCGCTGAGGAACCGGTCCTTATGGGAGTCGACGTAGGTATCGATGGCGGACATGCAGGGGAAGGGTTTCGGGGTTGGCGAAGATAGCGGACCCGGAGTTGGAGGCTCAGGCAACCAAGGACGGTCGGAGCGAGTCTTCTCCATCGTCAGCTTAATGTCCTAATTTTCAGGGCTCCAGCGGTCATCCCGGATGTCCGCTCGAGCGCCAAGAAACCCAAGAGGATCATGCGCCAAGCCCTTTCGATCCTGTTCGCCACCCTGTTCGTGGGGGGGGAACTGCATGCGCAGATGGTAGTGACCAACACCCAGACCCCGGCGTGGTTGGTGCAGAACATCCTGCTCGGCCAAGGGGTGTCGGTGAGCAACATCACCTTCAATGGGGTGCCGGCCTCGGCGGTCACGGAGCAGATGGGCGAGGTGGACGCCACGAACACCGTGCTCGGCATCGGTCAGGGCGTGATCCTGGCCACAGGCAACGTGATGAACGCGCTGGGGCCCAACAGCAGCGGCAGCAGCAGCTTGGGCGGGGGCAACTTCGGACAGACCGACCCGGACCTGGAGATCCTGGCAAGCCCGCAATCGGTGAACGATGCCGCCGTGCTGGAGTTCGACTTCGTGCCGACAGGCGATTCGCTCAAGTTCGATTTCGTGTTCGCCTCGGACGAGTACCTCGAGTTCGTGAACAGCGTGAACGACATCTTCGGCTTCTTCCTGAGCGGCCCGGGGATCACCGGTCCCTTCTCGAACAACTCCGCCAACATCGCCCTCATTCCCGGCACCGCAGACCCGGTCACGATCAATACGGTGAACGATGTGGTGAACTCGGCCTACTACGTGGTGAACGGCACCGGGGCCAACGCGCCGTTCAACAGCAACGCCATCTATCCCCAGTACGATGGCTTCACGGTGGTGATCACCGCACAGGCCGAGGTGGTGTGCGGGCAGACCTACCACATCAAGATCGCCATCGGCGATGCCAGCGATACCGTATGGGACAGCGCGGTGTTCCTGAAGGCGGGCAGCTTCACCAGCACCGGTCAGGTGCAGCCCGACCTGGCCGCCGGGGTGAACGTGGTGAACGACACCATCATGCTGGAGGGTTGCGGCCTGGTGGAGCTCGACTTCATGCGCATGGGCGACACCGCCACCTACGATACGGTGAACCTGATCATCGGTGGCACGGCCACGAGCGGAGTGGACTACTTCCCTCCGCTCCCCACCCAGATCATCTACCAGCCCGGCGACACCATGTACCCGGTCCTCCTCAATGTGCCGCTCGATCCGGACGGCATCGAGACCATCCAGATCACCATCAACCAGAACATCTTCTGTTCGGGCCAGCAGGTCCAATCGAACTACCTGTTCTACATCGACACACCACCACCGTTGAACGTGGTGACGAACGATGTGAACGGTGCGTGCGGCCAGAATTATGTGCTGGCCCCGGCCGTCACAGGAGGCACCGGCAACTACACCTACCAATGGAGCACGGGCGCCACCACCCCCACCATCACCGTCTCGCCGGGGGTCACCACCACCTACTACGTCACCGTGGGTGACACGTGCAGTGTGGTGCCGGTGAGCGACAGCGTGGTGGTGACCATGCCGGTGTACCCGCCGCTGCAGATCACCCTGAGCCCCGATACCGCGATCCCGTGCCTGGGCAACGCCAACATCGCGGTGACGAACGCCACCGGCGGCAACGGGGTGTTCCAGTACCAATGGACGCAGGCCGGAACGAACGTGGGGAGCACGGCCACGATCAACGTGGATGCCGCGAGCCCGGCGATCTATTACGTGGCCACCGTCACCGAGGGGTGCGGGACGAGCATCTCCGATTCCGTGCTCGTGAGCACGGCACCCCTGCCGCCGATCGTGATCACCGCGCAGAGCATCACGGTGGTGTGCCCTGGCGACACCGTCACGCTCACCGTGGACAACGTCACCGGCGGCAACGGGGTGTACACCTATGCGTGGACCAACGCCCAGAACCAGGTGCTGGGCAACACCGATGAGCTGACCGTGGGCGTGCCCAACGACGCCGGCTACACCATCACCGTGAGCGACCAGTGCGGCTATACAGGCGACACCTTGCTCTTCACCCTGCTGCCGGATTACGACCCCTTCATGCTGCGCCTGAACGCCGACACCACGATCTGCTTCGGCGACTCGGTCCTCCTCTTCGCGGACGTGAGCGGTGGCAGCGGGATCTACACCCTGGACTGGCCAGGCATGGGCTTCGGTGACCCGCAGCTCTGGGTGGCACCCACGGTGCAGACCACCTATCCGGTGAATGTGATCGATCAATGCGGCGCGGTGATCGGGGATGCCGTTACGGTGATACCGGAGCCCGTGCTGGTGGACATCGAGGTCACCAACCAGGGGCAGGATGATTGGTACCTGCAGGCGGCCACCTACCCGATCTGCAGTTTCCACCAGTGGGACATGGGTGATGGCACCCGGTACCGCACTCCCGATGTGGTGCACCACTACCTGGACCTGGAGGAGCACTGGGTGGTGCTGGAGGCCCGCACCATCCATGGGTGCACCGGCATCGACAGCGTGCTGCTGCAGCCGCCCGCGCACATCTACTTCCCCAACGCCTTCACGCCCGATGGTGATGGCATCAACGAGACCTGGGGCGCGGTGGGGCATTACATCGAGGAGTTCGAGGTGCAGGTGTTCGACCGGTGGGGCGAGCTCATCTGGTCGGCCACCGACATCCGGAAACCCTGGGATGGCCGGGTGAACGGCGCAGGCGACGCGCAGACCGGTGTCTACGTCTACAAGTACCGCGCGGTCGGCCACCTCTTCCCCGCCATTGAAGGGTTCGGGCATGTGACGCTGCTGCGCGGAAGCCAGGAATGAAACGAATGCGGATGGAACAAGTGAAGCGGTCAGCGGCGTTCCTCGCCGGCATGGCCATGGTGCTGGGCGCCCATGCCCAATTGGTGGTGAACAATACGATCACGGTGGCCGACCTGGTGCAGAACGTGCTGCTCGGAGGCGGGGTGTCGGCGACGAACATCACCTTCAACGGGCAGCCTGCCGGCCAGGCCTATATCCAGATCGGATCCTTCGATGGCACGAACTGCAACGTGGGAATGGCGCAGGGCATCCTGCTCAGCTCTGGCGACATCAACGTAGCGGTCGGTCCCAACGCCAGCGGTGGCAACACCCTTCCGGCGGGGGGGGTGGGCGTGCCCGGCGACCCTGACCTGAACCAGGCCCTGGGCGGGGGCTTCACCACCAACGACGCAGCCGTGCTCGAGTTCGACTTCGTTCCGGCCGGTGATTCGCTCAGCTTCAACTACGTGTTCGGAAGCGAGGAGTACCTCGAATGGGTCAACTCCAGCTTCAACGATGTGTTCGGCTTCTTCCTGAGCGGCCCGGGCATCAGCGGGCCTTTCCTCAACAACGCGATCAACATCGCCCTGGTGCCCAACACCACGCTGCCGGTGGCGATCGACAATGTGAACACGGGGGTGAACCCGCAGTATTACGTGGACAACGGCGATGGAAGCACCGCGCCGAACAACGTGGATCCACAGTACATCCAGTTCGACGGGTTCACCACGGCGCTGCGGGCGCGTGCGCTCGTGCAGTGCGGACAGACATACCACATCAAGATCGCCGTGGCCGATGCCGGCGACGCGATCCTCGACAGCGGGGTGTTCCTGGAGGCCGGCAGCTTCACATCACCGGGCGCCATCAACATCGACATCACCACCGAGAGCAGCGACGGCACCATGACCGAGGGTTGCACCGATGCGGTCTTCACCATCACCCGCCCCATCGCCGCCAACGACATCGACATCACCATCACCCTGGGCGGCTCCGCGTTGAACGGCACCGATTACCTGCCGCCTCTCCCCGCCACGGTGACCATGCCGGCAGGCCAGAACAGCATCTCGTTCCCCGTAGCGCCGGTGGAGGACAACACCCCCGAAGGCCCTGAGACGATCGTGCTCTCCGCCATGTTCGTGAACGCCTGCGGCGACACCACCATCAGTGCCGACAGCGTGCTCATCGTGGACTACGTGCCCATCGACCTGCTCACCGAGGACCTGGTGCTCGACTGCACCGAGGACACGGTGCTGATCGCGGTGGCGGCAAGCGGGGGCTATGGTGCGCTCTCCTACCAATGGGAGACCGGCGGCACAACGGCGTCCATCTGGGTGGGCGGCCTGCAGACCAGCGTGTACGATGTGGTGGTGACGGACGAGTGCGCGAAGACCGCCACGGACCAGGTGGCCGTGGAGTCCGGATGCGAGATCATCATCCCCAACGTGTTCAGCCCCAACGGCGATGGTGTGAACGATGCCTTCGTGATCGAGGGCATCACCGGCACCTACAATACCGTGCGCATCTTCAACCGCTGGGGGAAGGTGGTGTACGAGACCTCGAACTACCGTAACAACTGGCGCGGGAAATCGTCCGGTGGCGATCAGTTGTCCGACGGCACATACTACTACGAGGTGGTCGTGCAGGGTGCGGAGAAACCGTACACCGGTCACGTCACCATCCTCGGCGGTACGCACTGAGCGCGACCGCGATCACACGAGCAACGAGCGGCCCGTCATCTCGGCGGGACGCTCAAGGCCCATCAGGTCGAGCACGGTCGGCGCCACATCGGCCAGGATGCCGTCGCGCAATCGCCGGCCTCGATCGTCAATGAGGAACACGGGCACCGGGTTGGTGGTGTGCGCGGTGTTCGGCGAGCCGTCGGGGTTCAGCGCCTTGTCGGCATTGCCATGGTCCGCGGTGATGAGGAAGGCGTAGCCGTTCGCACGGCCGGCCTCGACCACGCGACGGGCACATGCATCGATGGTCTCCACGGCCTTCACGATCGCCTCGAACACACCGGTGTGCCCCACCATGTCGGGGTTGGCGAAGTTCAGGCACACGAAGGAGGCCTGCCCCTCGCCGAGGGCCTTCACGATCGTGTCCGTCACCTCCGGGGCGCTCATCTCGGGCTGCAGGTCATAGGTGGCCACCTTCGGGGAGGGCACCATCAACCGCTCCTCACCGGGGAAGGGCTGTTCCCGGTTCCCGCTGAAGAAGAAGGTGACGTGCGGGTACTTCTCCGTCTCGGCGATGCGGATCTGCTTCAGGCCTGCGTTCGCCACCACCTCGCCCAGGGTCATCGGCAGGTCGTCGCGGCGGAAGATCACGTGCACCCCCTTGTAGGTGGCGTCGTACTCCGTCATGGTGACATAATGCAGGGGCAGGGGGGCCATGCCATGCTCCGGAAAGGCCTGCTGGGTGAGGGCCTGCGTGATCTCGCGGCAGCGGTCGGTGCGGAAGTTGAAGCACACCACCACATCGCCCGGACGGATCGTGCCGATCGGCGCGCCGTCCTCACCGGTGATCACTACGGGTTCCACGAACTCGTCGGTGATGCCCGCCGCGTAGCTCGCGTGGAGGGCTTCCACCGGGCTCCGGGCCGGTGCGCCCTTCCCGTTCACGAGCAGGTCGTAGGCCTTGCGCACCCGTTCCCAACGCTTGTCGCGGTCCATGGCGAAGTACCGGCCGATGAGGCTGGCGATACGGGCCGGAGAGCCTTGGATGTTGCGCTCCAGCGCTTGCAGGAAGCCCACCCCGCTGCGGGGGTCGGTATCGCGGCCATCCAGGAAGGCATGGACGGCCACATCGCTCACGCCGGCGCGCCCGGCCATGTGGCAGAGCGCCTCCAGATGGGCCTGCGACGAATGCACCCCGCCGTTGGAGACGAGACCGATGAAATGCAGGCGTGCGCCGTTGCGCGCGGCCGCGAAGGCCTCTTGCAGGGCGGGCTCACGCTCCAGGCTGCCATCGGCCACCGCCCGGTCGATGCGGACCAGGTCCTGGTACACCACACGTCCGGCCCCGATGTTCAGGTGGCCCACCTCGCTGTTGCCCATCTGGCCGGCGGGCAGCCCCACATGCTCCCCATCGGTGAGGAGGCGCGCGTGGGGCACGCTGCGGTAGAGGCTGTCGATGAAGGGTGTCCTGGCCTGGGCGATGGCATCGGTGCGGTCTCCCGCGCCCATGCCCCAGCCGTCGAGGATCATGAGTACGACCTTGTGTGAGGGCATCAACGGTCCGGTAAAGCGACCGCGAAGATAGACCCCTTGGGGCGGCGCTCCCGGTGCACCACCGAACCGCCAAGGAGCGTGGCGATGCGCCGCGCGATGTACAGGCCCAGGCCGGTGCCCTTGGCCTGCCGGGTCTCCTCGTTCCCCCCCCGGTGGAACCGGTCGAAGATGCGTTCGCGTTCCGCGGCCGGCACGCCGGGACCTTCATCACGCACCTCCACCTCCACCCGGTCCTCCTTCCGGAGCGCGACCACTTCGATGAGCCCGCCGGCGGGACTGTACTTGCAGGCGTTCTCCAGCAGGTTGCCGAACAAGGTGCGCAACAGGTCCGCATCGGCCGTCACCTGTAGGCCATCCGGCGCGTCCACCTGCAGCCGGTGCGCCCGGCCGTAGGTGGACCCTGCCTGGGCGGCCAGTGCGTGCAGCAGCGCGGAGAGGTCCACCGCCTCCCGGTGCAGGGGTAGCCGCGCCTCCTCGAGCCGGGTGGCCAGCAGCAGCTTCTCGCTCAAGGCGCCCAGTCGATCCACCTCACCCAGGGCCATGCCCAGGAGCGCGGCCTGGCGTTCGGTGTCGAGCGTGCGGCGTTCAAGGGTCTGCAGGTGGAGCTTCAGGCCCGCGATGGGCGTGCGGAGCTCATGGGAAGTGGCGAGCAGGAAGTTGCGTTGCAGCCGTGCGAGCATCAGCTCATGGCGCACGGTGCGGTAGGTGGTCCACAGCGCGATGAGCAACAGGGTGACGAAGACGAAGCCCTCGCCGGCCACCATCCACAACGTGCGCGTGGAGGTGCCGGAGCCCATGGTGGTGCGCACGCCGAGGGCATCGAGGCGGCCGATCAGGGCCCGCAGCTCGTTGTCCTTCTCCACCAGCAGGTAGGCCCACCACAGGAACTGGAGGAGCACGTAGATGGCCAGGACGAGGAAGAGCACCAGGGTGCGTCGGTGCGGCCGGTCGGACATGGGCCTCGAAAATACCCACTTGTGGGTGGTGGGAGGCACGCTTCCGATGGCGTTCATATCTTGCTCGCATCCCGGTCATGGACCAACGCGCCGCGAAAGCCTTCATCCTGGCCAAGCTCAAGGACGAGCTGCCGGAGAAGCGCACGTACCACTGCCTTGAGCACACCCTCGATGTGTACGCCTCGGCCATCGACATCGGCGAGCAGGAGGGGGTCTCCGGCGAGGACATGGTGCTGCTCTCCACGGCGGCCCTGTATCACGATGCCGGGTTCCTGCTTCAGGACCTGGAGCACGAGGAGGCCAGTTGCCGCCTGGTGCGCGAGCACCTTCCGCAGTGGGGTTACTCGAGCGGCCAGATCGAACGCATCTGCGCCATGATCATGGCCACGCGGATCCCGCAGACCCCGCACGACAAGCTGAGCCGCATCCTGTGCGACGCGGACCTGGACTACCTGGGCCGGGATGACTTCTTCGAGATCGGGAACACGCTCTACGCGGAGCTTCGCTCCTACGGTGTGCTCTCCACGGAGCGGGAATGGAACGAACTGCAGGACAAGTTCCTCAGCCATCACCATTACCACACCAGCACGAACAAGAACCTGCGCGAGGCCCGGAAACAGGAGCATCTTGCGGAGGTGCGGCGCAAGCTCGGCCTTTGATGCCCCCGAACGACGAAGCCCCGTTCTCACGGGGCTTCGTGTGGTGGTGCCTCCCAGAATCGAACTGGGGACACACGGATTTTCAGTCCGTTGCTCTACCAGCTGAGCTAAGGCACCAAGCTGTTCTGTCCATCTTTGCCGGGTCGGTCCCCGGCGTCGAGGGGCCGCAAAGATAGGATCTTCACGCGTTCATGGAACCGGTTCCGTTCGATCTGGTGCTCGATGCGGGGAACACCCGCCTGAAGGCCGCGCTGTTCGGTCCGGAAGGCGTGGAACGGCGGGCCGTGCTGCAACGTGGCGACCTCGCCGCCCTTACCGCCTGGCTTGGCGGCGTGCGGCCCCGGGGCATCGTGCTCGGTTCGGTGGCCGCCCCGGACGACGCGTTCGAGCAGGGCCTTTCCGGCATCGCGCCGTTGCTGGTGGTCACAGGGGCCTCGCCCGCGCCCTTGCGCTCCCGCTATGCCACCCCGCTCACCCTGGGGGTGGATCGCCTGGCGAACGCCGTGGGCGCCGCGGTGCGCTTTCCGGGCCGGCCGGTGGTGGTGGTGGACCTGGGCACCTGCATCACCTACGACCTGGTCGGGTCCGATGGGATCTACCGGGGCGGGATCATCAGCCCCGGGATGGGCATGCGCGCCAGGGCCATGAACGCCTACAGTGCCCGCTTGCCCCTGGTGGAGCCCGGGGGCGCACCCGTGCTCGTGGGCGAGAGCACCGAGGAGAGCCTGGCCGCAGGCGTGCACCACGGGGTGCGGGCCGAGCTGACGACACTGCTCGCCGAGCTCGTGCACGAAATGCCCGGTGCCGCCGTTGTGCTCACCGGCGGTGATGCCCTGCGGTTCGCGAGGGCCTTGAAAAGTGGCATCTTTGCCGACCCTTCCCTGACCTTGACCGGCCTGCATGCGCTGCTCCTTCACCACCGCTCCCTGGCCACTGGCCCTGCTGGTGGCGCTGGTGGCCCCGGCGGCCATGGGGCAGTCGGCGGGTGACTCACCCTACAGCGCATATGGCCTGGGCAACCTGGTGGGGAACACCCAAGTGTCCCAGTTGCTCATGGGAGGTGTGAGCGTTGCGGTGACCGATCCCGCGGGCATCTCCCCGTTCAACCCGGCCTCCTACGTGAGCCTGCGGAAAACGGCGTTGGAAGGCGGTTTCGCCGGGCAATACAGCCGCGTGCGCGACCAGGACGAGACCGACGAGCGCACGCGGACGCAGCTCCTCGGGTTCACCCTCGGGGTGCCCTGGAGCAATGGGAAATGGGGGCTCGGCATCGGCCTCCTGCCCGTCTCCAATGTGGGGTACCTCGTGGGCGACACCGACACGCTGGGCTCCGGTGGAACGGTGAAGCTGAGCTATGAAGGCACCGGTGGATTGAACCGCGGCTTCGCCGGCTTGGCCCGCACGCTCTGGCGTTCGAAGGCCGACAGCACCGGCCGGGTCCGCAGCCGTCTGGCCCTGGGCGTCAATGTGAACTACCTCTTCGGCACCGTGGAGCAGACCCGCAAGGCCGTCTATCCGGCCGGGGCCAACTACGCCAACTTCAGCTCCTACACGGGGCTTGTGCTGCGCGGCGCCGGGTTCAATGCGGGCGTGCATTTCGGGACCGAGCTCGTGTCGTTGCGCACCCTGGAGCAGCGGCGCAGGATGAAGAGCGAGCAGGAGCGCAAGGAACACGAGCAATGGCTCCTGGACCATCCGGGCCAGGAGCGCGCAGCGCCCCGCCCGTACCGCGCGCCGGTGGTGCCCACCCGGCTCCTCCTCGGTTTCAGCGCCGAACTGCCCGCTGACCTTGGTGCGCGGCGCACCTTGCTGGAGAAGACCTACATCACCGCCAACAGCGTGGACTACACCCAGGACACCACCTTGTACAAGGATGGCCAGGAGGGCACGCTCTACATCCCCCCGTCCTTCGGTGTCGGTGCTGCAGTGCAGTCCGAGCGCTGGTCGCTGAGCGGCGATGTGCGTTGGCGTGATTGGGGTGCCATGCGCCTGGATGTGCAGGATTACAGCCTGAGCGGCGACCTGCGTCCGAGCTTCACCTACAGCTTGGGGGCCTCATTCCGGCCTGCCTGGGACCAGGACCGCAACTACTTCAAGCGGGTGATCTACCGCGCCGGGGCCCGTTACACCACCGACTACCTGCGGGTGCAGGACATCCAGATGAACGAGGCGGCCTTCACCCTCGGCCTGTCGTTGCCGATCTCCGAGGGCAATTACCTGTCGCGCATCAACCTGGGCGTGATGGCGGGTGGCCGGGGCAAGGCGGGTGAGACCACGGTGGAGGAGCGCTTCGCCAACTTCTACTTCGGCATCACGCTCACGCCCAACCTGCGCGAGCGCTGGTTCGCACCCACCCACATCGAATGAGGTCCTTGGCGGGGATCGTGCGGGCGGCCTTCGTTGCGGCGCTGTGCCTTGCCGGGTGCAAGAACGACCTGGAACGTGTGGCCTCCATCGATGTGCCGGCCCAGGGGCCTGACCGCGTGACCACCGGGGCCGAGTACGTGTACAGCGATTCGGGCCAGGTGCGCAACAGGCTGCGCGCGGGCCGCGTGAGCGAGTACCGCACCACCAAGCCCGAACGCACCGAGCTGGACGAAGGGGTGGAGCTCACCTTCTTCGACCGCCGCGGGCGCAGCGGCAGCGTGCTCACCGCCCGGAAGGCCCGCATCCTGCCCGGTGAACGGCGCATGGAGGTGACCGACGAGGTGGTGTTCACCAATGCGCGCGGGGAGCGGCTGGAGACCGAGCGCCTGGTGTGGGAGCAGGACAGCGCCCGGGTGCATACCGACAGTCCGGTGAAGATCACCCGGTCGGACGATATCCTGTACGGCCAGGGCCTGGACGCGAGCGAGGACTTCAGCCGGTACACGATCCGCCGGGTCACCGGGGTGCTCAACCTGGATCGGGATACCTTGGCCCCGGCCCCCCAACGATGAAGAAGCTGTCGCATTTCATGGAGATCTTCTGGCTGGTGGTCGCCGTGGCGGCGGCAGGCTGGGCCGCGTATGTGATCGGGGTGCAGGGCTTCGCCGCCGGTCGCGTATGGCTGTGGTTCCCGGTGGTGGCCGCCGGCATGTACGGCTACCGCCGTTTCATGCGCGGCAAGATGGAGCAGTGGGAGCGGGAGGGCCGCCTGTGACGCCCCAGCTACCTTCGCGCCGGTACCCCTGTTCCCCGTGTCCACCTCAGACCTGCTGCTCATCCTTGCGGCCATGGCCGTTTCCGCCCTGTGCTCGGGCCTGGAGATCGCCTTCGTGAGCAGTAACAAGCTCTACATCGAGCTGCAGCGCAAGCAGGGCGCCATCTGGGCCCGCCTGGTGGCCGGCCTGCTGAAGCGCCCGGCCCGCGTGATCGGAGCCCTGCTGTTGGGCAACACCGTGGCCCTCATCGTCTATGGTATCGTCATGGCCCGGGTGCTCGACCCCTGGCTGCGGGAGATCTACCACGGCGAGCTCTTCGTGCTGGTCACCTCCACCGTGCTCAGCACCCTGCTCATCCTGGTGGTGAGCGAGTTCCTGCCCAAGGCCCTGTTCAGGCTGGACCCCAACGGCATCCTGGCGGTGTTCGCCCTGCCGCTCCGCATCCTGTACACCCTGCTCTGGGTGCCGATGATGGTGTTCACCGGGCTGAGCGAGCTCCTGCTGCGCCTGCTGGGGGTTCGCCAGAAACCCGGCCAGGTCGCCTTCGGCCGCATCGACCTGGACGAATTCCTGCGGGAGGTGAGCGACGGCCGCCCGGACGACAAGGACCTTGACGCGGAGGTGGAGTACTTCCGCAACACCCTGGCGCTGAGCGAGACCAAGGTGCGCGACCTCATGGTGCCGCGGGCCGAGATCGAGGCCATCGACGTGGAGGAGAGCGTGCAGGAGCTGCATCGGCGCTTCACCGAGACGGGCCTCAGCAAGCTGCTCGTGCACAAGGACAGCATCGACAACATCATCGGTTATGTGCACAGCTACGAGATGTTCCGGCGGCCCCGCAGCATCCGGGCCATCCTCCGGGCGGTGAACTTCATCCCCGGCACCATGCCCGCGGACGAGGCCTTGCAGCTCTTCACCAAGCAGCGCACCCACGTGGCCGTGGTGGTGGACGAGTTCGGGGGCACGGCGGGCATGCTCACCATCGAGGATGTGGTGGAGAACATCGTGGGCGACATCGAGGATGAGCACGACGAGGGCGAGATGGTGGAGGAGCGCCTGAGCCCCAACGAGTTCGTCCTCAGCGCGCGCCTGGAGGTGGCCCACCTTTCCGAGGTCTACGGGCTGGCCTTCGAGGATGCTGATCAGGTGGACACCCTGGCCGGTTACATCCTGCATCACACCGGTGGACTTCCCCAGCAGGGGCAGGTGCTGGAGATCGGGCCCTTCAAGTTCACGATCGCCCAGGTGCACCGCGGGCGTATCGACCTGGTGAACCTGGCCGTGGTGGACCCGGAGCAGGGCTTCTCGAAATAGCGGGGAACCCCTTGCCGGATGGCGCAACCGCCTATATTTGCGGCCCTTACGAATTTTCGGAACAATGGCAGTCATTGGAAAGATCCGCAACCGCATGGGCGGCTTGCTCGTGGTGGCGGTGGGCGGAGCGCTCCTGCTTTTCGTGATCAGCGACTTCCTGGAGAACCGCCGCGGTGTGCGCGGCGGCACCTCCGTGGGCGAGATCGCGGGCGAGGAGATCGACGTGAAGACCTTCGAGCGCCGCGTGGACGAGCAGGCCGAGGTGTACCGCAGCAACGGCACTACCGTCGACGCCAACCTGCAGGAGCAGATCCGGAACAACGTGTGGAACGAGCTGCTGCGCGAGCGCACCCTCCTCGCCCAGGCCACCAAGGCCGGCTTCGGCGACATGGGCTCGTTCAGCCGCGAGGAGTTCGACGACATCCGCTTCGGGAACAACGTGATGCCCGATTTCAAGGGCAACCAGAACTTCCAAGGGCCCGACGGCCAGCCGGACAAGGCGAAGCTGCGCAACTACTTCAAGACGATCCAGGAGCAGTTCCCCATGTTCTACGAACTGCAGAAGCGCACCTTCGTCACCGAACGCGTGATCACCAAGTACAACACGCTGGTGAAGAAGAGCTGCTTCGCCAACAACGCGCAGGTCGCCGACGACTTCACGCAGAAGAACGCCAAGGCCACCTTCAACTTCGTGGCCAAGCGCTACGACAGCGAGCCGGACAGCCTCTATGCCGTGAGCGATGACGACCTGAACCGGTACTACAGCGCCCACAAGGACGAGAAGAAGTGGGAGCAGAAGGCCAGCCGCAGCTTCACCTACGTGCGCTTCCCGGTCACCGCCACGGAGTCGGACATCGCTGAGGCCGGCAAGGAGCTCCAGGACCTGGTGGACGCGTTCACCGCGGCCCATGGCAAGGCGGACAGCGCCTTCGTGATGGCCAACGCCGATACCAAGAACGCCGCCGCCACCGCCTACACCGAGGGCTCGGCCGACAAGCTGAACGACTCGCTCATCACCCATGCCGACACCGGCGCGGTGGTGGGCCCCTTCCGCACCGGCGACGTGTGGAAGCTCGTGAAGGTGAAGGAGCTCGCCGATGTGGCCGAGGCCCGCGTGCGGCACATCCTCCTCTCCACCCAGGGCGGCAAGCCCGAGGACGAGGTGAAGCAGCGTGCCGACAGCATCCTCGCCGCGGTGAAGCGCGACAAGAGCAAGTTCGAGGCGCTCGTGAAGAAGTACAGCGAGGACCCCGGCAGCGTGCAGAACGGCGGTGTGTACGAGTGGTTCGACAAGCAGCGCATGGTGCCCGAGTTCACCAAGGCCAGCTTCGATGAGAAGGTGGGCGCCATCACCGTGTGCAAGACGAGCTACGGCTTCCACATCGTGGAGGTGCTGGGCCAGCGCACCCGCAAGGAGCGCCGCGTGCTCACGGTGGACCGCCGCAGCAAACCCCTGCCCGGCACCTTCAAGAACGTGTACAAGGCCGCCAACGACTTCAGCCTGCGCGCCACCGACACGGCCAGCTTCCGCAAGCTCGCCGAGGAGCAGGGTCTGAGCCTTACCCCCGTGCAGGACCTGCGTCCCGACCAGAAGTTCGTGCCCGGTCTGCAGGAGGCGAACAGCGTGGTGGCGTGGGCCAACCATGCCGAGCTCGACGGCAAGCCCAGCGCCCCGATCGAGAGCGGTGAGGCCTACGTGGTGTGCCTGCTCCAGAAGATCAAGGAGGACGGTGCGCCCGCCCTTGAGGATGTGCGTGAGCCCTTCACCCGCGAGGTGATCAAGGAGAAGAAGGGCGAGGCCTTCGCCAAGCAGATGGAAGGCAAGACCGACCTGAACGCGCTGGCCACCGAGACGAAGGGGACCATGCAGACCGCGTCGGACCTTCCGTTCAACACCTTCAGCCTGCCGGGCGGCTACAGCGAGACCGAGGTGATCGGGCGCATCTTCGCCATCCCCGCGGGGCAGACGAGCAAGCCGCTGGTGGGCGAGACCGGCGTGTACGTGGTGAGCATGACAGCGGTGAACGCCGCCCCCGAGATGACCGACGCCGCCGGCGAGCGGAAGCAGCTGGTGGACCGCCTGCGCGCCCGCGCCGACGGCCAGCTCTTCAACGCCCTGCGCAACGCCGCCGACGTGAAGGACGAGCGCAGCAAGTTCTATTGAGATCCACCGTCGATGACGGAACGGAAGGGCGGCCCACGGGCCGCCCTTCGCTTTTTGGAGGAGAGCGATGAACGCAGCAGTGAGGTCCGGTGCTATGTTCGTAGTACATGGACGGCAATACGATCCGGTTCTACACTGTGCTGTTCCTGATCGGCCTTTCGTCGTGTTCCTCCGTTGATGATGTGCACGGATGTGAAGGATTGCTCCGGGATGACAGGATCTTGAGGTTCACGGAAGCGCTATGTCCCCGGGACTCCCTTGTGGTAATCGTTGATGGATCGGCCTGCATGACTTATCGCTTGGAAAGGCTCGTATTCGTCAACACGGATCGGATCCGCGTAAGTGCGACCGTTGTTGAGGAGGGGTGGGGCGCAGCTGTTGAACAAGTAGTATCCATCCGGGAACTCATGCACCCCTATTCACCGGCGGATAGCCTGTCTTTCGAACAAGCGCTGGGGTACGGACTGCAATTGGGCAGGCCAGTGGAGGATCCTTCGAAAGCCACAATCACCCTAGTCCACCAGCACGATACCGTTTCGGTGGAGATCCGGGGTCTCGACCCCTTGATGCGTTTTCTTGAACGCTGGATGCGGGTCACACAGCGCCAGTTCAAAGGCGAAGGACCTTATCAGGAATTCGTGCCACCTGATGTTCCGGAGGCCAGGCCATTCCTCTGACCCGGCCCGTGGATCCGTACCTCAGCGCAGCTGGCTCAGGCGTTCCGCGTCGAGGCGCACGAGGATGCCCAGCAGGATGGTGAAGCCGATGAGCGAGCTGCCCCCGTAGCTGAAGAAGGGCAGGGGGATGCCGATCACCGGGGCCAGGCCGATGGCCATGCCCACGTTGATCATCAGGTGCAGGAAGAAGATCGAGGCCACGCAGTAGGCGTAGATGCGAGTGAAGCGCGATCGCTGCCGTTCGCCCACCTGGATGCAGCGCAGGATGAGGCCGCCGAAGAGGAGCACCACCAGGGTGGTGCCCACGAAGCCCCATTCCTCGCCCACGGTGCAGAAGATGAAGTCGGTCTGCTGTTCGGGCACGTACTTGTACTTGGTGAAGGTGCCCTCCAGGTAGCCCTTGCCCAGCAGGCCGCCACTGCCGATGGCCGTCTTGCTCTGCTCGGCGTTGTAGCCCAGTCCCTGGGGGTCGTACACCAGGCCCAGGGTCACCCCGATCCGCGTGCGGTGGCGTTCGCCCAGCAGGTTCTGGTACACGAAGTCGAACCCGCTGATGAAGACGGCCGAACCGATGAGGGTGAAGGCGATGAACCCGTACAGCCGCCGCCGGTAGCGCTTGAGCACGAAGCGCGACACGAACCACACGGCCAGCAGGCACACCACCGCGATGAGCCCGATGAGGAAGTACTGCCCGCTGACATCCTTGTCCCAGATGGGGATGTGGAACATGGAGCCACGCATGATGAGCGCCAGCACGGCGAGGATGGCCACCCCGATGGCGAGCAGCAGGATGTTGCCGGAGAGTCCCTCGCGGTAGAGGACCAGGATGAAGGCGCCGAAGGTGAGCATGGTGCCCACGTCCTTCTCCAGCAGGATGAGCCCCACGGGCACAAGGATGATCACCGCGGCCACTAGGCGCGAGCGCAGGTTGTCGAAGGACTTGAGCCCGCTGAGGTAATGGCTGAGGAGCAGGGCGGTGGCGAACTTGCCGAACTCGCTCGGCTGCACGCCCATGCTGCCCACCCCGAGCCAGGCCTTGTTGCCGCCCACCTCCTTGCCCACGATCGGCACCAGCACCAGCAGGAACATCACGAAGAGGTACACCGGCAGGGCCATGTTGCGGATGAACTGGCCCTGCACCATGAGGATGGCGGAGCCCATGACCAGGCACACCAGGATCCAGATGCTCTGGCTGCCGTACTCCTTGGCGGTGTCGAAGAGGTTCGGATGGTCGGGGCTGTAGGCGGCGCTGTAGATGTTGGCCCAGCCCATGAGCAGCAGCAGCAGGTAGATCACCAGCAGCGGCCGGTCGATGTTGGCCACGATGTTCTCGCGCTTGTTCATCGGCGGCGGCGGGCCTTCTTGGCCGGTTTCCGGTAGTTCTTCTCCAGGGCGATCAGGTCCGTCTCCAGCATTTTCTTCTCCACCTCGGGCCGGCTGATGCTGTCGGTGAGGTACTGCTCCATGAGCAGGCTGGCGATCGGCGCCGCCCAGGTGCCGCCGAAGCCGCTGTTCTCCACGTACACCGCGATGGCGATCCTGGGGTCCTCCATGGGTGCGAAGGACACGAACACGGCGTGGTCCTGCCCGTGCGGGTTCTCGGCCGTGCCGGTCTTGCCGCACACGGTGATGCCGGGTATGCGGGCCTGGCGCGCGGTGCCACCGGGCTCGTTCACCACACGGCGCATGCCCTCCTGGATCAGGTCGTACCAGTGGGCGTCCACCTTGGTGGTGTGCCGTTGCCACCGGGTGAGCACGCTGTCGGGACGGCCCACGGCGCGCACCACGTGCGGGTCGATGTACCAGCCCTTGTTGGCGAAGATGGAGGCGAGCATGGCCATCTGCATCGGCACCACCATCACCTCGCCCTGCCCGATGCTCACGCTGTAGATGGTGCTGAAGGCCCAGCCCTCCTTGCCGTAGATGCGGTCGTACAGCTCCACGCTGGGGATGCTGCCACCCTTGAGGTTCGGCAGGTCCAACGCAGGGCGCTGGCCCAGGCCGAAGCTCATCATGTAATCGTGCCATTCGTTCAGGCCGAGCGCGGCGTCCTTGAAGCGGTTCTTGTCCTTGTCCTGCTCGATCATCCGCTTGAAGACCTGGTAGAAGTAGGGGTTGCAGGAGTATTGGATGGCCTGCATGATGTCGTTCGCATGGTGGCCCGGGTGGCATCCCACCAGGCTCTGGTTGCAGGGGAATCCGGTGTTCGGTGTGATGACGCCCTCCTGCAGGGCGATGAGCGACTGCACGATCTTGAAGATGGAGCCGGGCGGGTACTGGGCCTGCAGCGCACGGTCGAAGAGGGGTTTGAGCGAGTCGCGCTGCAGCTGCACGTAGTTGGTGTTGCGCACCCGGCCCACCAGCAGCTCGGGGTCGTAGGCCGGTGAGCTCACCAGGCACAGGATCTCGCCGGTGCGCGGGTCCATGGCCACGATGCTGCCCTTCTTGTGCCGCATCAGGCGTTCGCCATAGGCCTGCATGCGCGCATCGATGCTGGTATAGAGGTTCTTTCCCTCGTAGGCCAGGGTGTCGTACTGCCCGTCGTGGAAGGGCCCCTGCACGTTGTTGTGCACGTCCACCACCACGTACTTCACGCCGCGGCGGCCGCGCAGCTCCTTCTCGTAATACTGTTCCAGGCCGCCCACCCCGATCACGTCGCCGGCCTTGTAGTAGGGGTCCTGCTCCACCTTCCGCGCGTCCACCTCGCCGAGGTAGCCGAGCATGTGCGGGGCGATGCGCGAGGGATAGGTGCGCAGGGTGCGGCTCTGGCCGTAGAAGCCCGGGTACTTGTGCAGGTGCACGGCGATGGCCGCGTACTGGTCGGCGGTGATCTGTTTCTCGAACTCGCTGGGCTTGTACCGGCTGTACTTGGTGGCGGCCGCAAGGCGCTTGCGCACCTCGTCCACCGGCACGCCCACCAGGGTGCCGAAGGCGATGGTGTCGAAGGGCTCCACCTCGCGCGGCACCACCATGATGTCGTACACCGGGGTGTTGGCCACAAGGAGCTCGCCCCTGCGGTCGTAGATGAGGCCGCGCGAGGGGAAGACGGTGATCTTGCGCTCGCTGATGTCCGCGGCCCGGGCCTTCCACGAATCGTCCACCACCTGGATCCAGAACAGGCGCAGGATGAAGACGACGCAGACGAAGATGACGGCGGCGACGAGGACGAAGCGGCGGTCGTCGAAGTTCATCGGGTGCGGGGTGCCCGGGTGAAGAGCGTTTGCGCCAGGAGGCAGAGACCGAAGGTGAGGATGGCGCTGAGCAGGGAGCGCACCAGGGTGGTGCCCATGCCCGACCAGCGGTACACCTCCACCTGGAAGAGCCACAGGTGGTGGGCGAGCACCAGTACGCCGGCGAAGGTGCCCCACCACGGCAGGCCCATGTCGGCGATGGTGGGCCGGCGGCCGAACTCATAGCCGTCGCGCGGTCGCAGCAGGCGCAGCATCCAGATGCGCAGGAAGGCCATGAGGACGCAGGCGGTGAAGTGCATGCCCGGCGTGCTGGTGAAAAGGTCCATCACCAGGCCGGTGAAGGCCCCGATGAGCAGCTGCGCCCAGTCCGGCAGCTCGAACGGCAGCATCACGATGAAGAGGACGTACAGGTAGGGCACCACCCAGCCGTTCGCCAGGTCCAGGTGGTCGAGCACCAGCGCCTGCAGCAGCACCAGCAGCACGAAGCGGAGCACGTTGGCGGTGATGGTGCCGATCATTCGTCCGGGGATGCTTGGGACTGCAGCGAGTCCTGTTCGAGCTTGAGCATGTCGTCCACCACATGCACATAGCCGCTGCTGGACAGGTCCTCGAAGAGCGAGAGGGTCACCGTGTGGTAGTTGCTGGCGGGGTCGTCGCTCACCTCGAGCACCCGGCCCACGGGAATGCCCCGCGGGAAGATGCCGTCGCCGCCGCGGGTCACCACGGTGTCGTTCACCTCCACGGGCACATGCTTCGCCACGTCGGTCATGCGGATGGTGAGCGGGGTGAGGTCGTCATCCTCCCACTTCAGCAGCCCGAAATGGCCGGTGCGTTTCAACTGCACGCTGGTGGCGAGCTCGTTGTTGAGCACGCTGATCACAAGGGCGAAGTGCGGCGACACCTCGCGCACCACGCCCACGATGCCGTTGGCCCCCACCACGCCCATGTCCTTGTGCAGGCCGGCGAGCGCGCCCTTGTCCAGGGTGAGGTAGTTGCGCCTTTTCTGCACCGTGCCATTGATCACCCGCGCGGTGATGTAGCGGTACTGCTGCCTGTAGAGGCTGTCGCGCACCTGGCCGGTGCTGTCCTGCAGCAGGATGCGGCCGCGCGCGTCGCGGTCGCGAAGGACGGCGATCTCCTGGGCGAGGCGGAGGTTCTCCTCGCGCAGTCCCGCATACTCCACCACGCTGTTGCGCCAGCCATAGATGCGGCCGATCACCGCGTTGCTGCTGCTGATGGCCTGCGCCTTCTGGTGCTCGTTCCCGTTCACCAACATGGCCATGCCAACCCCCATGAGGAGCAGGAACAGCAGCGTGATGCGGATGCGGAAGAGGAAGCGGAGAAGGTCGCGCATGGCTGAGTGGCGAGTGACGATCGACGAGCGACGAATGCTGCCACAGCGCCTGCGGCCGGTCGGGGGGTCAGCACGCGCCGCTCGTCAACGCGGCTCATTACTCCCTCATCAGGAACTGGAAACGGTCGATGTTCTTCAGGGCGATGCCGGTGCCACGGGCCACGGCGCGCAGGGGGTCCTCCGCCACGTGCACGGGCAGCTTGGTCTTGATGCTGATGCGCTTGTCCAGCCCGCGCAGGAGCGCGCCGCCGCCGGCCATGTAGATGCCGGTCTTGTAGATGTCGGCGCTGAGCTCGGGGGGCGTGCTCTCCAGGGCGGCGAGGATGGCCTCCTCGATCTTGCTGATGCTCTTGTCGAGCGCCTGGGCGATCTCGCTGTAGGTCACCGTGATCTCCTTGGGGATGCCGGTCATGAGGTCGCGGCCGCGCACGGCGTAGTCGGCGGGAGGTTCGTCGAGCTCGGTCATGGCCGCGCCCACCTCGATCTTGATCTGCTCGGCGGTGCGCTCGCCCACGAGGATGTTGTGCTGGCGGCGCATGTACTCCTCGATGTCCTGGGTGAACTCGTCGCCGGCCACGCGGATGTTCTTGTCGCACACGATGCCGCCCAGGGCGATCACGGCGATCTCCGAGGTGCCGCCGCCGATGTCGATGATCATGTTGCCCATGGGCTCCTCCACGTCGATGCCGATGCCGATGGCGGCGGCCATGGGCTCGTGGATGAGGTACACCTCCTTGGCCCCGGCGTGCTCGGCGCTGTCCCGCACGGCGCGCTTCTCCACCTCGGTGATGCCGCTGGGGATGCAGATCACCATGCGCAGGTTGGGGGTGAAGAGGCGGCGGCCCGGGTTGATCATGCGGATCATGCCCTTGATCATCTCCTCCGCCGCCTGGAAGTCGGCGATCACACCGTCGCGGAGCGGACGCACGGTCTTGATGTTCTCATGCGTCTTGCCGTGCATCTGCTGCGCCTGCCGCCCGATCGCGATCACACGGCCGCTCGACCGGTCCACCGCCACGATGCTGGGCTCGTCGACGACGACCTTGTCGTTGTGGATGATGAGCGTGTTGGCCGTGCCGAGGTCGATCGCGATCTCCTGGGTGAAGAAACTGTTGAACCAGCCCATGGGCGTGGAGGTGTGTCAGTGTTTGAAGTGTCGGTTGCCGGTGATCACCATGGCCTGTCCATGCGCGTCGCACGCGTCGATGCTCTCCTGGTCCTTGATGCTGCCGCCGGGCTGAACGATGGCGGTGATGCCGGCCGCGTGGGCGATCGTCACACAGTCGGGGAAGGGGAAGAAGGCGTCGCTCGCCATCACGGCGCCCTTCAGGTCGAAATTGAACCTGCGGGCCTTCGCGATGGCCTGCTCCAGCGCGTCCACCCGGCTGGTCTGCCCGGTGCCGCTGGCCAGCAGCTGCAGCCCCTTGGCCAGCACGATGGCGTTGCTCTTGGTGTGCTTCACCAGGATGTTGGCGAACACCAGGTCCTGCTGCTCCGCGGCGCTCGGTGCCTGCTTGGTGGCCGTGCGCATGTTCCCGGGGCCGTCGATCACCTGGTCCGGCGCCTGCACGAGCACGCCGTTGAGCGCGGTGCGCACCTTCATGACCGGGCGCTGGGCGGGCTTCCGCTTCAGGATGATGCGGTTCTTCTTGCGTCGAAGTACCTCGAGGGCCTCGGGTGCGTAATCGGGCGCGCAGATGATCTCGAAGAAGATGGTGTCGATGGCCTCGGCCGTGGCCTTGTCGATGGGCGCGGTGGTGATGAGCACGCCGCCGAAGGCGCTCACGGGGTCGCCGGCCAGCGCCGCGTCCCAGGCCTCCTTCACCGTGGGCCGGATCGCCGCACCGCAGGCGTTGTTGTGCTTCAGGATGGCGAAGGGCGTGCCGCCCATGGTGGCCATGTCGTCGATCAGCTCCAGCGCCGCGTCGAGGTCGAGCAGGTTGTTGTAGCTGAGCTCCTTGCCCTGGACCTGCTCGAACAGGTTGTGCAGGTCGCCGTGGAAGCTGGCGGGCTGGTGGGGGTTCTCACCGTAGCGCAGGGCATGGCGCGGACCGGCGCTGAGGCGGAGCTCGCCTTCCCCGCCGGTGAACCAGGTGTGGATGGCGCTGTCGTAATGGCTGCTCACCCCGAAGGCGAGGCCGGCCAGGCGACGGCGTTCGGCCAGTGTGGTGCTTCCGTCCTGTTCATCCAGGATGCGCTGCAGGTCGCTGTACTGGGCCTGGGAAGCCACGATCACCACGTCGCGGTGGTTCTTGGCCCCGGCCCGGATCAGGCTGATGCCGCCGATGTCGATCTTCTCGATGATGGCCTCCTCCGTTCCCCCGCCGGCCACCGTGGCCTCGAAGGGGTAGAGGTCCACCACCACCAGGTCGATGGGGGGGATGGCGTACTCCTCCAGCTGGGCCACATCGCTGTCGAGCCCACGCCGGCCCAGGATGCCCCCGAAGATCTTGGGGTGCAGGGTCTTCACCCGCCCCCCCAGGATGCTCGGGTAGGCGGTGAGCTCCTCCACAGGGGTCACCGGAAGGCCCAAGGCCTCGATGAACGCCTGGGTGCCCCCGGTGCTGAAGATCTTGACGTTCAGGCGGACGAGCGCGCGCACGAGCGGCTCCAGTCCGTCCTTGTGATAAACAGAGATGAGCGCGCTTTGGATGCGCTTCTGGCCTTCCGACATACCCCCTGCGGTTGCGCAAGTTTACATGCGAACACGGGGGTGCTCAGGACGCAGCCGGGCGGTTTTGCACAACAGTTACCAACAGGGGCCGCGGCTCAGAAACGGAGCCCCACGCCCACCTGCACGTTCACCACGTCGGTGGCCGAGCTCAGTGTGCCGTAGCTCACCTCGCCGGTGTTGCTGATGGCGATGCTGTTGGGGTCCACGTACGACACCTTGCCGCCCCAGAGGCGTTCCACGCGGCCTTCCACGTAGAACTGCGGCCCGAAGCCCACCAGGGTGCCAACGGCCCAGCCGTAAGCGCCGGTCCAGGCGTTGGCCTTGCGGTCCCATTCCACCGGAACGCTCGGGTCGTCCATCTGAAGTTCGCTGCGGGCGGTGAACTGGCGGGCGCCGAACATGCCTTCGATGTAGGGGCTCACCCGGCCGTTCACCGGGCGCAGGCGCACCATGCCCATGTAGCTGTACAGCTTGCACTTCACGTTCAGGTCGCCCTCCGCCGTGCCGGGCGTGCCCTGCTGGTCGGCGTACACCCGGGCGTCACGGCTGCCCATCACCGCGTAGGCGAAGTCGAAGCCGTAGTCGAAGGGCAGCAGGCGGCCGGGATAGGTGAAGTTGGCGCTGAACCCCCAGAAATTCCGCCCCCACACGTCGTTGAAGTCACCGACCGGTACGTTGAGCTCCAGCCCGCCGCTGAGCGTGCTCTGGCGCCCTTGGAAGGGGCGTTTGGCGGGTGTTTGTTGGGCGAGGGCGGTGGCGGTGGAGAGGCCCAGCGCCACGAGGAGCGGAAGGAGGCGGAGCGGACGTTCCATGGGGCAACGAAGGTCGGGTTCCCAAAGGCCATGCCAGCATGCGGGTACCTTGGCGCCATGGACCTGGGACCGTGGTGGGAGGGCTTCGGCCTTCCGGGGCTCTTCCTGGCCTCGTTCGTGGCGGCCACGGTGCTGCCCTTCAGCTCGGAAGCCGTGCTGGCGGCCATGGCGCTGGGCCCGTGGTCGTCGTTCGCCCTGTGGGCCGCGGCCAGCCTGGGCAACTGGCTGGGGGGGCTGAGCAGCTACGGCCTCGGGCGGCTGGGCGACCTGCCGCGGCTGGCGCGATGGACCGGTGCTGACCCCGCGCGGGCGCAGGCCTGGCAGGAGCGCGTACGGCCCTACGGCGCCTGGATGGCGTTGCTGTGCTGGCTCCCGGTGGTGGGCGACCCCATCGCCATCGCCTTGGGCCTGCTGCGCGCGAACGCGTGGGCCACCGCCCTGTTCATGTTCATCGGCAAGGCCGCCCGGTTCGCGGTGGTGCTGGCGGTGATGCGCGGACCGTGGAACAGCTGAAACGACAAGAGGCCCCCGAAGGAGCCTCTCATCTTCACTGAGCGCGAGGGGGCTCAGTAGGGGGTGCTCTGCGGGGTCCAGTTGGTCCAGCCGCTCGTCCAATCGTCGCTGCCGAAAGCGCCCTTGTAGCCCACGTTGGTGAAGAAGGGATCGCTGAGGTCGCTGTCGGTGAAATCGGCGCCGCTGGCGAGCGGGCTGCCGCCGGCGAGGGTGAAGTTCGGCGCGCTGAGGTTGAAGGCGTCGTTCACGCCCAGCTGGCTGTTGTCGGTGTAGCTGGTGTTGCCGCTGTTGTTGAACCAGGTGGTGATGTCCCAGCTGCTGCCCGAGGCCACGGCGGTGAGGGTGCCAATGGCGCTGAACACGCAGTTCTTCACCTCCAGGTCGCCCGCATCGGCATTGGTCTCGCAGGCGCTGCCGTCGATGAGCACGCCGGTGGGGTAGCCGGCGAACACGCTGTTGAACACGCGGCTGTGGGTGTTTCGGCGCAGGTGCGCACCGCGCTTGAAGTTGCTGTTGATGGTGGTGGAGGGGGTGGCCTGCGGGCCGTACAGGCTCAGGTTGGTCATGATGGGGGTGGTGTACGGTGTGTTGCCGGAACCGCTCGCATCGTTGTCATCCTCCAGGCCGTTGCTGCCGCTCACGTCGGCCTGTTCGGGGTCGCGCAGGGCCACGCAGAACTGAACGCGGCCGCTGTAGCCGTTGTCCATGTCGAAATCGTCGTCGAGGCCACCGAAGGCGATGAGGTTCTTCGCGTTCACGGTGCCGCCGAACCACTCGAAGCTGTCGTCGCCGCTGTAGCTCACCTGCACGTGGTCGATCACGGTTCCGCTGCCCACGCCGGCCAGGGTGAGGCCGTTGATCTCGTTGTTGGGCTGGAAGGCGATGCCGGGGTATTCGATGCGCACGTACTGCAGGGTGCCGCTGGTGTCGGTGGGCTCCGTACCGCCGAACACGGCCTCCACGCCGCCTTCCACGATGCCGGTGCCGCCGGCCAGGTTCACGGGAGCGCGACCGCAGAGGATGATGCCGCCCCAGTCACCGGGAGCACGGTCGCCCGCGGCCTGGTTGCTGGTGAAGATGATGGGGTTGGTGCTGGTGCCCGCGGCGATGACCTTGCCGCCACGGTTCACGATGAGGGTTCCTTTGGTGGCCTTGTCGCCGTAGATGCGCGTGCCGGCCTCGATGGTGAGGGTGGCGCCGCTCTCCACCTCCACGAAGCCCTTCAACAGGTACTTCTTGTCGGCGGTCCACGTGGTGCTGGCCGAGATCGGCTGGTCGATCACCACCTTGTCGCTGGCGGCCGCGTACTCGCAGCAGCAGTCCTTGTCGGCGTCGGGGTCGTAGTTGGTGGCGGTGGGGTCCGTGCAGCCCTCCTTCTTCTTGCAGGCGGGCATCACCGCCACGAGCGTGCCGAGCAGCAGGAACGACAGCGCGTGGGTCTTGATGAGGTTCATCGTCTAGGGGTTGTTTCTGGCCGCGAAGCAACCGCCTCACCGTTAAGCCATCATTGCGTTGATCTGATGTGATCGTGTGCCGGTCTTAAGCTTCCGTTAAGCGCGCGACCCCGGGGGATGGCCCGGGGTCGCATGCGGAGGGATGATGGTTCAGAAGCGGTAGCTCACGCCGGCGCTGAAGTAGGTGCCGCGGCGGAAGCTGAGCATCTGCTCGTCCACCGGCGTGATCTCGCCGTTGGCGTCGCTGTCCTGCACCAGCAACGTGCGCTGGTTGAGGATGTCCTGCACGCCCACTTTCACATCGAAGTGCTCGCCGAGGCCTTTGGAGCAGGTGAGGTCGAGGGAATGGCGGGGCATCTCGTAGATGTCGGGGAAGAGCTCGCTGCCCACGGCGTAGAGGCGCTTGCCGAACACGTTCCAGAGCAAGCTGGCGCGGAGCCTCTTCTCGCTCACCTCGTAGTAGAGCCCGGCGTTGGCCACGTAGGGGCTCTGGCCCATCATCGGGCGCACCTGCTTCTGCCCCACGGCCCGTGCCCCCAGGTCCACCTCGCTGCGGATGAGGCTGCCGTTGAAGGTGACGCCCAGGCGCTTGCCCCAGTCGGCCTTGGTGAGGAAGCCGAGGGTGCGGCGCGCCTCCACCTCCACGCCCATGCTGGTGGCGCGGTCGGCGTTGCCGTAGGTGAAGCTGCGCGTGCCGCCGCCGGTGCTCGACACGAAGAACATCTCGATGGGGTCGGTGAAGTCCTTGTAGAAGGCCCCCACGCTGAACACCTCGGTGGTGCTGGGGTACAGCTCCCAGCGCGCGTCGAGGTTGAGGATGCTGGCGGTGCGCAGGTCGGGGTTGCCGAAGAGCGAGCTGTTGGTGCTGAAGTCGTAGAAGTTGAAGGGCGCGAGCTCGCGGAACTCGGGGCGGTTCACGGTGCGGCTGGCGGCCACGCGCACCAGGCTCTGCTCGCCGGTGTTGTAGCTGGCGTTGAGGGAGGGCAGCACGCTGAGCACGGGGTTGTCCACGTTCACACGGCCGCCGTTGTAGGTGGCGCTGGTGAGCTGCTGGCGGTTGTCCTCCACGCGCACCCCACCGCTCACGTTGGCGAGCTTGCCGAAGGCGACGGTGGCACCGGCGTACCCGGCGAGCAGCGTGTTGGCGGCGGTGTAGCGGTCGCTGGGGTTGGTGCCCTCCACGAGCTTGAAGCCGGTGGTGGTGTTGATGTTGGCGTCGCTGAACACCACGTCGAGCCCTTCGTACAGCAGGCCCTGGTCGAACTGGGCGAAGTTGCTGCGGGCGAAGCTCATCCAGCGTGCGCTGAAATCGCGGTCCTTGCGCTCGGCGAAGAGGCCGGCGCGCAGCTTCACGGTGGTGTTGCCGGTGCCCGGGTCGAGCGCGTGCTCCACATCGGCACGGCCGGTGATCACGCGCTCGTTCAGTTCGCTGTAGTAGCGCCCGGCGTCGGCCGTGCTGGCCGTGGGCGGCACCTGCACCTGGTAGGGCGCATCGCTGTCGGCTTGGTCGAGCGGACGCGTGGTGCGCACGCGGCGGTAATCGGGCTCCTTGCCCTTCGCGAAGCCGTAGCCCGCGGTCCACTCCACCACGGTGCGCTCATCGGCCAGGTCGTGCCGGCCGTGCAGCTGGCCGCTGTAGATGCTGCGCTGCTGCCAGCGGTAGGCGAAGTTGCGCACGTCGAAGCCGCCGTCGAGGTCGCGGCCCGTGCGCTCGGTGGTGCGCTCCACGCCGATCTGGTTGAAGAGGTTGCGGAACTCGAGCTTGGTGTGCTTGCCGAGCAGTGCGCTCCAGTTGCTGAGCACGGTGACGCGGGCGTTGCGGATGCTCTCGCGGTCCTTGTAACTGTAGATGGTGTCGCTGCGCTGCGCCACCGGGTCGAAGGCGTTGTAGTTGTAGTTGCTGGCGGTGTAGGCGGTGAGCGTGTTGGAATAGTCCAACGAGGTGACCATGCCGTAGCGGTTCGGCCCGTCGGGGCTGCCATAGCGCCGGGCGATGAGGAAGGTGCCGCGCTGGTCGGGGATCGCGGTGGCGCTGTTGGCCACCCAGTTGTTGGGCAGCGAACGGCCCAGGCCGGCCAGCTTGTCGGCGTCGGTGACGGCGTTGAGCGAGGAGGGGAAGCCGGAGGGCAGCTGGCGGAAGCCGTTGTCGAAGCCCAGCGCATCGGTGGGGCTGCCCTGGCTGCTGGCGAAAGGCTTGAAGGTGGTGCCGTTGCGGAAGGAGGTGCTGTAGCTGAAGCGGGTCTCGTTCTCATCGGGCACGCCCAGGGTGCCCACCTTGATCACCCCGCCGGCGAACTCACCGGGCAGCTCGGGCGCGGCGGTCTTGTGGATCATGATGCGGTCCAGCGCGCCGCTGGGGATGAGGTCGAAGCTGAAGGCGCGCTTGTCGGCCTCCAGGCTGGGCGCGAGCACATCGTTCAACATCACGGTGTTGTAGCGCTCGGCGAGGCCCCGGATCATGATGAAGCGGTCGCCGGTCATGGTCACGCCGGGGATGCGCTTCACCACATCGCCCGCCGTGCGGTCCTGGCCCTTGGCGATCTGCTGGCGGCCCATGCCGTTCACCACCTGTTCGCTGTTGCGCGTCTCCATCAGCACGGCGCTCTCGGTGTCGTGGCGCTTCTCCTTCACCACTTCGAAGGTCTGCATCTCGATGCCCTCGCCCTTGAGCGTGAAGTCGATCGCGATGCTCTCACCGGCGGCGAGCGTAACGGTACGCTCCTGGTTCACATAACCCACCAGGCTCACCACCACGGTGTGCGTGCCGGGCGTTACCTGGAAGCGGTAGTGGCCGTCGAGGTCGGTGCTGGCCCCGGTGGTGCTCCCCTTCACCACCACGTTGGCGAAGGGCTGCGGTTCGACCCTGCCGTTCTCCAGCGCGGACACGGTGCCGGTGATGGTGGCGTTCTGGCCGAAGGCCACCGTGGCCGTCAGGAAGGTGAGCAGAACGTTAAGGAGCTTCTTCATCGCGTGCTGGAAAGGATTCATGCCATTTCCGGCCGCAAAAGTCCGCCCCCAAGGTCAAGGGGTCCTTGCGGTGATGTTAAGGATCCGTTACCTCGCTGTCCGATCCCGGCCGCGCTGTTCCAGGAACCACCATTTCGGGGCGTCCGTACGTCCCTTCGCCTCCTGCCACATGTCCACCAGGCGGTCCTGGAGGAGCTCCGTGGCCTCGTCCACGCTGTCGGCGACGAAGAGGAACTCCAGTTCCTTGCGGCCGATGGTGCCTTCGGCCACCATGCGGTCGATCTGCTGCAACATGGGGGCCCAATAGTCCTTGCCGAACAGCAGGATGGGGAAGTCCTTCACCTTGCCCGTCTGGATGAGGGTGATGGTCTCGAAGAGCTCGTCCAGCGTGCCGGCCCCGCCGGGCATCACCACGAAACAGATGCTGTACTTCACCAGCAGCACCTTGCGGACGAAGAAGCGCTCGAAGGTGAGGCTGACGTCCAGGTAGGGGTTGGCGGCCTGCTCATGGGGCAGCACGATGTTGCATCCCACGCTCTTGGCGCCTACATCACGGGCACCCCGGTTAGCCGCTTCCATGATGCCCGGTCCGCCACCGGTCATGATCGTGAACCCCACACGACCGATGCGCCGCGCGAGCTCGCGGGTGGCCTCATAGTAGGGGTGGTCCTCCTTGAAGCGCGCGCTGCCGAAGAAGGTGACGCACGGGCCCACGAAGTGGAGCTTCCGGAAGCCACGGACGAACTCGTTCGCGATCTGCGCCACGGAGCGCAGTTCCTGCCAGCGGCTGCGGGGGCCTTCGAGGAAGCGGAGGTCGATATGCTGCTTGTCGGGTGGTGGTGGCACGGCGCGAAGCTATCCAGCCGGCTCAGTACACCACGATGCGCTGCTGCGCCATGCGGCCGTTTCGTGTGGTGCACCGGACGAGGTACAGGCCGGGACCGTCCATCTCCAGGTCCTCGCGGCCCGTGGTCGTGCGGAAGAGCACCCGCCGGCCACCGGCATCAAGCACCTCGATGGTCCCGGATGGGCCGTTCAGGTGCACCACTTCGCCGGTCGTGACCATGCTCGGCCGTACGGTGAAGAGGTCGGTCTCTGCCTGCTCCTCCATGCCAACGGCGAGCGCACATTGCGGAAGCTGCGGGTTCAGCCAGGTGATGTCGGGGTCGGTGTAGCAGCGGAGGGGATTGTTGTGTTCGAGGTCACATGCCCCATCGATCCAAGGGAACATGAACGCGGAATGCCCAAGTCGTTCGGTCACTGATCCACTGATGGCGACGGTCTGATGAGGCCAGTCCATTGAGTAGGTCCCAGTTACCGTGGATCTTCGCAACCCTATCCCGTCGATGATGACGGTATCGCTCATGGAGACCTCGAATGTCAGGGTATCGAACACGGTGATCCAATTCCCCTGATCATAGTAACCACGCACGACGATGGTCTCCCAGCCCATCCCGGCTGTAAGACCAAGGACATAGAGCGTTCGGAACGTACTGTCGTGGGGTTCGAAGAATATGACAGAATCACCGGTCGCGGCCACGAATTCCCGAAACCCCATGCACTCGGAGATCCCTCCAGAGGATTCCAGAACGGAGCAGGGTATGCCTTGAATGCTGGTGTCACCAACGCACTCGATCACGAACAGGTCACTGTCCGGAGCGAAGGCATAGTGCTGTGTGTACGTCCAGGTGGCGCCCACCGGGGCGAACACGGTGGATGGTGGGGGTGGCTGGTCGCAGTCCGATACACCCGGCCGCATGAAGGTGCCCAGGTCGTCATCCGTGTAACAGCGTAGGGGCCATGGCGCAAGGACGTCGCAGAACGCGGCCAGCCAGGGGAACATGAACAGCGTATCACCGATGTGCTCGATCAGCACGCCGCTGCTTTGCGCCCAGGCCTGCTGCGTATCGGTGGCCTCCACGTCGAGGGTGCGCAGCGTCTGCCCGTTCACCGTGGTGGTGCCGGTGGCGAGCACAGTGTAGGTCACGGTCACCGGGCCGTTCACCCACACATCCCAGCTTTCGCCGACCTGGGCGTTCCAGCGGTACAGCTCGAAGAACTGCGGCAGGTACTGATCGTCGGACCAGAACACCGTATCGCCGCTCTGGTAGGTGTAGGCGTGTGACTGCCAGCAGGCGGAAGGGCTCGACCCTTCGATGATGGAACACGTGCGGCCGTTCAGAAGCGTATCGCCCACCACGCTCATGGCGTAGGTGCCGCCTTCCTGGTCGTAGGTCCATACGGCGCCCGGTGGTGCGAACTGGGCGCTGACGGTCAGGGCCAGGCCTTGGAGGAACGGATGGAGGAAGTTCCGCATGTGTATGGGACGGTCCGCAGCGCGTTTGCGCTGCCTGAAGGTACATGACCGCACACGGACCATGCGCCGTCACACGGCGCGTCTCAGGTTCCGGGCATATTTCCATCTTTAGGCTTTCACGGTGCACATGCTCTTCAACGGACCGTTCGATCGGCCCCTCCTACGGCTCCTTGCTCCATTGCTGTTCTGCGCGACCTCGTTGCTGCAGGCTCAGACGTACACGTTCAAGGCCGAGTACGATTCCCTTGACGCGCGTCACGACAGGTCGCGCCCGCTGATCGAGCGCTATTTCCTCATGAGCAACCATCATTGGGCCTGTTTCAACAGGGGGCTGAAGGATGAGTGCAGGGTCACTGCGAAAGAGGAGTTGGAGCTGGCGCAGCAGCTCGGTGTGGACTCGTTGCTCTCCACCGCCTCGAACCACATCGGGGATTCCTTCAATGGTTCGGCCGAGGCGGCCTTGCAGCTGAAGTACTTCTACCAAGGCCTGGAGTACGCCCAGCGCTCCGGCAACGCGAACACCATAGGCGTGGCACAGAAGCAGATCGCCACCGTCTATAAGTCGTTGGGTGATCTGCCGAGAGCACTGGAGCTGCTGAAGCTGGCCATCGCCAATGTTCGTTCAGTCGCCCAGGTCAACCGCACAAGCTGTCACATGAGCGATTGCTTTCGTTTGATGGGGCAGCCCGATTCGGCGCTCTACTGGGCGCAGCGGTCGAACATCATCAGCGACCCCGCAAGTGATCCGTACGCGTATGCGCGATCCTATTACATGCTGGGTGCCGCGTACGCCGCAAAGCACGAGCGCGAGCTCGCCAATGTGCATTTCGCAAGGTCGATCGAAGTGGCGGACTCGTTCCACGTGATGATCCCGCTTTACGGAGCACTGGTGGGCCGGGGGCGGATGGAGTTGGAGGCTGGCGACATCCCCGTGGCGATAGCGGACGGACGGCGAGCGCTGGCGGTGAGCAACGCCGGGGGTGATCTGGAGGGTCTGGTCGGCGCGTCGGACCTCTTGCGCCGGGCCTTCAAGGCGAACGGTCAGGTCGACAGCGCCTATCGCTACTTCGAACTGCGGGTGATGTATGCGGACAGCTTGATCAACGCCACCAACCTGAACAAGCTGCAGAACATGGCCTTTGCGCAGGAGTTGAAGGAAGGGGAGGAGGCCAAGGCCAGAGCGGAGGAGGTCGCGATGCGTTCCCGCAACATCCAGTTCGGTATCATCGCCCTCATCGTTATCACCCTGGGCATCTTCCTGCTGGTGTTCAGCCGCACGGCGGTAGTGGGAGCGAAGGCCATCAAGAACCTCTCGCTCATCGCGTTGCTGCTCTTCTTCGAGTTCATCAACCTGCTGGTGCATCCTTTCCTCGGTGAGCTCACCCACCACTCACCGATCCTGATGCTGCTGGCCATGGCCGCCATCGCCGGATTGCTCATACCGCTGCACCACCGCATGGAGAAGCTGATCACGAACATGCTCGTATCGAAGAACAACCGGGTGAGGTTGGAGGCAGCGCGGAGGACGATCGAGGAGTTGGAGGGAAACCGCGGTGAAGCCAACGCAAGCTGATCATCATGAACGCCAGGACATTTTCATATCGAGCGATCGCCAGGGTTCTCAGGTCACTTGTTCTGCTCATTGGCCTCGGCACGCTCGGCCAGCTCCGGGCCCAGCCGTTCGACACGCTCATTGCCAGGACCAGGGGCCTTTCGGTCGAAGCGCTGGTCGAACGTGAGCGGGAAGCGACCGACCTAAGAGAAAAGTCCGCTGTGCTCCACAGACTGGTCGGCCAGTACCTCTTCCTCGGTCGCCCGGAGGATTGTATGAAGGTGGCGATCCGGTCCTTGGAGCTGGCCGAGCCGACCGCGAACGACACACTGATCGGGCAGGCTCACTTTGGCATCGGTGTGGCGTACACAGGGCTCAGCGACATGAACGGTGCGCTGAAGCACTTCAACATCGCCTTTGAGCGATTTCAGCTTACGGGTGATAGCGTGAGGATGGGTCACGTGTGCAAGGAGACCGCGATCGTGTACCAACGCGTCGGTGATACCGAAGGGACCTTGCGCTACATGCGGAAGGCCCAGGGCTATGGCTTGTCCGAGGGGATCTACGGTCGTTCGATGTCGATCCTGGCGAAGTGCTATTTGGAACGGGGTGACCTGGACTCCGCGCTCTACTATGCACGCAAGGCCGATGTGCTGAAGGCGCCAGGGAAGGACCCCTTCGGTTACGCGAATTACCAGCTTGTGCTGGCCGCCGTGTACGCTGCGCGCGGGGAGAACGATCTTGCCGAACCCTACTACAAACGGTCCCTGGCCGTGGCCGATTCATCCGGATTGCCCGAGCAGCTCCTGAACGCCGCAGCCGGTTATGCGAAACTGCTCATTGGCCAAGGGCGCAGGGCGGAGGCGCTGTTCTGGGCGAAGAAGGGATACGCCGCCACCCGTCACACGAAGCAGCCCAGCTTCCTGGTGAGGTCCACCACGGCCTTGTCCGATGCGTTCGCCGCGAACGGCATGACCGATAGCGCGCTGGTATACTCGAAGATCGCTCATGCTTGGCGCGATTCGCTTACCAGCCTGCAGAACAAGAGCCAGTTGCAGAACCAGCTCTTTTCGCGGGAGCTGAAGGACCGCGAGGATGCGAAGGCCCGGGAGGAGGCGAAACAGGAGCGCTCGCAGAACATCCAGTTCGGCATCATCGCCCTCATCGTCATCACCCTGGGCATCTTCCTGCTGGTGTTCAGCCGCACGGCGGTCGTGGGTGCTCGGGCCATCAAGAACCTCTCGCTCATCGCGCTGTTGCTCTTCTTCGAGTTCATCAATCTGCTCATCCATCCCTTCCTCGATCGCATAACGCATCACTCACCGATACTGATGCTGTTATGCATGGCGGCCATCGCCGGGTTGCTGATCCCCCTGCACCACCGCATGGAGCACCTGATCACCAACATGCTGGTGAGCAAGAACAACCGGGTTCGGTTGGAGGCCGCGCGAAGGACGATCGAGGAGTTGGAGGGAGCAGCCAGGTCGGAAGCTCCGGACTAGGCCGCCACACCAGCCCCCACCACACCCTCCATCGCCTCCTTTGCCGCGTGCACGTTCTTCACATCCTGCACGCTGATCCGAAGCGTACCCGCCTTCTCGTACACCTTGAATTTGCGGGGTTGCGCCTGTACCGCGCGCAGCACGTTGGTGAAGGTCTCGCTCTCGAAGAAGCCGTGCTTCTGGTCCGCGATGAAGGTGCCGATGAGGGTGCCCTTCTTCAGCACCATCTTCTCCAGGCCCATGCGTTGGCCCAGCCAGCGCAGGCGGATGCCCTCGAGCAGCTCGTTCACCAGCGGCGGGATCGGGCCGAAGCGGTCGGTGATCTCGGCGCTGAACTTCTGCAGCTCGGTCTCGTCCTTGATGTCGTCCAGGCGGCGGTAGAGCGCGAGGCGTTCTGCCGTCTCGCTCACGTAGCTGTTGGGGATCAGCATGGTGAGGTCGGTCTCGATGATGCAGTCGTCGCTCTGGTCGCGGCGTGAACCGCGGGCGAGGGCGTGGCTGCCTTCCTGCGCATCGGCGAAGAGCTCCTTGAAGTGCTCGTCCTTCAGCTCGCGCACGGCTTCTTCCAGGATCTTGTGGTAGGTCTCGAAGCCGATGTCGTTGATGAAGCCGCTCTGCTCCGCGCCGAGCAGGTCGCCCGCGCCACGGATGTCGAGGTCCTTCATGGCGATGTGGATACCGCTGCCGAGGTCGCTGAACTGCTCGATGGCCTGCAGGCGTTTGCGCGAGAGGTCGGGCAGCAGGTGCGGGCTCGGTGCGAGCAGGTAGCAGTAGGCCTTCTTGTTGCTGCGGCCCACACGCCCGCGTAATTGGTGCAGATCGCTGAGGCCGAAGTTCTGCGCCTCGTTCACGATGATGGTGTTGGCGTTCGGGATGTCCAGGCCGTTCTCCACGATGGTGGTGCAGACGAGCACGTCGGTGTTGCCTTCGATGAAGTCCATCATCACCTCTTCCAGCTTGTGGCCTTCCAGTTGACCGTGGCCCACGCCCACGCGCGCACCGGGCACCAACTTGCGGATCATGTCGGCGATGTGCTCGATGTTCTTCACCTTGTCGTGCAGGAAGTACACCTGGCCGCCGCGGCTGAGCTCGTATTCGATCGCACCGCGGATGGTCACTTCATCGTACGGTTGCAGCATGGTGCTCACCGGGTAACGGTTGGGCGGCGGCGTGCTGATGATGCTGAGGTCGCGCGCGCCCATGAGGCTGAACTGCAGCGTGCGCGGGATCGGTGTGGCGGTGAGGGTGAGCGTGTCCACCGTGGCGCGGAGGGTCTTCAGCTTGTCCTTCACGTTCACGCCGAACTTCTGCTCCTCGTCGATGATCATCAGGCCGAGGTCCTTCCACACCACGTCCTTGCTCACCAGCCGGTGCGTGCCGATGATGATGTCGATCTTCCCCTCCTTCAGGTCTTTCAGGATCTGCGTTTGCTGCGCGCTGCTGCGGAAGCGGTTGATGTACTCCACGCGCGCCGGCAGTCCCTTCATGCGTGCCGAGAAGCTCTTCCAATGCTGCAAGGCGAGGATCGTCGTGGGCACGAGCACCGCCACCTGCTTGCTGTCGCACACCGCCTTGAAGGCTGCGCGGATCGCCACCTCCGTTTTGCCGAAGCCCACATCACCGCAGACCAGTCGGTCCATGGGTGTCGCCTTCTCCATGTCGCGCTTCACGTCCTGCGTGGCCTTGTTCTGGTCGGGCGTGTCCTCGTAGATGAAGCTGGCCTCCAGTTCGTGCTGCAGGTAGTTGTCCGGCTGGTACGCGAACCCGGGCTTGCTCTTGCGTTGCGCGTAGAGCTTGATCAGGTCGAAGGCCAGTGCCTTCACCTTGGCCTTGGTCTTCTCCTTGAGGTTCTTCCACGCGGGCGTGCCGAGCTTGCTCACCTGCGGGGCCTTGTCGCCCTCGCCGCCGCTGTACTTGCTCACGCGGTGCAGGCTGTGGATGCCCACGTAGAGGATGTCGTTGTCGCGGTACTTCAGGCGGATGGCCTCCTGCTTGCTGCCGCCCGCGTCGATGGTCTCCAGCCCGCTGAACACGCCGATGCCGTGGTCGATGTGCACCACCAGGTCGCCGGGCTTCAGCTGCGTGAGCTCCTTCAGCGTGAGGGCCTGCGCGTTCCTGCGGAAGCCCTCCTTCAGCCGGAAGCGGTGGTAGCGCTCGAAGATCTGGTGGTCGGTGTAGAGCACCAGCTTCAGCTCCGGATCGATGAAGCCTTCGTGCAGGTCGAGCACCAGCGGCGTGAAGGCCACCTCGTGCTCCATGTCGTTGAAGATGGCGTAGAGGCGCTCGCTCTGCTTGGCGCTGTTGCAGGCGATGAGGTTGGTATAACCCGCGTTCTGCTTGTTGTGCAGGTCGCCGCTCAGGACCTTGAACTCCTTCGCGAACGCTGGCTGCGGCCGCTGTTGAAAATCCACCACCTGCGCATGCTTCTCCTGCGTTGCGTTCCCGTCGCGTCGCTGCGCCGTTGCGGTTATTGCATTCTCCGTGCCCTCTGTGCCTCTGTGGTGAACCGGGCCTGCCCAGAACACCTTCCTGAACCCCAACGTCCCCTTGACCAACTCCGTGTCGGTGGCGAGCAATTCGTTCGGGGTGGGGTGCTTGTCCTTCTCGGGAAGTCGCTCGTAGCTCTCGGTGAGGAGCTTCAGCTGCTTCTTGGCCGCATCGCCGATGGCCTGCAGGTCCCGGAGCCAGAGCACGGTGTCCTCGGGCAGTTGGGCGAAGAAGGTCTGCTGGCGCGCGGCATCCTCGTCCTGGAGGTCGGGCACGATCACGGCCTCGGCGAGGAACTCGATGGTGAGCTGGTCCTGCGGATCGAAGCGGCGCACGCTCTCCACAGTGTCGCCGTAGAGCTCGATGCGGTAGGGCTTGTCGCTGCCGTAGCTGAACACGTCCACGATGCCGCCGCGGATGCTGTACTGCCCCGGCTCGTACACGAACTCCACGCGGCTGAAGCCCGTTTCCTGGAGCCATTCCTGCAGCGTGTCGATGGGCAGTTCCTCATTCCGCTTGATCGCGAGCGTGTTCTTCGCCATCTCCTCCTTGCCGATCACGAGGGGGATGAGGGCTTCGGGATAGGTGATGATGACCAGGCGCTCAGGCCGCTTCATAAGGGCTTCGAGGACCTCGGTCCGGCTCACGCGCTCCCCGTCGTGGTGCCCCTCCGGATCGTATGGCGAACGGGATGGCGCGGGGTAGAAGAACAGCTCCTCCTCCTTCGCCTTACGGGTTTCCTTCTCCTTCGCGCGCAGCGCTTCGAGGTCGTTCAGGAAGTACGCGGCCTCCTCGCGGTCGGTGAGCACGAACACATGCACGCCGCCACGCTGTTCGATCACGGCGTTGGCGATGAAGGCTTGCGACGAACCGACGGTGCCAGCGATCTGTACGCGGGCGGCCTTTTCGCGCAAGCCATCGGCCACACGGGCCACGCGCGCGTCGGAGCGGTAAAGGGAGAGGAGGTCGGGGAGGGAGGTAACGGTCATGGACACTAAAACGCCCGAAACCCAATGCCGCACAGCGCGGGCATCGGGTCCGGGAACGGCGCAAAGGTAGCGCGGTGGCGCGGGCCTACCTTTGGACAGCATGCACCGGCTTTCCCTGTTCGTGGTCCTGTTCCTCCTGGCCTTGGCCTCCGGGGCGCAGCACATCGACAGCGTGCACGTGTTCAAGTGGGAGCCCGACGGGCGGCAGACCGTTGCTTCGGCGCACACGCTGGGCTGGCGGCTTCACCTGGAGAAGGCCCCGCACACCACCTTGAAGGGCGGAGAGCTGTCCACGGTCACCGAGGCCATACGGACCTACAAGCCCGTGAAGCAGGTGCCGGGTCCGCTTCCCGACCTGAGGCACATCGCCATGGTCTTCTCCGGCGGAAGGCCCATGGTGTTCGGTGTCACCCAGGACCTGGAGCGGCTCATCAACCTCACCGCGCGGCGGGAGTACCGCATCAGCGGGTGGGAGGAGCACGTGTACATCCGCTCGTTGCTGGCCAAGCTCCTGGTGGAGCACTGAGCCACGACCCTCAGGCCTTCATCGCGGCCTCCACCATGTTGCTGCTGCCGATGAACAGCGGGCAGCGCTGGTGCAGTTCGGTGGGCTTAAGGTCCAGGATGCGGGTGGTGCCGTCGGTGGCCATGCCGCCGGCCTGCTCCACCAGGAAGGCGAGCGGGTTGGCCTCGTACAGCAGGCGGAGCTTGCCCTTGGGCGCCTTCTGCGTGCCGGGGTAGAGGTAGATGCCGCCCTTCAGCAGGTTGCGGTGGAAGTCGGCCACGAGGCTGCCGATGTAGCGGGCGCTCATCTTCTGCCGCTTGCACGCGTCGATGTAGTTGCGCACACCGTCGCTGAACTCGTACCAGTTGCCCTCGTTGATGGAGTAGATCTTCCCGTCAGCAGGCGTCTTCATGTCCGGGTAGCTCAGGCAGAAGGTGCCGATGCTGGGGTCGAGCGTGAAGCCGTTCACACCGTGGCCCGTGCTGTACACGAGCATGGTGCTGCTGCCGTACACGATGTAGCCGGCCGCCACCTGCGCGCTGCCGGGCTGGAGGAAGTCCTCCAAGGTGGCCTTGGGACCTGTGCTGAGGCGCTTGTAGATGCTGAAGATGGTGCCGATGCTCACGTTCACGTCGATGTTGCTGCTGCCATCGAGCGGGTCCATGGTCACCACGTACTTGCCACCGTTGTCGAAGTGCACGATGTCGTCGTTCTCCTCGCTGGCCACCGCGCACACGGCGCCCTGGGTGCGCATCATGCGGATGAAGAGGTTGTTGGCGTAGACATCGAGCTTCTGCTGGGCCTCGCCCTGCACGTTCTCGGTGCCTTCCGCGCCGAGGATGTCGGCCATCAGCCCGGCCTTGTTCACCTCGCGGTTCACGATCTTGGCGGCGAGGCGGAAGGCGGTGAGCAACGAGCTCAGGTCGCCGGTGGAGCCGGGGAAGTCGTGCTGGCGTTCAACGATGAACTCGGAGAGGGTCTTGATGTCGGACATGCTGCAAAGATGCGGCACCGCTTTCTTTGTGGTCATGAAGGTGGTCATTCGGCGTGCAGGCCCGGGCGATGTGCCGCGGATGCTGGAACTGGTGCAGGAGCTGGCCCTGTTCGAGAAGGAGCCGGAGGCGGTGACCGTCACGGAGGAGCACATGCGCGACGCGGGTTTCGGCCCGCATCCGGTGTGGGTGGGCTGGGTGGCGGAGGAGAGGAGTCGGGAGTCCACGGAGTCGAATGAGTCCACTGAGTCCGCTGAGCCGGGAGCCCCTTCGGGTCTTCTGGGCATGGCCGTGTGCTACGAGCGTTACTCCACCTGGCGGGGCCGCTGCCTGTACCTGGAGGACATCGTGGTGACGGAGACGGCGCGTGGCAGGCGTGTGGGGGAGAAGCTGTTCAAGGCTTGCGCCGCGTTCGCACTGGAGCAGGGGCACCACCACATGCTCTGGCAGGTGCTCGACTGGAACACGGAGGCCATGCGGTTCTATGCCCGGCTGGGCGCGACCTTCGACCCGAAATGGGTGAACGGGAGGATGACGCGGGAGGAGATGACCAAGCTCGTGATCGGATGAAAGTGTTCAAGTTCGGCGGTGCCAGTGTGAAGGACGCGGCCGGTGTGCGCAATGTGGCGCAGGTGCTCTCCCATTTCCCGGAGGATGAGCTGCTCATCGTGGTGAGCGCCATGGGCAAGACCACCAACGCGCTGGAGGAGGTGGTGTGGGCTTTTGGTGAGGGACGTGATACCAGGCCGCTGGTGGAGGCGCTGCGGGCGTCGCACATGGCGGTGCTCGCTGAGGTGGCCCCGGCTGAGGAGTCCGCCCAGGCCGCGCTCGAAGCCTCGTTCCGTGACCTCCTTCGCACGCTCGCGCAGCGTTCCAGCGGGCGGGTGGACGAGGACTACGACCAGATCGTCTCCTTCGGTGAGGTGTGGAGCACCCTGGTGGTGAGCGCGCACCTGAAGCAGGCCGGCATCGCGAACTCCTGGCTCGATGCGCGCACCGTGGTACGCACCGATGGCAGTTACCGCGCGGCGAAGGTGGAGTGGCAGGCCTGCGAGAACCTGGCGGCCCGATACCTGAAGCCGCTGTTCCAAGGGAAGCCCGGTCGTGTGCTCACGCAAGGATTCATCGGGCGCACCGCCGACGGCAGGACGACCACGCTGGGACGTGAGGGGTCGGATTTCTCGGCCGCCATCTTCGCCTACCTGCTCGATGCGGAGAGCGTGACCATCTGGAAGGACGTCCCCGGCATGTTCAACGCGGACCCCAAGCGGTTCCCCGACACGAAGCTGCTCGGCCACATCAGCTACCGCGAGGCCATCGAGCTCAGCTACTTCGGCGCCAGCGTGATCCACCCGCGCACCCTGCAGCCCCTGCAGAAGAAGCACATCCCGCTGTACGTGCGCTCGTTCATCGACCTGGCCGCTCCCGGCAGCACCATCGACGATCGCAGTGAGAACGACTCGCTCATCCCCTCCTTCATCGTGAAGCCGAAGCAGCTGCTGGTGAGCATCACGCCGCGCGACCTCAGCTTCATTGTGGAGGAGAACCTCAGCGGCATCTTCTGGCTCTTCGCGCAGCAGAACGTGCGCATCGACCTCATGCAGAACAGCGCGCTGGCCTTCAGCGTGGTGGTGGACGACACGCCGCGCGGCCGCCAACTGATCGAGGAACTGCGCAAGGGCTACGAAGTGCGCTACAACGAGGGCTGCGAGCTGATCACCGTCCGGCATTACGACGAGGCCACGCTCGCGCGGCTCACGTCCGGAAGGGAGATCCTGCTGGAGCAGCGCTCGCGCACCACGGCGCGGTTCGTCTTGAAGTAAGGTCGCACGGTCAGCGCGCCCATCGTCCGGAAGGTCGGGGCGCGTTACTCGAGGTCCTCCACCACGCGGAGGGCGCGGTCGGGGAAGTCGGTGATGATGGCGTCCACGCCCAGCGCGGCCATCCGCCGCATGTCCGCCTCCTCGTTCACCGTCCACACGGCCACCTCGATGTCGAGCGCGTGCAGCTTGTCCACCGCGGCCTGGTCCACCTGCTCGAAGGCCGGGCTGTAGAAGGCGGGGGTGAAGCTGAGGCGCTTCAGGTTGGTGTCGATGCCGTCGGTGTTCTCCACCAGCAGCGAAAGGCGCAGCGCGGGGTCGATGGCGTGCACGGCCTCCAGCACCGCCGGGTCGAAGCTCTGCACGATGCAGCGTTCGTCGAGGTGGAGCTCGTCGATCACGCTCACCACCGCCTTCGCGAACGCAGCGGGTTCAGGCTGGTAGGTGCCGTACAGCCCCGGTTCGCTCTTGATCTCGATGTTGAAGCTCACGGCGCTCATGCCGCTCTCGCCCGCGCGCTCGTCCACGGCCTCCACCACCTCGCGCAGGGTGGGCTTGTGCAGCCGCTGGTGCTCCTGCCCGGGGAAGTCGGGATGCTCCGCGCTGCCGCAGTCGAAGGCCTGCACCTCGGCCAGGGACATCCGGAAGATGTTGAACGACCGTTCGATGCCGGGCGCGATGCTGTCGCCGTTGGAGGTTCGGCAGATGCGGTGGTCCATCCACGGCTCATGGCTCACGAGCACCTCGCCATCGCCGGTCATCACCACATCGAGCTCCAGCCAGGTGCAGCCCAGGTCAACGGCCTTGGTGAAGGCGGGGATGGTGTTCTCCGGCATCAGTCCGCGGCAGCCGCGGTGGCCATGGACCTCGGGGGCGCTCATGTGCTCCTCGCCGCAGGCGCCCAGCAGGAGCGTGGCGGCCAGTGCAAGGTAGGGGAGGGCGCGTTCAGCCATGCAGGTGCAGGATCTTCGTGGCGAGCACCTCGGCCATCTTGCGCTTTCCCTCATGCGTCACGCCGGCGATGTGGGGGGTGAGGAGCACGCGGGGGTCGCCGAAGAGGCGTTTCTGGCTGTGGGGGTCGATGGTGGGATCGAGGCCCGAGAGGTCGGGGCGTTCGAACTCGAGCACGTCGAGCCCCGCACCGATCACCCGTCCTTCATCCAACGCGTCCAGCAGCGCCGCCGTATGCACGATGGCCCCCCGGCTGGTGTTCAGCAGGCGGATGGGCTTCGCGAAACCGGCCAGGAACGCGGCGTTCGCGTAGTGGCGGGTCTCGTCGGTGAGCGGCAGGTGCAGGCTCACCACATCGGACTCCTGTTGCAGCACGTCCAGCGCCACCTCTTTCACCTGGGAGTTGCTGAAGCCGTGCATGTACTTGTCGTAGGCGAGGATGCGCACCCCGAATCCGGCCAGTTTCTCCGCGAAGGCCCGGCCCATGTTGCCATAGCCGATGATGCCCACGGTCATGCCATGCAGGTCGGTGCCGCGGTTCTCCTCGCGCAGCCACAGGCCGCGGTGCACCTGTTCGTTGGTTCGAACGGCGTGCTTCAGCAGCATCAGCAGCAGCATCACGCACAATTCGCCCACGCCGTCGCGGTTGCCTTCGGGGGCGTTGAGCACGCGCACGCCATGTGCCACGCACCAGGCGGTGTCGATGTTCTCCATGCCGGCGCCCACGCGGCCCACGAAACGCAGCTGCGGGGCGTGCGCCATCACGGTGGCGGGCAGGATGCGGCTGCGCACCACGATGCCCTGCACCTCGTCAAGCTTGCCCGCGAGCGCCGCGTCGGGTTCCAGGTGCAGGTCGATGCAGGTGTGGCCGCCGCGGGTCAGCATCTCCGCAAGCACCGGGTGGACGCTATCCAGCAGGGCGATGGTCATAGCAGCACGCCCACGAGCAGGAGCGAGGCGATGGTGAAGTAGATGAGCAGGCCGGTGACATCGACCACGGTGGCCACGAAGGGCGCGGATGACACCGCGGGGTCGAGGCCCAGGCGTTTCAGCACCAGGGGGAAGAGCGAGCCGATGAGGTTGCCCCACACCACGACGCCCAGGAGCGACCCGCCGATGGCCAGGCCGATGAGCTGCCAGTGCGGGCCGTAGAAGTCGGTGAACTGGCTGTAGGCCGCCACGCGCAGGAAGCCGAACACGCCGAGCGCGATGCCGAGCATGAGGCCCACGCTGAGCTCGCGCTTGAAGATGCGCCACCACTCGCTCACGGTGACATCGCCCAGGGCGAGCGCGCGGATGATGAGGGTGCTGGCCTGTGAGCCGGTGTTGCCGCCGCTGCTGATGATGAGGGGGATGAAGAGCGCGAGCACCACGGCCTTCTCGATCTGGCCCTCGAAGAAGCTCATGGCCGTGGCCGTGAAGCTCTCGCCGATGAAGAGGACGATGAGCCAGCCGGCGCGCTTCTTCACCATCTCCCACAGGCTGCTGTTGCTGTAGGAGTAATCGAGCGCCTCCATGCCGGCCATGCGCTGCACGTCCTCGGTCTCCTCCTCGCGGATCACGTCCACCACGTCGTCGATGGTGATGCGTCCCACGAGGCGGCCGCGTTCGTCGACCACGGGGAGCACGGTGAGGTCGTATTTCGCCATGATGCGCGACACCTCCTCCTTGTCCACGTCGGCCTTCACGCTGATGGCGTCGGGGTCGTACACCTCCTTCACCGGCGTACGCAGGCCGCGCAGCACCAGCTCCTTCAGGGGGATGGTGCCGACGAACTTGCCGTGGTCGTCCACCACGTTGATCACGTACACGTGCTCGATGTCCTCGGCGTGCTCGCGCAGTTCGCGGACGCACTGCAGCAGGGTGCTGTCCACGTTGACCTGCACGAGTTCCTTGGCCATGATGCCGCCGGCCGTGTTCTCGTCGTAGGTGAGCAGGTCGGCGATGTCGCTCTTGTGCTCCGCGTCCTCGATGTTGGCGAGCACTTCCTCCTTGAGCTCCTCGGGGAGCTCGGCGATCACGTCGGCGGCGTCGTCGGAATCGAGCTGTTCGATGAGCTCCTCGGCGATCTCCTTGCCGGTGTAGTTCTCGAGCAGGGCGTCGCGCCGGTCCTCGGGCAGTTCCACAAGCACCTCGGCCGCGAGCTCGGGCTCGAGCAGCTCGTACACGTAGCGGGCCTCTTCGGGCTCCAGGTGGTCGATCACCTCCGCGATGTCCGCGGGGTGCAGCTCGCTCAGTTCAGGCAGCAGGTCGTCGCCGCGGCGCTGGGCCGCGAGCTCCTGGATCCGTTCCAGGCTGACCTTGCTGAGCTTGAACGCCATTGCGGTCGACCGTCCATGGGATGCCGGGGAATGTACAGGCCGGCGTCAACGCCGCGAAAGTAGGGCCTTTGGGGCTAGGGATGGTGTTCAGGACCGGTCATTCGCGCGGCTCCGGGTCGAGCCCGGAGCGACATCCCGATTTGATCAGGAGGCGGCTTGCGTGAGCGCGACGAAGTCGGCCACGGAGAGCTCCTCGGCGCGCTGCTTCGCGTACGGCATGGGCACGCCCTTCTCGAAGCCGGGAAAGGCCTTCAACGCGTTGGACAGTGTCTTGCGGCGCTGGTTGAAGGCCATCTTCACCAGCTGGAAGAAGCGCTTCTCGTCGCAGGGCAGCTGCGACACGGCGTTGCGCTGCAGGCGGATCACGGCGCTGCGCACCTTGGGCGGGGGGATGAAGGAGCCGGGCTCCACGAGCATGAGCTGCTCCACCGTGTACCAGGCCTGGGTGAGCACGCTGGTGATGCCGTAGACCTTGCTTCCCGGCACCGCGCGGATGCGGTCGCTCACCTCCTTCTGGAACATGCCCACTACCTCGGTCGCTTGATCGCGGTGCTCCAGCACCCGGAAGACGATCTGCGTACTGATGTTGTAAGGAAAGTTGCCGATGATGGCGAAGGGGTCCTCGCCGAGCTTCTTCAGGTCGAGCCTCAGGAAATCCCCTTCGATGAGCTTCAGATCAGGGTGGTGGGCGCGCAGGTGCGCCGCGGCCTCGGCGTCGAGCTCGATGCACGTGAGGTCGATGTCCCCGCGGTGCATCAGGTGCTTGGTGAGCGCCCCGGTGCCCGGACCGATCTCCAGCACACGCCGGTAACCCCCATGGTGCGTAAGCGCCTCGGCGATGCGCTGCGCGATGGCGTCCTCCTTCAGGAAGTGCTGGCCGAAGTGCTTCTTGGGGCGGACGTCGGTCATGCCGTATGCAGCACTTCCAGCAGCGTGCGGAACGCCACGTATCGGCCACCGTAGCGTTTCTCGGTCTCGGCCTGCAGGCGTGGGGCGTGTTCGGCGCGGTAGCGCTCGTAGGTGGCCATGTCGGCGCAGGTGTACTGCACGGCATAGGTGACGCCTCCTTCCTCCTCGGCGAGCACGCGCACCACGCGGCTGTCCAGGAAGAGCCCGGTGGCCATCACATCGGGGATGTGCACGTGCTTCATCCACTCCAGCCACTCCTGGTGGATGGGCTCGTCGACGCTGAGGGTGACGTTGTACACGATCATGGCGTGCCGTTGAGGAACTTCTGCTCGGGCGTCTGCGGGTCGTCCATGTCGCCGCGCAATCGGCGGAAGCGGTCGCGGGCCTCGGGCACGAAGATGCTGCCGCTCTGCTCGAACAGCAGGCGCTCGTAGGTCTGCTTCGCCTTCTCAGGGTCCTTCAGCTTCTGCTCGTACAGCCGCCCCAGCTCGATGAGGGCGTTGTCCATGAGGATGTCGTTCGGGTATTGCTCGGTGATCTTCACCAGCCACACGGCCGCGCTGTCGTACTGGTGCCGCGCGTAGGCGATGCGGAAGCGCTCCATGAACACCTCGTCGCTGAGGCTGTGCATGGGGTAGGTGAGGGTGAGGCTGTCGAGCTCGGTAAGGGCCTCGTCGTAGCGGTGCTGGAAGGTGAGCAGCTGGGCGTGGGCGTAAATGCTCAACGGTACGCTGTTGCTGTCGGCGCCCAGGTTGTCGCTGATCAGCAGGCTGAGCTCCATGGCGTCGTTGGCGATGAGCTTGCTGGTGCTGGCCTTGAGCACGTCCAGCTGGCCCTGCGCCCACAGGAAGTCGCCGGCGTAGAAGCTCACCTTGGCGTTGCGCAGGCGCGCCTCGTGCCCCAGCATGTCCTGCTTGAAGTCGAGGTCCACCTGCGAGTAGAGCAAGGAGGCGTCCCAGATCTCGCCGTTGAGCACGTGGATGTCGCCCAGGTCGAGCTTCAGTTCGGCCTGCGACTTGGGGTCGATGCCGGGCGTGGCGATGCCCTCCTCCAGGATGGTGATGGCGCCGGGCGCATCGTTGAGGTAGTAGGCCTTCAGCCGGGCGAGCCCGCGCACCAGCTCCAGGGTGGCCTTGCTGCGTCCCAGCTCGCTGATGGTGACCTCGTACTTCTGCTGCAGGGTGAGCAGCTCCTCACGCGGCGGTTCGGCCTGGGCGGTGAGCTGCTTGTCCATCGCCTGCACCTCACCGATGCGGGCGCGCAGGTAGTTGGGGCCCTCGGCCCCCAGGCCCACCACGTACTGGTAGCACTTGGTGGCGGTGGCCCAGTCCTCGTTGGTCACGGCCACGTCCGCCAGCTCCATCAGGCGCTGCCCGCCCTCGTTGAAGCGCTTGTCCATGGCCTTGCTCTGCACGAGCGCGCTGGTGAGGTCCTTCTGCTGGATGTACATCCACACGAGCAGCTCCTGGTAGATGGTCTTCTGCGGTTCCTTCTGGATGTGGCGGAGCAGCTCGGTACGCAGCGTTTCGCTGCGGCCGTCGCTCACGCTGAAGTCGATGTACCGCGCCAGCCCGTTCTGCACGGCCTGGATGTAGCTCTCGTTCACCCCGAGCAGGTCGATGTACTGCTTCACCATCGCGGGCACGTCCCCTTTCGCCGCGTAGAGCGTGGCGATCTCGTAGTGGAAGTTGGTGCCGTCCTTCAGCATGGACTGCCCGCGCTCATAGGTCTGCAGTGCGAGGTCGAGCTCGTTGTAGCGGGTGAAGGCGTTGGCGAGGTTGCGCACCGAGGCCTGGTCGGGCTTCAGTCCCTTGAGCGCTTTCTGGAACTGTTGGGCGGCCTTGTCGTCATCGCCCATCGCCTTGTACACGCTGCCCAGGTCGACCAGATAGCGGGGGTCTCCGTTCTCGCGGCGCACCTGGTCCTTGGCGAGCTTCTCGGCGCTCTCGTGGTCCTTCAGGCCCATGCGGCAGCGGAAGAGCTGCTCGTAGTAGTACACGGTGGGCTGGGCCTTGTAGAGCTTCTCGTAGTAGAGGGCGGCCTTCTCGTACTCGCCGCGCTGGAAGTACTGCGCGGCCAGCTGCTCATCCGTGCTGCCCTGCGCGAAGGCGCCGAACGCCGGGGCCACGAGGAGGGCCAGGGCGAGGCAGAGGCGGATGAGCGGGGCGGTCATGGCGCAGGCGGGGCGTACAGCAGGGAGTCGATCGCGGCGTGGTGGTCGTCCCAGTTGCGCTGGGCATTGCCGGCGCTGTTCAATAGGACGGAGAGGCGCTGCACCGCGTTGGTCAGGAAAAGCCGTTCCTGGTCCACGTAGGTGCGCTCGGGACCGGGGGGGAGCAGGCCGCCGGACACATCGTGGCGCAGGTCGGTGAGCTGCTTGCGCGAGCGCTGCAGTTCCTCCAGCAGCGCACCCCGGTCGCGGCGCACCCGGCCCAGCGAGCCGTTCATGGCGCGGTAGTAGTTGCCCAGGGTCATGGCCGTGGACCGGTCGAGCGTGTCGCGCATCCGCACCTCGATGCGTTCCTTCTGCGTGGCGAAGACCGAGTCCATGCGTGCGTACACCGCAAGGTCGATGCCGTTCACCGCACCGGTGAGGCTGTCCACCTGCACCAGCATGCTGTCGATGGCCGTGAGGTTGGCGGGGTCGTTCGGGCCGCTCTTGCAGCCGGCGAGCAGTGCGGCGACGGCGAACGCGGCCACCACGGAGTGCGGGATGCCGCGGTTCATCGGCGGATCATGTCGAACCCGGTATAGGGCCGCAGTGCGGTGGGGATGCGGATGCCCTCGGGGGTCTGGTTGTTCTCGATGATGGCGGCCACGATGCGGGCCAGGGCGAGGGCGCTGCCGTTGAGCGTGTGGGCCAGGCGCATGCGCTTGCCGTCGCGGAAGCGCAGCTTCAGGCGGTTGCTCTGGTAGGTCTCGAAGTTGCTGATGGAGCTCACCTCGAGCCAGCGTTTCTGGGCGCCGGCGTACACCTCCATGTCGTAGGTGAGCGCGCTGCTGAAGCCCATGTCGCCGCCGCAGAGCAGCAGCTGGCGGTAGGGCAGCTCCAGGGCGCGCAGCAGGCCCTTCACGTGCTCCACCATGTCCTCCAGGGCGCCGTAGCTGTGGTCGGGGTGCTCCAGCCGCACGATCTCCACCTTGTCGAACTGGTGCACGCGGTTGAGGCCGCGCACGTGGGCGCCGTAGCTGCCCGCCTCGCGGCGGAAGCAGGGGGTGTAGCCCACCATCCTCACCGGCAGCTGCTCGGGGTCCAGGATCATGTCCCGGTACAGGTTGGTGATGGGCACCTCGGCGGTGGGGATGAGGTAGAGGTCGTCGGCGGTGGCGTGGTACATCTGCCCTTCCTTGTCGGGCAGCTGGCCCGTGGCGAAGGCGCTGGCGGCGTTCACCATGTGGGGCGGGATGATCTCGCGGTAGCCGGCCTCGGTGGCGCGGTCCAGGAAGAAGGCGATGAGCGCGCGCTGAAGCCTTGCGCCCTGACCGCTGTACACCGGGAAGCCGGCGCCGGTGAGCTTCACGCCGAGGTCCATGTGGAGGAAGCCGTACTCCTCGCCGAGCTCCCAGTGGGGCTTGGCGTCGGCGGGCAGGTCGGGCAGCGCGCCCTCGTGCATCACCACGGTGTTCTCCTCGGGGGTCCTGCCGTTGGGCACGCGTGCGTTGGGCGCGTTGGGGATGGTGCAGAGGTGGTCGTGCAGGGCCTTTTCGGCGGCGTCGAGCTTCTCCTTCAAGGTGCCGGTGGCGGCCTTGAGGTCGGTGGTGCGGGCGCGTGCCGCTTCGGCCTCGGCCTTGTTGCCGGCCTTCATCAGCTCGCCGATGGAACGGCTCAGCTCGTTGAGCTCGGCGAGCTTGGCATCCAGCTCGGCCTGGGTGGCCCGGCGCTGCTCGTCGAGCTCCTGGGCGCGGTCGAGCAGGCCTTTGGCGTCGATGTTGCGCTTGGCAAGGCGCTGTTCCGCCTCTTCACGGTGCTCTCTCAGGAACGGCAATTCCAGCATGGTCTTCGGGGGGGGGATGGGCCCGCTCGGCGGGTCTGGTGCGAAGGTAAGGGGTGGGGGTGGGAGGGGATGGGAATGGAAAAGCCCCGATCGCTCGGGGCTTTCCGGTCGGGTGTACCGCGGATCAGGCCTTGGCCTCCTCTGCGGGGATGATGCTCACGTAGCTCTTGTCGTCGCGCTTGCGCTGGAACTTCACCACGCCGTCCACGAGGGCGTACAGGGTGTGGTCCACACCGATGCCCACGTTCCTGCCGGGGTGGTGCTGGGTGCCGCGCTGGCGCACGATGATGTTGCCGGCGATGGCCTTGCTGCCACCGTAGATCTTCACGCCAAGGCGTTTGGAGTGCGATTCGCGGCCGTTCTGTGTACTGCCTTCACCTTTCTTGTGTGCCATGGCTGGTCAGGTATTGAGCGATGGTGCCTGGGGGCTTACTTCTTCGTGTCCTTCTTGGGGGCCGCTTTCTTGGCGGGGGCCTTCTTCGCCGGAGCGGCCTTCTTGGCCGGGGCCTTCTTGGCCGGGGCGGCGGCCTTGGGGGCGGCGGCCTTCTTCGCCTTGGGCTCGGCGGCCTTCACGGCCTTGGGAGCAGGTGCGGTGCTCTTGCTGGCGTCGAACTTCTCGCCCTTGCCCAGGATCGCCTCGATCCAGAGCTCGGTGATGTACTGGCGGTGGCCGTTGAGCTTCTGGTAGCCCTTGCGGCGCTTCTTCTTGAAGACGAGCACCTTGTCGCCCTTGCCATGGTTCAGCACCTTGGCGGCGATGCGGGCGCCTTCCACCACGGGGGTGCCCACGTTCACGGTCTTGCCGTCGCTGATGAGCAGCACCTTGCCGAGCTCCACGTGCTTGCCTTCCTCGGCCTCGAGGCGGTGCACCTTCAGTTTCTGGGCGGCCTTCACCTTGAACTGCTGGCCGGCGATGTCAATGATGGCGTACATGGTCTTCCGAAATGGGGTGCGAAAGTAGTATGAATTCCGATCCTCACCAACAGGGTGGTGTGGAGTGTGGCTAAGTGGCTGGGGGATAGCGGGTTGAGTAACGAGTAACGAGTGGCGAGTAGTGAGTGGTGACTGGTGAGTGGCGAGTAATGAGTGACGAGGAGCGAGTGTTGTAGCGGTTGGCAGGTCACCGGAGGAAGTACGGGGTCGTGAGGTTGAACCAGAGCCCAAGAAGGGCCATCGCCCCCGGGATATTGCGCCAGCCGGTTGTCTTGTTGTTGATGTAGGTCCGCAGGAGCCGGGCGGTCTCGTCCTGCAGGTCCATCATGCGGTCGACCTGTTCCGTCGGGAAGTAGTTCCTACGGCGGGCAAGATGGAGCATGGAGCACACCTCGTTGCAAGAGCCTTTGGCTATCCATAGATAGCGTAGCTGGTGGGCCTTGGTTGGCATTTCGTGGCCTTCTGCGATGTTGTTGCAGATGGACAGTGACGCACGGAACAGTTGGTCCTTGAAGCCCCAGTTCCGGTTCTCGGACAAGGCGATGTCCACGGCCTCGTTCAGGTCCATGGCCCTCTGCCAGGCGATGGACTCTTCAAAGCTCTTCATGATCTAGCGCGTTGGTATCCGAAGGTCCACAAAAGAAGTTGCGAGCGGCGTTGGTGTGCTCACCACTCGCCACTCGCAACTCGATACTCGCCCAGTGCGGACTTACAGCTTGAACGCCTTCTTCACCGCGTCCACGGCATTGAGCTCCTCCCAGGGGAAGAGCTTCACCTTCACCGTGGCCTTCTGCCCGGCGTTGCTGAAGGTCTTGGTCACCTCCTTGCACGCGCGGCCCATGTGCCCGTAGGCGGCGGTCTCGCTGTAGATCGGGGTGCGGAGCTTGAAGCGCTGCTCGATGAACCAGGGGCGCATGTCGAACTCCTTCATGCCGCCGATCACCTTGGCGATCTGGCCATCGCTCATCCTCACCTTGCTGGTGCCGTAAGTGTTCACGTAGAAGCCCACGGGCTTGGCCACACCGATGGCGTAGGCCACCTGCACCAGGCACTCGTCGCACACGCCGGCCGCCACCAGGTGCTTGGCCACGTGGCGCGCCGCATAGGCCGCGCTGCGGTCCACCTTGCTGGGGTCCTTGCCGCTGAAGGCACCGCCACCGTGCGCGCCCTTGCCGCCGTAAGTATCCACGATGATCTTGCGGCCGGTGAGGCCGGTATCGCCATGCGGACCGCCGATCACGAACTTGCCGGTGGGGTTGATGTGGTAGGCGATGTCGTTGCCGAAAAGGGCCTGCACGCGCTTGGGCAGCTGCTTCTTCACCCGGGGGATGAGGATCTCGATCACATCCTTCTTGATGCGGTCGAGCATGGGCTTGTCCTTGGCGAAGTCATCGTGCTGGGTGCTCACCACGATGGCGTCGATGCGCTTGGGCGTGTGGTCGTCGTTGTACTCGATGGTCACCTGGCTCTTGGCATCGGGGCGCAGGTAGGGCATCTTGGAGTTCTTCTCGCGGCGGATGGCGGCGAGCTCGCGCAGCAGCATGTGGCTGATCTCCAGGGCCAGCGGCATGTAGTTGTCCGTGTCGCGGCAGGCGTAGCCGAACATCATGCCCTGGTCGCCGGCGCCCTGCTCCTCGGGCTTCCTGCGCTCCACGCCCTGGTTGATGTCGGGGCTCTGCTCGTGGATGGCGCTGAGCACGCCGCAGCTGTGCGCCTCGAACATGTACTCGCTCTTGGTGTACCCGATCTTCTCGATCACGTCGCGGGCGATCTGCTGCACATCGAGGTAGGCCTTGCTCTTCACCTCGCCGGCGAGCACCACCTGGCCGGTGGTCACGAGCGTCTCGCAGGCCACCTTGCTCTGCGGGTCGAACGCGAGGAAGTGGTCGATGAGGGCATCGCTGATCTGGTCGGCGACCTTGTCGGGGTGGCCTTCGCTGACGGACTCGGAGGTGAAGAGGTAGGGCATGGCTGGGCTTGTGCGGCCGCAAAGGAAGCGGTTCGGCAACGCTTCACCAACAACTTCGGACAGCTACTTTTTCAGGCTGTATACACGGACATACCCGTTGTCGAAGGTCTTCCGATAATGGGCTTCCAGGATGGGAAGCACGTTCTGCGCTTTGCAACTGGCGCTATCCACCGGTCCGATCAAGGCGATCTGGTCCATGGCGGGGGTCTCTTTGGCGTCCACATAATCCTTCAGCCATTCGAAGCACTGCTTGTCCGTAGCCGTCATCAAGTGCCAATACAAGGGGCTCGGCAAGTCCTTGCGCCAGATCAGCGGGAAGTAGCCCATGCTGCATTCGTAGTTCTCAAGTACATGCAGGTCGTTGTAAAGGCCAAGTTGGGTCGCTTGATGGCCCAGGAGCCATTCGGGTTCGAAGTTGATCGGCAGGACATTGGTTCCGGGTGGCAATGCCAGGGAAGCATCTTCGATCGCCATCGCCTGCTCAGCAAGCGGTTTCATCAGATGGCGCATGTACTTCAGCCGCATGAAGTGAACGCCCGAGAAGACCAGAAGAAATGCGAAAGACCAACGGTCATAGGGGAGCTGCACGCTGATCCAGCCAATGAGTAGGAGAAAGAACATGAGCTGCAGCCGCTGTGAAATGAAGCTGGCGTATCCCGTAGAATCGGGTAGGATGAAATACAGGAGGAGCGAGAGCAGGGCACTGAAGAACAAGGCCGTCACCGGTTGTTTTAGCAGGGTTGACATGCTTACGGTTGAGCATTCCTGAAAGGAGCGGATCAGCAAAAGCGCGAGCATCGCTGTGATGAAGAGGACATACGGTCTTTCAAGGTCGAATGCGTAGAGGACAAGAACGCGTAGGTCAATAAGGTCCTTTAAGTTCTGGTCCATGTTGACCGTCCCCCATCGGGTGTCCTGTTCACTCGAAAAGACGAAGAACAGTATGGTGCCCGGCAGCAGTAGCAGGGCCGTCCTTGCCATGGCTCCGAGTGCGGTGAAGCGTTCTGCCTTGTTGGTGAGGCGGGGAATCTCAAGAAGCGACCGATGCATGGCAACGACCAATGCCAGAAAGAAGAAGGCCATGGCATGGCACCAAAGGACGACCAAGGACCCGACGAGGAAGATCGCCCAGGTCCATCCAAGTGGGGAGGTCCTCTGAAATACATATGCCAGTACGAAAAGGGCCAGTACCATCCCCAAAAGGAAGTTATAGAAGCCCATGACCAACAGGAAGTTGTAGCTGAAGGGAAGCACAAGCAATGCGGCCCATGGCATTCTGTTCCCGCAAGCCTGGCAAAGCCTGAACAGACCGACTCCCATTCCGAAAAGGATCAAGAATAGCAACGCACGCTCGGCGGTCGCTGGCGAAAGCAGGAGCTGAAGAGCGACCAGTGCGTAATGACCTAATGCGTTCGGCACCCAATACGAACCGACAGCGATGTTGGGGTCCGGATCGCCTGTGAACCCGTCGAGGATGAGCTTGGCCGTTAGCGAATGGGTGGAGCCATCAACTGTAGGAAATGCTGGAAAGAACCAGACCAACAAGGACGAGCAACATACTACCGCGATAGCTATCGCAGAAGCGCGGGGGGGGGGGCTAAGTTCATCATCCCTTCGTCAGTTCCTTGAACACCTCCTCCAGGCCGCGCTCGCTCTTCTGCAGGGCAAGGACCTTCAGGCCGTTGTCCACGGCGAACTGGAAGACCGCGGCGCGTGGGTCCTGTCCCGGTCGGCACACCAAGCGCCAGGCGTTGGCACCGGCATGCTCGGCGCGCTCCACGCCGACGATGGCCAGCAGGGCCTTAGCCTCCACCGGACGGTCCAGCTCCACCTCGAGCACTTCGCGCTGTTGGGTGGCCCCCCGCAGCGTGGCCGCGGTATCGTCCGCCACGATGCGGCCGCGGTCGATGATGATCACGCGGTCGCAGATGGCCTCGACCTCCTGCATGATGTGGGTGCTCAGCATCACCGTCTTCTCGGTGCCGATGCGCTTGATCAACCCGCGGATCTCCTCCAGCTGGTTGGGGTCGAGGCCGCTGGTGGGCTCGTCGAGGATGAGCACCTGCGGGTCGTGGATCATGGCCTGCGCCAGGCCCACGCGCTGCCGGTAGCCGCGGCTCAGCTGCCCGATCTTCTTGTGCTGTTCGCGGTCCAGGCCCACCAGGCCCACCATCTCCTTCACCCGGGCGGCGGCGTTCTTCAGCTTGTAGATGCCCGCCACGAACTCGAGGTACTCCTTCACATACAGGTCGGTGTACAGCGGGTTGTGCTCGGGCAGGTAGCCCACGCGCCGCCGCACCTCCATGCTCTGCTCGCGCGTGTCGAAGCCGCACACCTTCGCCGTGCCCTCGGTGGGGGGCAGGTAGCAGGTGAGGATCTTCATCATGGTGCTCTTCCCCGCGCCGTTCGGGCCCAGGAAGCCCACCACCTCGCCACCGCCGATCTCGAACGACACGTTGTCCAGCGCCTTCTGCGGGCCGTAGACCTTGGTGATTCCGGAGACGGAGATGGACATGGGCGCGAAGGTAGCAAGCGCATAGGGCCAAGGGGCGCCCGTTCCCGCCCATCTTTGCGGCATGCCCACCGGCCTTGTGATGCGTTCCACCGGCAGCCGCTACCTCGTGCGTGGCGATGATGGTTCGTTGCACGAGTGCGTGGCGAAGGGCAACCTGCGGATCAAGGGCTGGAAGAGCACCAACCCGCTGGCCGTGGGCGACCGGGTGGACTACACCCCGCAGGTGAGCGCCGAGGAGGTGGGCGCCATCACCGACCTCCACGACCGCCGCAACTACCTGGTGCGCCGCAGCGTGAACCTGAGCCACCAGAAGCACGTGATCGCCGCCAACCTGGACCAGGCGCTCATCGTGGTCACCGTGGCGCGGCCGCGCACTTCGTACGGCTTCATCGACCGTTTCCTGGTCACCGCCGAGGCCTACCAGGTGCCGCGCATCATCATCGTGTTCAACAAGGTGGACGCGCTCGATGACCACGGCTTCGACCTGCTGGCCGAGTACGAGGACGTGTACCGCACGGCGGGCTACACCACCATCATCACCAGTGCGTTGAAGGGAACGGGCGTGGACGAGGTGAAGGCGCTGTTGCAGGGCAAGGTCACGCTCATCGCCGGGCACTCGGGCGTGGGCAAGAGCACCCTCATCAACGCCATCGAGCCCTCGCTCGACCTGCGCACCGAGGCCATCAGCGAGGCCAGTGAGAAGGGCCAGCACACCACCACCTACGCGGAGATGTTCGAATTGGGAGTGGCGAGTGATGAGTGGCGAGTGACGAGTGAACAGCCGGATGCGACTGCCACTCGCCACTCGCCACTCGCCACTCAGGCCGGTATCCCACCCACCTTCCTGATCGACACCCCCGGCATCAAGGGCTTCGGGCTGGTGGACATGAGCGCGGAGGAGATCGTGGACCAGTTCCCCGAGATGTTCCGCCTGAAGGGCGCGTGCCGCTTCAACAACTGCATGCACCAGCAGGAGCCGGGCTGCGCGGTGCGCAAGGCGGTGGAGGAGGGCGTGGTGCCCGAGAGCCGCTACCTCAGCTACATCGACATGGTGAACGGCGTGGAGGACACCGGTCCCTACCGCGTTGATTGAACGATCCACATGAAGAAGTCCGTCCTCATCCTCCTCGCCCTGGCCGTGGTCGGTTGCCGCCAGCAACAAGCCGTGGTCATGGCGCCACCACCCACCCCGCCCGTGGCGGACCGTGGCGCGCTGCTCGCCCAGCAAGGCGTGGACGCCACGATCTACCAGAACGCCTCGGCGGAAGGCGCCCGCCTGTACGAGCAGTGCTACGAGCTGGCGAAGCTCCGGCTGGATGCGAACCTGCAGCGTCCGCACGAGCTTCCACCGGCGGTGATCGTGGATGTGGACGAGACCGTGCTCGACAACAGTCCGTACCAGGTGACCAACATCGTGCATGGCCGCTCCTACGCTCCGGCAACGTGGAACGAATGGACCTTGCGTGCCTCTGCGAAGGCCCTGCCCGGCGCGCTCGACCTGTTGACGTACGCCGCCACCCGCGAGTGTGAGGTCTTTTACATCACCAACCGCGATGCGAGCGAGAAGAACGCCACCATCAAGAACCTCTACGAGCAGGGCTTCCCGTTCGCTGATGAAGCGCATGTGCTCACCATGGAGAACGGCGTGAGCGACAAGACGGAGCGTCGCGCGCGGGTCACGAAGGCGCACTACGTGGCCTTGCTCTGCGGCGACCAGCTGCGCGACTTCGACGAGCGTTTCAAGGACCGGAGCGTGGACCAGGGCCTGCCCACGGTGCAGGCTATGCGCGATACATTGAGCCGCTACTTCGTGCTGCTGCCCAACCCCATGTACGGCACCTGGCTCGATGCGGCCGGCGGCAGGGTCGACAGCTTGAAGCTGGAGCGGAAGGCGGCCTTTCTGAAGCAACGCGCCTACTGATGCGTGCCGTGCTGCAGCGGGTGTCGCATGCGGCCGTCCACATCGGCGGTGCGGAGCATGCGCGCATCGGGCGTGGGTTGCTGGTGCTGCTGGGCGTGGAGGTGGGCGATACGGTCGCCGATGTCGAATGGCTCTGCGGCAAGATCGTCCGCATGCGCATCTTCCCCGACGCCGAGGGGGTGATGAACCTCGACATCGCCCAGGTGGCCGGTGAGCTGCTGCTGGTGAGCCAGTTCACCCTGCATGCCAGCACGGCGAAGGGCAACCGCCCGAGCTACATCCGTGCGGCACGGCCCGAGGAAGCCATCCCGCTCTACCTGCGCGCGAAGCAGCTGCTCACCGAGGCCATCGGGCGACCCGTGCGCACCGGCGAGTTCGGCGCCGACATGCAGGTGGAGCTCGTGAACGACGGACCCGTCACCATCATCATCGACAGCCGACAACGCGCGTAATGGAAAAGCCCATCGGAACCCTGCAACAGGAGGTCGACGCGTGGATCGCCACCACGGGCGTGCGCTACTTCGACCCGCTCACCAACCTGGCCATGCTCACCGAGGAGGTGGGCGAGGTGGCCCGCATCATGGCCCGGCGCTACGGCGAGCAGAGCGAGAAGGAGAGCGACAAGGCGAAGGACCTGGGCACGGAGCTGAGCGATGTGCTCTTCGTGGTGCTGTGCCTGGCGAACCAGACGGGCACCGACCTGCAGGCGGCGTGGGAGCGCCGGATGGCCGAGAAGACGGCCCGGGATGCGGAGCGCCACAAGGGCAATCCGAAGCTGAAGGGTTGAGGCGCTAGGGTCGATCGATCACCACCCGTGCGGTGCGGACGCGCGCACCATCGGTGGCCTGCACCAGGTACACCCCGGCCGGCGCATCGAGCAGGTCGATCCTGGCCTCATCATCACCACCCTTGCTGCGCACGAACGGCAAGGGTCTTCCGAAGGGGTCGTGTACCGCCAATGTCACCTGTTCCCAGCGCGGCCCCAGCTCCACCAGGAAGCTGCCGGTGTTCGGGCTCGGCCAGCAATGCAGGATGGGCGCCTCCCATTCGGTGCGCACGATCGGTGAGGCCTTGCGGCTGCCGTCCTTGTCCACCACCATCAGCCGGTAGTAGGCGTCACCCTCGATGGGCGCCTCGTCGGTGAAGCGGTAGCGGCGCTCCGTGTTCGAATTACCTGCTGCGGCCACCTGCCCCAAGGTGTTCCAATCCCACATGTCGGTGCTGCGCTCCACCTCGAAGCGAGCGGTGTTGCGCTCGGTGGCGGTGATCCAGTCGAGGTCCACGCTGCGCTCGCGGGGGGTGGCCCACAGGCCCAGCAGTTCCACCGGCAGCGCGATGGGGTCGCAGCTCACCGTGGCACTGCCACCGAACACGAGCGGCACCACGGTGGTCACGGAGCTCCAATTGCTGAAGCAGATGATGTAGCGCTGCCCGGCGCTCACGGCCAGCGGTGGTTCAAAGTTCTCGGGCACACCGCCCGCGGGCACCGTGGCCACAAGCCCAGTGCCGCCGTAGGAGGCGAAGTTCCAGTTGCACCGCACCGGGGCCAGTGTGTTGGCCAGGATCGACGCGCAGGTGGTGGAGGTATAAGGGAACATCGTCCAGTCGTAGAAGCCCGACTGGGATCCGTTGGCGCCGAGCGTGAACTCCAGCGTGCCGTTGGTGGCCACGTTCACGATCATCCAGGTGGTGTTGATCTCCTGACCCATGAGGCAGCCGTAGTGGTCGGTGCCCCACGGGCTCAACACCGCATCGCCGTACATGTACTCGGGGTTGCTGGTGGAACCGAGCGTGGGGATCTCCCAGATGGTGCCCCAGCCGTTGGGGTCGATGGTGAAGTTGAGGTTGGTGCACACGTTCACGGCCTCGGGGCAGTCGCTGGCCGAGACCACCTGGGGCACCGTGCATGGGCCGTTCCCAAGCGGCACGGCCACCGCCCCGTTGGATCCGCTCGCCAGGGTGCCGGTGCCCACGGGGACACCAAGGTCGTTGCTCAAGGTCCACGTGGCACCCTGCCAGCCGTTGTTGCCGGCGTCGAACATCTGCATCACGTAGCAGCCGGTGTCGAGGCACATGGTCACGTTCAAGGGTGCCCCGCCGGAGGCCTGGTTCAGGCCCATGCTCATGAAGTTCCACGCGATCTGCGCGGGGGCGCTGCCGCCTGTTACGGACATGGTGTAATTGCTGCAGGTGCCGCTGTTGCAGCCTCCCGCGATGGACACGGGCATGGTGCCGAAGGACCCGTTCACGAGGGTGCCCGAGGACACCACGGTGTTCGAAGCGTCGGTGAAGGTGAAGGCGGCGCCCTGCCACCCGTTGCCGGCCGCATCGTACTGGTAGAGCGTGTAGCAGCCGGGGGCCAGGCACAGGCTGTTCGCGGAGGGGGCGGCGCCCGAGGCCACCAGCATGAACCCGGCATCGTAGAGCTCCCAGGTCACATCGGCCGGTGCGCTGCCGCCGCTAACGGTGAGCGTGTAGGGGTCGCAGGCCCCACAACCGGCCCCGATGATCACCTGCATGGTCGCGAAGCTTCCGTTGGAAAGGGTCCCACTCGCCTGCATGGTGCCGCTCGCCACATCGGTGATGGTGAAGGTGGCACCGTTCCACCCGTCGCCCGCGAGGTCGTACAGGTACATCACGTAGCAGCCGTCGGCCAGGCAATCGGTCACGTTGGTGGGCGCCCCGCCCCAGTCCACCAGGTTGCCGAAGAGGTCGTAGAGCTCCCAGCTCACGTCGAGCGGGTCGGTGCCTGCGGTCACCACGATCTGCTGGTCGGTGCAGCCGCCGCCACCGCACATGCCGCCCAGGTCCACCTGCTCCGTGCCGAAGCCGCCGGAGACCAAGGTGCCCGTGGCGATCACCGTGGTGGTGTTCTGCAGGTAGATCGTCCAGGTGCCGCCCTGCCAGCCGTTGTTGCCGTCGTCGTACAGGTACATGGTGTAGCAGCCGTCAGGCAGGCACTCACCGGTGTTCTCCGGCGCATCGCCGAACGCTACGGTGTTCCCGAACTGGTCCACCAGTTCCCAGTGGATCTGTGATGGCGCACTTCCTCCGCCCACCACGATGTCAAAGTCCGTGCATTGCGCATGCAGCCGGCCGCCCATTGTCAGCCCGAGGAGCAGGACCATGAGCAGGCGGCGCAGGGAATTCATCGGGTCTCGATGGTGTTCCCGCACTGCCCAGGGTCGAGGTGGCGGAAGGGGTTGTCGGCGCGCGGGCCGCGTACGAAGCAGCGTACGGTGAGGCCGAGGGGCGCCACGGCGGCGCGCACCTCGTTCACGGTGAGCACCGCATCGCTGCGCACCAGGAGGTAGAGGTTGCTGGTGTGCACGTCCGTGCGCGACAGGAGCACGCCGTTGAGCGCACGCAGCCGGTCGTCGGCCCGCAGCGCCTGGTGGGGCGAGCCCAGCCCGTCCACCACGGCCTGGACCTGGTCCATGGGCACAGGCTCCTGGGCCTTCACCCGCTGGATGAGCAGAAGGAACGGCAGCAACAGGACAGCTTTCCGCATGAACAACCAAGCTATTCCGCCTTCGGCGCGTGAGGAGTGACGATCGTCACCTGCCGCCGGGCATGCCCGATGAAGCGGGCGATCGGGCGGACGGGGCGGCCGCAGGTCACTTCACCGCCTCCACGTACAGGCTCTCGGGCGCGCGGCTCACCTGGTCGCGCAGCAGCGCGGGTATGCGCCCCTGCTGGTAGCTGCAGCGCGTGATCTCGCGGAAACCCGCTTCCTTCAGGTACAGCGACAGCGTTTCGAAGTCGACGAGGGTCTTGTGCGTCCAATGGTGGAAGATCCAGTCCAGCGCCTCCATGCCGGTGCTGTGGCCGCGCTCCCGGAAGAAGGGCATGGTGTACGTGGGGTCCGCGCGGCGCTTCACGTAGGCGTCCACATACAGCTCGCTGTTGCAGAAGATGATGCGGAGCGTGCCGCCGGGTTTCAGCACGCGGTGCATCTCCTTCAGGTTCGGCTTGAAGTAGGGCTTGGGCAGGCCGTCGATCACGTGCTCGCAATAGATCCCCTCGAAGCGGTCGTTGGCGAAGGGGTAGGGCTTGCGCAGGTCCCACACCACGTCCACCCCCGGGCACCAGTGCCAGTCCAGGTTCACGAGCCCGGGCTCGGGGAACATGCCGCAGCCCACGTTGAGGTAGGGCAGGGTGGCGGCGTTGCGGGAGAAGAACATGCGCCGGCCGCGGACCACCGAGGAGATGAGGCGCTGCACCTTGGCGTAGGAGAGCAGCGAGCGCTTCGCGTTGATGTCGTTCAGGCCCATCGCGCCGAAGATAGCGGCGTGCCGCCCGCCCTAGCGAACCATGGCCACGCGCGCACTGCGCACCGGGCCGTGCGCGGACCGCAGGAGGATGACGTAGATGCCATCGGTCGCCGTGGACAGTTCGATCGTTCCCCTGGCCGGTCGTTGCAATACCGCACGGCCGCTGGCGTCCAGCACGGTCACCAGGCCATCGGCCAGGGCCGGATCGATGCGGTAGCGTCCGATGGTCCCTTCGGACAGGAGCCAGGGCGAGGCTTCCGCGCCGGCCTGCTCAATGCCCGTGGGCAGCTGCGACACGCAGAGCATCATGTCGCGGGTGACGCTCCCGATCGCGACCCCGTTGCGCCATTCGGTGCATTTGATGGCGATCTGGTAATAGCCCAATGTGTTCGGCTGGTCCCACAGGAACACACCGGTCGCGGGGTCGGTCCAGGTGAGGTCGCCCGGTGGCGTGGTGGCGGCGGGATCCAGATAGCCCGGGATCGGGGTCAGGCCCGTGCCCAACGGAACCGTTGCTTCGAAGCTCAGGCTGTCGCCATCGGGGTCCGTCGCCTGCGGGTCGTGCAACAGCCAGCTCCATCCGTAGGACAGCTCAGGCTGTGGCGCGTTGAACCGCGGAGAGCTGTTGTAGCCGGATGCATCGATGATGATCGTCGCGACAAGGCCCATGGCCTCGTCCGAACTGTTGGGGATGTTCAGGATCCCGCTATGCCGGTTCGGGATCTCGGCACTGATCGGATAGGTGCCCGGTCCGGGGAACAGGTGGGTGAAGAGATAGATCTTCCGCTCCGCATCGGGACATAGGCCTGGCAGGAAGATGATGTTCGATGTACTGATCGTATCGATCGCGCCATCGATGCTCACGAGGATCCAAGGAACATCGGCAGGTGCTACGGGATCCGTGTATAAGTCCACTTGGATCTCGTACAAGAAGCCGCCCGGCAACGTGGCGGCATAGCCATATCGGATCTCGCCGCCAAACAGATGCGTGGCGTGCACCTGCAAGGCCGAAGCAAGGGTGAACAGCACGCCGAGCAGGAGGTGGCGCATGGTGCAGGGGTTTTTCCGAAGATAGCCCAGGAAGGGCCACGGGCATCGTGGTGGGGCTAGAGCACGGCCAGCACGGAAGGCACGATCCGCCGGGTGGCGCCCACGCGCAGGGCCACGTAGCTGCGGGCGGCGTCGGAGGCTTGGCGCAGCGCCTGCGGGTCGCCCAGCAGGCGGTCCAGTACGGCGCGCAGTTCCGCGGCGTCGCGCACGCAGAAGCCCCCGCCCGCGTCGACCAGGCCCTGCCCCTCGGGGAAGCGCGTGTGGCGCGGCCCGAAGATCACGGGACGTCCCCAGGCCGCGGCCTCCAGCAGGCTGTGGATGCCATCGCCGAAGCCGCCACCCACGTAGGCCACATCACCGTAGCGGTAAAGCCGCGCCAGCAGGCCCATGCGGTCCACCAGCACGGTGCGGATGCCCGGCGGCACGGCGCCCGCGGCGAGGCCGGCCTCCAGTTCACCATACAGCGCCAAGGGTTTCGGAAAGGCCTGCTCGATGCCGCGCAGGTGCTGGTCGTGCAGCTCGTGCGGGGCGATGAGGAGGCGCGGCGCATGCCGGGCGCCGTCCAGCGCCTTCAGCAGCAGCGCCTCGTCGTCGGGCCAGGTGCTGCCGCACACCAGCACGGGCACCGGCTCGGCGGCCTGGTACGCCTGTGCAGGCGCGATGGGCGCGGCCTCCTCCACGATCGCCGCCACCCGGTCGTAGCGCGTATCGCCGCCCACGGAAACGTTGCGCAGACCGATGCCGTGCAACAGCTCCATGGAGCGCGCGTCCTGCACGAAGTGGTGGGTGAAGCAGCGCAGCATATGGCGCCAGGCCCCGCCGTACCAGCGGAAGTAGGGCATGTTGGGCCAGAAGTAGGAGCTTACCAGGAAGCTGGGCACACCGGCCTGGCGCAACGCATCGAGGTAGTGGTGCCACAGCTCGTACTTCACCCACAGCACGGCCTTGGGCCGCACCAGGGCCAGGAGGCGTTGCGCGTTGGCGGCGCTGTCGGGCGGCAGGTACTCCACGTGGGTGGCCAGCGGTTCGTTCCGCCGGGCCTCGTAGCCGCTGGGGCTGAAGAAGGTGAGCAGCACGGGCACGTCGGGCCGTTCACGCCTGATCGCCTCGAGCAGGGGCCGCCCCTGTTCGAACTCGCCCACGCTGGCGCAATGCATCCACAGGCAGCCCTCCAGCGTTGCGCGCTTCGCTTCGAGCCGCTCCCACAGGCCCTTGCGGCCCTCCACCCACTGGCGCGCCTTGGGGTTGAAGGGTGCCGCGGCGCGCACCGCCAGGTGCACCAGGCCCGTGGCGATGTCCGTGAGCATGGGCATCAACGGGTGTAGTAGGTGTCGTCGAGCCGGCGGTAGATGGGCAGGCTCCAGCCCACACGCAGGCCGTGAAGGATGTCCGTGCGCACCTCGTCCCCGGCGGGGCCGGTATCGAAGTTGTACGGGCGGAGCGACCGCGTGAAGCCGAAGGTGGATTCGAAGCCCACCATGAAGTTCACGAGGCGGTTGCTGCTGATGTGCTGGTAGGCGAGGAGGAAGCTGAAGGCCGGGCCCGCGCAGAGGTGGTCGTAGCCCTTGAGGTACTCGCCCTCGATCTGGGGCACCTCGTTCTGCTGCGTCTCCAGGCGGATCTTGTGGCGCATGTAGCCGGCGCCGAAGCGCAGCACCATGCCCGAGTTGGGGTTGGGGCCGGCGATGGGGAGCAGCTTGCCCACGTGCCCCATCACGGTGTAGCCGCGCTCGTATAGGAACACGGTGGCGGGCTGGCCGTCCTTGTCGAGCACGCTGCCGTCGGCGGTGAGGATGTCGCGCAGCAGGCTGGTCTCGTTGATGCGGTTGCCGAAGAGGAAGCCCCCGTCCACGCCGAAGAAGTAGCCGTTCGCGAGCTTGCGCGAGGCGAGGATGCCGATGTTGTTGTTGTTGCCGAAGCGGTAGGACAGGTCGCCCGATGGCACTTGGTAGGCGTAGCTGGCCGTAACGATCCACATGGCCAGCGGGGTGTCGCGCACGTTGCCCTTGGCCTGGGCGTCGGCGGTGCGGGGCGCGAGGAGCGCGCAAGGAAGGAGCAGCGGCAGCAGGCGGCGCATGGGCGGCGAAGGTAAGGAGGGCGGTGGAGGGGGCAGGGCCCTCCGCCTTGGCATGCTGGTTATCTTCGCGGCCGCTCCGGCCGCAGGGTCGGCCACGCAACACCGGTCCCCCCGCATGAAGCCCATCCAGATGGTCGACCTCGTCGGCCAGTACCAGAAGATCAAGCCCGAGGTCGACGCAGCCATCGCGGGCGTGCTGAACAGCGCCGCCTTCATCAACGGTCCCGAGGTGAAGGCCTTCGAGCAGGAGCTCGCGGCCTACCTGGGCGTGAAGCATGTGATCGGCTGCGCCAACGGCACCGACGCGCTGCAGATCGCCATGATGGCGCTGGACCTGAAGCCCGGCGACGAGGTCATCACCTGCTCCTTCACCTTCGTGGCCACGGTGGAGGTGGTGGCGCTGCTGGGCATCACCCCGGTGTTCGCCGACGTGCTGCCCGGCACCTTCAACATCGACCCGGCGGACGTGCGCCGCAAGATCACCCCGCGCACCAAGGCCATCGTGCCGGTGCACCTCTTCGGGCAGTCGGCCGACATGGACGCCATCATGGCCATCGCGCAGGAGCACGGGCTGCACGTGATCGAGGACAACTGCCAGGCCGTGGGCAGCGACCACACCAGCGCCTCGGGCGCCGTGCGCAAGAGCGGCACCATCGGCCACATCGGCACCACCAGCTTCTTCCCCAGCAAGAACCTGGGCTGCTACGGCGACGGCGGCGCGCTCTTCACCAACGACGATGCCATCGCCAGGCGCCTGCGCCGGGTGTGCAACCACGGCAGCGACGTGCGCTACTACCACGAGGTGGTGGGCGTGAACAGCCGCCTGGACAGCCTGCAGGCCGCGGTGCTGCGCATCAAGCTGCGGCACCTGGACGCCTACGCCGCGGCCCGCAACACCGCCGCCGCCCACTACGACCAGGCCTTCGCCGGCATGGAGCACCTGGTGACCCCTGGCCGCAGCCCCTTCAGCACCCACGTGTTCCACCAGTACACCCTGCGCGTGCGGGGCGGTCACCGCGACGGGCTGAAGAAGCACATGGAGGCCAACGGCGTGCCCGCCATGATCTACTACCCGGTGCCCTGCCACCTGCAGAACGCCTACCGGAGCGATCGCTTCCCCCAGGGCTCCCTGCCCGTCACCGAGCAGCTCACGGACGAGGTGCTGAGCCTGCCCATGAGCACCGAGCTCGACGCGGAGCAGCTCGCGCACATCACCGCCACCGTGAAGGCCTACTTCGCCTGACGGACGGTCTGGAACCAACCGACACGGGCCGCGTAGAACGGCCTTTCAACAGCAAGCCAAGAACAGCATGAACATCGCAGTCGTAGGGACAGGATACGTGGGCCTGGTGACCGGCACCTGCTTCGCCGAAACGGGCAACAACGTGATCTGTGTGGACATCAACGAGGAGAAGGTGCGGATGATGAAGGAGGGCAAGGTGCCCATCTACGAGCCGCACCTCGACGTGCTCTTCGAGCGCAACATCCGCCAGGGCCGCCTGCAGTTCACCACCGACCTGGCCGAGGCGCTGGAGAAGGCGCAGATCGTGTTCCTGGCCCTGCCCACGCCCCCCGGCGAGGACGGCAGCGCCGACCTCAGCTACGTGCTCAAGGCCGCGGGCGACATCGGTCGCATCATGGAGCATTACATGGTGCTGGTGGACAAGAGCACCGTGCCCGTGGGCACCGCCGAGAAGGTCACCGCGGAGGTGAGGAAATACGCCAAAGTGGAGTTCGACGTGGTGAGCAACCCCGAGTTCCTGCGTGAGGGCTTCGCCGTGGATGATTTCCTGAAGCCCGACCGCGTGGTGGTGGGCACCGGGAGCGAGCGCGCACGCAAGCTGATGGAGGAGCTCTACAAGCCCTTCGTGCGCCAGGGCAACCCCATCATCTTCATGGATGAGCGCAGCGCCGAGCTCACCAAGTACGCGGCCAACGCCTTCCTCGCGGCCAAGATCACCTTCATGAACGAGATCGCGAACTTCTGCGAGGCCGTGGGCGCCGACGTGGACAAGGTGCGCATCGGCATGGGCAGCGACACCCGCATCGGCAAGCGCTTCCTCTTCCCCGGCATCGGCTACGGCGGCAGCTGCTTCCCCAAGGACGTGCAGGCCCTCGCGAAGAGCGGCAAGGAGGCCGGCTACGACTTCCAGATCATCGAGAGCGTGATGAAGGTGAACGAGGAGCAGAAGACCGCCCTCGTGCCCAAGATCCGCAAGCACTACGGTGGCTCGTTGAAAGGCCGGCACTTCGCCATGTGGGGCCTGGCCTTCAAGCCCGACACGGACGACATCCGCGAGGCCCCGGCCCTGTACATGATCGATGCGCTGGTGAAGGAGGGCGCCACCGTGAGCGCCTTCGACCCCGAGGCCATGAACAACGTGCGGAAGCTCAAGGGCGACGCGATCGCCTACGCCGCCGATGAGTACGAGGCGCTCAAGGACGCCGACGCCCTCATCATCTGCACCGAGTGGGCCGAGTTCCGCACGCCCGACATGGAGCGCGTGAAAGGTGCCCTGAAGAAGCCCGTGGTGTTCGACGGCCGCAACCTGTACGAGCTGGAGAGCATGAAGGAGAAGGGCTTCACCTACGTGAGCATCGGCCGCAACACCGTGAACGCCTGACCCCATGGCGAAGAAGAAGACCGCCAAGCCCGCCCGCGCCAAGGCCAAGGCGGAACGCCCCGTCCTGCAGGTAGTGAAGAAGCCCAAGGACCGCGTGCTCATCACCGGCGCCGCCGGCTTCCTGGGCTCGCACCTCTGCGACCGCTTCATCAAGGAGGGCTACCACGTGATCGGGATGGACAACCTGATCACCGGCCGCCTGAAGAACATCGAGCACCTCTTCAAGAACCCCGACTTCGAGTTCTACCACCACGACGTGAGCACCTTCGTGCACGTGCCGGGCGAGCTGAAGTACATCCTGCACTTCGCCAGCCCCGCGAGCCCGATCGACTACCTGAAGATCCCGATCCAGACGCTGAAGGTGAGCTCCCTGGGCACGCACAACCTGCTCGGCCTCGCCAAGGCCAAGGGCGCACGCATCCTGGTGGCCAGCACCAGCGAGGTGTACGGCGACCCACAGGTGCACCCGCAGACCGAGGACTACTGGGGCCACGTGAACACCGTGGGCCCGCGCGGCGTGTACGACGAGGCCAAGCGTTTCCAGGAGGCCATCACCATGGCCTACCACACCTACCACGGGCTGGAGACGCGCATCGTGCGCATCTTCAACACCTACGGCCCGCGCATGCGCCTCAACGACGGCCGCGTGCTGCCCGCCTTCATCGGCCAGGCCCTGCGCGGCGAGGACCTCACCATCTTCGGCAAGGGCGACCAGACGCGCAGCTTCTGTTACGTGGACGACCTCATCGAGGGCATCTACCGCCTGCTGCTGAGCGACTACGCCGGTCCGGTGAACATCGGCAACCCCGCCGAGATCACCATCAAGCAGTTCGCCCAGGAGATCGTGAAGCTCACCGGCACCAAGCAGAAGCTGGTGTACAAGCCGCTGCCGCAGGACGATCCCATGCAGCGCCAGCCCGACATCACCCTCGCGAAAAAGCTGCTCAAGTGGCAGCCGAAGGTGGACCGTGCCGAGGGCCTGAAGATCACCTACGCCTACTTCAAGAGCCTCACCCCCGAGGAGCTGCACCAGAAGGAGCACAACACCTTCGAGGGCTACGTGCGGAAGTGAGCGCAAGTGACAAGTGTCGAGTAACAAGTAGCACGTAACAAGCATCAAGTGGCAACTTTGCCCCTTGACCCTTGTGACCTGACACTTGATATGACGACTCTCCGCGTCGCCGGTGTTCCCGAACCCTACAACCTGCCCTGGCACCTGGCCATGGCGCAGGGCCTGTTCGCCAAAGCCGGGATCCATCTCCGGTGGCACACCGTTCCCGAAGGCACCGGCCGCATGTGCCAGATGCTGCGCGACGGTGAGCTGGACATGGCCGTCCTGGTGACCGAAGGCGCTGTGCGCGACATCCTCAACGGCGGTCCGCACCGCATCGTCAGCACCTTCGTGGATAGCCCGCTGCCCTGGGGCGTGCACGTGCCCGCATCATCTGCGTTGCGCCATCCCTCCGACCTGAAGCACGTTCCCTTCGCCATCAGCAGGCCGGGCAGCGGCAGCCACATCATGGCCATGCTGTACGCCGAACGCCTCGGGTGGCGTCCCGCTGCTGAGGACCTTGTGGTGGTGCACAACATGGAAGGCGCGGCGGAGCGGATGCACGGCGGTGGGCCGGTCATCTTCCTGTGGGAGACCTATGTCACCTCGCGCTACGTCGATGCCGGCGTGATGCGGCGGGTGGACGAGGTGCGCGGCGATTGGCCGGGCTTCGTGATCGTAGCCCGCGAGGCGTTCGTGCGCGAGCACGCCCCGGCCCTGGACAAGGCGCTGCGGGTGCTGGGCGCCGAGGCGCGTGCGCTGCGGCCCGATGCGCGCACCGTGGAGCTGGTGATGCGCAACGCCGGGTTCGGCCGGGCGCTCGCCGAGGATTGGCTGAGGCATGTGCGGTGGGAAGTGGCCCCGCCCGAACCCCGCAGGCTCGGCGTGCTCATGGACACCTTGCGGAAGCTGGAGCTTGTGCCGCAGGAGGCGGATGTGGACCCGGTGTGGGTGGCCTGATGGGCCTTAGTCATGCTTGCGGCATTCGGTGTTGCCGCCTCGGATTAGGACCACGTGCCCGTAGGTGAACGTCCAGTTCGACCGGAAGCGTTCGCCGTCCCAGGTCAGGGTGTCCTGCTCGTTGTCGCTGTATCCTCCGTGCACGATGAGACGCTGCCCATCGAATCGGTAGTGGAACACTTCCGGGTCACCGAGGTAGAGGCTGTCCGGCGAGATCAACTTCGGATCCACGGGCATGGACCAACCCCACTGGCCGGAACGGATGGCCACACTGTCCGCGCTCAAAAAGGTCCATTCCTCGTGGTAGTGGTAGTAGCTGGCAGCCCAAGTGGTGCCAGGGAGTGAGGGAGGTGTGCCGTCCTGAAGGCTCTTACCCGGCAGTGTCAGGCAGACAGCAATACCGAACCAAGCGAAATGCATGTCAGAGGAACTTGGTACCGCAGGTGACCTTGTAGGTGACATTCTCCTCCTCCACCCGCAACAATTCGCCTGTGAAAGGGTCGAACACAGCGGACCTGTATCGTTTCCAGTACCACGCTCCTCCGTCCGATTTTGGCGTGGAACCCTTCTTATGCAAGTACTCGGATAGACGCAGTTCATAGGAGCCGAATTCCACCCCTGCGGATTGGGCCACACTGTCCGGAGGGATCCACTCCATCAGCCATGGCCCTTCTTTCTTACCCGCCCGTACACCGTTCCGTCGGGCGATCTCGATGAAACCGTTGATGTCGAACGGGATACTGCATGGTCCATCGCATTGAACGAATCCTTCCCATTCAGCCCTTGGCTCCAATGATGCAGGTACCCGGCCACCTTCCGGGGTCAAGGTGAACCGGATCATCGGGGTGAAGTGGGTGGCGGAAGCCGCATCCAATCCAACGCAATACTCGAAGTAGCACCATTGGGGAGGCACCGTAACGGTATCCAGGTCTTCCCAATCAACTCCATTTCCGCCCACAACAGCGTAGTCGAGCGGGTCGGTGGGAGTGAAGATGTGCCCTGTCCTGAACTCTTCCCCGAACTCCTCGATCAGCACCGAATCGGCCTTGGCTCGGATCGCTTGCCAATAGGCCTCTCCAAGCGGCCGCTGACCGGAACAGGTCAGGCCCAGAAAGAAAGACACGAGCAGCGGCACCCGTGGGGTCATTTGGCGCCTTGGTATGGGCTTCGTCAAATATAACCCCCTGATCCCCAGTGGTCGCAGGTCGCGGGGAAGCGGTACCTTCGCAGCCCTTCGGGAATGGACTACACCGCACACCCCACCGCCGTCATCGACGAGGGCTGCACGATCGGCAAGGGCACCCGCATCTGGCACTTCAGCCACATCATGCCCGGCTGCACCATCGGCGAGGGCTGCAACATCGGCCAGAACGTGGTGGTGAGCCCGGGGGTGACCCTGGGCCGCAACGTGAAGGTGCAGAACAACGTGAGCATCTACACCGGCGTGGAGTGCGGCGACGATGTGTTCCTGGGCCCCAGCATGGTGTTCACCAACGTGATCAACCCGCGCAGCGCGGTGAACCGGCGCGACCAGTACGCCCGCACGCGGGTGGGCCGCGGCGCCAGCATCGGGGCCAACGCCACCATCGTGTGCGGCCACGACATCGGCGAGTTCGCCTTCATCGGCGCGGGCGCCGTGGTCACCAGGGAGGTGCCGGCCTTCGCCCTGGTGGTGGGCAATCCCGCGCGGCGGACGGGCTGGATGAGCGAGTACGGCCACAAGCTGACGTTCGACGCTGAAGGCATGGCCACCTGCCCCGAGAGCGCGCAGCGGTACCAACTGAAGGACGGGCGCGTATCCCGCATCGCCTGAACGACATGAGCAGCAACCCCAACGACAAGGTGCGCTTCGCGGTGATCGGCTGCGGCCACATCGGCAAGCGCCACGCGGAGATGATCCAGCGCGACCCCGAGGCCGAACTGGTGGCCCTGTGCGACGTGCGGCCCAAGTCCGACCTCGGCCTCGACGGCCACGCGGTGCCCTTCTTCCACGACGCCGAGGAGATGCTGAAGGCCGTGCCCGGCATCGACGTGGTGAACGTGTGCAGCCCCAACGGCCTGCACGCCAGCCACAGCCTGCTCGCCCTCAACCACCGCAAGCACGTGGTGTGCGAGAAGCCCATGGGCCTGAGCAAGGCCGACTGCGAGGCCGTGATCTACAAGGCCCTGCAGATGCACCGCAACGTGTTCGGCGTGATGCAGAACCGCTACAGCCCGCCCAGCCAGTGGATCAAGGGCGTGGTGGACCAGGGGCTGCTCGGCGAGATCTACATGGTGCAGGTGAACTGCTATTGGAACCGCGACGAGCGCTACTACCGGAAGGGCACCTGGAAGGGCACGCTCAACCTCGACGGCGGCACGCTCTTCACGCAGTTCAGCCACTTCATCGACATCCTCTACTGGCTCTTCGGCGACATCACCGAGATCCAGGGCAAGTTCGCCGACTTCAACCACGAGCACCTCACGCAGTTCGAGGACAGCGGGCTGGTAAGCTTCCGCTTCCTCAACGGGGGCATGGGCTGCCTCAACTACAGCACCAGCGTGTGGGACCGCAACCTGGAGAGCAGCATGACCATCATCGGCTCCCTGGGCAGCGTGAAGATCGGCGGCCAGTACATGGACCAGGTGGAGTACTGCCACATCAAGGACTACACCATGCCCGAGCTTGCGCCCACCAACCCCGCCAACGACTATGGGGCGTACAAGGGCAGCGCGCAGAACCACCACTACATCATCCGCAACGTGGTGGAGACGCTGAAGGGACGCAACACCATGACCACCAACGCCCTGGAGGGCCTGAAGGTGGTCGAGATCATCGAACGCATCTACGAGAAGAGGGATGAGCAGCAGTCTTTATGACCGCCTTGTGCGGAAGGAGGCCAAGCTGGCCGTGATCGGCCTGGGCTACGTGGGCCTCCCCATCGCGCTGGCCTTCGCGCGCAAGCTGAAGGTCGTCGGCTTCGACATCAACGAGAAGCGCGTGGCCATGATGCGCCGCAACGAGGACCCGAGCAACGAGCTCGCGGCGTCCGAGTTCGAGGGCTGCGACATCCACTTCACCGCCGACATCAACGACCTGAAGGACGTGGAGTTCTTCATCGTGGCGGTGCCCACGCCCATCGACGACCAGAACATCCCCGACCTGAAGCCCCTGCTCGGCGCCACGCGCACCGTGGGGCAGGTGCTGAAGAAGGGCGACCACGTGGTGTACGAGAGCACCGTGTACCCCGGCTGCACCGAGGAGGATTGCGTGCCCCTGCTCGAGAGCCTCAGCGGCCTCAAGTTCGTCACCGACTTCAAGGTGGGCTACAGCCCCGAGCGCATCAACCCCGGCGACAAGGAGCACACCCTGGAGCGCATCGTGAAGGTGACCAGCGGTTGCGATGCGGAGAGCGCCGAGACCGTGGCGCAGGTGTACGAGCTCGTGGTGAAGGCCGGCGTGCACCGCGCCGCCAGCATCAAGGTGGCCGAGGCCGCCAAGATCATCGAGAACACGCAGCGCGACGTGAACATCGCGCTCACCAACGAGCTCTCGATCATCTTCAACCGCATGGGCATCAACACCTACGACGTGCTGGAGGCCGCGGGCACCAAATGGAACTTCCTCAGGTTCCAGCCGGGCTTGGTGGGCGGCCACTGCATCGGGGTGGACCCGTACTACCTCGTGTACAAGGCGAAGGAGCTGGGCTACCACGCGCAGATCATCGACAGCGGCCGCTTCGTGAACGACAGCATGGGCGGCTACGTGGCCAAGCAGACGGTGAAGAAGATCATCGCCGCCGGCAAGAACCCCGCCGAGGCCCGGGTGCTGGTGATGGGCGCCACCTTCAAGGAGAACGTCACCGACATCCGCAACAGCAAGGTGGCCGACGTGGTGCGCGAGCTCACCAGCTTCAGCTGCCAGGTGGACGTGACCGACCCGCACGCCGACAGCGACGAGGTGAAGCACGAGTACGGCTACGCGCTCGCGAAGGAGATGAAGGGGCCCTACGATGCCATCATCGTGGCCGTGAACCACAGCGAGTACGTCGCCAAGGACGAGGCCTGGTTCAAGGGCATGCTCACGCCCAAGGGCATCCTCGTTGACCTGAAGGGCATCTTCCGGAAGAAGGTGAAGGAGCTGACGTACTGGAGCCTGTGAACAGGGAAGCCGCAGAGGCGCAAAGACGCAAAGAGATCCGAATGAGCCTCAGCGTTTCCATCCCCTGGTCTGAACGTATCATGGCTTTGCGCCTCCGCGTCTCTGTGGCCTGATCCCATCCCCATGAAACGCACCATCCTCATCACCGGCGGTGCCGGCTTCATCGGCAGCCACGTGGTGCGGCGCTTCGTGCGCAACTACCCACAGTACCGCATCATCAACCTGGACGCGCTCACGTACGCCGGCAACCTGGAGAATTTGCGCGACATCGAGGCTTCGCCGAACTACACTTTCGTGAAGGGCGACATCCGCGATGCGGAGCTGTTGAGGGAGCTTTTCGCGGAGCACGCGATCGATGGGGTCATCCACCTCGCGGCCGAGAGCCACGTGGACCGCAGCATCTCCGACCCCATGGCCTTCGTGAGCACCAACGTCATCGGCACGGTGACGCTGTTGAACGCCGCGCGTGATGCGTGGAAAGGAGCCTACGACGGCAAGCGCTTCTACCACGTGAGCACCGACGAGGTGTACGGCTCGTTGCACGACGGCGGCTTCTTCACCGAAGAAACGCCCTACGACCCGCAGAGCCCGTACAGCGCCAGCAAGGCCGCCAGCGACCACTTCGTGCGCGCCTACGGCAACACGTACAAGCTGCCCTTCGTGCTCAGCAACTGCAGCAACAACTACGGCAGCCATCATTTCCCGGAGAAGTTGATCCCCCTCATGATCAACAACATCCGCACGAACAGGTCGCTGCCCGTGTACGGCAAGGGCGAGAACGTGCGCGACTGGCTGTGGGTGGAGGACCATGCGAGCGCCATCGACACCGTCTTCCACAAGGGGGTTGACGGCGAGACCTACAACATCGGCGGGCACAACGAGTGGAAGAACATCGACCTGGTGCACCTGCTCTGCGCCATCATGGACCGCAAGCTGGGCCGGGCGGAGGGCGAGAGCGCCAAGCTCATCACCTACGTCACCGACCGTGCCGGGCACGACCTGCGCTACGCCATCGACGCCACCAAGATCAAGCGCGAGCTGGGCTGGGAACCGAGCATCACCTTCGAGGTGGGCCTGGAGCGCACGGTGGACTGGTATCTTGCGAACACCGAGTGGCTCGACCACGTGACCAGCGGGTCGTACCGCCACTACTACGAGGAGCAATACCACAAGCGCTGAGGCATGGGCCTGTTCGGCAACCTGTTCGCGAAGCGGTCCCCGGCGATGCCGCCGGCGGAGCTTTCGGTGCTGCGGGTCGACGTGCACAGCCACTTCATCCCCGGCATCGACGACGGAGCGCCCACGATGGAGGCCAGCCTGGAGCTCATCGGCGCCATGGCCGAACTGGGCTACCGCAAGGTGATCACCACCCCGCACGTGATGGCCGATGGCTACCGCAACAGCCCCGCGCGCATCCTGGGCGGGTTGGAGGAGGTGCGCGCGGCGGTGAAGGCCGCGGGCATCCCCATTGAAGTGGAGGCCGCGGCCGAGTACTACCTCGACCACGAGCTGGAGAACAAGGTCACCACCGGCGAGATCCTCACCTTCGGCGACCGCCACGTGCTCTTCGAGCTGCCCTTCATCAGCGAACCGCAGATCCTGCTCGGCGTGGTCTTCGCCATGCAGACACAGGGTTACAGGCCCGTGCTCGCGCACCCCGAGCGCTACGGCTTCTGGTACACCGACCTCAGCATGCCGCAGAAGCTGAAGGAGCGCGGCGTGCTCTTCCAGCTCAACACCGTGGCGCTCATGGGCGCGTACGGTCCGCAGGCCCGCAAGGCCGCCGAGAAGTACATCGACCTGGGGTGGTACGAGCTGCTGGGCAGCGACTGCCACAAGATGGACCACATCCACGCCATCCGGGCCACGCTCACCGAGCCCTACCTGCACAAGCTGCTCGGCAGCGGCCGCCTGATCAACCACACGCTGTAGGCATGGCCGGCGCCCGGGACCTGCGCTTCAAGCTCGTGAAGGCCGCGGGGCGCGTGCTGCATCCGCTGGTGCCGCAGCTCGACCTGCGCGCGCATCCGTTGCCCGGCCAGGTGGAGCTGCTGCCGCGGCGCACCGTGCACTGGGACCTCTCGAAGCTCACCTGGGTGGGCCCCGAGCCCTTCTGGTGGGCGCAGCGCGACTACCCGCTCGATGCTGGGTTCCGGGTGGAGCTGAAGGACGCCGAGATGATCGGGCACGGCGTGGTGGTGACCGCGAAGGGCGAGGCCGTGCTGGAGAGCACCCTCTTCCAGGCCAGCTACCTGCGCCGCAGCCACGTGGACCACCTGATCCTCGCGCGCCGCCTGCTGAAGGCCGAGCATTACGACGCGGTGATCCCGCTCACCAATTACCTCGACCTGAGCTATTTCCACTGGACCCTCGAGGCCGTGGGCCGTCTGGCCCTGGTGGAGGACCAGCTGAAGGACCCGGCGTGGAAGGTGCTGATCAGCGAGAAGAAGGCGCGCTACCTGCGCGGGGCGCTGGAGTTCCTCTTCGGCCTGGACGAGGCGCGCGTGGTGTCGGGCACGGCGAAGCGCAAGGTGATGCACCGCTGCCTGATGGTGAGCAACCCGCACGCGCGGAGCCTTCCCGGCGCCGGCGTGGAGGTGTACCCGCCCGAGCACATCCGCTGGTTGAACACACGTGGGCACGAACGCATCGGCGGGGTGCGGCCCGAGCGGCGCAACATCGTGATCTCACGCCGCAAGCAGATCGGTAGGAAGATCACCAACGAGGAGGTGCTCCTGCAGCGCTTCCCGCAGCTCAACCTGGAGTTCGTGACGCTGGAGGACCTCAGCCTGCGCGAGCAGGTCGACACCTTCGCGCATGCCGGGGTGATCATCGCGGTGCACGGCGCCGGTCTGGCCAACCTGGTCTACGCGACCGACGCAGCCGTGATCGAACTGTACCCCACACCGCTACAGGCGAAGAACAGCGCCTACTTCGTGCAGATCGCGGCTTGCCTGGGCCTGCCGCACCTGGTGCTGCATTACGAGGGCGTGGGCCCCGCCCCGCACTGGGACGTGACGCTCAGCACCGAACAGCTCGATCACATGGAGCGGTTCCTGCGGGCGCAGGGGAAGGTGTAGGACGGTTCCAGTTCTTGCTGGTATCCTCTTGCTGCTCAAGACCACGGTGGGTCCGGATCTGATTTTCACCGGCAGCCTGCGATCGGAAAACGTGTGTTGGATCCGAACGAGCTGGAGTCCCCGTACAATTGAATGATGCCGGTCGTTGGCAGTACTAGTTCCACATAGCACACGTCTTCGTCGCAGACGTAGTCCCAACTACCGATGGTCGGTGCATTGTCAGCTCCGGAAGTCTGCCATGTGCACACCTTTTCAGCATACAAGCTCAGGATTGGTCCGTTCGCATGACCATCCCATGGTTTACCGTGAGTGCACTCATCGATCAGGTACTGCCCATGCCAAGCTTTGGCAGCCGAGCTTGAGTTAGGGTCATAGGTAAAGAACCGTACAAGGAACCATGTCCCCCAGATAGCTAGGAGAAGTGCTACATATCTGACCGGCTTTCGTCGCCACCAGACCACCACAGACAGCCAAGTGGCAAATGTGATCGCGAGGATAACGACTAGGAAAAGTCCGATCCCGACCATGGGGAACCGATCACGCCGCCGCCGTCTCCAGCTCCTTGCTCACCTTCTTGAAGAGGCCTTGGAGCACGTTGCCGGGTCCCACTTCCACTACGCGGGTGGCGCCTTCGGCGAGCATGTGCTGCATGGTCTGGGTCCAGCGCACGGGCGCGGTGAGCTGCGCGATGAGGTTGGCCTTGATGCGGGCGGGATCGGTGTGGGC
>JBGAGX010000047.1:0-17370 GCA_044226515.1 Flavobacteriales bacterium | reverse complement strand
TGCGGTAGCTGAGGTTGGGGATGAGGCCGAGCTGGTACTTGGTGACCACCTCGCCCTTGCGCTGGTCATAGTAGACGTAGGACTCGTTGCGCGTGTTGGTCACGTTCTGCAGGTCGAGCGCCCACATGCCGGTGCGGCCCTTGCGATCGCGCTTCAGGTACACGCGCAGGTCCATCCGGAAGAAGTCGTTCAACTGCGCGGACCAGGGTTCGCCGTAGTTCAGGAACACGCCGGCCGTGCGATGCTCCACCTCGAACGGCGTATAGCGCAACCCTCCCGCCACCGCCAGCCTTCCGCTCACCCCCCACGTCCGCGTGCGATCCTCCTTCACCTTCAACCACTCGGCGCCGCCCATGAGGTTCGCGCGGTAGTTGCCGTTCCAGCGTGTGTTGTTCGTTCCACCGCCGCTCAGGTCGTACTGGCTGTCGTACACCGTTCCGTTCATCTGGTAGAAGAAGCCGTTGGCGAAGCGGTGATCGGCGGTGAGCTCCACACCGGTGTTCGTGGCCTTGCCCGTGGCCAATAAGTACTGCATCACTGGGGCGTCCCAGGCGTTGACGAGATGGCCATCCCCGAAACCGTCGCCGTAATAGGTGAACTGGGGGCTGGGCACCCCGAGGTCCACCAACCGCTGGCGATAGGCTTCCATGTGGAACGTGAGCTTCTCGTTCACAGGATGGTCATAGCCCAGCACCACGTCCTCGGAGCGCGTCAACCCGATGTGATCGTTCCATTGCATGCTCTGGTCCGAGACGACCAGCAACACCTGCTGCCAGGGCAGCATGGAACGCCAGCCGTAGGTCAGCGCGAGGCGGCGTTCCTTCCGCATGCGCCATTGCACGGAGGCGCGGGGCTCCGCCGCGTTGCTGTTGTTGTAACTGTATTGTGCGTAGCCGACTCCCAAGGACACCAGTATGCGATCCGTCGCTGACCATCGTCCGTTCACGTAAGGGCGCAACAACCAGCCGGTGATGTCCTCGTTCAGCATACCGCTGATGTCACGTTTCTTGGCGAGCTTCCGTTGCATGGCCGAGCCACCCACGGTGTATCGGAAGCGACCGCCTACCGCACCATCGTATGCCGCCACCATCGAGAGCTTCTGTTCAGCCAGCTGATCCGTACCCCTGTATACCTCCACGAGGTCCGTGTTGTAGTGAACCTGCTCACGCTCCTGTTCCGTGGCCGAGAGCAGCACGGTGGTCCGCAACAGACCGCGCTTCCCCACCGGCAACTTCACGCTCGTGCCCGCCGCACCGGTCTTCGCCGCATAGGTGATGTCCGAACTGTCCTTGTCGTATTCCCATTCCGTGGTGTCCGTCCGCGCCTTGAACACATTGCTGCTGGTGCCACCGAGGCCGAACACGCGCACCTCCCCACGCTTGCCGAAAGGCAGGGTGACATGCAGCGAGAGGTCCTGGAAGGTGATGGCCTCGTCGCCGAGACCGACACCCGCGGCACCCAGCACGCCGAGCGTGGAGTAGCGGTAGTTCGCGAGGTAGCTGCCGCGTTTGCCCTTGGCGAAGGGTCCTTCCGTGGCCACGTCCAGCCCGATCAAGCCGGCCTGCACCGTCCACTCCTGTTCCGCGTTGTTGCCGGGGCGCAGGTTCATGTCCATGATGCCGCCGAGCGCGTTGCCCCGGTCCGTGGGCAGGCTGCCCGTGAGCAGGCGGGAGGTGCCGAGCATCTGCGCGCTGAGGATGTTCACCCCGCCTCCGCTGAGCGTGGGCAGGTCGGTCTGCGTGCCCGCGTTCGACAGGTGGTTGGGGTTCACCATCTCCGCCCCTTCCAGCAGCCAGGCATTGGCATTGGGGCTGTTGCCGCGGATGGTGAGGTGGTTGGCCTGGTCGTTGGCGGTGCCCACCCCGGGCAGGGTGCCGGCCACCCGCGCGGGGTCGTAGAACATGGCCGGGTAGCGCAGGCTCTGCTCCACGGTGATGGGGTTGGCGCCCAGCGGCGTGCCCTCCTCCCGCGCCATCGCGCTGATGGTGAAGGCCTCGAGCGCGTTCTCGCGGGGCACCAGCTCCACGGTCTGCACGGTTTCCTTGCCGGCGCGCAACCACAGCTCGGGGATGAGGACCGCCTCGTAGCCGGTGTGTTCGACCTTGAGCGGGTGGATGCCCACAGGCAGCTCCCCGAAGCGGAAGGCGCCGGTGCTGTCGGTGGTCGCGGACCGCGGCGCTGTGGCCGGATCGAGCACCACCGCGGCGGAAGCGACGGGCGCACCGGTCACCGCGTCCACCACGCGGCCGCGCAAGGTGGCACCAGGACCCTGGGCCAACAGCAGGCCGGGGAACAGCAGCAGGGCGGCGGCGATGCACCGCAAGGCTCCGATCATGCCCCGATGTTACGACGATGCGGCGGTCGCAGGCGAGTACCTTCGCGGCGAACCATGGAAGAGGTCCTCAACTACATCAACGGTGCCCTGCGGCCCGCCGTGGGCGGCACCTGGCTCGATGATCACGCACCGGCAACGGGACAGGTGTTCGCGCGGATCGCCGACAGCGACGCCCGCGACGTTGACCTGGCCGTGCAGGCCGCACAGGCCGCCCTGCCCGCCTGGAAGGCCTTGGGGGCCCAGGGGCGCTCGGATGTGATGATGCGCGTGGCCGACCTGATGCAGCGCGACCTCGAGGCGCTGGCGCGGGCCGAATCCATCGACAACGGCAAGCCCGTCGCCCTCGCGCGCCGGATGGACATCCCGCGGGCCATCGCCAACTTCCGCTTCTTCGCCGGCGCCGTGGTGCATTGGTCCAGTGAGGCGCACCTCATGGACGACATCGCGGTGAACTGGACGGACCGGCAGCCCGTGGGCGTGGCCGGGTGCATCAGCCCGTGGAACCTGCCGCTCTACCTGTTCACCTGGAAGATCGCCCCGGCCTTGGCCACCGGCTGCTGTGTGGTGGCGAAGCCCTCGGAGATCACGCCGCTCACGGCCTGCCTGCTTTCGAAGCTGTGCGTGGAGGCGGGCATGCCGGCGGGTGTGCTCAACATCGTGCATGGCCTGGGACCCAAGGTGGGCGCCGCGATCACCGCGCACCCCGGCATCCCTGCGGTCTCCTTCACCGGCGGCACGCGCACCGGACAGGAGATCGCCCGCGTGGCCGCCCCCATGTTCAAGAAGCTCAGCCTGGAGCTCGGTGGAAAGAACGCGGTGGTGGTGTTCGATGACTGCGACTTCGAGGACATGCTGGGCACGGTGGTGCGCAGCGCCTTCACCAACCAGGGTCAGATCTGCCTGTGCGGTTCGCGCATCCTGGTGCAGCAGGGCATCTACGACCGCTTCCGCGAGGCCTTCGTGGCGCGGGTGAAGGCGTTGAAGGTGGGCGACCCCACGGACCCCGCCACGGACCTGGGCGCCGTGGTGAGCGAGGCCCACATGAACAAGGTGCTCGGCCACATCGCCCTTGCGAAGGAGGAGGGCGGCACCGTGCTCTGCGGCGGCGAACGCGTGATGCTGGGCGGCGACCTGCGCGACGGCTGGTACATCGCCCCCACGGTGATCGAAGGGCTCGGCCCCACCTGCCGCACCAACCAGGAGGAGATCTTCGGGCCGGTGGTGACGCTGCAGCCCTTCACCGATGAGGCCCAAGCGCTGGAACTGGCCAACAGCACCAGCTACGGACTGGCCTCGGTGCTGTGGACGAGCGATGTGAAACGCACCCACCGCATGGCGCGGGGGCTGAACAGCGGCATCGTGTGGGTGAACTGCTGGCTCGTACGCGACCTGCGCACGCCCTTCGGCGGCATGAAGCACAGCGGCGTGGGGCGTGAGGGAGGGCTCGATGCCCTTCGCTTCTTCACCGAGGCGAAGAACGTGTGCATCCGGCTCTGAGCCGGGATCAGCGCTGGCTCGGGCGGCCCTTCATCCCGTTGGTGAAGAACCACCCGAAGTGCCGGTCGAACCAGCGCTCGAAACGGTCGATCCGTTCGAACAGGTGATGGAGGTAGCCGGACATGTTCCGCAGGTTTGAGGGTACAACGCGGCCCCGCGACCGATCGTTGCCCGAGCCGCTCCGGCAGGTTCCATGCCGTTCTTGGGATCCAGCGGTCACACCACTGCGCGCACCGCCACGAAACGCATCGCTCCCATGGGTACGAGGTCGACCTCCAGCGGTTCGGTGGAGCGCCGGGCGACCTCCACCGTTGCGAGCCGCACCGGGTCGCCGCCACCCCCGCGACCGAGCACCAGGTCGCGGTACACGGCGCGCTGCGCGGTCTCGTCCATGGCGTTCACCTCCTGCACCAGCCGGGCCAGGGTCTCCGCTGCGTGATCCGGAAGGGCGCAACCCACGACCACATCGTAGCGCTCGCCGTTGCGGGCCATCACCACCACACGTTGGGCATCGGGTGCGATGAGCCCTTCCAGCAGACCCAGGGCGGCAAGGAGGGTGCGTTCGCGCTCCTCGGCCCGTTCGGTCCGGTCATCGAGGTCTCGCGCCGTAAGCTGCATCAAGGCCTCGTCCACGGCCGATGAGCGTGGCCCCTTGAAGAGGAAAAGGATGTCCTGCTGCACGATCGTTCCGGAGAGCAGGGCCGTCATCGCCACGCCGCGGTCCACCTCGCTGTGCTCCCCGAAGCGCACCTGCAGCAGGAAGAGCAGGTTGTCCTCGCCCAGGCCGCGGATCTCGTGGTGCAGGTCGCGCCCGCTGCGCCGGGCCATCTCGATGAGGCCGAGGCCCGCCCCGCCACGCTCGCGATGCCCTTCACGGCTCAGGGTGCGCAGGAACCGCTCCTTCAAGGCCCCGGCATCGAGCCCGGCGATGGCATCCAGCGCCGACTCCAGCTCCTGGCGGTCGGCGATGCGAACGGGGTTCACGGCGATCACCTGCTGCGCCCCTTCATGGCAGCGCAACTGGAAGATGCTGCGGCCGTAGCCCCGTGCAAGCGCCTCGGGCAGTGGTGCACGGTGGCGGATGATGTTCTGGTAGGCCTCCACCATCACGTAGCTCAACCGTTGGCGCGCCGACCGCGCGGCCCCCGCGCTTTCCATGGCCGCCTCACCAAGGTCGATCAGCCGCGCCGTGTGCTCGTCGTGGAAGCGACCGGAATAAAGGAAGGTGAAGAGGTCGCTCCCCAGCCCGCGGTACGCGGCATATGCGATGCGGGCGTCCATGCGGGAGCGTCGGTCAAAGATAGACGCCACCCCCGTGTATCTTGGCCCGGCATGAAGGGCCCCTCCCTGACCGAGCGCGCCGCGCTCCATGTGCGCCGGCATTTCTCACGCCACATGCCCGCACACCTGGTGTTCCACGACCTGGAGCACACCCTGGCGGTGACGCGCACCGCCATCGCCATCGGACGCGCCAGTGGAATGGGTCGGAACGACCTGGAGGCGCTCGAACTGGCGGCGCTCTTCCACGATACGGGGTACGCCTTCACGCACAAGGGCCATGAGGAACGGAGCGCGCAGATCGCCGCCGCCTTCCTGCGCACCGAGAACGCCCCACCGTCGCTCATCGCCAAGGTGGCGGCCCTTATCCTGGTCACCAAGGTGGACGCCCGCCCGCGCACCCTGGCGCAACGCGTGCTGCGCGATGCCGATTCGTCCAAGGCCGGGCAGGCCGATTTCGACGCGCGGAGCGAGCTGCTGCGCCGCGAGATCGAGGCCGTCTCCGGCAAGCGCATCGAGAAGCGGCCCTGGGCGCAGGAGAACCTCCGATACCTGGAGCGCCACCGCTTCCACACGGCCTTTGCCCGCGCCCGCTACGGCCCCCAGAAGGCCATCAACCTTGCCCGGTTGCGTGAGCGGCTCCAGCTGCCGCAGCGCAAGCTCCGCAGCCCGGACACCTTCTCGGACCCCTGGATGGACCGCGACCTCAGCTGGCTCTCGTTCAATGACCGGGTGCTGCAGGAGGCCCAGGACGAGCGTGTGCCCCTGCTCGAGCGGATCAAGTTCCTGGCCATCTACTCCAGCAACCTCGACGAGTTCTACCGGGTGCGCGTGGCCTCCTTGCAAGGGCTGAGCAAGCTGGGCAAGTGGGACCGCAGCGCCCTGCAGGTACCGCCCGGGAAGCTGGTTGAGCGCATCAACCGCAAGGCCCTCGGACAGCAGCAGCGCTTCGGCCGCCTGTACCGCGAGCGGCTCCTGCCCGCGCTATCCCGCAAGGGCATCCGGCTGCTGGACGACACCCGGCTCGACAAGGCCCAGCGCACGCACGCCGAGGCCTACTTCCGTGAGCGCGTGGCGCCCCTGCTGGTCACCGCCACGGTGCGGGCCGGTAACGCACCCTTCATCGAGGACCGCAAGCTCTATCTCGTGTGCCGCCTGAAGAAGAAGGGGCAAGGGCGCGAGAAGCTCGTGCTCCTCAACGTGCCCTCGGAGGAACTGGGACGCTTCACGACCCTCCCCTCCCGCAAGGGTCGCACGGACCTGCTTTTCCTGGACGATGTGCTGCGCGTCGGTCTCCCCGAGTTCTTCAAGGGCTTCAAGCTCACCGCCTGCCACAGCATCAAGCTCTCCCGCGACGCCGACCTCTACCTGGAAGAGGAGTTCGCGGGCAGCATGGCCGACAAGGTGCGCAGAAGCCTGCGCAAACGGCAGACCGGCGTGCCCTCACGGTTCCTCTACGACAGCGCGATGCCACGCTCGATGGTGAAGGCTTTGCGGGAGCTGCTCGGACTGAAGAAGGAGGACCTCGTGCCCGGCGGGCGGTATCACCACTTCAGCGACATGATGAAGCTGCCGGTGAGCGGGCGGCCCGAACTGCGCGACCCGGCGCTGAAGCCGGTGCCCCATCCGGTGTTCGATCCGGAGCGCGACCCCTTCGGCACCTTGCGGCGGCAGGATGTGCTCCTCCACTTCCCCTACCACGACTTCGACAACGTGGTGCGCTTCGTGCAGCGCTCCGCCGCGGACCCCGCTGTGAAGCGCATCGCCATCACCCTGTACCGGGTGGCCGATGGCTCCCGCATCTGCGAGGCCCTCATCGACGCGGTGCGGCGCGGCAAGGAGGTGCTGGTGTTCGTGGAGGTGCAGGCCCGGTTCGACGAACGCAGCAACCTGTTCTGGGGCGAGGCCCTGCAGAAGGCCGGAGCCCGTGTGATCTACAGCTTCGAGCACTTGAAGGTGCACTGCAAGCTGCTGCTGGTGGACCGGAATGAACGAGGCCGCATCCGGCGGTACGCCTATCTGGGCACGGGCAACTTCAACGAGCGCACGTCGCGCATCTATGCCGACTCGGGGCTCCTCACCACCCGCGAGGAGCTGACCCGTGAGGTGGACGAAGTGTTCCGCCACCTGGTGGACCGACGCCACCGCCCCGTGCTGCGCCACCTGCTGATGGCCCCGCTCGACCTGCGCAGCGGCCTGGAGCGGCTGATCGACAAGGAGATCGAGCACGCCCTGTCGGGGCGAAGGGGCGCGATCATGCTGAAGCTCAACAGCCTGGAGGACCGCGGCCTCATCGGCAAGTTGTACGATGCGAGCCGGGCCGGTGTGGAGGTGCGCCTCATCATCCGCGGCATCTGCTGCCTGGTGCCCGGTGTCGGCCGCAGCAGCGAACGCATCGAGGCCATCAGCATCGTGGACCGCTACCTGGAGCATGCCCGCGCCTACCTCTTCCACAACGGCGGTGCGCCCGTGCTCTACCTGGCGAGCGCCGATTGGATGGAGCGGAACATGGACCGGCGCGTGGAGGTGGCCTTCCCCATCCTCGACCCGGGCCTGCGCGACGAAATGATCCACTTCCTGGAGATGCAGTGGAAGGATACCGTGAAGGCCCGGCAGATCGATCGGCACCAACGCAACCCGTACCGGAAGGCCGGTGCCGGTGCGCGCGCGGTGCGCTCACAGCCCGCCTTCCACGCGTACCTGGCCACCCGCTCGCGGCGGGCCCTGCGCTGAACGGACCGATCAGGCCTCCTTCACGGGCCAGGCGAGCAGGGGCCCCCGCACGCCGCGCAGCACCTGCTCCACGTGGCTGCCCCGCAGGGTCTCCATCAGGCCGCTCCGCCCGTCCGTGGCCATCACCACCAGGTCCGCCGCTGTCGCCTCGGCCAGGATCGAGCTTACGACATCGCCCTCCACCAGGCGTGGTACCCAGGTGACCCCGGGCACGTCCGGCGGTGCGACGGCCGGCATGCGACCACCCACATGCAACAGGGTGATGGTGGGGCTCGCCCCAAGGGCGCCCAGCAGACGTCCGAGCGCCACCAGCGCCTGGGCGGATGAAGGCTCCTCGGCCACCGGCATCAGCACGCGGTCCAGGCGCAGGCCTCCCGATGCAGGGTCCACCACGCCGGCGGCACCGAAGGGCACGAAGATGGTGGGCAGCCCCGAGGCCCTGGACAGCGGCCCGGACACCTCGCTGCCCGACCAGCGCGATCGGCCGTGCCCCTGGCTGGTGGCCAGCACCAGCAGATCGGCCGGATGCGACTCCAGGTGCCGCAGGCAGGCCTTCACCGGCCCACCCTCGGTGGCGATCACCTTCCGGACCGCCAGGCCGAGCGTGGCCACATCCTGGTGGTGGGCCCCCGCCGGCAGCAAACCCCACCGGCTCAGCGTTCCGCGCACCCCGGGCAGGTCGGACCATTCCACCTCCTCATCGCCACGCTCCACATGCAGGATGGTGAGCTTGCCCCGCATGGCGAGGGCCAGCTTCAAGGCGTGCAGGAAGGCCGGGTGGCCCGCCTCGGAAAGATCGGTGGGATGAAGGATCCGGTACGGTGCGTGCTCCATGGGGGCAAGTTCAGGAACGTTCCGCTCCCGAGCATGACCGTTGCAAGGTGCCCGGAGGTTGTTGCATGTGACGGGATCTTGTAAACTTGCAGCCCCGTTCGCCGAACGGGTGCACATCCTGGGGAATTAGCTCAGCTGGCCAGAGCGCTTGCATGGCATGCAAGAGGTCACCGGTTCGACTCCGGTATTCTCCACCCAAGGCCGCTTCACCCGAAGCGGCCTTTTTCGTTCCATGGCGCTGTCCGGAGCCCTTATCGAACGTCTTTCGGAGCTGCTCAGCGACCGCTTGGAACGCCCTGTGGACATCGAGCGGGCGGTGCCCGTGGGCGGTGGGAGCATCAACCAGGCGCACCGCTTGGACACCAATGAGGGCCGGTTCTTCGTGAAGGTGAACCATGCCGACCACCATCCGGTGCTGTTCGAAGCGGAGGCCGACGGGCTGCGACGACTGGCCGCCACCAGCACCATCCGCGTTCCACAGGTGCTCGCCCATGGCGAGGACCACGACGATGCCTTCCTGTTGCTGGAGCACATCGACAGCGGGCTGAAGGACCGCACCTTCTGGGAGCGCTTCGGCCGGGAGCTGGCCGCCTTGCATGGCCATACCGCAGCGTCCTTCGGGCTGGACCGGCCCAACCACATCGGTTCGCTCGATCAGGCGAACACCCCGGATGCGGACTGGCCCACCTTCCTCGTCCGGCACCGGCTGGAACCCATGCTGAAGCTGGCGCGTGACAAGCGCAAGGTGGAGCCAGGTACGGTGCTCCGCTTCGAGCGGCTGTTCAACCGCCTCCCCGACCTGTTCCCGCTCGAGCCTCCGGCCCTCCTGCACGGGGACCTGTGGAGCGGCAATCTGCTTTGCGCCGCGGGCGGATCACCCGTGCTGATCGACCCGGCCGTGTACTACGGGCACCGCGAGATGGACCTGGCGATGACGCGGCTCTTCGGCGGCTTCGACGAAGCGTTCCATGCCGAATACCGGAATGCATGGCCGCTGGAACCAGGCTGGGAGGAACGTGTGGACCTGTGCAACCTGTACCCGCTGCTGGTGCATGTGAACCTCTTCGGCGGTGGGTACGTGCAACAGGTCGAGGCAGTGATGAAAAGGTTCGCCTGAGCACAGCGGGAAAAGCGGTCCCACGGCGTTGACCGGTCCGGGTCCGGGCGGAATGCCCCTTCAGGACCGATGCCTGCTGTGCAGCTTCACCAGGTGCTGAGCTTCTCCCCGGCCAGCACCTTCGCCACACGCGCCATCACCTCGGTGGTGAACAGGTCCTGCGCTTCCACGGCCTTCAGGTTCTCCTCCAGCTGCGGCACCTTGCTCGCGCCCAGCATCACCGTGCTCACGCGCGGGTTCTTCAGGCACCAGGCGATGGCGAACACGGGCAGCGAGAGGCCGAGCTCCTGCGCGATGGCCTTGAGCTCCTCGACCTTTTTCAAGCGCGCCTCGTTCAGCTCGCGCTCCTTCAGCCACTCCAGGCCCGCCATGCGCAGGCGCGAGGAGGCGTCGCCTTCCAGCGTGTGCTTGCCGCTGAGGATGCCGCTGGCCAGCGGGCTCCAGATGGTGGTGCCCAGACCCACGGTGTCGTAGAGCGAGGCGAACTCCTCCTCCACCTTGGTGCGGTGGAACAGGTTGTACTGTGGCTGCTCCATGGTGGGGCCGATGAGGTGGTGCGCCTGCGCGAAGGCGTGCGCCTCCTTGATCTGCTCCGCGCTCCACTCGCTCGTGCCCCAGTACATCACCTTGCCCTGCATGATCAGCTGGTGCATGGTCCACACCGTTTCACCGATCGGCGTGTTGGGGTCGGGGCGGTGGCAGAAGAACAGGTCCAGGTGCTCCACCTGGAGGCGCTTGAGCGCATCGTGGCAGGCCTCCACCACGTGCTTGCGGTGCAAGCCCACCTGCGTGGGCAGCTTGCCGCCCGCGCCGAAGAAGACCTTGCTGCTCACGGTCCACGTGTCGCGCGGCCACTCCATCTTCTTCAGGATCCGGCCCATCACGCGTTCGCTCTCGCCGCGCGCATAGATCTCGGCGTTGTCGAAGAAGTTGACGCCGTTGTCGTAGGCGAGCTTCATCAGCGCCTCGGCGGTGTCGTCGGTGATCTGCTTGCCGAAGGTGAGCCAGGAGCCCAGGGAGAGCTCGGAGAGTTGGAGGCCGGCGTGGCCGAGGCGGCGGTAGCGCATGGGGAATGGCGGTGATGGGTTGGAGCGCAGGCGTGCGGAACGCGCCTGCAAAGGTCCGGTGAAGGAACGCGATCGCCGACGAGTTGTTCAGGACCCGGCTTTTCAACAGGCGTGGACAAGTTCCACAGGGATCACATCGGCTTCAACGGGTCTTCACACGGGCGTTGGAGCTTCGCGCTCAGCCAAAGGGGAACGGCATGCATCCGCGCGCGCACCGAACAAGGGACACCGTCAGCCGCGGCTCCGGCACCTCGCGTACACGCACCGCCCGGGAGGGCACCGCACAGCCTCGGTAGGCACGCCAGGTGCGCCTTGCGCACGCTTCAGGAAGGGGCTCCGGGGACGGGGCCTCTTCCGTTCAGTGCAGCACCTGCACCGGCACCACCGATGTGGCGTTCCGCAACAGGTAGCGCCCATCCTCCAGCGCACCCAGGTCCACGGAGCCACCATGGCCCACCTGCACGCGCAGCACTTCGCGGCCGGCCGCATCGATCACCTGGCAGGCCTTTCCGTTGAAGCTGGGCGGCAGCCGCAGCGTGCCGTCGGTGGGGTTCGGATAGGCGGCACCCACTTCGCTGGCCGCGAGCGGTCCGATGCCCGTGGTGGTGTTGGACCGGTAGAGGTGGAAATAGCCGTAGAGGTAGAAGGTGCCGGTGGAATCGCAGAAGACGCCCTGGATGGGCTCGTTCCCGGCGAAGCCCAGGCCGCTGCTGGCGTTCACCCAGGGCGCACCGCCATTGTCCGTGCTGAACACCGTGATCTGCTTGGCCGTGACCCAGGTGTCACTGCCGAGCGATGCGGCGATGTGCTGCAGCTCGTTGTTGAGCGTGGTGGTGATGCCGGTGTTCACCGCCTGCCACGTATTGCCACCGTCCGCCGTGGTGATCACGCGGTCCGAGCCGCCCACGGAGATGATGCGGTCGTTCATGCCGCGTGTGATGCCCAGCCCGTTGGTGACCTGCACGGCGCCGGTGCTGATGGCCGTGAACCCAGTGCCATCGAGGTTGCCGCGGTACACGGCGCCCAGCTGCACCGCCCAGATGTGCGTGGTGGTGACGGCCATCGCAGTGAGCGCGGTGTTCGCGCCCACGATGCTGGTCCAGGTCTGTCCGTCGTCGGTGCTGCGCAGGATGCCCTCGCCGTACAGGTACACATCACCAGAGGGGCCGCTGCTGAAGCCCATGAAGTAACGTCCGGCGGGGATGCCGTTGGCCGTGCCGAGCATGGTGAAGGTGTCGCCGCCATCGGTGCTGCGCCACACGTTGTAGGAGCTGCCTCCATTGACGCTGCCCCATACCAGGATGGTGGCGTCGTTGGTGAAGTGCAGGCGCGTTTCGCTCAGGAAGGTGCCGTTGGGGCCACCGGTGCCGGCGTGGTCCTGCCAGGTCTGGCCCTGGTCGGTGCTCATGCGCACCTGTGCCGGGTTGGTGTTCAACAGCGTCATCAGCTCACCATAGGGGCCCATGGCCAGCGCGGTCAGGGTGTTCACCGGCATGGTGCAAGGCACCCAGCTGAGCTGGGCGCGCATGGTGGTGCCGAACAGGAGGACAAGGAGAAGAAGGGTGGTGCGGGTGCGCATGGTCATGGTGTCCAAGGTAAGTGCGCCACGTGGTCGGGGGAGGGCGGTGGCGTTCAACTGGTTTTCATCCTCCGGCCGGGCCGTGTTCACGCGGGCCCCAAGCGCCTCCCGGACGCATCCGGTGGTCGGGCATGCCATCTTCGTCCGCGGCCGGGTACATTCGACCTCCGGTCCGCTCTCCATGGGCCGGGACCGGACCTTGATCCATCGAACCGAACAGCATGCGCATACTGGTTGTGGAGGATGAGCCGAAGGTGGCCACCTTTCTGAAGCAGGGACTTGAGGAGAGCGGGTACGAGGTGGTCAGCGCGTTCGACGGGCCCACCGGCGCCTCCCTGGCCGCGCGTGAGGAGATCGACCTGGTGATCATGGACGTGGTGATGCCGGGCATGAGCGGGGTGGACACGTGCAAGGCCATCCGCGATGCCGGCGGTCGCATGCCCATCCTGCTGCTCACCGCGCTGGGCACCACGGACGACAAGGTTCGCGGCCTGGACGCCGGTGCCGATGACTACCTCGTGAAGCCGTTCGCCTTCCAGGAGCTGCTGGCCCGGGTGCGCTCCCTGACCCGACGCGCCACCGCGGTGCAGGAGCAGACCGAGCGCCTGGAGTACGGCGGGCTCGTCCTTGACCTCGCCCGCAAGGAGGCGGTGCGCGAAGGGCAACGGATACCGCTCACCGCGAAGGAGCTCGCCCTGCTCGAGCTGCTCATGCGCAACGCGGAACGCGTGCTGAGCCGTGCGCTGATCAGCGAGCGCGTGTGGGACATCTCGTTCGACACGGGGACCAACGTGGTGGAGGCCTACATCAAGCTCCTGCGAAAGAAGGTGGACCGCCCGTTCGAACCCAAGCTCATCCACACACGGGTGGGCTTCGGGTACATCCTCACCCTGCGTCCATGACGATCCGCACCCGCCTGGCCCTGCAGTTCATGCTGCTCGCCTCGCTGGTGCTCGGCAGTTCGCTCGTGGTGGTCTACATGCTCTCCGCCGCCTACCGGGCCGAGGAGTTCCAGGGTCGGATGCGCAGCCGGGGCATGAACGCCGCGATGCTCCTGATCCGGATGGACGAGGTGAGCGAGGCCCTGCTCAAGCGGATCGAGAGCAGCAACCCCGTGCGGCTGCCCGAGGAGCAGATCCGCATCTACGACAGGCATGACCACCTGATCTTCGAGATGGGCAACGGCGACCCGGAGCCCACGCCTATCGCGTTGCTGGAGCGTGTGCGCCGGGAAGGCGAGCTGGATAACGGCCGTGGGGAGCGCGAGGGCCTCATCTTCCCCTTCAACGATGAGGAGGAAGGCTACGTGGTGGCGGTGAGCGGGAACGACATCTTCGGCCGAAGCAAGATCACCAACCTCTGGCGCGTGATGCTGGCGACCTTCCTGTCCGGCATGCTCATCACCTTCATCGTGGGCCGCTGGTATGCCCGGCGCGCCCTCACACCGGTGAGCCGGCTGGTCTCCGAGATGCGGAGCATCGGCCCCGCCGAATTGGGGCACCGGGTGACCGAGGGTCCCGCGCACGACGAGGTGGCGGAGCTCGCACGCTCCTTCAACGCCCTCATGGCCCGCCTGCAGGAGGCCTTCCTCGCCCAGCGCAACTTCATCGCGAACGCCTCGCACGAGATGCGCACACCGCTGGCCACCATCTCGGGCCAGCTCGATGTGCTGCTGCTCCGCGAACGCGATACCGCTTCGTACCAGGCCACGCTCCGTTCGGTCCTCGACGACATGCAGAACCTGAACCGGCTGGCCGACCGGCTGCTGATGCTGGCCCAGGCCGAGACCGGCAGCACGGCGACCACCTTCCTGCCCGTGCGGTTGGACGAGGTGCTCTGGAACGCCCGGAACGAGGTGCAACGGATGGACCCGCACTACCAGGTGATGGTGAACATCGATGATGTGGAGGACGAGCGCGACCTGACCGTGCGCGGCAACGAGGTGCTCCTGCGGTCGCTGGTGCACAACCTCATGGAGAACGCCTGCAAGTACTCCGACGATCAGCGGGCCACGGTCCGGCTCTCCGGCCAGGGCGAACGCACCCGGATCGAGGTCACCAACACCGGCGCGGGCATCGACCAGGCCGATCATGAGCGCATCTTCGAGCCCTTCCTTCGAGGGAACAACACCGGCGGGGCCAAGGGCCACGGCATCGGGCTCTCGCTCGCCCGGCGCATCGCCGAGCTTCATGGCGGCACCATCGCGGTGCGCTCCGAGGACGGTCAAGGTGCCACCTTCATCCTCTCGCTGCCCAAGGAGTCCTGATCCGCGCAGCGGGCCATCCCATGGTCCCTAGCGCCCCGATGTTCCCGCCGCGCACCATCCGGTGATCGGCGGAGTAACGACCTTTGCGCCAACGGTAACGCACCATGTCCAGCATCTCCTCCAACAAGGCCCCCGAGCCCGTCGGACACTACCCGCATGCCCGCCGCGTGGGCGATCTGCTGTTCCTGAGCGGTGTGGGTCCGCGTGAGCGCGGCACGAAGAAGATCCCCGGCGTGGAGCTCGATGCCGACGGGAACATCCTCTCCTACGACATCGAGACGCAGGTGCGCAGCGTGTTCCAGAACGTGAAGTGGATCCTGGAGGACAGCGGCAGCAGCTGGGAGAAGATCGTGGACGTCACCGTCTTCCTCACCAACATGAAGGACGACTTCCCCACCTACAACCGGCTTTGGAAGGAGTACTTCGAGCAGGACCCGCCCTGCCGGACGACGCTGGAGATCAACTGCCTGCCCACGCCCATCGCCATCGAGCTGAAGGTGATCGCGACGGTGTGAGGTGAGGGACCACGGATGGACACGGATGAACACGGATAGGTTCTTCTGTATCCTTATCGGGCTCGTACTCCTGCTTGGTTCGTGCTCCACATCCCGCACCACGAACCGGGGTGAGATGTATCCATGGAAGGTCAGCCGCGGGACCGGCGTCCTCCACCTTCACGCCAGCTACACGGCGCCCTATTGCGGTGGTGCCGACCCGGGCAATGATCTACCGCGACCCGAGCCCTGGCAGGGCCGCATCTTCCTGCGGGCCGCCACACCGGACAGCAGCGGCATCATGGCGCCCAACGACCCGCAGCGCCCCATCGTCGACACCATCCGCACCGATGCGACGGGCAACGGCCACCTGACGCTACCTGCCGGGCATTACCTGCTGCTCGACCAGGACCGCGTGGACGACCGACGTTACCAACAGCTCTTGAAGGACCACAGCAAGCCGGCCATGAACACCGAACCCATCGACAAGGAATGCCTGGACCGCTGGCTGTACGGCCCCTTCGGCGTGGTCGCCATCAACGGCGGGGACACGACCCGTGTGGAGCTTCCGCTCTTCGACCGATGCCCGTGGTACAACACGCCGTGCGTGCGCTACAACGGACCGTTGCCGCCCTAGGGCGCCAGCTCATCGTCCGTAATAGAACACGATGCTCGCCTTGGCCAGCATCTGGCTGTTGATCGTGTAGCCCACCACAGCGGGGGTGGCGTTCGCGTCCAAGCCGAGCTTGTCGGTCTTCAGCGCATACACCGTGACGATGTATTGGTGCGGACCATGACCGGGGGGCGGGCAGGGACCTCCGTAGCCGGTGGCGCCGAAATCCGTGCGGCTCTGGATGGCGCCTTCGGGCATGCCGGGCTTGCCGGGCGTTCCGGCCCCGGCGGGCAATGCCTTCGTGGTGGCGGGGATGTCGAAGGCCAGCCAATGCCACCAGCCGCTGCCCGTGGGCGCATCGGGGTCGTACATGGTGATGGCGAAGCTCTTCGTGCCTTCGGGTGCGTGGCTCCACGCCAGCTGCGGGCTGATGTTGCCGCCGGTGCAGCCGAAACCGCTGAAGACCTGCTGCAGGGTGGCCTGGCCGCCCACGTCGGAGCTGGTGAGCGTGAAGGTGGCGGGGGCCTGTGCGCTCACAGCGAGCGCGACCAGGAGGGTCGGTAACAGGGTGATGGTGCGCATGGTGATGAAGGTAACAACGAGCGCCCCGCAGTGTTCATCATTCGAACACCGCGGCGCCCAGAAGGCCCCACAACCCCATCAGCAGCACCACGCCGATCACGTCCATCCACACCCCGGCCTTCACCATCTGCTTCACGCTGAGCTGCCCGCTGCTGAACACGATGGCCTGCATCGGGCTCGCGATGGGCAGCATGAAGCCGCAGCTGGCGGCGAGCGTCCCAGCTCGCTGAGCAGGGTGACCCCCGCGGCGATGAGCCCCACCTGGGTGGCCTCCGATCCCGTGCGCCAGCCGGCCAGGGCCTTGCCGATGGCCCCGCTCAGGCCGCTCGCATCGATGCCGCCGGCGATGGCGAAGCCACTGCCGATGAGCAGCACCACACCCCAGGGGATGCGGGCCTGCGCGAACTCCCAATCGAGCAGTGTGCGGCGCTGCCCGCCGGTGCGGTCCACCGAGGGAACGAGGAAGAGCGCGATGCCGCCCACCATGGCCACCGCGGGATCGCCGAACGCCCGCAGGTCCGCCCAAGGGTTGTTGCGCCAGCCGCGGAACACAAGGTCCTCCGCGAAGTCGATGCGGTCGCCCGTGATCCACAGCAACGCGATGAGGCCGAAGATGAGGGCTGCGAGCCGCTCATCCCGGGAGGCCGAACCGAGCGCCCGTATCTGGTCACGCAGCCGCTGCTTGTCCACGGTGGCGCGACCCGGAAGGCGGAAGAGCACCCGTGTCATGAGCAGCCACGTGAGCAGCAGGTAGAGCGCGGCGTAGGGCACGCCGAAGAGCATCCACTGGCCGAAGCCGATGGGCCCGCGCCCGGGGAAGAGCTGCCGCCACTGTTCCATGAGCACGAGGTTGGGCGGTGTGCCCACGGGCGTGGCCATGCCGCCGATGGTGGCGCCGTAACCCACCGCCAGCGCCAGCGCGGCGCCGAGCCGCTCGTGACCGGGGGATGCGCTCAGCAGGCTCAGCCCGATGGG
>JBGAGX010000046.1:0-18681 GCA_044226515.1 Flavobacteriales bacterium | reverse complement strand
GGGCAACACCTACCTTCGCGGCCGCAAATCGGAGGCATGTGCCTCCCCATCGCATAACCCGCTCACGCCTACGCACTTAGGCCGTCATCAACCAAACCGCTTCGGCGTACACGCATGTCCAAGCACATCGGTAAGGTCGTCCAGGTCATCGGTCCTGTGGTCGACGTTCGCTTCGAGTCCGGCAAGGACCTCCCCAACATCTACGACGCGCTGCACATCACCCGCCCCGATGGTTCGGTGCTGGTGCTGGAGACGCAGCAGCTGATCGGCGAGGACACGGTGCGCGCCATCTCCATGGAGAGCACCGACGGCCTGAGCCGCGGCGCCGAGGTGCACGGCATGGGCACCCCCATCAGCATGCCGGTGGGCGACGCCATCAAGGGCCGCCTGTTCAACGTAACGGGCAATGCCATCGACGGCATGAAGCCGGTGAACACGGGCAAGAGCTACCCCATCCACCGCGAGGCCCCGAAGTTCGAGGACCTGAGCACCAGCACCGAGGTGCTGTTCACCGGGATCAAGGTGATCGACCTGATCGAGCCCTACGCCAAGGGCGGCAAGATCGGTCTGTTCGGCGGTGCCGGTGTGGGCAAGACCGTGCTGATCCAGGAGCTGATCAACAACATCGCCAAGGGCTACAGCGGTTACAGCGTGTTCGCCGGCGTGGGTGAGCGCACCCGCGAGGGCAACGACCTGCTGCGCGAGATGATCGAGGCCGGCATCATCAAGTACGGTGAGGGCTTCAAGCACAGCATGGAGGAGGGCGGCTGGGACCTGAGCAAGGTGAACTACGACGAGCTCGCCACCAGCCAGGCCACCTTCATCTTCGGCCAGATGAACGAGCCCCCCGGTGCCCGCGCCCGCGTGGCCCTGAGCGGTCTCACCCTCGCCGAGTACTTCCGCGATGGCGATGAGCAGAGCGGCGGCCGCGACATCCTCTTCTTCGTGGACAACATCTTCCGCTTCACCCAGGCCGGTTCCGAGGTGAGCGCGCTGCTGGGCCGCATGCCCAGCGCGGTGGGTTACCAGCCCACCCTGGCCACCGAGATGGGCGCCATGCAGGAGCGCATCACCTCCACCAAGCGCGGCTCCATCACCTCGGTGCAGGCCGTGTACGTGCCCGCGGACGACCTCACGGACCCCGCCCCCGCCACCACCTTCGCGCACCTCGACGCCACCACGGTGTTGAGCCGCAAGATCGCCGAGCTCGGCATCTACCCCTCGGTGGACCCCCTGGACAGCACCAGCCGCATCCTCACCCCCGCCGTGGTGGGCGAGGAGCACTACCGCTGCGCCCAGCGCGTGAAGGCCATCCTGCAGCGCTACAAGGAACTGCAGGACATCATCGCCATCCTGGGCATGGACGAACTGAGCGAGGAGGACAAGCAGGCCGTGTTCCGCGCCCGCAAGGTGCAGCGCTTCCTCAGCCAGCCCTTCTTCGTGGCCGAGCAGTTCACCGGCCTCAAGGGCGTGATGGTGCCCATCGAGGAGACCATCAAGGGCTTCAACATGATCCTGGACGGCGAGATGGACGAGTACCCCGAGAGCGCCTTCAACCTGAAGGGCAACATCGAGGACGTGATCGCCGCCGGCAAGAAGATGCTGGCCGAGGCCGCGAAAGCCTGATCCATGCGCGTCGAGATCATCACCCCCGACAAGGAGCTCTTCAAGGGCGAGGCCAGCTACGTGGGCGTGCCCGGCGTGGACGGCAGCATGGGCTTCCTGGAGAACCACGCCCCGCTGATCACCGTGCTGAAGGCCGGCGAGGTGCGGGTGAAGACCGAGGGCGGCGAGCGCTCCTTCCCCGTGAAGGGCGGCGTGGTGGAGGTGATGAACAACACCGTGCTGGTGCTGGCCGAATAAGGCCTACGATCGAACGGCGAACGGCGCCCCTCCCGAAGTCTCGGGGGGGGCGCCGGTCGCGGTCCGCCCCGGATGAGGCGGGTGGCCCATGGGCATGGCCCGGTCAGCGCCTGACCGACCACATGGCCCTTGGCCGGAACGGTTCCATGCGCCCCGCGGCGGCATGCACAGGAGAACCCATGAACGATCATTCGTCGAAGCTTTTCATTGATCCGTCGACGAATTTTATTGACAAGGCGATGACGATCTGCCGAACTTGAGGTTCCAAACACGACACGCATGGCCTCTCGATCCTCCCTTCCGGCACGCTTCAATCCGCGCCTTGCCCGGGCCCGGCGACTCCCTTTGCTGCTGTTCCTGCTGGTGCTTTCGCAGGTACGCCTGCAGGCCCAGGTGGCCACGGCCTACACCTTCTCCTCGGCCTCCGGCACCTACTCGGCCATAAGCGGCGGTACCATCCTGTTCGGCGGCGCGCTCGAGCTGGGCACGATCGACGACGACATCTCGGCCGCACAGACGATCCCTGCGTTCAACTACGGGGGAACGGAATACACCCAGATCTACGTCTCGGCCAACGGCTTCATCACCTTCGGTGCAGCTCCCGGGGGCACCAACTATACCCCCATCAGCAACGCAGCGGCCTATGGTGGGGCCATCGCGGCCTTCGGCACCGACCTGCAGCACACCAACGCCGGCTTCGGCTTCACCTCCCGCAGCGTGCGCATCCAGACGGTGGGCTCCGAGGTGGTGGTGCAGTGGCGCGGCATGCGTCGCAAGGGCGTGAGCAACGAGAACTTCAACTTCCAGATCCGGCTGAACACCAGCACCAACGCGATCAGCATCGTGTACGGCAGCCTGGCCGGTCAGGGCAGCTCCACCAGCTTCCAACCCGAGGTCGGTCTGCGTGGGCCGAACAACACCTTCGCCACCAACGTGAACAACCGGTCGGTGGGAACGGGCGCCGAGACCTGGGCCGCCTCGCTGGCCGGCACGGCGAACAGCAGCACCCTGCGCTTCACCACGTCCGCGCCCGCCAAGGCCTTCACCAATGGCCTCACCTACACCTTCACCCCGTGCACTGCGCCCGCCATCGCGGTGACCCCGCCCGCACCGGCGATCTGCGATGGAAGCTCGGTGAGCCTCACCGCCTCGGGCGCCTCCGGATCGTACACCTGGTCCCCCGGCACGGGCCTGAGCGGCACGAGCGGTGCCGCGGTGACCGCCAACCCCGGAACGACGGCCACCTACACCGTTACCGGCACGAACAGCGGCTGTCCCTTCGCCGGTACGGCCGACGTCACCGTCACCGTGAACCCTGCGCCCACCGTGCCGGTGATCACGCCGCCGAGCGCCACCACCTGCGCGGGCTCGCCCCAGGTGCTGACCGCTTCCGCCTCTTCGCCGGCGATCCAGAGCAGCACGGCCAACAGCACCGGCGGGCCGGCCACCATCACCACGGGCGCCGCGCAGAACGCCTCGGTCTACCCCTGGAACCTGGCCGTGAGCGGATTGCCTGCGGCGGGCGCCACAGTGGCCTCCGTCACCCTCAACGGCATCACCCATACCTACCCGGACGACCTTGACATCCTGCTCCAGTCGCCTACGGGCGTGAACGTGGTGCTGATGAGCGATGTGGGCGGTGGCAACGACATCACCGGTGCGACCTACACCTTCGCCACGGGTTCGCCTTCGATGTCGGATGCCGGCACCAACGCCAGCGGCACATACGCCCCCACCAACATCGGGGCCTCCGATGATTACCCCACCGCGCCCGGCCCCGGGAACGGCTTCAGCCAGGCCTCGCCCTCGCTCGGGTCCTTCACCGGCAACTTCAACGGAACGTGGAAGCTCCTCATCCGCGACGATGCGAACGGCGATGGCGGCTCCATCACCAGCTGGAGCATCACCTTCAGCTACCCGGCCACGGTGAGCTACACCTGGTCGCCGAACATCGCCCTGAGCAGCACCACCGGGGCCAGTGTGACCGCTTCGCCCACCAGCGATCAGACCTACACCGTGACCGCCTCGCACGATGCGAACGGATGCACGAACAGCGCCACGGTGAGCATCACCACCGTGGCCCCGCCGAACGCCGGCACGAACGGCACCCTCACCATCTGCAGCAACGACGCAGCTGCCGGTCTGTTCGCCCAGCTCGGGGGCACACCCGATGGCGGTGGCTCGTGGAGCGGTCCGGACCCGGTGGTCGGTGGCCTCTACGACCCCGCCACCATGGGCCCCGGCACCTACACCTACACCGTGACGGGCACGGCGCCGTGCACGAACGCCACCGCCGATGTGGTGGTGACCGAGAACGCCGCCACCACCTGGTATGCCGATGCGGACGGTGATGGCTTCGGCGATGCCGGCTCCAGCCTGCTGGCCTGCTCGGCGCCGGGCGGTTACGTGGCCGACAACACCGACCTCTGCCCGGCCGATCCGCTGAAGCAGGCGCCCGGCGTGTGCGGCTGCGGCGTGGCCGATGTGGCCACCACCTGGTATGCGGATGCCGACGGTGACGGCTTCGGGGATCCCGGCGATGCCCAGGCCGGCTACACGTGCGACCAGCCGGTGGGCTATGTGGCCGACAACACCGACCTGTGCGCCGCCGACCCCTTGAAGCAGAACCCGGGCCAGTGCGGCTGCGGCAATCCCGACACCGACACGGACAGCGACGGCACGGCCGATTGCAACGACCTGTGCCCGACCGACCCTCTGAAGACGGCACCCGGCCAGTGCGGCTGCGGGGTGCCCGATACCGACACCGATGCGGACGGGATCGCCGACTGCCTGGACAACTGTGTGAACGCGGCGAACCCCGGCCAGGACGATACCGACGGTGACGGGCTGGGCGATGCGTGCGATCCGTGCCCCCTCGGCCCGAACCCCGGTGCTGCCTGCAACGACAACAACCCGTTCACCATCAACGATGTGATCGGGGCCAACTGTGCGTGCGCCGGTACGCCGGTGCCCTGCACCAACTGGTCCCTCACCTTGAACACCGACGGCAACGGCAACGAGACCACCTGGCAGGTGGTGGACGCGAACAGCCCCTACGTGATCGCATCAGGCGGTCCGTACATGAGCAACGCGACCATCGTCGAGACCTTCTGTGTACCCGATGGTGGCTGCTTCAACCTCATCGTGAGCGATGCGGGCGGCGATGGCATCAGCGGTGGTGGTCATGTGCTGCGCGACGGCCAGGGCCGCCGTGTGATCGACAACGCGGGCAACGGTTCCGCCTTCACCACCACCAGCCAGGCCGCGCAACCCTTCTGCTCCGCCGTGGGGAACGACAAGCTCATCGACAGCCAGTGCGATGTGGAGACCTGGATCCCCGGTCAGTGGTCGATCGCCAGCGCGAATCCTGCGGTGAGCGCAGCGTACGGCGTGGGCGACCAAAGCGATGATGGTTACGAGTTCTGGCTGTTCGACCCGAACGGCGGGTACAGCCGCAGGGTGTTCATCAGCCACGCGAGCCCCATGACCGGGGCACCGGCCGGCGCGCTGGCCGCCTCGCACCTGCGCTTCAGCAACCTGCTCACCAACCCGGTGCCGGCCAACACGCTCTTGAACGTGCGTGTGCGGAGCCGCGTGAACGGCGTGGCGGCCGACTTCGGTCCCGCCTGCCGCTTCAAGATCGATGTGCCGGCCGCGAACTGCCCGACCACCCAGCTCATCGCCACGCCCGGCAGCACGCTCAGCTGCGGAGCCACCAACAAGCTGGTGAACGGCTCCGGCCCACAGGGCAGGCTGTACGCGGTGCCCGCGGTGCGCGTGGTGAACGGCAACAACCAACCCGCCAACCGCTACCAGTTCGAGCTGTCGATCCCCGCCGAAGGCTACCTGCGCAATATCCAGACCTCCAGCTACGCGCTGGTGCTCGGTGTGTGGGCCACCAACCCGCTGCTGTGCGGCACCTATACCTACGACGTGCGTGTGCGGGCCAGCTTCGACAGCGGCGCCACCTGGTGCCCGTGGGGCGCCACCTGCACGGTGGGCATCACCAACGCCCAATCCGCGCCCTTCTGCACGCAACCCGGTGGCAACCTGTGGGGGCCGGGCCATGACCGCACCTTCACCGATGGGGAGGAGGCCATGACCGCGGTGATGCGCCTCTGGCCCAACCCGAACCGTGGCGAGCAGCTGCAGCTCCGTATCGAAGGCCTGCACGGCGATGCCGACCTCGCCCAGGTCGATGTGTACGACCTCACAGGCCGACGCGTCTTCGCCCGCGCGGAACCGGTGTCCGGCGGATCGCTGAACACCGTGCTCCCCCTCAACGAAGCGATGGGCGCCGGCATCTACCTCGTGAACGTGACCGTTGGCGAACAGACCTTCACTCAACGGCTGGTGGTCCAGTGAACGACCGCTGATACCGTTCCGGTGCATGGACGGGGCGCTTGCCAAGGGCAGGCGCCCCGTCGCGTTCGCGGTTGGCCTGCCCGCTGCATCCAGCGCCCCCGCACAAGGCGGGCCCTCATCCCACCACCAGCACTAGCGTGCTCACCGCTTGGAAGGGGGCCGCCCAAGGACAGGACGGCATCGCATGTTCGTGTGAGGTTGTTGACGGTGCGGGGCCCGCTGTTGTAAGCTTGTTCCAGCGGACCGACCATGGGTCGATGCCGATCAACCCAAGACCGATACACGAACGGACATGCGCCACATCCTGCTCCCCTTCCTCGCGCTCGGCGGCCTGGTCGCCGTTGCGCAGCCCACCCTGCAACAGAGCATGGTGGACCCCAACGGACTGCAGCTCGACATGTACCTGGTGACCAGCCCCGGCTCGGCCACCGAACCCAGCGACGGTGCCAACCAGACCTGGGACCTGAGCACCGTGAGCCTGCAGCCCATCGGCACGCTCGATTTCACCGCGTCAACGGGAACGCCCTACGCGGCCAATTACCCCGGTGCCAACTGGGTGTGGGCCCAGACGGTCACCGGCATGGGCACCGAATACACCTACTTGAACATCGGCCCCAACGGGATCGCCATCCATGCCACCGGTGTGCCCGGTGATGTGAACGACTATACCGACCCCAAGCTCATCCTCACCTTCCCCATGGCCTTCGGGCAGAACGTGTCGGACAATTACGTGGACATCGACGGTCCCGCCTCGGTCACCTGGAGCTACACCGGCCACGGCACGGCGATCACCCCGCTGGGCACCATCAACGACCTGGCGAAGCTGGTGAGCACCGAGAACGACCTGCTGCTGTGGAACACGGCGCCGCTGTACCCCATGGTGATCGACGACGGCTCCAACGTGCTGGTGTTCGCACCGGGCAACGTGGGCCTTGAGGAGCGTGGCGCGCTGCCGGTGCAGGTGTATCCGAACCCGTGCACCGAGGCCCTGTACGTGGAGGCGCTCGCGGCCGACTGGAGGATCATCGACCTGCAGGGCCGCACGGTACGCGCCGGTCGCTTCTCCGGTCCCGCGCTGCAGCGCATCGAGCTGGCCGGTATGGCGAGCGGCTCCTACCTGTTGGTGCTCGACCAAGGCGGCAGGCACCGGTCCGTGCGCTTCAGCAAGGCCTGAGCAGCATCAAGCCATGCAACGGGCAAGGGACCGGCGTGCCGGCCCCTTGCCCGTTGCGCCTCCGGCATATACACCCATATCCGGTCCGATCGCAACGACCGACATTCGGTTCTCAACATACCCTTGTGCATATCGTGCGTTCTTCTAATTTGCGTGTCCTTTCCGCCCGGCGGAGACCATGCAGCCAACCCACCTTCCCGTACCCGCAGGGTGCTCCCTCGTTCGCGAGAAGGTCGACGATACCCGACGATGCCCGCGAAACGAACGATCATCAGCTCCACCGGTGAGCTGGAAGCCCCACGCCCGACCCTGCGGCGGGGGCCCGTCCAGGTAAGGAAGACCCCGGTGATCCGCGCCCTGAACGGCGCCACCCTGCCCGACGCCGACGAGGCCGCGATGGCGGAGCTCGTGCGGGCGCCCCACGACGCACCGCGCACCGGCGAGCCGGACCACGGTGTCTACTTCGTGAAGGACATGCGGGGGTTGGTGCGCATCGACCCCGTGGACATCATGTACCTGCAGGCCGACGGCAACTACGTGGAACTGCACCTGCACCAGCGCCGCATCGTGCTGCGCAATTCGCTCGCCGAGGTGCTGAAGATGCTGCCGCACGACCTGATGTGCCAGGTGAACCGGGCCCAGGCCGTGAACATCCGCCACCTGGACCTGATCGGCGCCGACGAGGTGCGCATCGGGGAGTTGGCCTTCACCCTGTCCAAGCACTTCCGCGACCCCCTGCTGGGCAGCGTCCGCATCATCACCGGCCGGTGAGCCCGAAGACGCGTTCATGCGTTTCGTGTACGTTTTCAGTAGCTTGGTGTACAAATACGCGGCGTTCGGCCACAGACACTTGCCAAGCTCACCCCTTCCTTCCCATCTTGCACTTCGGTAAGCTGCCGGACGGACCGGACGAACGACCCCAACGAACCTCAACGACCTTCCAATACCCTCTCTTCCCATGACACGTCAATTCACCAAGGCGGCCGGGCTCACGGCAGCGTTGATGCTCGGCTTCAGCACGGTGCAGGCGCAGAACGTCGACATTGGCCTCTTCCAGGCCGGCAACGAGCTGGAGGTGCGCGTGCGCCCCACGGAGGATTTCGATGGCATCCTGAGCGCCGTTGTGTTCACCGTGCGTTGGGAGCGTTCCAACGGGGCCAAGCTTCAGGCCCACACGCAGAAGAGCGCCGCCGGCACCTACATCCCCATCGCCAAGAGCGGTGATGTGCATGAGGACGGTCCCTTCAATTACCAGATCTACGCCGGCTTCGGCTTCGACCGCATCGCTGATGCCGGTCTTTCCTGGAAGGCGGGTCAGGAGTATGTGATCGCCACCATCCCCTACACGGGCAAGGGCGAGTTCGCCCTGGTGAACGACGGCTGGACGGCCATCGACGAGAACAATGGCAACTACTACATCAGCCTGAACGGCTACGACCGCACCGGCTCCATCTACAAGAGCGTGACCAACGTGGCCACCGCCGACCAGAGCGTGAGCATCGTGCCGAACCCCAGCCGCGGCCTCTTCACCCTCACCGTACCGGTGAAGGATGGGGAGAACATGAGCCTGGAGATCCACAACGCCGCCGGTCAGGTGGTGTTCCAGGACGCTCCCCGCATGGTGCAGGGCACCTACCGCCGCGAGATGGACCTCACCTCCTACGGCAGCGGCAACTACCACCTGCGCATCATGCGCAACGGGGTGAGCGAGAACCACAAGATCGTGGTGCAGTAAGGCCCCACGTCCGCATCGTGAAGCCCGGCCCGCAAGGCCGGGCTTCTTTGTTGGCCGGTCCGCAGCATGGCGCCGAAGATCCACCCCGCCGTGCGACAACTTCACATGAACTTGATGCCGGTGACTTGACAGCCTGTTCGATGCCGCCCTAAGTTGCGCGCCCTGCAGCTCCGGCAGGATCGTTCCACATGATCCGAACCAGGCCGTTCCATGGACCAGGACCTTCCCGTTGACGGGGCCGCACGCGCAGCGCAAGCCGAGCACGACACGCTCATCCTCTCCCTTCCTTCCCGGCCTTCCGGCCAGCAGCAGAACATGCCCCGTGGGGTGGACCCTGTGTTCATCCGCGACAAGCATGGGTACCAGCGCCTCGGCCGATCGTGCATCCAGCTGCTGCAGGCCGATGGCAACTACGTGGAGCTGCACACCGCCCAGCAGCGGTTCGTGCTGCGCACCAGCCTGCGCGAGCTCATCCATCAGCTGGGCGAGGACCGCTTCGTGCAGGTGAACCGCAGCACGGCGGTGAACGTGGACCACCTGGAACGCGTGGACCCGGACAGCGTGGAAGTGGCCGGGGCGGTGATCACCCTGAGCCGCAGCTACCGGCAGGAACTGCTTGAGCGGCTCCACGTGCTGTGCGGCCGCTGAAGCGCACCGGACCATCCCATGGCGAACAAAATCACCCGAAAGGGTGATGCACGCCGATCGGAGATCCGTCACCTTCGGTGTCGCAACCTCCTGCCGCCTTGACCTACGATCTGCTGGACCGGACCGATGTGCTCGAAGCCCCTCCCGCGCGGGCGGGCATGGGCCTCAGGCACCCCCACCTTGCCAACGCTGAAGTGGTCTTCATCCGCGACCGCCAGGGCCTGCATCGTGTGCGGCAGAACGCCATCCGCAGCCTCCACGCCGACGGCAACTACGTGGAGCTGCACTGCGACCGCCGTCGTTTCGTGCTGCGCAGCAGCCTGCGCGACGTGCTCCTCCAATTCGGCCACACCTTCGTACAGGTGAACCGCAACACCGCCGTGAACGTGCGCCACCTGGAACGGGTGGACGGCGATACCGTCACCGTGGAGGGCATCATCCATATCCTCAGCCGCAACTTCCGCAGCGCCGTGCTCGAGCGTATCACCGTGCTCGGTTGAGCGGCCATCGCATCCACCGGCCGCCCTGGTCCAGAGCCCCCGGGGCAGGCTGAGCGAACCCCGCCCCGGACCAACGTGGGGCGGGGTTCCGCATTCCACGTGGCGGTGCGCTTCCGCCGATCACCGATCTTCCGTGCTCGACAGGTCATGAACCGATCCCGGCCCATCCTACTGCTCGCCCTGCTGGCCGGCCTGCGCACCATGGCCCAGGAACACCTGCTCTTCGAGCGGCCCGCCTTCAACGATGCGCTGCCCGGATCGGAGGTCCGTGCCCTGCTCGAGGACGACAACGGCTTCATGTGGGTGGGCACCAACGCCGGCCTCGTGCGGCTCGAGGGCACCCGCATGCGGACCTACCTCTACGACAGCAAGGACAGCACGTCGTTGAGCAACGACCAGGTGAACGACCTCATCCAGGATGAAGGCGGCACCATCTGGGTGGCCACGGCGGGCGGTTTCTGCCGGTACCTCCCCGCGCTCGATGCCTTCCAGCGCTACCGCATCGAAGCTCCCCCAGGCGCGGTGCACCAGGCCAACCGCGTGAGCGACATCGTCGCCGAGCACGACCGGCGCCTGTGGCTCTGCGCCGGGAGCGGCCTGTACATGCTCGACCGAATGACCGGCACGCTGGGTCGCGTTGCCAAGAGCACAGCGCCAGGCCAGGGACTTCCGAACGACACGGTCGATCAACGCTCGCTGCACTGGGACCGCGCACACCACGGCCTTTGGATCGCCACCACCGCGGGGCTCTGCTTCTTCGATGCGGGCACCGGGAAATTCCACGACGCGCGGAACCCCGTTCCGGGGTGGTCCTGCTTCCAGCGGGTGGCCGCCCAGAAGCCCACACCGGACGGGCAGGGTGGCCTTTGGTGGTACGATGCATCGAACTACCGCCTTTACCACAGCGACCTCCGCGGAGGCGAGGCGCGCGAGGAGGGGGCGATGAGCGGAGCACATGACCCCTACACCGTGCGGCGCATGTACCTGGACCGCGACGGACGTTTGTGGCTGTGTTCCTGGACCTACCACCTGGACGTGCGCGGCACCGACGGGCGATGGACGCGCGTGCGCACGGGCGATGAACCTTGGAGCCTGGGTGATGTCCGCTGCGAAACGATCCTGCAACGTGCGAACGGTGAACTGTGGCTGGGGCTGGCCGAAGGCGTGCGCATCCTCGATCCATCGTTCGCGCACCTGCGGGTGCTCACGTTCCCGCGCTTGGTCACCGCCGTGCTCCCCCTGGGCACCGACACCCTGCTCGTGAGCACACGCGGGGCCGGCGTGCAGGTGACCACGCGCGACAGTGCGGTGCGCGCCTGCGCGATGCCCGACATCCCCGGCATCCCCTACATGCAGGGGCACCAGCGCACCGTAACGGACGTGAGGCCCTCCCGAAGCGGTTTCTGGGTCGCCACCGGTGCAGGCCCCCTGCGCATGGACCATGGATGCACGCGCATGTGGAAGGACGCCACCTTCGCCGCGCAGGCCCCCGACGTGTACGCCAATGCCTGCACCTTCATCCAGGAGGACCGCAGCGGCCGCACCTGGTGCGGCACCTGGTCGAAGGGGCTCTTCCGAAGTGATCATGAGCGGGTGGCGCATTGGACGGCGAGCGACCGTGCCACGCGGCTGCCCATCGACATGACCTTGTGCGGCCTTCAGGACCGGCGTGGCGACATGTGGATCGGGCTGAACGATGGCGGTGGCCTGGTGCGGTTCCAAGGCGGTGCGCTCCCCGCCCGTGCGATGCTCCTCAACACCGCCGCGGCCGCCGACCTGGGGAACGGGGTGGTGCGCTGCCTGGCCGAAGCGCCCGACGGGCTGATCTGGTTCGGCACCCACGAGGGCGGGGTGGGCCACATCGATCCCGCGACCGGCCAGGTGACCATGTACACCCGCCGCGACGGACTCCCGGGAAGCCGCGTGCTCGGCATCCATTTCGACCGCGATGGATCACCCTGGGTGGTGACCAACCTGGGCGTGGCGCACCGCCCGCAGGGCCATGGCGCCTTCGTGCAGTGGCCGCTCCCCTTCGGCCTGGACCCCGAACTGCTCTCCGGGGCCATCGGCCCCGGCTTCGATGGCACGGTCGCCATCGGCGCGGGCCAGCACCTGTTGCTGGTGGATGGCGGTGCGCTGCGCACGGCCATCGCACCCGAAGCGCGCATCACCGAGGTGCGCACGGCCGACAGCACCTACCACGCGCCTTCGACAGGGCAGGTGGTGCCGCTCTCCTATGCCTCACATGCCCTGGGCCTGCTGCTGGGCGCCGTGGGGAACACCGGTCCGGCCCCGCATTTCGGCTACCGCGATGCGAGCGCGGACACCACCTGGACGGACCTGGGGACCGCTGCGCGGCTCGACCTCAACGCCCTGCCGGCCGGCGAGCACCGCATCGAGGTGCGCGCCAGCAACGATGGCGTGAACTGGGGCCCGCCCACCGCGCACCTGGTCGTGCAGGTGAGCCCGCCGTTCTGGCGCACCTGGTGGTTCGGCCTGGCCACCGTGGGCATCGTCGCGCTCATGGTGCTGCTCCTCTTCCGCAACTACCTGCAGGACCGCCTGCGCGCACAACGGCAGCAGCACGAACGCGAGAAGGCCGTGCTCGCCGAGCGCATGCGCATCGCCGGCGACATGCACGACGACCTGGGGGCCGGGCTCAGCGCGCTGAAGCTGCGCAGCGAGATGGCGCTCCGCGTGGAGAAGGACCCGGGCAGGCGCGAACTGCTCGGGGCGCTGGCCGACACGGCCGGTGAGCTCATCGGCAACATGCGCCAGATCATCTGGACCATGAACGCCGACCAGTCAGGCCTTGAGGACCTGGTGGTGTACTGCACCAACCATGCACGGCGCTACGCGGGCGAGAACGGTCTGGTGGCGCACATCGAGGCCGATGGGCCCTGGCCCGCCGTGCAGCTCACCACCGAGCAGAAGCGCAACGTGTTCCTGGTGGTGAAGGAGGCCCTGCACAACGTGGTGAAGCACGCGCAGGCGCACCAGGTATCGATCCGGTTCGAGGCCGGAAAGGAACTGCAGGTGCGGCTGCACGACGATGGCATCGGCCTGCCGATGGCCGCCGGGCAGGGCGTGGGCAACGGCCTGCGCAACATGGAGCGCCGCATCACCACCCTGGGCGGCACCTTCCACATCGCGAACGACCACGGCACCACCTTGCGCTTCAGCCTGCCGCTGCCCGCACCTAACCAAGGTTCTATTGCGCGCCCGGAACATCCGGAGCGACCTTCGACCACCGGCCATGCACGCACCTGAACGCACCATCCGAGTGAGCATCGTGGAGGACGATGCGCTGATCCGCGAGACCCTGCGGTCGCTCTTCATCCTCGAACCCGGGGTGGAGCCCTTCACCGTGCACAGCACCGCCGAGGACGCCCTGCTCCGCCTGCACGAACGCTGCCCTGACGTGGTGATCATGGACATCAACCTGCCCGGGCAGAGCGGCATCGATTGCGTGCGCCAATTGCGCGACCGGTGCACCGGGACGCAGTTCCTGATGTACACCGTGCACGATGATGACCAGCGCGTGTTCGAGGCCCTGAAGGCCGGTGCGAACGGGTACATCCTCAAGAGCGCGAAGCCGGACGAGATCCTGGACGCCGTGCGCGAGCTCAATGCCGGCGGTGCACCCATGAGCGCGCACGTGGCGCGGCGCGTGGTGGCCCAGTTGCGCACCCCCGGCGAGCGCAGCACCGGCGATCTCGAAATACTGAGCGACCGCGAGCGCGAGGTGCTCCAGCTGCTCGCGCAGGGACTTCTGTACAAGGAGATCGGCGACCGGCTCGGCATCACCGTCGGCACCATCAAGCAGCACATCCATCGGATCTACGAGAAGCTGCACGTGCAGAACCGCACGGAGGCCGTGAACCGCTTCTTCGGACGCTAGCCACGGTGCAGGCCTCCGTGCGTGCGACCGCGCGCCTCAAGGCCTTTGGGCCGGTGCCATCTCCTCGCGCCCACCTGGCGCGGCGCGGCCCCTAACCTTCGTTCTATTGCCCTGCGCCACGGGAACCGTGAGTTTCGAGGGATCACTTCCGACGCCCGCGACCATGCTCCGCTCTCCCCGCCCGATCCTCCTCCTGCTGCTCCTCTTCATCCTCGGCCCGGCCGCGGCCCAGCAGGCCGGTGCGCCGTTGCCCGGCGAACTGCTGCTGCGCCTGACGAAGGATGCCGATGCCGCCGGCATCGAACAGGCGGTGGCCCGCGCACTGCCCACCGGCGTGCACCTCAAGGAGCTCATCACGCTGGGGGAAGGATCGCGCTACCGCAAGCTGGTGGTGGACGATCCCCGCGTGCCCATCGACCTCCTGCGCGAGCGCATGGCCACCGTGGCCGGCGTGGAGGCCACGCACCCCAACCTGCCCGTGCGTTACCGTGTGGCCCCGAACGACCCGCAGTACGGGACGCAGTGGCACATGCAGAGCATCAACGTGGAGCCCGTGTGGAACACCATCACCGGCGGGGCCATGGCCAACGGCATGCGCATCGCCGTGGGGATCGTGGACAGTGGTGTGCAGGGATCGCATCCCGACCTCGCGGACAACATGCTCATCGATCTGCCGGCGAGCGACGATCACGGCACCGAGGTGGCCGGCGTAGTGGGCGCTGTGGGCAACAACGCCATCGGGGTCACGGGGGTGAACTGGGATGTGGACCTGATCTCGCGCGCGCAAGTGAACGACCTGAGCGATGTGTTCACACAGTTCCAGTTCTGCCTCAATCAGCGGCTCACGTTCAACCAGTCCGGCGGATCCAGCGGGGCCATGGTGGTGGCCGTCACCGCCTCGTGGGGCGTGCCCAACGCGAGCTGTGGATTCGGCGACCCGCTGTTCGACGACATGGGTGCGGCGGGCATCCTGATCATCACCGCAGGGCCGAACGACGGCACCGACATCGATGTGACCCCCGACTACCCCGCCACCTGCCCGAACGCCAACAACATCGTGGTCACCAGCATCGGTCCGCTCGATGAGATCCCCTTCGCCGTGGGCGACAACACCGTGCACCTGCTCGCACCCGGCGTGGACATCGTGACCACCACGAACGGTGGAGGGTTCGTGAGCGTGGACGGGAACTCCTTCGCGATCCCGCATGTGGCCGGCGCGGTGGCGCTGCTCTACAGCAACGATTGCGCGCAGTTCACCGCCGCGGTGCTCAGCGACCCGGCCGGTACCGCGCTCGCCGTGAAGGACGCCATCCTCAACAGCGTGACGCCGGTGCCAGGCGCAGGCGCGCTCACCATCACCGGCGGCAAGCTCAATGTCACCGGGGCCTTCAACCTGTTGAACGCGCAATGCGCCTCGTTCTGCGACTCCATCACCATCACCTTCACCAACAACGAAGGTGTGACGGACCCCGTGTTCGTGCTCCACGCTGACATCGGCAGCACGGCCGCCAGTGGCACGGGCGGCAGCCTGAGCACCTGCCTGCCCGACGGCTGCTACGGCCTGCAGGTGATGGACGACCCCTTCGACCAGCAGCCGCTCACCGGCACGTACACCATCACCGGCGCTGGCGGCACGGTGCTCGCCAGCGGCAGCTACACCGGCACCATCCCCGTTCAGGTGGGCACGCTGATCCCCGGCTGCACCGACCCCTCGTTCCTCTCCTACGACCCCGATGCCAACTGCAACGACGGCAGCTGCTGCTCCAACGTGGCCACGCTCACGCTGAACGACAGCGGCGGTGATGGCTGGGAGGGTGCCACCTGGACCCTCACCAACACCACCACCAACGCCGTGCTCACCGGCACGCTCGCCAGCGGCGGCATCGCCGACACCACCTTCTGCCTGGTCACCGGGTGCTACACGTTCACCGTGAGCAGCGGTGCCGATGATGCCGAGGTCTCCTGGTCGATCGTCGGTGTGAACATCGGCGCGGTAGGCGGCGGTGCGGACACCACGGTATCGCTCACCGCAGGCTTCGCCATCACCGGATGCATGGACCCCTCCGCCTGCAACTACAACCCTTCGGCCACCTGCCCCGCGCAGTGCATCGCCGGCACAACGGTGCAGCTGTACGTGGGCGGCGGCGACTTTCCCGAGGAGGTGGGCTGGACACTGGTGGACGGTGCAGGGACCCCGCTGCTGAGCGGTGGCGGCGAGGAGTTCCACACCCTGTGCCTGGCGCCGGGCTGCGATTACGTGATGCAGATGACCGACCAGTTCGGTGATGGGTGGAACGGCAACTACTATGTGGTCCAGGACGGGAACGGGACCAACCTGCAGGGCACGCTCCTCGACGGCGCGAGCGGGGCCGATACACTGGCCATCAACGCGGTGAGCGGTTGCACCGATCCGGTGGCCTCGAACTACAACAGCCTCGCCACCTGCGACGACGGCACCTGCTGCTACGGCCCGGGCGAGGTGGCGCTGCTGGTGGACGTGTTCGCCGGCGGCGCACCGGTGCTGTGGACCCTGACGAGCGCCGCGCAGGACACCCTGGCCTCCGGTGGCGCAGGCTTCGACCAGCATGCGTGCGCGGTGCCGGCCTGCGACCACGCCATCATCCTGCACCCGCTGGACCCGCAGGCATGGACCGGTGCGGCCTACACCATCACCGCCGCGGACGGAAGCTGGACCACCTCACGCAGCATCGGCTCCGACACCGCCATGGCCTTCCCCGTGGCCGTGGGCAACACGCTCGGCTGCACCGACCCGCTCGCGAACAACTTCAACCCCGACGCCACCTGCGACGACGGCACCTGCTGCCATGGCACCGAGATCCCCGTTGTGATCTACTCCCAGCCGCCGGGCACGGACAGCACCTGGGTGATCGTGGACACCAGCAACGATACCCTGTCCGTGAACAACGGCTACTTCGAACAGAAGTCCTGCTTCCAGCCGTCGTGCGCGCTCACACTGATCGTGCATGATCCTTCCGGCGACGGGCTGCCCTCCTTCGTGGATGTGCTCGACCCGAACCTGGTACCAGCCGTGAGCGTCATCACGGATGAAGGGGACAGCAGCACAACCATCTTCTCCTTCGGCCAGGTATCGGGCTGCACCGACCCGGCCGCGAACAACTACGACCCGGCCGCCGGATGCGACAACGGCACCTGCTGTTATGGCACCACATCCCTTGTGGTCTTCTCCGGCGACCCCACCATGCTGGGCTGGCAGGTGGTCGATACCGCCAACACGGTGGTGGCCGCGAGCAACGGACAGGTACCGCAGAACGCCTGCATCGAGCCCTCCTGCGCCTACACAATCACGGTGACCGACAGCATCGCCGACGGCTTCGAGCTGACCCTTCAGGTGAGCGACGCGGCCAGCGGCACCGCGTTCACCTTCACCCCTGCCGATGGCGGCACGCTCACCGGGCCCGTGATCCTGGGCGGCACCAGCGGATGCACCGACGCCGCGGCCGCGAACTACGACCCCAACGCGATCTGCGACAACGGTACGTGCTGCCTGGGCACCACCGCCCAGCTCCTTGTGCAACCCGACGACTTCTTCAGCGAAGGCGTGGCGGAGGTCATCATCACACAAGGGTCCACCACCGTGTTCAGCGGCCAGCTGCCCCTGGTGTTCAACGACGACTTCGGGATCACCGTGGGTGAGCTCGGCTTCTGCGCCGCGGATGGCTGCCTCTCCATCAGCGTAAGCGAATTCGATGTACCGCTGTACGCCCAGTCCTTCCTCGTGCTGAACGGCGACCTCGACAACCCGATCGGATTCAACACATTCTCCGGGCTTCAGACCGGCGTGGGCAGCGGCACCAGCGAGCAGTGCGACGGCATCGACAACGATTGCGATGGGCAGGTGGACGAGGGGTTCATCTGGTTCACCGATGCGGACGGTGATGGCTTCGGCGACACCGGTACGGCCCAGTTCAGCTGCGCGCCGCTCACCGGCCAGGTGCAGCTGTCCGGGGATTGCAACGACAACGACCCCGCCATCACCTCCGTGGGCGAGGCCTGCAGCGATGGCGACCCGGCCACCATCGGCGACATCGTCACCACCGACTGCACGTGCGTCGGATTCACACAGGGCGCCTGCCCACCCGGCGAGATCGAGGATTGCAACGGCAACTGCGCACCGCTCGAGTGGGTGGGCGATGGCTTCTGTGATGACGGCAGCTTCGATTGGAACGGGAACTTCATCCTCCTCAACTGCCCCGCGCTGGCCAACGACGGCGGTGATTGTGCGGACCCGTGCACGGGCGAGGTGTGCGATGGGCAGGACAACGACTGCGACGGGCTGATCGATGAGGACTTCGTATGGTACACCGATCTGGACGGTGATGGCTTCGGGGATGAGGCCTCCGGCCAATTCAACTGTTCACCTCAACCGGGCTTGGTGCATGTGGGCGGCGACTGCGACGACACCAACGCCGCCATCAACCCCGACGCGCAGGAGGTATGCGACGGTGTGGACAAC
>JBGAGX010000045.1:0-19761 GCA_044226515.1 Flavobacteriales bacterium | reverse complement strand
ACAGCTGGTGCCCTGCAACGCCACCCGGGCCGAGCTGGCCACCACCGGCCTGGCGCCGGGCCTGTACTTCGTGCACCTGCGCGATGGGGCCCGCTGGCTGTGCGGGGGCAAGGTGGTGGTTTCGCCGCCGTAGTGCCCACCGCGATGGCGGGGTGAACGGAAGCGCTACCTTCAAGGCCATGCCCGTGAAGACCTGTTGTGCGGCCCTGGGGATGCTTGCCACCACCATGGTCAGCGCTCAGACCGAACGGTGGTCGCGGACCTATGACATCGACGTAACACCTGATGTGCTCACGAGCGTTGTCGTGTGCAATGGAGGATACCGCTTCGTGAACAAGGCGGTACTGAATGCTACCAGGGGCGGATACCAGTACACCGCGATCGATGACGCAGGTGATACGCTTTACACGCGCTACGTGGAGACGCTGGGTTCCAACCAATACGGGGGCAGCAGTCTGACTTCTTCTGTTGGCGGACGCATGGCATACGATACCCGCCTGCCCGTTGGTGGCGGATTGGAGCGGGATGGGGTGTTGGTACGCTTTGCCCCTAACGGTGATACCCTGTGGGTAAGGAGCTATGGGGTGCCCGGCGTGGATGTGCTCATGGCCCTGGATACCATTGGGAATGCCGGCTACGTGCTATTCGGTTCGGAGCTCTTCGGACAGTACTACGACATGCGGCTCATTCGCACGGATACCAGCGGCAACGTGCTGTGGGATCAGCACTACGGTGGTTTCGAGGATCAACAGTGCTACAGCGGTCAACGCACCTTGGACGGCGGCTTCGTGCTGGCGGGTTTCCAAGCGCTTCAACAGCGACCACTGAACATGTACGTGGTAAAGGTGGATAGCGCCGGCAACCAGCAGTGGGATGGGGCTTATGGCAGCCCGTGGATCGACAACACGGGCTTCATCCAACAATGTCCGGACAGTGGATACATCCTTGCAGGGGCGGTACGGCTGAGCCAGAACAGCACCAAGCAAGCCGCCAAATGTCACCAGTTGGATGCTGGGAGGCGTGGTCTGGTCCACCGTGTTCACCGATGTAGGGGCCCGCAACGTGTTGTACACGGTGCCTGTGGTGACCTCGGACGGTTTTGTGGCCGCCGGCGACCAGTTCATAGGCGGCATTACGCGCGGCATGTTGCTGAAGTGCGACCTGAACGGCGCCTTGCTCTGGCGCCGCGCGTACCAGACCAACACCCAGGTGGACCATTACATCTACGACCTGGAGCGCACCCTGGATGGCGGCTACATCATGGCGGGCACGGCCTTCGACAGCCTGCTGGTGAGCCAGGATGCCTGGCTGGTGAAGGTGGACAGCTTCGGGTGCCTGGTGCCCGGCTGCCAGCTCTTCGATGGGTTGCAGGAACAGTATACCGACCTGGGCGGGGCGCTTACGCTCTACCCCAACCCCGTGGGCGCCGGCCAGCCGCTGCAGGTGGGCATTGCCCTACCGGCGGGCTTCACCACCACGGGTGCGCTTTCGCTGGGGCTGGTGAGCAGCGAGGGGCGGCTGGTGCATGAACAGCTGGTGCCCTGCAACGCCACCCGGGCCGAGCTGGCCACCACCGGCCTGGCGCCGGGCCTGTACTTCGTGCACCTGCGCGATGGGGCCCGCTGGCTGTGCGGGGGCAAGGTGGTGGTTTCGCCGCCGTAGTGCCCACGGCGATGGCGGGGTGAACGGAAGCGCTACCTTCAAGGCCATGCCCGTGAAGACCTGTTGTGCGGCCCTGTGGATGCTTGCTACCACCGTGGTCAGCGCTCAGACCGAACGTTGGTCCAAAACGCTTGACACAGCCCTTGGTGCGAATGGAACCGCAGCGGTTGTAGTCATGCCGGACACTGAGTACGTCCTGGTCAACTTGGTGGACGTTGGCATTCAAGGTGCAGGGTATGATTTTCTCCGCCTAGAATCGACTGGGAGCGTTGTTCAAAGTGCACCGATCAGCCTGCGGCCTGATGTGGGCTACTACAACTCGTATTCACAATCCATGCTTGTGCTCAGGTCAGGTGATTTCATGCTAGGCGGTGCTTATTTGAATGGTTCGGACGGGAACGGTTTCCTGCTCCGGCTCAATAGTTTAGGCGATACTCTCTGGTTGAAGGACTATGGCCTCTTGGGCCTCACCGACAACGTAGCTGCCATCGACACGATAGGCTCTGATGGATTCGTCGTTTTCGGCACCAATTACAATGGACAGGACTATGATATGCGCCTGATCCGCACAGACACCTCTGGCGCTGTTCTTTGGGAACAGCAATACGGTGGTTTGGAGGACCAGAATTGCCGCAGCGGTCAACGCACCTTGGACGGCGGCTTCGTGCTGGCGGGTTTCACGTACTTCAACAGCGACCACCTGAACATGTACGTGGTAAAGGTGGATAGCGCCGGCAACCAGCAGTGGGATGGGGCCTTTGGCAGTGCCTGGATCGACAATGCAGGCTTCATTCGGCAACTACCGGATAGCGGGTATATCCTGGCCGGTGCCCAACGCATCGCCGAGACCGGGGTGCCTTACTCCTGCTTCTACCGGCTGGATGAGCAGGGCGCCGTGATGTGGTCGCAGGTGTACACGGACCAGATCACGCGGAATGTGCTTTACACCGCCCCCATCGCCACCTGGGACGGATACGTTGCCGCTGGCAGCAGGGCCGGTGGCAGCATTACCATCGGTTCGCTCCTGAAGTGCGACCTGAACGGCGCCTTGCTCTGGCGCCGCGCGTACCAGACCAACACCCAGGTGGACCATTACTTCTACGACCTGGAACGCACCCTGGACGGCGGCTACATCATGGCGGGCACGGCCTTCGACAGCCTGCTGGTGAGCCAGGATGCCTGGCTGGTGAAGGTGGACAGCTTCGGGTGCCTGGTGCCCGGCTGCCAGCTCTTCGATGGGCTGCAGGAACAGTACACCGACCTGGGCGGGGCGCTCACGCTGTACCCCAACCCCGTGGGCGCCGGCCAGCCGCTGCAGGTGGGCATTGCCCTGCCGGCGGGCTTCACCACCACGGGTGCGCTTTCGCTGGGGCTGGTGAGCAGCCAGGGGCGGCTGGTGCGCGAGCAGGTGGTGCCCCGCAACGCCAACCGGGCGGAGCTGCCCACCACCGGCCTGGCGCCGGGCCTGTACTTCGTGCACCTGCGCGATGGGTCGCGCTGGTTGTGCGGGGGCAGGGTGGTGGTGGAGTCGCCGTAGCGCCCACCGCGATGGCGCAGGAACCTCAGGGTCCTAACGGCACAGTTGTGCGGGTAGCTGAGGCACTCGAAGCCACACTTGCATGATCGCCCTTCGAGAACCTCAGGGCACCGTTTTCCCGGGTGGCTGAGGCGCTCGAAGCCACCCTTGGAAGTGGCCGGTTGGCTTGAGAAGTATGCCGCCCCTCGACAGGCTCGGGGGGACAGGAGCGAGGGGGCTGCCCTCACTCCGCCACCAACAAGTTGCACCCGCGCAGGTCGCTGAAGTCGAAGCGGCCGAGCACCTCGAAGGAGCCATCGGCGTATACGCGGCCGAGGTCCTGCGTGGCGATGAAGGGGCAGCTGGCGATGTTGGCCAGGTCAATCACGTTGAGCCCGCCGGTGCGACCGGGCGCGGGCCGCTCGAAGGGATCGTCGGTGCCGCGCGCCACCACCCGCATCCAGGGCGGGCAGCGGTAGCGGCCCTGCCCGGTGCTCCAGCCCTGCGACAACAGCTCCGTCATGCCGTACTCGCTGTGCACGGCGGAAACGCCGAAAGCCCCTTGCAGGATGGCGTGCAGCTCCTCACGCACGAGCTCGGGCCGTCGCCCCTTCATGCCGCCGGTCTCCATGATGGTGGTGTGGTGAAGGGGCATGGGGTGCTTTTCCGCCAGGTCGAGCAGGGCGAAGGTGATGCCCAGGAGGAGCGTCCGCTTTCCTTCGGCCTCGCCCTGCCGCAGCACCTCGGCGAGCCGGTCGTACTGGTACAGGTAGGTGCCGCTGAGGGGATCGCCGCTCAGCGCGATGAGCCGCTCGGCCATGTACACCAGCGAGCTGCCGGTGCGCTCCAGGTAGGCGGGCAGCAGCGCCAGCACCCGCCATTCCCGCGGGTCGCCGTACACCTGCCGGAACGAGGCGAGGAAGGAGCGTTCGTACACCGAAGGCCAGGGCAGGTGGTGGCTGCTGGTCAACGATCCGGTCGTTCCACTGCTGGTGAAGGTGAGGGCGGGCTCCAACTCCTCGAGCAGCACGCGGTGGTTGCGGAACACGCCGATGGGCAGGAAGGGGATGTCGGCCGCGGTGCGCACCGTCGCTGGGTCGCGGCGCAGCCCCTGCAGGAATCCACGGTACACGGGGTTGTGGGCGGCGTGCAGGTGAAATAGCTCCAGCGCCAGCGCGTTGAAGGCTTCGGGCCCGTCCACGGCGAACACCCGGTCGGCCAGTGCGGCGTAGGGTGGGGGCGGGGCGGGCTGCATGGACCTTACCTTTGCGTTGATGCGCACCACCGCACGCACCGCCCGCAAGTTAGCCGCCACCGCCGCGGTGGCCTTGGTCCTGGCCGGCTGCCTGAAGACCGAGCAGTTCCCCGTGGAGCCCGCCATCACCTTCAAGGAGTTCAAGAGCTTCGGCGACTCGGCCTCGGTGGTGATCAAGTTCACCGATGGGGACGGCGACATCGGCCTGGGGCAGGGCGACACCACGGGTGTTTACGCCCCGGGGCAGACCTACTACCACAACCTCTTCATCGAGTACTACACGCTGGAGAACAACGTGTGGAGCGATGCGTACCCCTTCACCTTGCCCTTGTACTACCGCGTACCGGTGGTCACCCCCACGGGGCAGAACAAGGCGTTGGAGGGCGAGATCGCCGTGGCGCTGAAGCCCTGGCCCACCCTGCCGGGCACCACCGGCGACACCATCCGCTACAGCGTGAAGCTGGTGGACCGGGCGTTGCACGAGAGCAACATGGTGTACACGGACCGGATCGTGGTGCCGTAGGCAAGGTCCAGGTCACAAGGTGCAAGCGTCAAGTACCGGGGTCATTGAACCCTTGTCACTTGAACGTTGAAGCTTGTCACACTTCCCCCGCGAGCGCTTCGCTCACGTTGATGAGGTGGTCGCCGACCTTCTCGCAGCTGCTGAAGAGGTCGTTGTAGATCATGCCGCTCTTGATGTTGTGGTCGCCGCTCTCCACGCTCATCAGGTGGGCGCGCCGCAGCTGGTCGCGCAGCTGGTTGATGCGCTGCTCGGCCTCGATGGCGGCGTCGAGCTTCACCACCTCATCGTCGGCGCCGAGGTTCAGGATCATCACGTCGAAGGCCTTTTCCAGCAGCTGCATCATGTCCAGCAGGTTCTGCCGCTGCTCGGGGCTGAACCAGAGCCGCTCGTCGGCCTTGCGCTCCACGCTCTTGCTCATCTGGAAGAGGATGTCGCCCACTCGCTCCAGGTCGCCGATGATGGCGAGCATGGCGCGGATGCGCTCGCTGAGCTCCTCGTTGCGGGCCTCGGCACCGGTCTTGGTGAGGTACTTGCTCACCTCCACCTCGATGCGGTCGGTGATGTCCTCGTACTTGGCGATGCGCGAGAGGAGCCGGGCGCGTTCGGAGGCGTCCTTCTCGATCAGCAGGTCGCGGAGCATGCCGTGCATCCGCTGGGTGAGCCGGCCGAACTTGAGCACCTCCTTGCGCGCCTCCAGCAGGGAGAGCTCGGGGCTCAGCGGCATCATGGGGTCCTCGATGTACTCCAGGCGGTATTCCTCGTCCACCTCGCCGCGGGCGGGCACCATGCGCGTCACCAGGCGCTCGATCCAGGGCACGAAGCCGATGAGGAGCAGGGTGTTGAGCAGGTTGAACGACATGTGCAGGTAGGTGAGGGCCCAGAGCACCGCGTGCGGGCTGGTGTAGGGCGAGGCGCCGGTGGTGGTGCGCACCAGCAGGTCGATCCCGGCCATGTAGGGGCTGAAGAGCAGGAGCGCCCAGCCGACGCCCACCACCTTGATCACGAAGTGGGCGCGTGCGGCGCGCTTGCCCCAGGCGTTGGCCACGATGGCGGCGATGTTGGCCGTGAGCGTGGTGCCGATGTTCTCCCCCAGCACGATGGCCGCCGCCATCTCGTAACCGATGGTGCCGTTCTGGCACATGGCCATGGTGAGGGCGAGCGCCACGCTGCTGCTCTGCACCGCGATGGCCAGCACCGCGCCGATGAGCACGAAGAGCAGCACGCTGAGCATGCCGTTGTCGGCCAGGCCGTGCAGGAAGGTGAGCGCGTCCGCGCTGAAGTGCGGCACGTTCTCCTTCAGCAGGTCGAGGCCGAGGAAGAGCAGCGCGATGCCCAGCAGCAGGTCGGTGGCCGCCTTGAACCGCCCACCCTTGAGGAAGAGCATGGGGAAGGCGATGCCGAGGATGGGCAGGGCCACCGCGGTGAGCTTCAGGCTGGCGAAGCCCACCCACACGAAGAGCATGGCCTTGAGCGTGGTGCCGATGTTGGCGCCCATGATCACCGGGATGCTCTGGCGCAGGCTCAGCAACCCGGCGTTCACGAAGCTCACCACCATGACGATGGTGACCGACGAGTACTGCACGATGGCCGTGGTGCTGAAGCCGGTGAGCACCCCGCGCAGCGGGTTCGACGTCATGGTGTCGAGCACACGACGCATGCGCCCGCCGGCCGTTTTCTGCAACCCCTCGCTCAGCAGCTTCATCCCGTGGATGAAGAGCGCCAGCGAGCCCGCCAACATCAGGAGCTCAAGGATGCCGAAACGCATGGAACGGGCAGGAAAAGGCCGACGAAGCTAGGATGCCCATGTTTCGTGAAGGTTAAGCGGGGTGTGTGTCCGGAACCCTTGTCGCACAAGGGTTCGCGAGCGGCGGTGGCGGTATCTTCGCGGCCGATGCCCGCGCTCACCCCCCGCCGCACCGCGTTGTTGGTGGCCTTGCTCACCCTGGCGGGCCTGGTGGTGGCGCTGGGCGTGGCGGCGCTCCTGGGCCAGCCCGTGCAGGTCGGCATGGTCGCGGCGGCGCTGGTGGCCGTGGTGGTCGCCTATGTGGCCACCTTGTGGCTCGTGCAGCGCTTCATCCAGGCACGGGTCCGCCTGATCCTGCGCCGCATCAACGACATCCGCATGACGGCGGGCGGGCGCGAGACGAACGACGCCGACGCCGACGTGCTGGGCGCGCTCGACAGCGAGGTGGGCGCCTGGGCCGAGCAGCGGAGCGAGGAGATCACCGAGCTCAAGGCCCGTGAACAGTTCCGCCGCGAGTTCATCGGCAACCTGGCGCACGAGCTGAAGACGCCCATCTTCAACATCCAGGGCTACATCCTCACGCTCCTCGAGGGCGGACTGGAGGACGCCAAGGTGAACCGCGACTTCCTGAACCGGGCCAGCAACGGGGTGGACCGCCTGATCAAGATCGTGGAGGACCTGGACATGATCACGCAGCTGGAGAGCGGGGTGATGACCATGCACATCGCCCGGATGGACCTCACCGGGCTGGTGCGCGAGCTCATCGACGAGCTGGAGATGCAGAGCCGCGAGAAGCAGGTGAAGCTGGTGTGCCTGCCGCAGGAGCCCGTGTGGGTGATGGCCGACCGCGACCGCCTATCGCAGGTCTTCCTGAACCTCTTCACCAACGCCATCAACTACGGCCGCGAGGGCGGGCGTTGCGAGGTGCGCACCTTCCCCCTGGATGACCAGGTGCTGGTGGAGGTGGCGGACGATGGCATCGGCATCAGCGCGGAGCACCTGCCGCGCCTGTTCGAACGCTTCTACCGCGTGGGCAAGAGCCGCGCCCGGCACGAGGGCGGCAGCGGGCTGGGCCTCGCGATCGTGAAGCACATCATCGAGTCGCACGACCAGGGCATCAGCGTGCGCAGCGAGGAGGGCCGGGGCACCACCTTCAGCTTCACCTTGCGGCGGCCGAAGTAGGCGCGGGGCGCAGCTCGAAGGCCTGCAAGGGATCGTTGTTGTTCGCGATCAGCACCGTGGCCCTGCCGTTCCGCCGGATGAGGGCGAGGTCCTTCACGTTGCCCCAGGCCACGAAGCCGCTGCGGGTGGCCGGCACGGGGGCGAACCCGCCCTTGCCGTCGCCGAGCAGCACACAGCCGATGCCGGCATCGTAGCGCACGGTCTCCACCTCCGCCCCCCAGTTGTTGCCCGCGCACACCAGGTCCAGGTGCCCGTCGCCGTTCACGTCGAGCACCACGATGCCGGTGATGGGGGCCACCTGCGCGAGGTTCGGCAAGGGGCGCGCTTCGTACGAGCCATCGGGCTTGGACAGCAGCACGGTGCTCCACATCCAGGTGGCCTCGCGGTGCAGGGCCCCGGCGAGCTTCTCAGGGGTGTAGATGCCCGCGAGGTCGGACTCGGCGAATTGCGCGTACGTGGGGAACTTCTTCAGGATCAGCGGGCATTGCTGGCTGCTGCACTCGCGCCCACGCACGGGCAGTTGCTTGCCGTTCCTCTCCTTCGCCAGCACGATGTCGTGCCGCCCGTTGTCGTCGAAGTCCGCCCAGTAGATGTGCACGGGGTGGTCCACCGTGCCGTGGAACTTGCTGTTCCAGCCCAGGTTGCCTGCGATGATGTCCTGGCGGCCGTCGCCGTTGAGGTCGGCCGTGGCCAGGCTGCTCCACCAGCCCTTGAGGTCCTTGAGCCCGGCGGGGATGGTGGCGTCCAGGAAGTGGCCCGCCTCGTTGCGGAAGAGCAGCAGCCCCATCCACTCCCCGGCCACGAGCACATCGGGGTCGCGGTCGTTGTCCAGGTCGGCGAAGTGCACGGCGGTGACCAGGCCGGGCCCCATGAGGCCGGGCGCGAGCTGTTCGGTGGCATCGCGGAACCGCCCCTTGCCGTCGTTCACCAGCAGGTAACTGCGTGGCGCGAAGGGATAGTGCGCGGGCGTCTGACGGCCGCCGAGCAGGATGTCCTGGTCGCCGTCGTTGTCGATGTCCGCGGCATCGGCCCGCTGGCCGCTGGTCATCATCGGAGGCAAGGCGTTGGCCGCCTCCGTGAAGGTGCCGCGGCCGTCGTTGAGGTAGAGCCGGTGCGTGTACGCCGGGTCGCGCAGATCGAGCTCGTTGGACCCGGCGATCACCAGCAGGTCCTGGTCCTTGTCACCGTCCACATCCACGAACAGCCCGCCGAGTTGCTCCTGCACCTTGTGCCTGGTCCAGGGCTGCGACGGTGCGGCGATGAACCCGCCGTCGGCCTTCTGCAGCCACAGCGAGGCGGAGCGCACGTAGGAACCGCCCATGAACACGTCGTCGCGTCCGTCGCCGTTCACGTCGGCCGTGGCCAGCATGGGCCCCACCTCGCTCTGCTTGTGCGGCAGCAGCACCTCCAGCTTGAAGTCGTCGTAGAGGTTCTCCTGGTGCACCATGTCCTTGTTCAGGGCCTCGCGCACATCGGCGAAGAGGGGCTGCGGCGTTGCCGGGGCGGTCCCCGGTGCGATGCCCTTCTCCTGCTCGAGGGTGAGCACCTGGTCCGCCTTCACCTGCGGCACCACGGTCACCGTGCCATCGGCCCACCGCACCTCCAGCGTGTCCACGGTGGTGAGCGCACCGAGCCCGAAGTGCAGCAGCGGTTCCACCGCGCTCTGGTATCCACGCACGGGATAGAGCTCCTGGTACTGCACGGTGCCCCGGTGGCGCACGTAGGCCTTGGCGCCGAGGGCCGGGGCCTTGCCGTGCATGAGCTTCAGGCGCAGCCAGTGGCGGTCGGCATGCTGCTGCACGGCGTTGTTCCTGAACAGGCCGGCCTTGTCGTCGAGGTTGTTGATAGCGAGGTCGAGGTCGCCGTCGTTGTCGAGGTCGGCGTAGATGGCCCCGTTGCTGTTGAAGGGCTCGGTGAAGCCCCAGGCCTGCGAGCTGTCGGCGAAGGTGAGGTCACCGTTATTGCGGAAGAGGTAGTTGCGCAGCTTGGTGCTGGGGACCAGGTCGAGCGTGCCGTAGAAGTCGGCGCCGCTCTTGAGCTTGTCGTAGGTGCCGCGCGCGTAGTCGTTGTTGCGCACGTCGTGCTTGAAGCCGTTGGTCACCACCAGGTCCTTCCAGCCGTCGTTGTCGAGGTCGGCGAAGAGCGGCGCCCAGCTCCAGTCGGTGCGGGCCACGCCGGCCAGCTGCGCCACCTCGCTGAAGGTGCCGTTGCCGTTGTTGAGCTGCAGCGTGTTCACCATGAACTGGAAGAAGTAGCCGCCCCGCACGTTGGCCCAGAACCGCTCGGGGCTCATGCTGCCCATGTTGGTCTTGTTGCGCAAGTGGTCGTCCGCCGTCATGTCCAGCGTCATGATGTCGGGCAGCGCGTCGTTGTTGTAGTCGGCCACGTCGCAGCCCATGCCGAAGTTGCTGATGTGGCGCAGGCGGAACTGGAGCTGCTCGCCGAAGGTGCCGTCGCGCCGGTTCATGTAGAGCAGGTCGGGCGCGTCGAAGTCGTTGGCCTCGTAGATGTCAGGCCAGCCGTCCTGGTCCAGGTCCGCCACGGCCAGGCCCAGGCTGTAGGCGTAGTTCTGCAGGTCGGCCTCGTAGGTGCGCTCGGTGAAGCGTGCACCATCGTTGCGGTAGAAGCGGTCCGTGGGCGCCGTATGGTCCTTGATGGCCTGGAACGCGGCGAAGTTGCTGAGGCCGAGCGTGCGCCCCGGCGGGTGGTTCATCACGTAAAGGTCCAGGTCGCCATCGTTGTCGGCGTCGAAGAAGGCGGCCTGCGTGCTGTGCGTGGTGTCGGCGATGCCGAGCGCCTGCGCCCGCTCGCTGAAGGTGCCGTCGCCGTTGTTCTGGTAGAAGAGGTTGCGGGTGAGGGCCGTATCGCGCGAGGGACCGCTTCGGCACACGTAGATGTCGAGCCAGCCGTCGCCGTTCACGTCGGCCATGCTCACGCCCGTGCGCCAGCCCGCGCCCGCGAGCGGCCCGATGGCCTTCTCCGTCACGTCCTCGAAGCGCAGGCCGCCCCGGTTCAGGTAGAGCCGGTCGGGCACCTGGTTGCCGGTGAAGTAGAGGTCCACCAGCCCGTCGTTGTTCACGTCGCCCGCCGCCACACCACCGCCGTTGTAGGCGTAGATGTAGGTGAAGTAGTTCACCTCGGGGCTCTCGGTGATGGTGTTGGCGAAGGCGATGCCGGTGCTGTCGGCGGGCAGGCCGGTGAGCAGCGGTCCGCGTGCGGCGTGCGTGGTGCCGGCGGGCTTGTCCCCGCCACCGCAGGCGGTGAGCAGCAGCAGGAGGGGCGCGTACTTCAGGACGTTGGTCATGGGCGAAGCCCAAAGGTACCGGTTGGATCAGGCCGCGCCCGCGCGATCCGCCGATCGCCCGGGGGGATGTGCCGGCCCCACGGGGCACGCTCCCGAAGGGTCGCGGTCACCTCACCACCTCGTCCCAGAGCAGGATCTCGTTCTCGTTGTTCACGCTGATCCGCGGGATCTCGTCGTACAGGGTCACCTTGCCGGTGATGCAGACCTTCTTGTTGAGCAGCGCGGTCTCGGGGTCGTAGTGGAAGTTGGGGCCGTTGTAGTCCCACACGGTGGCGTAGAAGGCCTGGTTGGGGTGCACCCGGTCCAGGTTCAGGTACACGGCGTTGGCCTTGGCGGTGCGGCGCGTGCTCACCACCGTGCCGCAGATGGTGGCGGTGTTCCCCACGTGGTACTTGGCCTGCACGGTGTTGAACATGCCCTTGGGCAGTGGGGCCTTCAGGGGTTCCACCTCCCCGAAGAAGGGATCGCCGGCGTGGTACCACGCCTGCGGCTCGCGCTGCGCCTCGAGGGTGTTCTCCAGGGCATCATCGAGCGCGGGGAAAAGGTCCAGGCCGGTGAGCTTCTCCACGCTGTCCACGGGCACCGCGTAGCTGATGGTGGGGTACTCGTTCACGCCGTTCTTCATCACGAAGGCGATCATCTTCTTCTCCGGCCCGTCGAGGTCGGCCACCACCTTGAAGAAGAGCTCCGGGATGCTCACCTCGTTCTTGTGGCCGGGGTTGTTCATCATCGGAAGGCCGTCGCGCAGCACCGGGCCGGTGACCACGAACACGCGCTCGTTGCCGTAGCGCACGGTGCGCCGCACCCAGTCCTCCAGGTCGCTCCAGCTGCCGCGGTTGAACTCAGGCCGTTGCGGACTGATGTTGCTGTAGAGGTAGGTGGCGGCGAGGGCCTCCTGGCTCCACCGCATGTCGGCGCTGGGCACCAGGTGGCCGCGGTCGAAGCCGCTGTTCCAGTAGTCCTCCACGGTGCTTGACCCGGTGGCGATCTTGGGGTCCATCAGGAAGGTGTCGATGCGCGCCAGGTTGCCGGTCACCAGGTCGGTGGCGGCGATGTGCGCGGTCCACTTGGGCTGCTCGTGCGCCTCGCTGTAAACGAGCATGTGTCCGGGGTGCTCGATCAGCTGGTCGCCGGGCGCGAGCGCAGGCAGGCCCAAGGCCTTCAGGTCGCGGCGGAGGATGGCGAGCTTGGTCTCCTCGATGGGCTTCTTCAGCGCCTCCTCCTGCTGGCGGAGCTGGTCGTACCGGGCCTGTTGGTCGCGCAGCTGCTGATCCAGGTCGGCCTGGGCGTGGAGCAGGGACGGGAGCGAGAGGGCGAGGAGCGTGAGGATGGCGGAACGAAGCATGACGATCAAATGTAGCCGCGCCCCGGCTTATGCGGGGAGCAGGGCGGCGAGGTCCTGCAAGGCGCGTTCCAAGGCCTGGTCAGCAGGGTGCGGGGTGGTGGGCGAAGGGGCACGGTCCAGGGCCGCGCGCAGGTCGAGGCTGTCCTGGTGCTGCACCAGGAAACGGCCGGTACGGCGGTGCAGGCGGGCCAGGTATTCCTGTTCGGGCTGGCCGGGCGTGGGCACGATGAGCGCGCTGCGGCCCAGTACGGACAGGTCCATCAGGGTGGTGTAGCCGCTGCGTGAAACGATGAGCCCGGCGCCGAGAAGGGCCGCGCGCAGGTCGGCGGCGTTCAGGTGGTCCACCACGCGCAACGGTCCCCGCCGCTGTTCACCGCCCGCGCCGGGCTTGCCACGCACCAACAGGTGATCGCCGGGAACGGTGTGGAGCTGTGCGATCAGCTTTTCCTCGAAGAGCGTGCGCTGCGGCTCCGGACCGCTGATCACGGCCACCACGCGATGGTGGGCCACCGCCGCTGTGCCATCGGACGGCGCCATGCGGCTGTGCACGCCGATGTAGCGTGCGTTCGCCGGAAGATCGCGGCCGTGCGAAAGCTCACCCGCCAGTCCGGGGGCCTGCTCCTCATCCATCACCCAGCAGCGCTCGAAGCGGGCGATGTGCCGGCGGTTGATGGCGCGCATCAGCCGCTGCGCCACCGGCGTGAACGGGAACACCTGATGCGTGACGAGCACGCCGGGCACCTGGTCACTGTGCAGGCCGAAGCGCTGGTCGCTGAGGATGGCATCGAGCCGGAGCTCCGGAACGAGCCGCGCGATCATCGCCTCCTCCTGCCGGATGCTGCGCAGCATGGCCGGGAACTGGCGCGCCATGCTCCAGGCCTGCGAGCCGCCTCGCCCGTAGCGCACCTCCAGGCCGGGCAGCACCACATGCTCCAGCGCGGGGAACTCGTTGCGCAGCAACGCGAGCGGACCGCCATCGGCTCCGAGCACGGGCACGGCACCGTGCCGGAGCAGGGCGTGTATCACCGGTACGCAGCGCGTGGCATGGCCGAGCCCCCAGTCGAGCGGGGCCACCAGGATTCGCTTGCCGTGGAGCATTCTTCGTTCGCCGGAGTCCCGCACCGCGCGGCACGAAGGCGAGGGGCGAAGATCGGTGACGATGGAGGTTGACCCTTGCGCGACTCCGGCTCAAGGCCGGCGTGACAGTGCTGTGAATGGGGCCGCGCTGTGCTTTCCCCCTGTCCTTGATGGATGTCACTCCGGGCTCGACCCGGAGTCGCGGAAATGCCACACGGGCCCATCGGCTCGTGCATGCTGGTCTATTTTCGCGGCCCACCTGTCGGTCGGCAGGCCCGCTTCCCACATGGGCAAGAACAAGCTTTTCCGCTTCGCCGAGAACGAGACGTTCGCCCACGTGGTGCAGCCCGCCTTCGAGGAGCTGACGGCCGGCACGTTCCCGCTCAAGGGACGGTGGAACGCGGACCTGTTCAAGCGCGAGGCCCCGCTCGTGCTGGAGCTGGGCTGCGGCCGCGGTGAGTACACCACGGGTCTCGCTCAACTGGCACCGGAGAAGAACTACCTCGGCGTGGACATCAAGGGCGCGCGCATCTGGCGCGGTGCCCGCACGGCCCAGGAGCTCGGGCTCACCAACGTGGCCTTCCTGCGCACGCACGTGGACCACCTGCTGCATTGCTTCGCGCCGCACGAGGCCAGCGAGATCTGGCTCACTTTCAGCGACCCGCAGGTGAAGAAGGCCAAGGCCCGCAAGCGCCTCACCAGCCCGCTCTTCCTGGCGCGCTACAAGCAGGTGCTCAAGCCCGGCGGCCTCATCCACCTGAAGACCGACAGCCCGCTGCTCTACGACTACACGCTGGAGCAGATCGAAGCGCACAAGTTGCCATTGCTGGAGAAGAGCGACGATGTGTACGCCGACCTCGTGAACCGGGTATCACCGTCCGAGCAGGCCGTGCTCAACATCCGCACCTACTACGAACGCATGTGGCTCACCGAGGGGCGGAAGATCCACTACGTGCGGTTCGCGATCGGGTGATGGACAGCATCACCCTCAAGCCCATGCGCCTCACCCGGCAGGCCTACTTCCGGCTGCTGGTGAAGATCAAGCTGCGCAAGAGCGGCTGGCTGTACGGTGTTCTGATCGCCTTGGGCGTGCTCTATCTGTTCACCTGGAACGGTGAACCGTTGCATACCTTCTTCACCGTGTTCATTTTCGCATGGCCGCTGGTGATGCTCGTGTGGTTCTACGTTTGGACCGGACGCAGCGACAACTCACGCATCTACGAGGAGCGGCACTTCACCATCGATGCGGAGAGGATCATCGGCATCACGCCTTCGGGTGCGCGCGGCGAGATCCCCTGGTCGCATGTGGTGCGCGTGCTGGAGATCGACGGCCGCTACCTGCTCTACATCTCCGCCGGCCAGATGCTGATCCTGGACAAGGCCGCCTTTCCCGATGCCGCGAGCGAGGCGCGGTTCCGGCTGTGGCTGGCGGCGCGACCCGTCAAGTGAGCAGCCGCTCACAAGGTGGAGCGCTGTACCTTTCGATCATGCAGGTTCCGTTGCGGACACTGACGATGGCCTTTCTGTTCATGGGCGGTATGCTCAGGGGCCAGGTGATCGATACCGTCCTGCTCGCGGAACAGAGCTTCACGGAGCTGCCCTTCGTGTACTCCACGTTCGCCTCGCTGCTCGATCGGGAGGACCGGCCCTACCTGTACACCGCTGGTGTGGAATACGGTGCGCGCATCTACGACATCAGCGATCCGGCCGCGCCGGTGGAGGAGCTGGCCTTGTGGCCCGCATCCTTCGCAGGCCTCAAGCCCACCAACCTTTGTCAGGTCGGCGACCTGCTGTACGTGAGCCTCGGCGGTTTTCAGGGTGTGACACAGAGCGCGGGCCTGGCGGTGCTCGATGTGAGCGACCCCACCAATGCCACGGTGCTCGGTCAGTGGGACAGCGCGGCCTTCAGCTCGGGAGCGTCGATCGTGCGCGTGCGCAATGGGCTTGCCTACCTCGGAGCGATGGACAAGGGGCTGGTGATCCTGGATGTGAACGACCCCGCCGCCATCGCGTTCCTGTCCGCCTTCGTGCCGGATCCCGCATGGCCCGGTCTCGTGTCCTACCCGCCCAATGCCCGGGGCATCGACTTCAAGGGCGATACCGTGCTGCTCGGCTACGATGCGGGGGCGCTGCGCGCCATCGATGTCAGCGTTCCCGCCCAGCCCGTGGAGGTGGCGCATTACCTCAATCCCCTGCAGCCTGCCGCCACCGCCGATGCCTACAACAATGTGCGCGTGGTGGGCGACCTGTGCTTCGTGGCCACCGATTTCTGCGGTTTCGAGGTGGTGGACATCACCGATGTGTCCGCCATGCAGCAGCTCGCCTGGGTGGACCCATGGAACTGCAACGGCGGCTCGTGGTTCGGCAGCGACGGCCACACGAACGAGCTGATCACGGCGGCAGGCGACAGCCTCCTGTTCCTGAGCGGTGCCGACAGCGAGGTGCTGGTGTACGACATCTCCTCGCCGGCACAGCCGACGCTCGTCGGTGGCTTCATCCACCCCAACGACAGCGCTGTGGCCTGGGGCGTGGATGTGCGCGACAGCCTGGTGGCCGTGAGCTACATCGACAACAGCCTCGTGCTTTTCCCGCCACAACCGTACTACGCGAACAAGGGCGGCTTCCAGCTGCTCTCCTGGGCCATGGACCTGGTGACCGGTTCCGGTGCGATCGGGGAGGCGCACCTGTCCGCGCCCTGGCCCAACCCCACCGATGGACCGCTCCATGTGATGGGTCCGGTCGGTGCCGGCATCGTGGTGCGCGACCTGCTCGGGGTGGTACACCGGCGTGGCCGGATGGGCCTTGCCGTGGAGGAGATCGACCTCACCGGGCTCGGCGCAGGTCTGTACGTGGTGGAGCTTCTCACCGCGCGTGGCGGAGCCGCCTTCCGCGTGGTGTTGCGGTGATAGCTTCGTGGGAATGCGCAAGCTGATGTTCTTCCTGCTCGTGTCGGTCCTGGAGGCATGCGGTGGCGCTGACCCCAGTGCCGCCACCGGTCCCGGCCCGCGCCTGGTGCACCGCCCGGATCACGCGCAGCTGCTCCGCGACAGCGGCCTCACCGGCGTGTTCGTGCTGTGGGAGCCCGACAGCTTCAGGTTGGAAGCGTCGGACACGGTGCGCGCCGATTCCGGCTTCCTGCCGGCGAGCACCTTCAAGATCTTCAACTCGCTTGTGGCACTGCAGACCGGCGCCGTGGCCGATGAGCGCACCGTGATCCCGTGGGATGGCGTGGAGCGCCGCCCCGAGTGGAACGCCGACATGGACATGGTGACGGCGATGGCGCGCAGCTGCGTGCCCTGGTACCAGGAGGTGGCGCGCCGGGCGGGCCGGGAGCGCATGCAGCACTGGCTCGATACGGTGCACTACGGCAACGCGGTGATGGGTGCCCCCATCGACCTCTTCTGGCTCACCGGTGGCCTGCGCATCACCCCCGTGGAACAGGTGTTCTTCCTTCAGCGGCTGAACGAGGAGCGCCTGCCCTTCGAGGTGCGGCACCAGCGCACGGTGAAGCGCATCCTGCCCGGCGACAGCACTGAGACGTGGCGCCTGCGCGGCAAGACCGGCTGGGCGATCCGTGTGCATGAGCAGTACGGTTGGTACGTGGGCTGGGTGGACCGCGGCGGCCGTACCGCATACTTCGCCATCAACATCGACATGCACGGCGATGCCGATGTGCCCAAGCGCCAGCGGATGGCCCGCGCGCTGCTGGCGAAAGAGGGCTGGATCGACCCCGAAGCACGATGACCATGGCGAAGCGGACCCCCACCCCGAAGAAGCAGGTGCGCGACGGCGCGGTGCAGCAACGCGACTTCTTCGCCGATGTGATGGCCGTGGTGCGTCGGATCCCCCGCGGCCGGGTGACCAGCTACGGGGCCATCGCAACCTACCTGGGCGCCGCCCGCAGCAGCCGCATCGTGGGCTACTGCATGAACAACAGCCATACCGTTCGCCCCAAGGTGCCCGCCCACCGCGTGGTGAACCGCAACGGCCTGCTCACGGGCAAGCACCATTTCGCCACGCCCACGCGCATGCAGGAGCTGCTGGGGAAGGAGGGGGTGAACGTGAAGGACGACCAGGTGGTGGACTTCCGGAAGCGCTTCTGGGACCCCGCATCGGAACTGGATCTTTGAACCGGAGCACCATTCCGGCCGGGATCGCTTACCTTCAGGGACCTATTCCTGTGTTCCCATGGTGATGTTCGTCGACCATGATGATGCGGACACGCGGATCGAGGTGTTCCCGGGGTTGAACCTGGTGCGCCTCACGTGGAAGGAGCCCGTGCCCGGTACGAAGTACCGCGAGATCCTGCTGCGCCTGCTCTCCACCGTGCGGCAGCACCACTTGAAGCACTGGCTCAGCGATGGCCGGCGGATGGGCCCCATCCTCTTCAGCGACCAGACCTGGACCATGCAGGAGTTCGTGCCGATGCTCATCCAGGCCGGGGTGGAGCGCATCGCCATCGTGAGCAGCGAGGACGTGCTGAACCGGATCGCCGTGGACCGGATGGTGAACGCCACGCCGGAGGACGTGCCGTACAGCATCGCCTTCTTCCAGGACCCCTCCATCGCCCAGCTCTGGCTGATGGACAAGGCGAGCGCAGCGGCCATGGCCACCGGCTAGGCGCCGCGGAACATCCCCGCACGGTGCGGCGTTACTTTCGCGCCTCTTCCGATCCGCCGTAGCCGAGGCGAAGGAGGACCGATCCATGCCCATCACCGAAGAAGCCATCCAGGTCGCGCTGTCGCGCATCATCGAGCCCGATCTCAAGAAGGACATCGTGACCCTTGACCTCGTCCGTGAGGTCGTGGTCGACGAGAACACCGTGCACGTGACGGTGGAAGTGAGCAATCCCGCCCTGCACAGCCGCAAGCGCATGGAGGAGGCCGTCACCTTCCAGGTGAAGAAGGAGCTGGGCCAGGACGTGGGGGTGCGCGTCACCGTGAACCCCCTGAGCGGCGAGCGCGCCAACGTGCGCAAGGTGCTGCCCCAGGTGAAGCACATCATCGCCATCGCCAGCGGCAAGGGCGGCGTGGGCAAGAGCACCATCACCGCCAACCTCGCGGCCGGCCTGGCGAAGCAGGGGCTGAAGGTGGGCCTGGTGGACGCCGACATCCACGGTCCGAGCATGCCGTTGATGTTCGACGTGCTCCGCGAGCGTCCCACCGTGCGCGAGCGCGACGGCAAGAACTGGATCGTGCCCGTGGAGAGCCACGGCGTGAAGCTGTTGAGCATCGGGTTCTTCGCCGACCCCGAGCAGGCCATCGCGTGGCGGGGCCCCATGGCCAGCAAGGCGCTGGAGCAGCTCTTCAAGGATGCCGACTGGGGCGAGCTCGATGTGATGCTCGTGGACCTGCCCCCCGGCACCAGCGACATCCACCTGAGCCTGGTGCAGGCCGTGCCCCTCACCGGCGCCATCATCGTGAGCACCCCGCAGCCCGTGGCCCTGGCCGATGCGCGCAAGGGGGTGGGCTTCTTCCAGCTGGAGAGCGTGAAGGTGCCCGTGCTCGGCATCGTGGAGAACATGGCCTGGTTCACGCCGGCCGAGCTGCCGCAGAACAAGTACTACATCTTCGGTCGCGGCGGTGCCCGTGCGCTGGCCGAGGAGCTGAAGGTGCCCTTCCTGGGCGAGGTGCCGCTGGTGCAGAGCATCCGCGAGGCCGGTGATGTGGGCCGCCCCGCGGTGTTGCAGGAGGGCACCCCCAGCGCCGCCGCCTTCGCCGATCTTTGCACTGCGGTGTGGGAGCGACTTCAGCAACCCGTCACCGCCTGAACCATGCCCCGCCGCGAGCACGAACAGCTGGAACTGCGCATCCGCGAAGCCCTCGCCGAGCTGCGCCCCTTCCTGGCGGCCGATGGCGGCGACATCACCCTGGAGGAGGTGACCCCGGACGGCATCGCCCGGGTACGCCTGCACGGCGCCTGTCGCGGCTGCGCCATGAGCCCCATGACCATGAAGGCCGGGGTGGAGGAGGCGATCAAGCGCGTGGCCCCGTCCATCAAGGCCGTGGAGGCCGTGAACATGGGGGAGGTGGTCTGAGGCCCGAACCTTCCCGGCCCACTGTTGTTGTCCCCCGAAGCGCGTGACGCACGTCACGCCCCGCCCGAACCCCGCCCGTACCTTTGCGGCGCACTTTCATGGAGACCACCGCCAAG
>JBGAGX010000007.1:0-172289 GCA_044226515.1 Flavobacteriales bacterium | reverse complement strand
TGATGGTGATCCTGCACGGCGAGCAGGAGGTGATGGTGCCGCTGGTGGAGGAGATGATCGTGGACCTGGACATGGAGGAGCGCGCCATGACCATCCGCACGCCCGAGGGACTGATCGACCTGTACCGCAACAGCTAGTGCCCAACGCCCAGTTCGCGTTCAAGCAGTTCGTTGTGCAGCAGGACCGCTGCGCGCTGAAGGTGGGCACCGATGGCGTGGTGCTCGGCGCCTGGGCGAACGTGGAAGGGGCGAAGCGGATCCTCGACATCGGGACGGGAACCGGCTTGCTTGCGCTGATGGCCGCGCAGCGGAACCCGGACGCGCACATCGATGCGGTGGAGATCGAGGATGCTTCCGCCGGGCAGGCCGCAGAGAACGCGGCCGCAAGTCCCTGGGCGGATCGGATGCGCATGCATCGACTCGATGTGCGTCGCATGAGCGCTGCGGAACCCTACGACCTGATCATCTGCAACCCGCCCTTCTATGCCGGTGAAATGGATTCACCCGATGTGCGGAAAGGCCTGGCGAAACACAGTGGTGAGCTGAGCTTCGAGGAACTGATCGAAGCCGTGCGCCAGTTGCTCGCGGCGGAGGGTCGGTTCGCATGCATCATCCCCCTCAACCGCGAAGCCGAACTGGTGGAGCTGGCGGATGCCGCCTGGCTGGGCGTTTCGCGCCGCAGCGTGCTGCGCTACCTCGAAGGCCGGCCACCGAAGCGCGTGCTGCTGGAGTTCGTTCGCGATGCCGGTCTTCCGGAAGAGGAAGAACTCGTGGTGGAGCATGCGCCCGGCCAGTTCACCGAAGGCTACCGCACCCTGCTCAAGGAATTCATGCTGAAGTTCTAGTCCTCAAGTAATTCCCGGAGTCGTCGGATACGGTCGTAGGTGTCCAGAGTCGCTTCGAAGCAAGCTATTGACGACCTCCCAGTGCCTGCTTGGTTCATCAGGAAGGCAAGGCCACGGTCCTTATCCCGCACGGCCTTCCACGTATCCTGTGAGGAGATGAGGAGTGCTTGCATCTCCAGTATGTTCTTGATCGCCACCGTATCCATCGGCAGTTGCGCCTTGGTTAGGGCCAATTCCCGGTTCAGGCCGCCAAGTGCATGGCTGAACTCGACCTGGACCAGGCTGTCTGCCAGAGCATATTGCCTGCAGATGCACTGTGTGTAGCCGAGCGTGTTGGTAGAGGTGTCGCAAGGGGCCGTCCATGCATAGCGGGCGCTATCGTATGGGGCATCTTGCGCCGCACAGATGCCACACACGAGCATGGCTGCGATGGCAAACCTCTGATGCATCATGCTTCCACCTCCGTCTCTTGGAACACCACGCCGAACTTCTCGAGCTCGTCGAGGATGGGCTCGTAGATGTAGGCCTTCAACGGCAGCAGCACGCCGTGCTCGTGGATGTGCTGGTTCAGCACCAGCTTGCAGGCCATGGCGATGGGGAGCCCCACGGTGCGGGCCATCGCGGTGTGCACGCGGTCCTGCCCGGTGACGGCGAGCGAAGCGTGGATCTCCTGGTGCAGGCCTTCCACGGTGTACCGGAAGCGATGCCACATCACCACCAGGTCCTTGTCGTCCTCGCCCAGCTTCCACTTCTGCTCCAGCAGATGCTGCAGGGTGGCCGCGGGTGAACGTCCTGCTGCTCCGATACGGCCGTTGCCGAAGAGCCCGAGCCAGTCGAGCTTGGCCATCACCTCACCGTGCGGGTCGAGGCCGAGGTAGTGGGCGAGGTTGGTGCGGGTGTCGCGTGTGGCGTCGTGGGGCAGGAAGGCCTCGAGGAAGTCCGTCCAGGTGGCGTGCTCGTCCAGCTCCATGGCGAAGCCATCGTCGGTGCAGCCCAATTGCACGAAGGCGTCCCAGGCCGCGCAGTAACCGGCCTTGCGCAGGGTTCCGCGCTGCAGGGTGGGGATCCCGTCCAGGCCATAGTGGCTGCGGTACTTGAGGCTGTCGCGGTTCGAGTATCCGTCGAAGGCCCCGAAGCCGGGCACCTCCACCCGCACCGTCTGCTGGAAGAGCTTGTGGTAGGGGATGTACTTGGTGACGCCGTCGCGGATGTACTTGGCACTGCCGCCCTGCCCGGCGAGGATCACGTTGCGCGGGTTCCAGCTGAACTTGTAGCCCCAGGGGTTATCGTCGCTCTCGGGCGCCACCAGGCCGCCGCAATAACTCTCGAAGGCCTCCATGCGTCCGCCTTCCTTCCTGACGCGGTCGAGGATGCGCATGGCGCTCATGTGGTCGATGCCGGGGTCGAGCCCCATCTCGTTCAGCACCACGAGGCCGGCGGCCTTGAGGTCCTTGTCCATCGGCCAAAGCGCATCGGGCACATAGCTGGGGGTGATCACGTGCTTGTGCAGGCGCAGGCAGTCCTTCAGTACGTCCATGTGCATGAAGGCGGGCAGCATGCTGATCACCAGATCGTGCCGGGCGATGAGCGCCGCGCGGGCGGCGGGGTCGGTGGCGTCCAAGGACACGGCCTCGGCCACCTCGGGGCCTTCGTGAACCAGCGCGTGGGCATTGGCGAGCTCGCGGTCGGCCACGGTCACCCGCCACTCCTGCTGGTCGGCGTGCGTGATGAGGTAGTGGATGAGCGAGCTGGCGCTGCGGCCGGCGCCCAGGATGAGGATGTTGCGCATGGTATCCACCGAAGCCTTGGCGAAGGTGGATGGTCCACCCCGTGCTCCGGTCGCCGCAAAGGTGCGATACGCACAGCGCGGAACGTGCATCTTTGCCGGGAACCCATGGCGCTCAGCTCCCCGCTCCTTGAACAGGCCGTCGACCAGCTCGCCACGCTCCCCGGCGTGGGCCGCCGCACGGCCATGCGCTATGCCTTGGAGCTGCTGCGCCGCGAGCCGCAGGAGGTGGGCCGCCTGGCCGAGGCCATCCGCCGCCTGCGTGAGGAGGTGCGCTTCTGTGAGCAATGCTGCAACATCAGCGACAGCGCGGTGTGCGAGATCTGCGCCGACCCGAACCGCGACCGCAGGCTGGTGGCCGTGGTGGAGGACATCCGCGATGTGATCGCCATCGAGAACACGCGCCAGTTCCGCGGCCTCTACCACGTGCTCGGCGGGGTGATCAGCCCCATGGAGGGCGTGGGCCCGGACGACCTGCACACGAAGGAGCTCTTCGCCCGCGTTTCCGGCGGAGAGGTGCGCGAGGTGGTGCTGGCCCTGGGGGCCACGCTCGAGGGCGACACCACCGGCTTCTACCTGAACCGACGGCTCAAGGAGATGGGGGTGGAGGTGACGACGATCGCGCGCGGCATCAGCGTGGGCGGCGACCTGGAGAACGTGGACGAGCTCACCTTGGGCCGCAGCATCATGGACCGGAAACCTTATGATCAAGGGGTGAAGCGATGATGACGGAACTCAGTCGCGTGTCGACGTGTTGCGGGTTGCGTGTTGTTGAAGGCGCCAGGTCGGTGCGGTCCGCCTCAACAGGCAACACGTCAACACGTAACATCTCTGCATGAGCCCATGAAACTCTCCGTCATCATCGTCAACTACAACGTCAGGGCCTACCTGGAGCAGTGCCTGCGCACGGTGTTCGAGGCCATGAAGGGCGTGGAGGGCGATGTGTTCGTGGTGGACAACCTGAGCACCGACGGCAGCGTGGAGATGGTGCGTGCGAAGTTCCCGCAGGTGAAGCTCATCGCTAACCAGGAGAACGTGGGCTTCAGCCGGGCGAACAACCAGGCCATCCGCGAGAGCGCGGCGGAGTACGTGGTGCTGCTCAACCCCGACACCGTGGTGGGGGAGGACGTCTTCCGCAAGGTCGTCGCCTTCCTCGACGCGCATCCGAAGGCCGGAGGGCTGGGGGTGAAGATGATCGACGGCACCGGCCGCTTCCTGCCCGAGAGCAAGCGCGGGCTGCCCACGCCGTCGGTGGCTTTCTACAAGATCATCGGGCTCACGCGCCTTTTCCCCCGCAGCAAGGTCTTCGGCCGTTACCACCTGGGCCACCTGCCCGAGGACGAGGCGGCGCCGATCGAGATCCTCTCCGGCGCGTGCATGTTCATGCGCAAGCGCACGCTCGACGAGGTGGGCCTGCTGGACGAGAGCTTCTTCATGTACGGCGAGGACATCGACCTCAGCTACCGCATCACGCTGGGCGGCTACGAGAACTGGTACTTCCCCGCGGCGCGCATCATCCATTACAAGGGCGAGAGCACGAAGAAGAGCAGCGTGAACTACGTGTTCGTGTTCTACAACGCGATGGCCATCTTCGCGAAGAAGCACTTCACGCGCAAGCGGCCCGACCTGCTCGCCGCGCTCATCAACGCGAGCATCTACCTCAGCGCGGCAGGCGCCATCGTGGCGCGCTTCCTCCGCCGGGCCCTGCTGCCGTTGATCGACCTGGTGAGCATCACGGCCCTGGTCACCCTGTTCGAGCACGCGGCGGTGCCAGGCACTCAAGGCGTTCCCTGGCGTTCGGTGGTCGTGCTGGTGGGTGTTGGCGTTCCGTGGGCGGCGCTCTTCGGTGCGTACGACAGGCCGGTGAAGCTGCTCAACATCGCCAAGGCCATGGTGCTGCCCCTGCTCTCGGCGCTGTGCTTCCTGCTCCTCGGTCCGTGGAACATGGCGCCGCGCATGACCGTGGTGGAGGTGTTCCTCGTGGCCGCCGCCCTCCTGCTTTCCCGCCTTTCCCTCCATGGCATGCGGGTGAAGGGCTATGTGCTCCGCGATCAGGAGCGGCAGCGCGTGATGGCCGTGGGGAGCACCACCGAATCGCGCCAGGCCCTGGCGCTGCTGTGGCAGACCCACTTCGGGTTGGGGCGCCAGGAGCATTGGCCCGCGGCGAGCGCCCTGGACGACGCAGGCGTCCGGGACCTGCGAAAGGCCGTGAGACGGCACGACATGGACGAGGTGGTGTTCTGCGCGAAGGACCTTCCGTGGGCGCGCATCATCGACCTGATGGAGGCGCTGCGCCGCACGGGGGCCACGTTCAAGATCATGCAGCCGGGCCGCGAGTTCATCATCGGCCCCAACAGCATCGAGAGCGTGCACGACCTCTACATCATGGAACGGCACGCGGTGAGCAGTGCGGCTGGTCGGCGCACCAAGCGCATCGTGGACATCGGCCTGTCCCTGCTCTTCCTCATCGGTCTTCCCGTGTGGATCTGGGGCGTGGAACGAAAGCCCGCCTTCGTGCGCAACATCGTCCGCGTGCTCGGCGGTTCGGCCACCTGGGTGGGGTTCCATCCGCGCCTGCACCGCACGTTCCGCCTGCCGCGGCTGCGCACCGGGATCATCGATGCGGTCTCCGCCCAGGACCTTCGTCCCGATCCGCTCACCGTGGACCGGGTGAACATCACGTACGCGAAGGATTACCATCCCTGGCAGGATGTGCGCTGGACCCTGCGCAGCCTGTCCCGCCTGGGAGCCTGACCGGCCGGTAGGGGCCCGGGTGCGTACTTTCGCCACCCTTCGTAACCCTGTGTCGCTCCGCTGACGTGATCGCACCGTTCGTACCACCCTTATACATCGGCCCCGGCATCGGGGTCGGCACCATCATCATCATCCTGCTGGTGCTGGGGCTGGTGGTGTTCTCCTTCGGGGTGATCCTCTGGATCCCCCTGAAGCGGGCGGGCCGCCGGCTCGCCGGCCAGGGCGACGGGCCGCGACAGCCGCTGGCCGCTCGCCTGGTGCGCCTGTTCGCCCTTTCCGCAGTGTCGCTCGCGGTGATCACCGTGTTCAGCTGGTTCGTGCGCGATGCGGTGGGCAAGGGCCACAAGCTGGGTGCCTTGTCCGACGCGCTCCGCACCATGGCCGAGTTCCCCGACAAGGTGGGCGAGGTGCTCACCAGCAATGCCCTTCGGAACATCCCCGATTCGTACCTGGAGTTGCGGCCGGGCTTCACCCCGGTGAACCACCTGCAGCGCGACCTCTACGGCATCAACGGCTTCTGGAACGAGGAACGAGACGCATGGGACATCCATGTCCTCAATTACCGCAACGACTCGATCCTGCACACCTGGTCCATCCCGCGTGAGGTTGAAGGGTACGAGTGGCAGCTGGAAACGGCCGAGCGCCTGTTCGAGAACGCCCCGCCGATGCACAGCCTCATGCTGCCCGACCGTTCCGTGGTGGCCAAGCTGAACAAGACGCAGAACCTCATTCGCCTGGACGCATCGTCGAAGGTTCTCTGGGTGAACCACGACCTCATCTGGCACCATTGCATCCATCCGTCGATCGACGGACACATTTGGACCTGTGGATCGGACGTACCCTACGAGGTAGGGAAGCCCAGCGTGGGCCGGCGTGTGATCAACCTCAACGGGCAGAAGGTGCCCTACCAGGAGGACCATGTGGTGAAGGTGGACGTGAACACCGGCCGCATCCTGTTCCGCAAGGGCGTGGCGGCGATCCTGGTGGAGAACGGGCTCGCCGGCCGGCTGTACGGCGGCAGCCTCGAGGACCCCATCCACCTCAACGACATCACTCCGGTGACGGCGGACGGGCCCCACTGGAAACGCGGCGACCTCTTCCTCAGCGTGCGCGGCCGGTCCATGATCCTGCTCTACCGCCCCGAGGAGGACCGCGTGGTGCGCGTGATCGACGGCCCCCTGATCTTGGAGCACGATGTGAACGTGCTCGATGAGCACCACATCGACATCTTCAACAACCGGTCGATCAACAGCCACCAGTACCCCGAGGACCCGGAGGTGTTCCCGCCGCGCGGCGTGGTGCTGCCCACCGATTCGCTCAACCACTCCCAGGTGCTCGTGTACGACCTGCGCGACTCGTCCTTCACCGCGCTGTACAACGACCTCTTCCGGTCGGAGGACATCCAGACGCTGACCCAGGGCCTCTCGGAGCTGCTGCCCGACAGCCTGCTCTTCGTGGAATCACAGAACCAGGGCATCTACTGGGTCCTGGGGCCGCAGGGCGTGGTGATGCGCAAGGCCTACAGCACCCCGATGGAGGGGCGCGTGCACGGACCCAACTGGACCCAACTGCTCCCGGCCCGGCCCTGGCCGCCTGCGGAGGACATGCGGACCGGTCCGCGCATCCTGCCTTCCGTGAAGCGGGCCGCTGCGGAACATGCAGCTGCGGGACCGCCCGTGCCACCGCCCACACCCCTGCGCACCTTCCTGGTGGTGCTCGCGGCCTCCGTGCTCCTGGCCATCGGCATCATGGGGCTCAAGCGCCCGTTCATCCGGCTCTCCGAGCGCACGGCCAGGCTGGTGGACACGCTGCTCGACCGGCGCAGTGAGGAGCAGGTAAGGCACCGTGCCTTGATCCGTTCGGCCACCGCGGAGGTGAAGTCCTTGGTACTGCTGCTCGTGCTCCTTTTCGGCGTGCTGCTGCTCGCCGCGGCGCCGTTGTGGGTGGCCGGCGGCTTCAGCGGTGCTGGTCTTGCGGCCTTCCCCCTCATGAGCGGCTGGGGCCTGCTGGCCATGCTGGTGGGCACCACCGTGCCCTTCGTGGTGGCCGCGCGCCTGGGGCCGAAGGCCGACTACTCCGAATGGTCGAAGCTGCTGCACCGCATCGTGCTCGACAACTACCATATCGGTCGCTTCCTCTTCGACCTGGAACGGAGGAAGCTCGGTGCCGAACGGGGCGTGGTGCCCACCAGGGGACCGGTGATCGTGTCGGGCCTGGCCCGGGCGGGCACCACCGCCCTCACCACCATGCTGGCCCGGTCCCCGGCCTTCCACTCGCTCTCCTACGCCAACATGCCCTTTCTGCTGGCCCCCCGCCTGTGGCGGCGTTTCTACCGACCGAAGGAGGGCAACGCACGGGAGCGGAGCCACGGCGACAAGGTGCTCTTCAGCCTCACCAGCGTGGAGGCTTTGGAGGAATATTTCTTCAAGGTCATCCTCGACGACCGCTACATCCTGCCCGATAGCCTGGTGGAGCACGAGCTCGATGCGGAGGCCATCGGGCTGTACGCCGATTACCAGCGCGTGCTGCGGCCCGACGACCGCCCTGCATCGCTCTACCTCGCCAAGAACAACAACCTCATCCTGCGCTTCCGGTCGCTGCGGGAGCGCATGCCCGGCCTTCGCGCGGTGCTCCTGTTCAGGGACCCGCTGGACCATGCGTACTCCCTGCTGAAGCAGCACGTGCGGCAATCGGCCCAGCAGGAGAAGGACCCCTTCGTGCTGGAGTACATGAACTGGCTGGGGCACCATGAGTTCGGCAAGGGCCTGAAGCACTTCGCGTTCGATGGTGGCGGGCCCGTGCCCTCGGGCGACCCGGCCCACATCGACCACTGGCTCACCGTGTGGATCGCCTATTACACCCGCCTGCTCGCCCTGGTGGAAGGGGAGGACGTGCTGCTGGTGGACTACGCCGACCTGGTGCGCGACCCGCGCGGGGTGGTGGAACGGGTGGAGCGCTACGTGGGCACGCCGTTCGGCATCGAGGGCTTCGAGCCCTTCGAGAACCCGAGCGGCTACACCGGGGAGCGCGATGAGGAACTGGTTCGGCAGGCCATGGCCGTGCACGCCCGGTTGCGCGCGCGGATGGGTCGCGGCTAGGCCAGGGGCGGCGCACTGCAGCGGCGCACGCTTCCGCTGGTACATTTGCGCACCGCATCACCTGCCATGTCCCAGATCGACATCCTGCTGCCCAAGATGGGCGAGAGCGTGGCCGAGGCCACCATCATCAAGTGGCTGAAGAACGAAGGCGACCAGGTGGCCGCCGACGAGCCCATTGTGGAGATCGCCACGGACAAGGTGGACAGCGAGGTGCCGGCGCCGCAGGACGGGATCCTGCTGAAGCGCCTGGTGAACGAGGGCGACGTGGTGAAGGTGGGTCAGCTGATCGCCCAGATCGGCAGCGAGGCTGCGGCCAAGGCGGCTCCGGCTTCCCCCGCACCAGTGGCCGCCACGGCCCCGGTCGCATCGAGCAACGGTCGCCCCGCCGCGGCACCGACAGCCACGGAGGCCGCCGTGGCGCGCACCGGCTCCGGTGGCCGGTTCTTCAGTCCGCTGGTACGCAACATCGCCCAGAGCGAAGGGGTGAGCCTCGCCGAACTGGAGGCCATCCAGGGCTCCGGCCAGGGCGGCCGGGTGACCAAGAAGGACATCCTCGACTACCTGCCCCAACGTGGTGCCATGCCGGCTTCCACGCCGGCCCCGGCAGCGGCACCCGCCGCGGCGCCCACCGCCGCGGCGTCCGCCCCTGCGTCCGCAGCGGTATCAAGGCCCTCCGCCCCCAAGGTGGTGCCCGCCCCGGGCGATGAGGTGATCGAGATGGACCGCATGCGCAAGCTCATCGCCGACCACATGGTGATGAGCAAGGCCACCAGCCCCCACGTCACCAGCTTCGTGGAGGCTGATGTGACCAACCTGGTGATGTGGCGCGAGAAGGTCAAGAAGGCCTTCGAGAAGCGCGAAGGGGAGAAGCTCACGTTCACGCCCATCTTCATCCTGGCCATCGCCCAGGCGATCAAGGAGATGCCGATGATCAACGTGCAGGTGGACGGGTACAACATCATCCGCAAGAAGGAGATCAACATCGGCATGGCCGCCGCGCTGCCGTCGGGCAACCTCATCGTGCCGGTGATCCGCAACGCCGACCAGCTGAACCTGGTGGGCCTGGCCAAGAAGGTGAACGACCTGGCCAACCGGGCCCGCGAGAACAAGCTGCAGCCCGATGAGATCAGCGGCGGCACTTACACGGTGACCAACGTGGGCACCTTCGGCAACGTGCTGGGCACCCCGGTGATCAACCAGCCGCAGGTGGCCATCATGGCCACCGGGGCCATCCGCAAGAAGCCGGCGGTGATCGAGACCCCTGCGGGCGACCTCATCGGTATCCGGCACATGATGTTCCTGAGCCACAGCTACGACCACCGCGTGGTGGACGGTGCGCTGGGCGGCCGGTTCGTCCGCCGGGTGGCCGATATCCTGGAGGGGTGGAGCCTGGAGCAGGAGTTCTGAGCCGGCCGACCATAGGCGGCGAAAAAAGTTACTTTTAGCCGCAGATCGGTGCTCCGATCGATCTTACCAGTACGAGCATGAAGCACGGCTATACGCTGATGTTGGCCTCCGGCCTTATCCTCCTGTCGCTCAGGGCCTCCGCCCAAGGCGAGAACACCACCTACCAGTGGAAGTTCGAGGAGGCGAGCAAGCTGATGGAGGAGAAGTTCTTCAACCAGGCTGCCGAGATCTGGACGGAGCTTGTGAACGCCCAGCCCGAGAACTCCAATCTCAATTGGAAGCTGGGCTATGCGTACATGCACTCCTACAACCAGAAGCACAAAGCGCTGCCCTATTTACAGAAGGCTTCTGAAAAGCGCGTGAACAGCTACGGGGGATTCAACGGAGCGGGCTACGACCCCTTCGATCCCGGCGAGAAGAACGCCCCGGTGGAGGTGGACTATTGGTTGGGCAAGGCCTACCACCTCGATGGGCAGTTCGACAAGGCCGACGAGTACTACAACAAGTTCATCGCCGAGGCCGACCCGAAGCACGAGCTCATCACCGCCGCGAAGCGGGGTAAGGAGCAGACGGCCAACGCCCGGTTGCTGCTGAAGGACCCCAAGAACTACCAGGTGAACAACGCAGGACCGGTGATCAACGGTGACCATCCCGATTTCGGTCCGGTGATCAGCGTGGACGGTAACGCCATGTTCTACACGAGCCGCCGCATCCGGCCTGATAGCTCCAACGTGGGGGTGATCGACGAGATCGCCGGACTGCCGTTCGAGAACGTGTACGTGAGCTACAAGGACCGCAACGGCAACTGGCAGAAACCCGAGTTGCTCAACGTGAACGTGCCCGCCGGCCACATGGCCACGGTGAACGTCTCCGCCGATGGTCAGACCCTCTTCCTCTACCGTTCCGACGAGGGCGATGGCAACCTGTACGAGACCAAGCTGGTGGGCGAACTGTGGAGCGACCCCGTGCCCCTGAGCCCCGAGGTGAACTCCAAGGCCTGGGAGCCCCACTGCGCCATCACCGCCGACGGAAGCACCCTTTACTTCGTGAGCGACCGCAAGGGTGGGCTGGGCGGCCGTGACATCTACCGCGTGGTGAAGCTGCCCAACGGTGAATGGAGCAAGGCGCAGAGCATCGGCAACGTGATCAACACGCCGTACGATGAGGATGCCGTTTTCATCCACCCGAACGGCCGCACCATGTACTTCGCCTCCACCGGCCATAACAGCATGGGCGGTTTCGACATCTTCTATTCCGAGATGGACGAGGCCGGCAACTGGAGCGCCCCGGTGAACATGGGCCCTCCCATCAACACCGTGGATGACGACGCTTTCTTCGTGACCACCGCCGATGGCCGCCGTGGGTACTTCAGCAGCGACAAGATCGGCGGGTACGGGGAGAAGGACATCTACTTCGTGGACCTGCCCGAGGAGATGGAGGCCGACGGGCTCACCGTGCTGAAGGGCTTCATCATCCCGCCCCCGGGCGAGACCCTGCCGCCGAGCACGATCCTGTACGTCACCGACAAGGCCACCGGCGAGGTGAAGGCCTACAAGCCCCGCCAGCGCGATGGGGTGTACGTGGCCATCCTGCCCCCTTGCAAGGAGTACAACCTGGACTACCGGGTGAACGACAAGACCGTGCATACCGAGGACATCTTCGTGGAGTGCGAGAGCACCTACCAGGAGATCAACAAGGAGATCTACCTGAACCCCGTCTCCCTGGCCGGTCCCGCCAGCATCGTTGACCTGCCCAAGGGCGCGCCCCCCGGCAGCAAGGAGAAGGGTGAGCCCGTCAAGGGCAAGGGTGCCCCTGCGACCGCCGGAGCCCTCACCGATGCCCAGCTGAAGGAGAAGGCCTCCAAGCACGTGGCGCCCGATGCCACGTACGATGCCGAGTACGCGAAGTACTACGCCTACAACATGAAGGACATCGATCTGAACGATGCCGAGTGGAAGGCCTTCCTTGACAAGGTGGTGGAGCTCATCGACAAGAACGGCAACGCCCGCGTGGTGATCGATGCGAGCGCTTCGAAGGTGCCCACCAAGACCTTCGGCACCAACGAGAACCTCAGCCAGAAGCGCATGGAGGACGCGCGACGCCGCCTGCTCGAGGCCGTGGCCGCCCGGGGCAAGGACAACACCAAGCTCCTGCTCGAGGCGGTGAACAGCAAGGTGCTCGGTCCCAAGTACGACGGCGACTACAAGAACACCGAGAAGTACGGCAAGTACCAGTACGTGAAGCTCAAGGTGCACTGAGCGCCATCCACGATCGTTGGAAATTCGAAGGACCCCGGTCAGGTGTGGCCGGGGTCCTTTCCTTCTACCTTCAGCCCATGCGATTGGAGCTTGAACGACCGCTGGCCTTCTTCGACCTGGAGACCACCGGGGTGAAGGTGGGCCGGGACCGCATCGTGCAGTTCGCCGTGGTGCGCCTGATGCCCGATGGCGCCCGGCAGCACTACCAGACCCTGGTGAACCCGGGCATGCCGATCCCGCCGGAATCCACCGCCATCCACGGCATCACCGACCTGGACGTGGCCATGGCCCCACGCCTGGAGGACGTGGCGTCCGAGATCCTCGGGGAGCTCGCCGGCTGCGACCTGGCCGGGTTCAACGTGCTCCGGTTCGATGTGCCCATGCTCGCGGAGGAGCTGTTGCGTGTGGGGCACCATTGGGACCATGCCAGCGTGCGCATCGTTGACGTGCAGCGCATCTACCACCGCATGGAGCCCCGCGACCTGAGCGCCGCGCTGCGGTTCTACTGCGGTCGTGAGCACGAGGGGGCGCACGATGCGCTGGCCGATGTGCAGGCCACCGCCGATGTGCTGCTCGCCCAGATGGAGCGTTACGCCCAGCTGCCGGTAAGCGTGGAGGGCCTTGGTGAGCTCAGCGGCGACCGCGACCGCACGCCCGACGCCGCCGGCAAGCTCCTGTTCGACGACAGCGGTCGCATATGCCTGGGCTTCGGCAAGTACCGCGGCTGGACCCTGGAGAACATCGGTCGCAACGACCCCGGCTACATGCAATGGCTCATGACCAAGGCCGAGCTGCCCGCCAGCACCCTCGCCATCATGCGCGCCACCCTCGCCGACCTCGAGGCCTGACCCCACCCCATGAAAGTCATTTGCATCGGACGCAACTACCGGGAGCACGCCGCCGAGCTGGGCAACGCGGTGCCTTCCGAGCCCGTGTTCTTCCTGAAGCCCACCACGGCCTGCCTCTATCCCGGCCAGCCCATCAAGCTGAAGCCGCTGCTCGGCGAGATCCACCACGAGGTGGAGCTGGTGGTGATGGTGGACAGCTACGCCAGGGACGTGCCGGAGAGCATGGCCCTCGGCCTCATCGCGTCGTTCACCCTGGGCCTCGACCTTACGGCCCGCACGTTGCAGAACGAGCTCAAGTCCAAGGGGCTGCCTTGGGAGAAGGCCAAGGCCTTCGACGGCAGCGCGGTGCTGGGGGAGGTGGAGCTGCCCATGACCGCCGGCACCGACCTGCAACGCCTCGCCTTGGAGCTCAAGCGCAACGGGGTCACCGTTCAGCAGGGCACCACGGCCGACATGCTCTTCACGGTGGCCCAGCAGATCGCCTACGTTTCCCGCTACATCACCCTGGAGCCCGGCGACCTGTTCTTCACCGGCACGCCGGCCGGGGTGGGGCCCATTGCCGAGGGGGATGTGCTCGAGGGCTTCCTCAATGGGAAACGGGTGCTGAACGTGACCGTGGCGAAAGGGTAACTTCGCGGCGTCGTTCACCGAAGCGAGCGAAGGAGAACCATGACCAAGATCGTCAACGTAGGGAGCATCGCCTGTGGCAGCGACCAGCTCTTCCTCATCTCCGGTCCGTGTGTGATCGAGACCGAGGATGTGATGCTGCGCACGGCTGAGAAGCTCAAGGAGGTGAGCGAGCGCCTGCAGGTGCCCGTGATCTACAAGAGCAGCTTCACCAAGGACAACCGCAGCAGCGCTGATTTCTACCAGGGTCCGGGCCTGGAGGAAGGCCTGAAGGTGCTCGCCCGGATCAAGAAGGACTTCGGCTTCCCCATCCTCACGGACATCCATTACCCCAGCCAGGCCAAGCCCGCCGCCGAGGTGGTGGACGTGCTGCAGATCCCGGCCTACCTGGTGATGCAGACCACGCTGGTGACCGAGGCGGCGAAGACCGGTGCCGTGATCAACCTGAAGCACGCGCAGTTCCTGGCGCCGGAGAACATGATCAACCCGGCGAAGAAGTGCGAGAGCGTGGGCAATGGCAAGATCATCCTCACCGAGCGGGGCTACACCTTCGGGTACAACGACCTGGTGGTGGACCCCCGCGCCTTCTACCACATGCGCCGTACCGGCTACCCGCTGGTGTTCGACATCACGCACAGCATCCGCAAGTACGGCATCCCCAGCGCCGATCCGCGCGGCGGCAACCGCGACGTGATGCCCACCATCGCCCGGGCCGGCGTGGCCGCGGGCGTGGACGGGGTGTTCATCGAGACCCACCCCGACCCCAGCACCGCCAAGTGCGATGCCGCCAGCCAGCTCTGCGTGTACGACCTGGAGGAATTCCTCAAACCCCTGCTGGACCTACACGCGGTGGAAGTTCAATACCGTCACCAGTAACGCGAAGATCACAGATCATCATCCGCAGCACGTTGCGATCGTTGCGTCGTTGCGGTTAATCAATCACCATGGAACTCTACCTCGACAGCGCCGACATCAAGGAGATCGACGAAGCCTTCAAGCTCGGCTTCCTCACCGGCCTCACCACCACGCCCACCTTCATGCACCGCGGCGGGGTCACGAACATCGACAAGATGATCCTCGACCTCGCCAGGAAGGTCCCCATCCTGCAGGTGGAGGCCCTGGGCGAGACCGCCGAGGAGGTGGTGAAGGAGGCCAAGCGCCAGCTGAAGATGGGCCTGAAGAAGGAGACCACCGTCTTCAAGATCCCCGTGAGCCTCGAGGGCCTGCGCGCCTGCAAGATGCTGCGCAACGAGGGCATCATGGTGAACGTGCACCTGGTGTACACCATCCAGCAGGCCTACATGGCCATGCAGGCCGGGGCCACCTACGTGTGTCCGCTCGTCGGCCGCCTGCAGGACCAGGGCCACGACGCCCTCGCCCTGGTGGAGCAGTGCGTGCGCGCCGTGAACTACTACGGCTACGACACCAAGATCATGTTCAGCAGCGTGCGCACCGTGGAGCACGTGCGCAATGCCGTGGAGCTCGGGGTGCACACCATCACCGTGCCCTGGAAGCTGATGAAGCAGCTCACCGACAACCACTTCACGGCCATCGGCACCAAGCAGTTCTACGTGGACACGCGCCTGATCACCATGAAGGTGAAGGACGTGCTCTCGCGCAGCAACCCCATCGTGAAGGACAGCGCCACCGTGAGCGAAGCGCTCGTGGAAATGACCAAGCACGGCTTTGGTGCGGTGATGGTGGTGGATGCGAAAGGCAAGAACGTGGGCGTCTTCACCGACGGTGGCCTGCGCCGCGGCATCGAGAAGGAGGGCAACAAGTTCCTCGCGAAGAAGCTGAGCACCCTGAAGTTCAACGCACCCTTCACCATCAGTCCGGAAGCCCTGCTCGATGAGGCCCAGAAGGCCTTCAAGGAGCACAAGGTGGACACGTTGAGCGTGAGCGAGAACGGCAAGCAGCTCGGTATGCTCGACATCCAGGACCTGATGAAGGCGATCGCGGGGTAGGCTGCGCGCAAGCCCGGCGCACGTTGCGTGTTGGCGTATTACGTGTTGCGGGTTGGACCAAGCCGCAAGACGTAACGTGCTACGCTGACAACACGCAACGCATTTCATGTACCTCTTGGCACCCTTCACCACCCACGGTCTACGCGCCACAGCCCCGGAGCCTGAGCTCCTGCGCCGCCTGGCGCGCACCAAGGCCGTGCTCTTCGATTGGGACGGGGTGTTCAACGACGGCTTCAAGGATGCCGACGGAGGCAGCCCCTTCAGCGAGGTGGGCAGCATGGGCGTGAACCTGCTGCGCTTCGCGCTGTGGCTGCGGAACGGGCACCTGCCCAAGGCCGCGGTGATCACCGGTCAGCATAACCCGTATGCGGAGCGCTTCGCCCAGCGCGAGCGGCTGCACGGCGTGTACATGGGCTTCACGAACAAGCCCGAGGCCTTCGATGCCTTCCTTGCGAAGCACGGGCTGCAGGCCGATGAGGTGGCCTTCTTCTTCGACGATGTGCTGGACCTGCCAGTGGCTGCTCGCTGCGGCCTGCGCGTGATGATCGGCAGTCCGGTGACGGCATGGCTCGTGGAGCAGGCCATCACCCGCGGTGAGGTGGATATCGTGACGGCCAACAGCGGAGGGAACAACGGCCTGCGCGAGGCCACGGATGTGGTGATCGCGTTGCTGGGCGATGGCGCCGAGGTGATCGAGCACCGCGTGGCCTACTCGGAGACCTACCAGCGCTACCTGACCGAACGGCAGGCCGTGGAGCCAAGCATCGTGCGCAACGCGCGCTGATCAGCGCAGGTTGATGCGGGAGGTCTGGGAACCTTCCTTCACCGTGATCGCGGCCAGCTTGAACGAGGGCGGCCCCATGTTCACCGGCGCATCGTTGCTGAAGCCGTAGGGCTCCTGCGGCCAGCCGATCCAGCTGGTGTCCAGCTTGCCGTTGCTGTTGATGTCGTGGAACACCTTCACCGCGTAGGTGCCCGGCTTCAGATCGGGGAAGGTCACCCGCACCGTGCGGCCGTCGGCCTTCACCATCTTCGGGATGCAGCACTGTTCGTTATCGTAGGCTTCCTTCGAGGGGCAGAGCAGCATCATCAGCTGGCCGCCCGCTTCAGGCTTGTTCAGGATCACCTCCACGTTCAGCGTGGACTGGGCCTGTGCGTGGGCGGTGATGAGGAGCACGGGGAGGAGCAGGGCGCGCATGGGGCTCAAAAGTCGGTATCCAGGGCCATGGCCTGTGCAAGCATCGTGCGGAACCAGGTGCGCGGCACTTCGATCGCGCCCAGCGAGGCGGTGTGGTCGTTGATGTACTGGCTGTCGAGCAGGCCGTAGCCCTTGCCGCGCAGGTGGTCCACCAGGTGGAAGAAGGCGGCCTTGCTGGCGTTGCTCACCCGGCTGAACATGCTCTCGGCGAAGAACGCTCCGCCGATGGATACCCCGTAGAGGCCGCCCACCAGCGCATCGCTCTGCCACACCTCCACGCTGTGCGCGTGGCCCAACCGGTGCAGCTCCACATAGGCCTGCAGCAGTTCCTCCGTCATCCAGGTCTCGGGCCGGTCGGCGCAGGCGCGCATCACGGTCTCGAAGGCCTGGTCGTGCGTGAACAGGAAGCCGGCCTTACGCAGCGCGCGGGCGGCGCGTGCATTGGGTCGGGTGCTGTCGAGCGGGAAGATGGCGCGCGGATCGGGGTCGTGCAGGAAGATGCCTTCCTCGTCATGGCTCATCGGGAACCAACCCTTTCGGTAGGCCTTCAGCAGCAGCTCCGCGGAGAGCATGACGTGCGTGGTGCTCACGGCGCCATCCGCATCACCGGTGTGGTGAGCACATTGCTGCCGAGGGAAGCGCGCAGCGTGTACTGGCCTGGTGCGAGGGTGAGCAGCGCCCCATCGCTCACCAGGAAACGCAGGTAGGCTTTCGTATCCACACCGCGCTCGGCGTGCCACACCTGGCGGCCTGTGGCGTCCCACAGGTCGAGCACGAGCCGGTCCGAGGTGCCGGTGAAGAGCGTGACCTCGAAATGGTCGTTGAAGGGAACGGGCTGCACGCTCATGATCTCGGGCTCGGTGAGCGCGGTGATGTCGGTGCCCATCAGCAGCAGGTGCGCGCGCCAGAGGTCCGGGATGCCATATCCGTACGCGTCGTCGGGCGCACTGAAGCGCGAGGCGCTGCGGCGCACGGCGTCCATCACCTCCAAGGGGGAGCGGTCGCGGTGCAGCTGCCACAGGCAGGCCACGCCGCCGGCCAGCAGCGGGCAGCTGAAGGAGGTGCCGTTGATGCGCGCGATGTCGGTGCCGTCGTAGCCCAGGCCGATGGCCCCCCAGCCCACGGCGCACACATCCGGCTTCACCCGCCCGTCGATGCTCGGGCCCCTCGAGCTGAAACCCGCGATGACGCGATCGTCGTTCACGGCGCCCACCGCAAGGATGTCCTTCGCGTCGGCCGGGATACCGATGTAGCGCCAGTCGCTGCTGCCCGAGTTGCCGGCGCTGTTCACCGGGATCATGCCCTTGGCCGTGGCGATGGTGGCGGCCAGGCTCATGCGGCTGGTGGTGCCGTTGAGATCCGCCCATGTGTGGTCCTGGGTGCTGTCGTCGAAGGTGGTGTAGCCCAGCGAGGTGCTCAGCACGTCGCAACCGATGCTGTCGGCCAGCTCGGCACCGCTCACCCAATTGTCCTCCTCCACGAGGTACTCGGTGTCGGCGTCCTCGGTGCGCAGCAGCACCACGTCCACATTGGGCGCGATGCCCATGAGCTTGCCCGGCAGCTGGCCCGCGATGGTGGACAGCACCGACCGGCCGTGCCAGTGGTCGGCGTACACGTCGCCGTCGCGGGCCACGAGGTCCTTGCTGAACACGATGCCGCCGCGCTCGCGCAGGGCCTTGAACGCGGCGAGCGAGTCGGCCTGGTCGAAGCCCGAGTCGAGGATGCCCATGAGCATGCCCTCACCGCGGGCGTTGCCGTGGGTGTGCAGCAGGTGGGCGTTCATCATGCTCACCTGGCGGAGCGAGGCACCGTAGATGGAGGCATAGGTGCCGCCCACCTCGATGTCGGCCTTCTCCAGGAGCGGGAACTTGGTGCGGGCGGACGCGGGACGGATCACACCATCGTGCAGCACGCGCACCTGCTTCACGAAGGGCAGCAGGTGGAGCGTGTCGAGCCCGAGGGTGTCGGTGGAGCGGATGGTGACGGCGTTGAACCAGCGGCTCACGGAGTGCACCTGCAGGTCGCAGGCCGATGCGAGGGCGGCGATGTAGGCCGGGTCCACGGGCAGGTCGAGCGAGTCGATGGCGATGCCATAGGCCGCGCGCCGCGCCAGCGCCCGGGGTGAGAGGTAGGCCTCGGGAGCGCTCACCGAATACGGGGTCGACGCCTTGTCGGTGAACTGCACCCAGTAGGTGGCGGGGGCGGTCTGCGCAACGGCCGGGGCCAGGAGCACGAGTCCGAGAAGGGCGAGGAGCGGGCGCATGCGTTCGGATCAGTTCCCGTAGGCCGTGGCGGTCATCGAGAGCCGGTTCCCCCGGGTGCGCACCGTCTCCGGATAGCCATCGCTGTCGAGGTCGAAGCGCTGGGTGTAGCTCGTCTCCACCTTGCGGTACACCAGGCCCACGTTCTTGGCGTACCGCTCGAAGTAACGCAGGGTGTCCACCAGGTTGTTCACGAAGGTGGTGCGTACCAGGCAGGTGCTGTCGAAGCTGAGCCCGTTCACGGACCAGGGCACGTCCCACTCCTGGTAGGTGAGCTCCACGGGCGTTGCGGTGTTCTCGGCGTTCGTGTTCCAGTACTGTCCTTCGCGCACAGGGAAGACCAGTTTCAGCTTGCGGAGGTTCTCCTCGGAACGCTCGGCGCGGTAGGTGTTGCGCACCTGCCACCACACGTCCTTCGGTCCCCAATTGCCCACGGAATCCTTCACCAGCCGCACCACGCGCTGGGCGGGTCGGCCCTCGGGGTCGGTGAAGTCGCTCTCCAGCAGCTCGCGCAGCGGGAACGACAGGCTCCCCTGGATGCTGTTGAACTCGTCGAACCAGGCCGTGTCCACCTGGTACTCCACCCAGTGACCCACCTTGGTGGGGAAATACCCCGTGCCCAGGTCCACGGGAACGGGCTCGTCCTTCTTGCAGCCGGCCAGCAGGATGCCGGTGGCGCCGGCGATCAGCAGGACCGTGGTGGTTCGGTTCATGGCTTGGTGGTGTCGCGGTCGATGAATCCTCCTCCGATCACATCCTCCCCGTCATAGAAGACGGCGCTCTGCCCGGGTGCGATGCCTGTTACCGGCGCATGGAATTCAACACGGACCCGTTCACCGTCCATGGAGAGGGTGGCCGGGGTGCCCTTGTCCTTGTACCGCACCTTCACCAAGGCCTCCAGCTCTCCGTTCAAGGCGTGCACCTTCACGAAGTTCGGTCGCCGCACCCACATGTGCTGCTTTCTCAGGTCGTCCTTGGCACCGAGCACCACGGTATTGGTCTCCGGTCGGATGTCGGTGACGTACAGGGGTTCGCCGGTGGCGATGCCCAGCCCCTTGCGCTGCCCGATGGTGAAGAAGGGATAGCCGTCGTGCTCGCCGAGCACCGTGCCGTCGGCCGTGACGAGCCGTCCGTGGGCGAGCTTCTCGAAGGCCGTCGGGTCCTTGCGCTTCAGGAAGCCGCGGTAGTCGTTATCGGGGATGAAGCAGATCTCGTAGCTCTCGCTCTTGGAGGCCAGCTCGGGAAAGCCGCTGCGCAGGGCCATCTCGCGGATCTCGGTCTTGCGGAAGCGGCCGATGGGGAAGCGGGTGCGCGACAGGTCCTGCTGCTTCAGTCCCCAGAGCACGTAGCTCTGGTCCTTGCCCTCGTCGAGCCCGCGGCTCACCACGTGCCGGCCTGCTTCCTCCCGCACATTGGCGTAGTGGCCGGTGGCGATGAGCGCGCAATCGAGCATGTCGGCGCGCTTCAGCAGGGCCTCCCACTTGATGAAGGTGTTGCACAGCACGCACGGGTTGGGGGTGCGGCCGGCCATGTACTCATCCACGAAATTGCCGATGATGGCCCCGCCGAACTCCTCGCGGATGTCGAGGATGATGTGGTGGAACCCACGGCTCACGGCCATGTTGCGTGCGTCGGCGATGCTGTCCAGGTCGCAGCACCCGGTGACACGCTTGCCCCCGCTGGCATCTGCGTAGTCCCAGGTCTTCATGGTCACCCCGATCACCTCGTAGCCTTCTTCGTGCAGCATGAGCGCGGTAACGGAGCTGTCCACTCCGCCGCTCATGGCCACCAACACCTTTCCGTGCTTGCTCATCGCTCGTTCCTGTGCATGGCGGTCGGGAGCACCGCCGTCTGTTCCTACTGGGCCTTGCCGGCCGTGTACATCACGGTGCGGAGCAGGTTCCCGTGCTCATCGTACTCCTTCACCTCGCCGTCGAGCTGGTCGTTCCGGTAGGTGCCTTCCCGCTTCTTCGTCTGCCCTTCGAGCACCCGCTCGCTGTCACCTTTCTCCATGCCCTCGGGCCCCAGCTTCACCGGTCGCGTCACCCACTGGCCGTCGTCGTTCCACTCGGTGAAGCGGCCCTCCTTGCGACCGGCCTTGTAGGTCACCTCGCTCTTCAGCTTCTCATCGTCGTAGTACTCCTTGAAGGTCCCGTTCTCCTTCCGGTCCTTCACGAGCTCGCCCTGCTTGTACAGCACCTGGATCTGCACGGTGCCGTCCTCGTTGAAGTAGTACCAGGTGCCGTCGCGGTCGCCGTTCACCATGGCGCCCTCGATCTCCTTCTTGCCGCTGGGGTAGTAGAAGGTCACCGGGCCTTCGGGCTCCCCGTTCTGGTAGGTGGCCTTGTGCTTGAGCTGGCCGCTTTCGAAGTACTGCTCGAAGGGACCTTGCTGCACCCCTTTCGCCCAGGTGCTGCGCTCCGCCACCTTGCCATCGGCGTAGTAGGCGAGCTGCTCCCCGTCCTTGCGACCGGCCGACCAGTGCTCCAGGCTGCGCCGCCGGCCTTCCGCGTCGTAGTAGTTCCACGTGCTGTCCTTCTCCTGGCCCACGTACCGCCCTTCGGCCATCAGCTTGCCGTTGGGGTGGAAGTGCCGGGCGTGGCTGGCCTTGCCGTCCGTGTAGTGGTCCACCACGCTCTCCACCTTGCCCTTGGTGCTGTAGTAGGTGAAGCGGCCCACGGGGCGGTCGTCCTTGAACTGCCCTTCGTAGCGGAGCTGGGTGCTCTCCGCCCAGGTGCGGGCCCAGCGGCCCTGCTTCAGGCCCTTCGCATCGGTGACGTTGGGGGCGGGGGGCTGGGCCTGGACGACCAGCGCCAGCAGGGATGTGGCGGTGAGAAGAAGGGCACGGACCGGCATGGGTGCAAAGATACTTGGGGGGTGTGGCGGGCCCCGCCTGCAAGAACGCGGCCATCAACAGCCCTCGGCCGATCGCCGGGGTTGCGCATCTTCGTCGGCCGTAGCATGCACGCCGCCTTCCTCTCCGCCTTTCCGCCCTACCGCGGCGGCATCAGCCAGTTCAGCACCCGCCTGGTGACCGAGCTGCGGAAGGCGCATGCCGTGGATGCCTTCACCTTCACGCGCCAGTACCCCGACCTGCTTTTCCCGGGCTCCTCCCAGTTCGACCATGCCCAGGCCGATCCGGTGGGCGCGGTGCGTGTGCTCGACAGTGCGGGGCCCTGGACCTGGGGCCGCACGGCACGGGCCATGGCCGGCACCGGTGCGGAGGTGGCCGTGCTGCGGTACTGGATGCCCTTCTTCGCGCCGTCCATGGGCGCCGTGGCCAGGGGGCTGCGGCATCGCGGCGCAGCCACCGTGTGCATCGTGGACAATGCCATCCCCCACGAGCCCAAGGCCTGGGACAAGCCCTTCACCCGTTGGTTCCTGCGGCAATGCGACGGGTTGGTGGCGCTCACCGACGCGGTGGAGCGCGATATCCGTGCCTTGCATCCCGGGGCGCGTACCCTCGTGCTCCCGCATCCCCTGTACGACCACTTCGGCGACCCCCTCCCGGCGGACGGGGCAAGGGCCAGGCTGGGCATCCCTTCCGACGCACGGGTCCTGCTTTTCTTCGGCTTGATCCGCGCGTACAAGGGGCTCGACATCCTGCTCGACGCCTTCGCCGGGCTGGATGGACGCTACCATCTGGTGATCGCCGGGGAGCCCTACGAGGACCTCGCGCCCAACCTGGCACGCATCGCCGCGCTGCCGGATCCCGCACGGGTGCACGTGCACGCGCGCTACGTTCCCGATGCCGAGGTGCCCTTGTTCTTCAGCGCCGCTGACGCGGTGGTGCTGCCGTACCGCAGCGGCACGCAGAGCGGGATCACCGCCATCGCCCAGCATTTCGCCACGCCGGTGATCGCCACCGATGTGGGCGGCCTGAAGGAGGCCATCGAGGACGGGGTCACCGGCCTGGTGGTGAAGGAGCCTTCCGCGGATGCGGTGCGCGCGGCGATCACTGCGGCGTTCGAGCAGGGCGGGACCGCGCGCTTCCGGCAGGCCCTGCTGGACCGCAAGGCCGGTCTGTCCTGGTCGGTGTTCGCCGAACAACTGGTGCGGTTCTGCGAGGCCGTCCGGCGGGATCGGAAGGCACGATGAGGGGCGTCGCCGACGTTCCCCTCCGGGGAGGTTATTTTCGCCCCGCCGATGCGTACGGTCCTGCTTCTGCTGCTGTTGGTGCTATCGCCGCTGATGAACACGGCCTCGCACGGTCCGCGCCTGGAAGGTGCCGATGCCGGCCTGTACAAGTCATGCGGGTTGGAGGGCCAGGTGCCCGAGAACGTCTTCGAGGCGGCCCTGGCCAGTGTAAGGCGGCATGGCCTGCACCCGCATGTGGTGGCCATCGCCGATATGACCAGGCCGAGCACCGAGCGCAGGCTCTACGTGATCGATGTTGATGGACACCGGCTGCTGGCCCGCACCTGGGTGGCGCATGGCCGGAACTCCGGTGAACTGATGTGCACCGCCGTGAGCAACGTGGAGGGGTCCTTGAAGACGAGCAAGGGACTGTACCGTGTGGGCGAGGAGATCCGCAGCCCGAAACATGGGCAGGCCCTGATGCTGCACGGCCTCGACCACGGGTTGAACGACCGGGCGGAGGATCGTGAGATCATCATCCACGGCGCCGATTACGTGAGCGCCGCGTTCATCCGGAAGCACGGCCGCCTGGGGCGCAGCTTCGGCTGCCCGGCCGTGGAGCAGGCCTTGATGCCCAGCATGGTGGAATGGCTCGCGGGCGACGGTCTGCTCTACGTGCATGCGCGCTGATCGCCACGTGCCGGTCCTCACCGGCCTGCTTCTCCTCGCGGCTTGCACCACCGTGGTGCGTGGTCCGGAGCGTGGGGTGAAGGACCCCAACACGGTGGCCGAGCCCTTCAACACCACCGAGGCTTACACCACCGCGCGGCTCGATACCGCCACCATCGACGCGTTCCTGCACGGCGATTCGGTGTACGATGCGTACGACTCGCTGATCCTTGACTTCTATGCACGCCGCGGGCTGCAGTACGCCTGGTTCCAAGGGGACAGCCTCTCGAGCGCCGCACGCTCGTTCCTCGACCTTTCCGGCACGCCCGGCCTGCTCTATGGACCGTGGCGCGCGGCGCATGATGAGCTGCACGCACTGGTCGAGGGCCTGCGCGACACGCTCGACCGCTCGGTGGACCATGCCTTCGTGGAGCTCTCGCTCACGGCGGAGTTCTTCCGGTTCGCCGACAAGCGCTACGGTGGTTCGGTGCGCAACCTGAAGGCGCTGGATTGGTACATCCCACGGGCGAAGAAGGACTACTCCCGCCTGCTCGACTCGTTGGTGAGCGGCACGGCGGACCTCTCAGCGATCGAACCGGTGAACGACCAGTACCAGCGGCTGAAGGCATGGCTGAAGCGCTACCGCGAGCTGGAGCTCGACAGCACCTGGGCGCCTGTGTTCACCGACCACCGCACCTTCGTCCCCGGCGATTCCGACGCCGTGCTGGGCGAAGTGCGCCAGCTGCTCTTCCGCTTGGGCGACCTTGCGGACAGTTCGGCATCCGGGCGCTTCGATCCCGTGCTGGCCGAAGGGGTCAGGAACTTCCGCCTACGCCACGGATTGAAGGAGCAGGACGTGATCGACGATGCGGTCGTGGACCTGCTCAATGTGCCGCCCTCCGAGCGTGTGCGGCAACTGTTGCTCAACATGGAGCGCCTGCGATGGATGCCGGAGCAGCCACAGGGCGACCTGTTGCTGGTGAACATCCCCGCGTTCAAGCTGTACGTGTACGAGCAGGGGCGCGTGGCGTGGAGCATGAACGTGGTGGTGGGCCGTGAGGCCACCCGCACGGTGATCTTCAGCGATTCCATGTCGCAGATCGTCTTCGCACCGTACTGGAACATCCCGCAGAGCATCATCCGCAACGAGATCCTGCCGGCCGTGAAGCGGAACGCCGGCTACCTCGACCGCAAGAACATGGAGGTGGTGATGGGCGGCAAGGTGGTGCCTGCGCGCAGCATCAACTGGCACCGGTATAGCAGTGGGGTCCCGTTCACCATCCGGCAGAGGCCTGGTCCTGGCAATGCGCTGGGTCGGGTGAAGTTCCTTTTCCCGAACCAGTACAGCATCTATTTCCACGACACGCCGAGCAAAGGCGGTTTCAAGGAGGACCAGCGCGCCTTCAGCCACGGTTGCATCAGGCTGGGCGAGCCCGTGAAGCTGGCCGAGCACCTGTTGCGCGGTGACACCGCCTGGACGGCGGACCGGATCCAGCGCGCGATGGACGGCAGCTCCGAGCTGACCGTGCTGCTGCGGCCGGCCGTACCGGTGATCATCGGGTACTTCACCGCCTGGGTCGACGATGCGGGCCGGTTGAATTTCCGGGACGACATCTACGGCCACGATGCCCGGCTTGCGGAGGAGCTCTTCGCGGGAACGGAGGCGAGCACCGAGCGTTAGGGCCTTTCGGTGCGCACGATGCGCTTGTGCTGCAGCCCGAAGTACTGGGCATGCGCCTGGTTCACCCAGAACCAGGGCTCGCCGCTGAGGTCCACGAACATCAGGGTGCGCGGTACGGTGCGGATCGGCGGCACCTGGACAACGGTGGAGGCATCCTGCCGTGCGCGTTCCAACAGCGCGAAGCGCTCGAGCATGGCGCGGTCGAACTCCCGGGCGTTCCCGCTCGCCAGGTCCTGCACGGCGTTCCCCCCGTTGCGGGTGAGCAGCAGGGCGGCCGCGAACAGGAAGGCGAGCGCCGGTCCGCTCCAGGTCGGCAGTGGGCGCGGGGAGGGCCCGTAGGCCGCGCGTTGGGCCAGCAGCCACAGGTGCCAAGCGGGCACGAACAGGCCGCAGGCCTGGTCCATGGTGCGGTGCTGGCCCAGGATCCCGGTGGACCAATAGGCCGGGTACGCGGCGAGGAACACCAACGCGAACGGCAGGGCGAGCAAGGGCCACCGGTAGGGACGCAGCCGATGGCCGAGGTCCTGCAGCACGGTGGACCGTTCGAAGCCCAGGAGCAGGGCGAGGCTGCCCACCAGCACCGCCGGCGAAGCGATCCACAGACCACCGAAGCGCAGGGTCTGGGCCAGGCTCATCACCAGCGAATGGAGCGGGCGGCGTGTTCCGGTGTACTGCCACTCGCGGCCCGCATTTCCCGGGGCCAGGAACATGAGCGCCGCACCGGCCATCGCCACGAGCACGAGGCACCAGAACAGCGTACCGCCCCGCATCCGCCGCGCAAGGACCTGCGCCGCCAGCACTACGTGGGCCACCACCGCCATGGCCATGCTCACCTCGTTGGTGCCGATGAAGAGCAGCAGCAACAGCACCATCGCCGAGGCGTGCACCCCGGGTGCGATCCACCACCGGGCCTGCCGCATCCGCAGGAAGAAGGCGGTGTACCACAGGCCGGTGATGACCGCCGTCTGATACGTCATGGCGCCCGTGTACCAGTAGATGCCTTCACCGATGGCGGGCATGGTGTTGAGCCCGATGGCGGTGAGCGCGAGCCCCGCGGTCCAGGCCTGGCCGGTGGTGATGGACGCGTGCACGGAACCCACGAAGGAGCGAAAGGCCACCGCGGTGAGCAGGATCAGCAGCACGGCGCACCATCTGTAGGTCGCCAGTCCGTCGAGGCCGTGGACGAGGGGGTTGTGGAGGATGGGGATGTTGCTGGAGAACCGGCCGTTCCACAGCGACCAGCGCTCCACCTGCAGGTGCAGGAAACCTCCGGTGCGCCCGGTGGCGGCGAAGGCCAGGTCGTCGGCCATGGGATGGGCATGGCGGGCCATCCAGGCGAACAGCGCGAGGGTGGTGAGGGAGATGGCCGCGATCACCGGTCCGGGTGGAGGTCGCCGGAGGGCCATGGGCACGGTCTCAGGCACCGAACCCGATGCGGTCGGCCACGCGGTAGTGGTTGCGCTCCGGGCTGCTGCGGCTCACCAGCTCGGCCACGAAACCGGCCAGGAAGAGCTGGGCCCCGATGATCATGGCGGTGAGCGCGATGTAGAAGAGCGGCTGGTCGGCCACGAGCGGTGCGCGCTGGTGGGTGCTCAGGTGGTAGAGCTTGCTTCCCAGGATCCACGCGGTGCTCAGGAAGCCGAGGAAGAACATCAGCAGGCCCAGGCTGCCGAAGAAGTGCATCGGCTTCTTGCCGAAGCGGAAGACGAAGGTGATGGTGAGCAGGTCGAGGAAGCCGTTCACGAACCGGTCCAGCCCGAACTTGCTCTTGCCGTGCTTGCGCTCGTGGTGCTGCACCACCTTCTCCCCGATCCGGGGGAAGCCCTCCTTCTTGGCCATGAAGGGGATGTAGCGGTGCATCTCGCCGAACACCTCGATGCTCTTCACCACCTCCTTGCGGTAGGCCTTTAGCCCGCAGTTGAAATCGTGCAGGTGGATGCCCGATACACGCCGCACGGTCCAGTTGAAGAGCTTGGTGGGGATGGTCTTGCTGAGCGGGTCGTAGCGCTTCTTCTTCCAGCCGCTCACCAGGTCATAACCCTCCTCGGTGATCATGCGGTAGAGCCCGGGTATCTCGGCAGGGTCATCCTGCAGGTCGGCGTCCATGGTGATCACCACCCGGCCCTGGGCCGCCGCGAAGCCCTCGTTGAGCGCGGGGCTCTTGCCGTAGTTGCGCCCGAGCCTGATGCCCTTCACGTGGGGGTTGGCGCGCGACAGGCGCTGGATCTCGTCCCACGAGCCGTCCTTGCTGCCGTCGTCCACAAGGATCGCTTCGTAGCGCAAGCCCATGCCCGCGATCGTGGCATCGATGCGCCCGGTCAGTTCCGCCAGCGATTCACGCTCGTCCAACAAGGGGATCACCAACGAGATGTCCATGCGCAGGGCCCGCGTTCCGGCGGTCCGCAAAGATGATCCGAATTCCCGGCCCCGCCGGGAACGGGCGATGGGGTGGCCCCTTTGGCACAGCCCTTGCCTTCAAGGTGCCGGACCTACATTTGCCACGATCACACACATGGAACGCATCCTTACCCTCGCATTGGCCGGCTGCCTCACCCTCACCGGCCTCCGGGCGCAGACCTGCGACCTGGTCGTTTACTCCGACATGGGCGAGAAATTCACCCTGATGGTGGACGGGGCCGAGATCAACGCCACCCCGGCCTCCCGGGTGGTGGCCACCGGCATCCGAAACGAAACGCCCGGTCTGCTGGTGCGCTTCGCCGATGCCAGCGTGGCCCCGATCAAGCAGAACGGCTGGTTCCCGCTGGGCAAGGAATACACAGTGGTGATCACCATGAACAAGAAGGGCGTGCGCGTGCTGCGCCCCTCGGGCGAGGCCGAACTGGGCACCGCCGCGAAGGCCGAGCCCGCCAAGCCCAAGCCCGCCAACTTCGTGGAGGATGCGCCCGCGAGCGGTGCGCAGAGCACCTCCCAGGGGGTGTCGATGGACGCCGGCGGCCAGACCGTGACCACCACGGTGGTGGAGGAGACCACGACCACCGGCGGGGATGACCTGGATGGCGAGAACGTGAACATGAGCATCGGCGTGAACGGCGTTGGCCTGAACATGAACGTGAACATGAACGGCACCGGCACGGGCACCACCGGCGCCACCTCACGCACCACCACCACCACGACCACCACCAGTTCGAGCACCGTGTCGCGTTCGGGCGGGGCCACCCTTTCCACGGCCACCACGGCCAAGCCGGCGCCTGCGCCCGAGCCCGCCGTGTACCACATGCCCGGCTACAGCGGCCCGGTGGGCTGCCCGTACCCCATGAGCACCTCGGAGTTCGAGGAGGCCAAGACCAGCATCGCCAGCAAGGGCTTCGAGGACACCAAGATGACCCTGGCCAAGCAGATCGGTGGTTCGCGCTGTTTCACCGCGGACCAGGTGAAGCAGCTCATGGCCCTCTTCAGCTTCGAGGACAACAAGCTCGACCTGGCCAAGTTCGCCTACGATCACACGTACGACATCGGCAACTACTACAAGGTGAACGACGCGTTCAGCTTCGAGAGCTCGGTGGAGGAGCTCAATGAGTACATCAAGTCGCGCTAAGGCCGGCGGCCCCGGCCGCCCAACACCTGCACCGATGAGGACCACCGGATACACCGCCCTTTGCGCTGCGACCGCCCTGTTGATGGTGGCGTGCAGCGGATCGAAGGCCTACACCAAGAAGGGTGCGAAGCTCGATGAGGCCGGCCTCTATGCCGAGGCGGCGGACATGTACCTGCAGGCCGCGCTCCGCAACCCGAAGAACGTGGACGCCAAGATCGGGTTGAAGAAGACCGGTCAGCAGGTGCTGAACGACAAGCTCAGCAACTTCTTCAAGGCCTTCAGCATGGGCGACAGCAAGGGCGACGCCGTGCAGACCTTCCTCGAGGGCAAGGCCTACCTGGAGCGTGTGCAGAGCGCGGGCGTCAACCTGGAGATCGCCGACAACTACAAGCGCGATTTCGAGCAGGTGAAAGGCGAGTTCCTGGTGGAGCTGTACAACAAGGGGCAGGAACAACTGGCCGCCCAGGACTTCAAGGGCGCGGAGGCCACCTTCGCGCAGATCGCCAAGCTCGAGCCCGGCTACAAGGATGCCAGCAGCCTGCAGAACGTGGCCTATCTCGAACCGCTGTACCGCTCGGGCAAGGAGGCGCTCGGCGCCAAGCGCTGGAGAAAGGCCTACGACGACCTGAGCAAGGTGGTCGCCAAGGATGCCGGCTACAAGGATGCCTCGGCCCTCCGCCAGCAGGCGCTCACCGGTGGGCAGTACACCATCGCCGTGCTGCCCTTCACCAGCAGCGTGCGCAACCGCACCGACCTCGCCCCCAAGGTGCAGGCCTATGCCACCACCGCTCTCACCGAGGTGAGCGACCCCTTCCTGAAGGTGGTGGACCGCGAGAACATGGACCGCATCCTCGAGGAGCAGCGCCTGGGCCTGAGCGGTGTGGTGGATGAGCAGACGGCGGTGAAGGTGGGCAACCTCATGGGCGCACAGGCCGTGCTCATGGGCACCGTGATCGACTATCAGGAGGTGCCCGGCACCCTGCGCCACAGCACCAAGGACGGTTTCGAGAGCTTCCGCATGAAGGCGCCCGACCCCAACAACCCCGCGCAGGTCATCTGGGTCACCAAGTACCGCCCCGTGAAGTACCAGGAGCACTACCAGGAGAACAAGGTGGTGGTGAGCGTGAGCTACAGGCTCGTGAGCCTGGAGACCGGCGAGGTGCTGGTGAGCAAGATCGTGGACCGCACGGCCGACGATCACGCGTACTACGCCACCTACGACGGCAACAAGGAGGCCCTGGTGCCCACCAACAACGGGGTGGCCAACCTCAACGACCGCGACCGACGGGAGCTGCAGGCGCTGCTCACGGCCCCCCGCGAGGCCAAGCCGGTGGCCACCCTGAGCACCGAGGCCCTCCGCGGTTCATGCGCGGGCATCGCCTCCATCATCCAGCAGGAGCTGGCCACGAAACTGCCGTGAGATACATCCTCACCTTCCTGGTCCTGGTGGCCCTCGGCTGCAAGGACAAGCAGGCGGTGGTGCAGCAGCCCCCGCCCGCCGCCCAGCGTCCGGCCTGGGTGGCCCAGCGCCCGGTGACCGATTCGTACTACATCGGCATCGGCCTGGCCAACATGCGGGCCGGCAACGACTACCAGGAGACCGCGAAGAAGAACGCGCTAAACGACCTCGCCAGCGAGATCAGCGTGAAGGTGGAGGGCAACAGCCTGCTCTACACCCTGGACCGCAAGAACTCCTTCGACGAGTCGTTCACCAGCACCATCAACACCCGCAGCAACGAGCAGCTCGAGGGGTTCGAACTGGTGGACACCTGGGAGAACGGCAGCGAGTACTGGACCTATTACCGCCTGAGCAAGGCGGAGCATGCGCGGATCAAGGCCGAGCGCAAGCGACAGGCCGTGCGGCAGGCCGCCGACCTTTATGGCAGGGCCCAGGCCGCGCTCGCCACGGGCGACCTCAAGAGCGCCTTCGATCAGGACCTGCGCGCGTTGCTGGCGATCAAGGCGTATTGGGGCGAGAATGATACGGTCACCGTGGGCGGTCGCACCGTTTCATTGGCCAATGAGGCCTATAACGACCTTCAGCGGCTGATGGCCGGGGTGCGGATCTCGGCCCTGCCCGAACGCTGCGTGCTCGAGCACGGCAACCACTTCACCCGCGAGATGCTGGTGCGCGCCCAATTCGCCGATGGCGGGTCCACCCGCGACCTCGCCCAGCTGCCGCTGGTGTTGTCCTATCCCGGTCTTTCGGGCAAGGTCACCGAGACCCGCAACACCGATGTGGAGGGCCACGCCCGCACCACCGTGCAACGGGTGGACCTCTCCGTGGCCGGCGCCGAGCTGGCGGTGCGGCTCGATGTGGGTGGCCTGGTGAGCAAGGACCTGGACCAGGCCTTCGTGAAGCCCCTGGTGGGCAGCCTCACCGTGCCCGAGCTGCGCGTCCCGATCGATGTACGCCTGCCGAAGGTGCACATGACCGTGCTGGAGAGGAACATGGGACAGCCGCTGGGTGAGGCCGGTGCCGGACTTGCGGTGAAGCAGGAGCTCACCACCAAGGGCTTCCGCTTCGTGGAGAAGGAGTCCGATGCCGACCTGCTGATGACCGTGACCGCCGGCACCCGCGAGGGTGGCACCTCGAACGGCTTCTATACGGCCTACCTCGACCTGGCCATCGCCTGCACCGACCGCCGCACCCAGGAGGTGGTGTACACCGGTGGCAAACAGGGCGTGAAAGGCGTGCAGCTCAACTACGACAAGGCCGGGATGGAGGCGTACAAACGGGTTGGGCAGGACATCCGCGAGGAGGTGGTGCCCGCCCTGTTGAACGCGATCTTGTAGGAACGACGGGCGATGCCGAAGTTTGGCACGCCCTTGGCAAATACACCCACACAACGACAGATCAACGTCGAACACCATGAAAACCCTCACCACCAACCGCACCGTATCGGTCCTCATGACGGCGCTGATGCTGTCCGGCGCGATGACCGCGTGCAAGAGCAAGAAGAAGCAGGCCGAGGCCACCCCGCCGCCCACCGGCGAGACCGAAGTGCAGGTGCTTTGCTCGGGCCCCGAGTTCTTCACCGACAACAAGGCCTTCCGCGCCAACAACCTGGGTGAGAGCATGGACCAGGCCACCGCCAAGAAGAAGGCCATGGCCAACGCCCGCGCCGACCTGGCCAGCGCGATCAACACGCAGATCAAGGGCGTGATCGACAACTACGTGAACAGCCGCGAGATGAACAACAAGGAGGAGGTCGCCGAGCGCTTCGAAGGCCTTACCCGTGAGGTGCTCGACCAGAAGTTGAGCGGCACCAAGACCATCTGCGAGAAGATGATGAAGGTGAACGCCACCGGCAACTACAAGTGCTACGTGGCCATCGAGCTCAGCGCCCAGGACCTGCTCGCCGCCTACAACGATCGCCTCAGCAAGGATGAGCGCCTGCGCATCGACTACGACTACGAGAAGTTCAAGGAGACCTTCGACAAGGAGATGGAGAAGCTCCAGAACAAATAAGGTCGACCGACCGGATGAACGAGGCCCCTGCCGCAAGGCGGGGGCTTCGCTTTTCCGGCGCATCTTCGCCCCATGGACAGGAAGACCCTTGCGACCGCCGCAGTGGTGATGGTGGTGGGCGTTGCGCTCGGCGCGTTCGGCGCCCATGGGCTCAAGCCCCGCATCGGTCCGGAGGCGCTGGCCAACTGGCATACCGCCGTCCTTTACCAGTTCGTGCACGGGCTTGCGCTGTTGTTCCTGGCCACGGCCGGGGACCGGATCGGGAGCCACCAGGCTGCCTGGGCGCGCACCCTGTTCCTTGGCGGCGTGGTCTGTTTCAGTGGTTCCTTGTACCTGTTGAGCACCCGCGAATTGCTTGGTATTCAAGGTTTTGCGCGGGTCCTCGGCCCCGTCACCCCGGTGGGCGGACTGCTCTACATGGGTGGTTGGATCGTGCTGTTGGTCAGCGCCTTGCGGCGTTCCTGACCGCCGTCAGTGGACCCGGACCCCGGGGAACGGCTAAATTCGCGGCCCCGATGGCCCGGTCGCCCCGACCATGGCATCGGTCAACCAAGCGAACCACATCAAGTCATGAACGAATTCGGGAACAAGCCCAGGAACGCCGACCTCGCGAAGATCGGCCTGGGCAGGGTGGGCGATGCCTACTGGAACCTTGAACCGGCCGAGCTCATCGAGAGCACCATCCTCAGCGGTGAGGGTGTGTTCGCCGACAGCGGCGCGCTCGCCATCGAAACGGGCGAGTTCACGGGCCGCAGCCCCAAGGACAAGTTCTGCGTGAAGGACGCCAAGACGGAGAACACCGTTTGGTGGGGCGATGTGAACTACCCGCTCAGCCCGGAGAAGTTCGACCAGCTGCACGACAAGATGTGCGCCTACCTCACCGGCCGTGAGGTGTACGTCAAGGACGCCATGGCCTGCGCCGACCCCACCTACACGCTCAACGTGCGCGTGGTGGCCGAGAAGCCTTGGAGCGCCCTCTTCGCGGGCAACATGTTCCTGCGTCCCACCGCGGCCGAGCTGGAGAACTACGAGCCCGAGTGGCACGTCATCTGTGTGCCGGGCTTCCTGGCCGATGGTCCCAAGGACGGTGTGCGCCAGCACAACTTCGCCGCCATCAACTTCACCAAGAAGATGATCCTGATCGGTGGCACGGGCTACACCGGCGAGATCAAGAAGGGCATCTTCACCGTGCTCAACTACGTGCTGCCCCAGGAGCGCGGTGTGCTCAGCATGCACTGCAGCGCCAACATCGGCAAGGACGGTGACACGGCCGTGTTCTTCGGCCTCAGCGGCACCGGCAAGACCACGCTCAGCGCCGATCCCGAGCGACGCCTCATCGGTGATGATGAGCATGGCTGGAGCGAGCAGGGCGTGTTCAACTTCGAGGGCGGCTGCTACGCCAAGTGCATCGACCTCAGCGCCGAGAAGGAGCCCCAGATCTGGAACGCCATCAAGTTCGGGGCGATCCTGGAGAACATCGTGTTCAAGGACGACACCACCACGGTGGATTTCGCCGACGGTTCCAAGACCGAGAACACGCGGGTGAGCTACCCCATCCACCACATCGACAACATCGCCGTGCCCAGCACCGGCGGTCACCCCACCAACATCTTCTTCCTCACCTGCGACGCCTACGGCGTGCTGCCGCCCATCAGCAAGCTCAGCCCGGGCCAGGCCATGTACCACTTCATCAGCGGTTACACCGCGAAGGTGGCGGGCACCGAGGCCGGGGTCACCGAGCCGCAGAGCACCTTCAGCGCCTGCTTCGGCAAGGCCTTCCTGCCGTTGCACCCCACGAAGTACGCGGACATGCTGGGCGAGAAGATGCGCAAGCACAACGTGCGCGTGTGGCTGGTGAACACGGGCTGGAGCGGCGGCGCCTACGGTACCGGCGAGCGCATGAAGCTGAAGTTCACCCGCGCCATGATCACCGCCGCCCTCAAGGGCGAGCTCGACGCGGTGGAGTACAAGCAGCACCCCGTGTTCGGTGTGAGCTTCCCCACCAGCTGCCCCAACGTGCCGGCCGAGATCCTCGATCCCCGGTCCACGTGGAAGGACAAGGCCGCGTACGACGCCACGGCCGACAAGCTCGCCAAGCAGTTCAATGACAACTTCGCCAAGTACAAGGACGGCGCGAGCGAGGAGATCCTCGCTGCCGCTCCCCGCACCGCGGTGAAGGCCTGAGCAGGGCCACTTCCCGGCATCGATCAAGGCCCCGGCATTGCCGGGGCCTTGTCGTTCCCGATCGTTCATAAGTGAACGGGCGCCCCGTGCATCGCCCCTCTATTTTCGCGGCATTGCACGCAGGAACATGGGAGCGATCGCGCGGTGGACGGTGTGGGCGCCTTGCTGCCTGGCCTTGATGGCCTCGGCCCAACGCAGCGCCCTGGAGGTGCAGGCCTACCCCGAGGACCTCAGGGAGGATGTGGAGGTGGTGCGCCGGTCGGTGCATCTGCTGCATCCCGATCCCTACCGCTTCGTGGGGCGCGAGGCGCTCGATCAGGCCTTCGATTCATTGAGCCGGACGATCACGGTGCCCATGACCATGCCCGAGTTCGTGGCGTCGTTGAACAAGGTGGTCGGTCGTGTGGGCGATGCGCACCTGCGCTCGCTGCCTCCGGTCGCGCTGGAGGAACTGCTTCGGACCGATGTCCCCTTGCTGCCGGTGAAGGTGCGCGTGGTGGACGATGCCCTGTACGTCGAAGAGGAGCTCATGGGCTTCCGTTCCATCGCCCCGGGCAGCCGGGTGCTCCGCCTCAACGGTGTGGATGCCGGACGCATGGTGCAGGAACTGGCCGACGAGGTCCCGGTGGACGGGCATGGCCGTGCGACCGCGCTGCGCACCGTGGAGCGCGAGTTCATGCAGCGTTACGCCATTCACTACGGAACACCGGTCGAACACTCCTTGGAATTGCTCACACCGGATGGCCAGCGGACCACCAAGGTGCTGCGTGCCCTGCGCGGCGAGGAGATCGCCCTGTCGTACCGCCCCTATGGCCCCGCATTGAAGGCCTGGCGCTCGGAGGTGGACCTGGAGGCCCACGCCGCCTGGATCACCCTGCGCACCCTCGATGCCGACAGCCTGGAGCACGATGGTGTGGACGAGAAGCGCTTCCTCGACCTGGTGCTGAACGAGGCCCGGGACAAGGAGCTGCGCACGCTGGTGATCGATGTGCGAGGGGCGGGAGGGGCCGACCTGGGCATGGCCGAACTCGTATTCTCCCTCATCGCGCGGGAACCGTACCGCGTGGTGAGCGCCATCTCCACCCGCCAGCCCGGCGCCCTGCCCGGTGCCAGCACACCGTACTATGCGAGCGTGGGCGACCGTTCCCTGCCCGCTGGCGACAGGGCCGTGCGGGTGCCCGAGGACGATCCCCGGCTAGCCTACACGAAGCCGTACGACAAGGCCTTCCAGGGCAAGGTGTACGTGGTGTGCGACGGGCTCACACGCGATGCCGGTGCGGCCCTGGTGATGCTCGCCAAGCGCAGCGGCAGGGCGCGGATCGTGGGGGAGGAGGTGGGCAGCAACAGCCGCTCGTTCTGCGGAGGAAAGGTCACCGTGGTCACCACCCCGCGCACCCGCGTCCGGCTGGAGATGCCGACCTCGCGCTTCACGCCTGAGGGAACGGGCGACGGTCCACCGGACCATGGTGAACGGCCGCATCACACCGTCTCACCACAGGCCTGGGGGCTTGCGAAGGGCCGCGACACGGTGAAGTGGTCGCTGCTGGAGATGATCCGCGAACTGCAATGAGGTCCGCCTGGGGCCTGCTGCTGCTGTTGCTGGCCGGGTGCGGCGGTGGCCCATCCCCGCCCGGGACGGGAGCGTGGATCCCGGTCACCCTGCGCCATGCCGGTTCCTTCGAGCTGTGGGCGCAGGGTTCCGAGCGGCTTGTGCTGGTGCATGGGCATGGCGGGTCCTCCGATACCGCAGGCGCGTACCACATTTCCGGCGATGGTACCTATTCGCCCACACCGTTCCCGGCCCAACGGCTCCACGCCCCGCTCCAACGCATCGCCCTGCTCAGCTCCACGCACGTGCCCTTCCTCGCCGCTCTCGGCGAACAGGGCCGCATCGTGGGCACCACCTTCCCGGATCAGGTGCGCGACAGCCTGCTGCGCGCGGCCATCGGACGCGGAGAGGTGAAGGGGCTTGGTGAGGTTGAAGGCGTGGACCGCGAATCGCTCATCGCGCTGCGGCCCGATGCCGTGCTGGTCTATCCCTTCGGCGCGCAGGGTGTGGGTTCGCTCCAAGGGACCGGACTTCCGCTGGTGGAGGTGAGCGAGTACCTCGAGGAGCACCCGCTGGGGCGGGCCGAATGGATCCGTTTCTTCGGCGTGCTCACCGGGCGGGAGCACGAGGCCGACAGCCTGTTCGCGAGCATCGAGCAGCGCTATCAGGCGCAGGCCGCACTGGCGGAGCGTGACACGGTGCATCCGGTGATCTTCTTCGGCAGCCAGTGGAACGGTCAGTGGAGCGTGCCCCCCGGCAACAGCTACATGGCCCGGCTGATCGCCGATGCCGGCGGCCGCTACGCCTTCGCGCACCGCACGGCGCCCGGCAACATCGACCTCGACATGGAGACGCTCCTCGCCACGCTCGACACGGTGGACAACTGGGGCCTGATCACCGCCCAGGACGGCCCGGTGTATCCGCGTCACCTCACCAACAACGACCCGCGCTTCGACCACCTCGGTGTTGTGCAGCGGTTCCACTTCTTCGCCGGCAATACGCGCACGGCCGATCTCTTCGGTCAGGCCCTGCTCGAGCCCGACCGGGTGCTCCGCGACCTGCGCTATTGCTTCGGGGACGCCTACCGTTGGCGTGCCCGGGAGGAGGACCACCCGTACTTCGCTCCGTTGCGGCCCGAGCCGGTGATCGTGCCCTCCGAGCCGGAGGACGTCCCGTACGATCAGTAGGAGATCCCCAGCCTGCGGTAGAGCTTCGCCAGCAACCACGCCGGCCCGATCAGCAGGAAGGCGAGGTCCTTGAGGAAGCTCGGCTTCTTCCCTTCGATGTGGTGGCCGATGAACTGGCCCACCCAGGCGAGGGCGAACACCACCAGGCAGATGGCCCACAGGGGCCACGGTGCATGCGCGAGCAGCCAATGGCTCAACGCGAGGCAGAGCAGGGAGAAGAGCGTCATGCCCAGCCACAAGCTCTTGGAGCGTGCGAAATAGAAGTAGAGCACGAAGGCCACGCCGATCACATCAAGGCTCAGGTGGCCCACGCCCGGTATGCGCAAGGGCGGAATGGCGGTAAGCAGGCCCACCACGCAGAAGTAGATCGTGGGCACGCAGATCCAATGGATGAGCGTGTTGGTCTCATTCCGGTGGCTCTCGCCGTACTCCTCGAACCAGCTCTGGATGGAGCGCATGGTCACAGGTATCGGTCGCGGAGCACGTTGGCATGGTGCACGGCATGGCCCGCGATGGCCCAGCCGAGGGCGCGCACGCTGAACGGGTTCCCGTTGGCGGTGCCGTGGGCCATGAGCTCCTCCGCCGTGCATCCCTCGTAGAAGCTGAGCGTGGCGCTGCGCACCGCATCGTGCTCGGCCATCACCTGGCGGAGCGTTCGGCCGCTGTTCAGGGTGGCGGCGGCCCAATCGTCCTCCTCGAAACCGGGCAGGGCCGTGGCGTCGTTCCGCGCGAACGTGAGCGCCCTGTAGCCGAACACGCGCTCGCAGTCCACTACGTGCTGCAGCAGTTGCTCGATGGTCCACTTGCCAGGTGCGTAGGCGTGACCGGCCTTCCCGGGAGGGACTGAACGGACCACGGCCCGCAGGTGCTCACCGGCGTTGACCAGGGCCTCGATGAGGTCGCGCCCATCGGCCAGGTCGATGTAGCGCTGGTAGTAGGGGGCGATCTCGCGGGCTTGCGGACGTTCCAAGGCGTTCATGCCCTGAAGATAGCAACGGCCTAATGCGTGAGGTCCACGGCGTAGGGCTCGGAGGCGCCGGCCACCTCCTTCAACACGTAGAACCAACCGCGCCAGTGCCGCCACCAATCCTCGGCGGCGCACCGCGGATCGGGGATGCTGATCACCCCGACATCGATCCCCGGGCCGCAGCCCCGGCGGAAGAGGTTGCGCGATCGCCGGGCATGCACGCCCAGCGTGTACACGTCCACTGCCGTGTAGCCATGTTGCTGCGCGTAAAGGCCGAAGGTGGCGGCGTTGGCCCAACTGCGGCTGTCGGGTCGTCCCCAGGCGGGCACCGGGATGATCCGGTCGGCGGGCACTCCGTTCGCGATCAGCAGCTGTGCGGCGGCGTGCGCGTAGGTGGGCCATCCTTCCAGCCGTTCGCCGTCGGCCATCACGCGCCAGGTGTGGCGTTGGAGCTGGTGGAGGTTCTCGCCGCCCAGGCTGGCGCCCACCACGGCCACGTTCTCCGCAGTGCCGTCCGGCGCCAGGTCGTTCACCGAGAGGAAGCCCAGGTGCTCAACGGGACGTGGAAGGAGGAACCGGTGCACGCTCGCCTTCTCCTCCAGCGACCAGGTATCGAGCGTGTCGCTGTCGGCCAGCAGCACCACCCGCGAGCCGGGCAGGCCGGCGGCACGCACCCGCAGCTCGCCGGTGCACGGGCCACGGAGCTCCACCTCCACGCGCTCGTGCACATGCAGGTGATAGGTGAAGGGACGCACGGTGCCGGTGGTGTGGATGTGCTGCACAGGCCGTGCGCGCAAGGCCACGGCGACCTCCTTCAGGCGGTCGGGCGGCATCCAACCCTCCACCACGGCCACCGGGGCGCCCAGGGGGGCCTGCACGGCGAGGATGCCGTGGATGAAGACCACGAAGAGCAATGCCAGCACCGGCATGGCCCATAGCATCCACTTGAGCACGCGCCGCATCAGTCGTCCGCGCCGGTGAGGGCGTTCTTCAGTTCGAGGAGCTCCGCACGCGCCTTGCGATCGCCGGTGGAGAGGCATTGCAGTGAGCCGGCCTCGCAGACCTGCACAGCCTCCGCCGTGCGCGCCAGGTCGGCCAGCACCAGGGCCAGCTGGTAGTAGGCGGCGATGTACTTCGGGTCGTCGCGCAGCAACTGCTCCAGGTCGTTCGCGGCCTGATCCATGGCGCCGCGGCGCTTATGCTCCAGGGCGATGGCGTACCGCACGAAGGCGTCGGTCGGGTCCTCGGCGAGGAGGGCCTGCAGCTGGGCGAGGCGGTCGCTCATGGCGTGTACGGATGGGCGCTCCATTCGGCGCGGAACACCTCGGCGGGCTCGATGCGCACGATGCGGCCCTGATCCATCTCGGCGATGCGGTCGGCCACGTGGAAGGCGTCCTCACGGTCGTGCGTGACGATGATGGCGGTGGTGCCGTGCTGCCGCAGGATGCGCAGCACCTCGTTGCGGACGGCGGCGCGGGTGCGCGGGTCGAGGTCGCTGAAGGGCTCATCCATGAGCATCAGCTTCGGGCGCCGCACCATGCTGCGGGCGATGGCCACGCGTTGCTGCTGCCCGCCGCTCAACTGGTGCGGGTAGCGGTCGCCGAGGCCCTCCAGGCCCACCGCGGTGAGCTCCTCGCGCACGCGCTGTTCCCGCTCGGCCTTGGGCACCTCGTTCAACCCGAAGGACAGGTTGCCGCTCACCGTGAGGTGCGGGAAGAGGGCCAGCCCCTGGAACACGAAGCCGATGCTGCGCCGTTCGGGCGCCAGATGCGTGCGGCCCTCATCGAGCACCTGGCCCTCAAGCGCGATGCGGCCGGCGGAAGCACGTTCCAGACCGGCGATGCAGCGGAGCAGCGTGGTCTTCCCGCAGCCGCTCGCACCCACGATCACGAGCACCTCGCCCAGGCGGACATCCAGCGCCACACCCTGCAGGATGAAGCGCTCGCCATGGGCGAAACGAAGGTCGTGGACGGCGAGAAGGCTGTTCATCTGGAACGGGACCGCGAAGCTAAGGGAGCGCGCTGCGGCATGTTCAGCACCGTATCCGACCACGTCCAGCACATTCATCGGTGTGGATCCGAGTGCATCCATGGTTCAATGACCACGGATCAATACCCCTGCAGGTCCACCTCATCGGTGCTCTCCAGCATCACCCATTGCCCCATCTTCTTCTGGATCACCTTGAAATGCGGCTGGTCCTCCGGGGTGACCAGGGTGATGGCCTCGCCGGGGTTCTGGGCGCGGCCGGTGCGACCGATGCGGTGCACGTGGTCCTTGGGGCTGCGCGGCAGTTCGTAGTTGATCACGTAGGGGAGGAAGGCGATGTCGATGCCGCGTGCCAGCAGGTCGGTGGTCACCAGCACGCGCAGCCGGCCGGCCTTCAGGTCGGCCAGGGCCTGGGTGCGGGCGTGGTGGCTCTTGCCCCCGTGCGTGGCGCGGGCGTCGATGCCGTGCTTGCGCAGCTTGTCCGCCACGTGGTCGGCGCTGTGGGTGGTGGCCGTGAACACGAGCACCTGCTGCATGTCGCCGCTCTGGATCAGGTAGCGCAGGAAGGGACCCTTGCGCTCGGGCGTCACGCGGAAGGCGCGTTGACGGATCAAGGTCACCTCCTGCGGCTCCTCCACCACCTGGATCACCTCGGGCTTGTGCAGCACCAGCCGGGTGATCTCGTGGATGGCGTTGCTCAGCGTGGCGGAGAAGAGCAGGTTCTGCCGCTTGCGGGGCATCAGCTTCAGCAGACGGTCCACTTCGTCCTGGAAGCCCAGGTCGAGCATGCGGTCGGCTTCGTCCAGCACCAGCACCTTCACTTCGGCCAGGTGTACAGCCTTGTGCGCGATCAGGTCCAGCAGGCGGCCGGGCGTGGCGATCAGCACCTGCACGCCCTGCATGCCGATCATCTGCGGGTTGATGGAGACGCCCCCGAACACGGACACGGTCTTCACGCGTTCCGGCAGGCCGGCGCTCAGTTCGTTGAACACCGCTTCCACCTGCAGGGCCAGCTCGCGGGTGGGCACCAGCACCAGCACGGGCACATGGCGGTTGCTCATCACCCAGCGCTCCTGCTCCATGCGCTGCAGGATGGGCAGCACATAGCTCGCGGTCTTGCCACTGCCGGTCTTCGCGATGCCGAGCACATCCTTGCCGAAGAGCACCGCCGGGATGGCCTGCTCCTGGATCGGCGTGGGCTCGGAGTAGCCGCGGTCTGTAAGCGTCCTCAGCAGGGCTTCGCTGAGGCCAAGGTCGGTGAAGGAGGTGGGCGTGCTGTCCATCAGGACTGGAAGGTGCTCCTGCTCTGTCAACGGAAGCTGGACCTCCGCAAGGTACTTGGCGTGTTACGCATGGCGTTCCAGCAGCCGGTCCAGCAGCACCACCGGCACCAGGCCGCAGAGCACGATGAGCAGGGCGGGCATGGCGGCATCGCTCCACTGTTCGATGCGGGCCATCTCGAAGACCTTGGTGCTGAGCGTGTCGGTGTCGAAGGGCCGCAGGATGAGCGTGAGCGGGAGCTCCTTCACCACCTCCATGAGCACGAGCAATGCCGCGGCGAGCAGCGAAGGCTTCAGCAGCGGCAGGTTCACGCGCAGGAAGGTGCGCCAGGGTGATGCCCCGAGCAGGCGTGCCGATTCATCCAGGGCCAGCGGTTGCTGATCGAGGCCCGCGCGCAGGGGCTGCACGGCGAGCGCCAGGAAGCGCACCGTGAACGCGTAGACCATGAGGCCGATGGTGCCGATGAGCATGATGCCGGTGACGTTGGTGAGCGCACCGCCCAGGGCCATCACGCCGATGGCGATCACCGCACCGGGCACCACGTAGCCGATGCCGGCCGCCTGGGCGAAGCGCGATCGGCTGCGGCGCTGGCCGTAGCTCAGCAGCAGGGCGAAGAGCAGGGTGGTGAGGGCGCTGAGGCCGCCGATGAGCAGCGTGTTGCCGGTGGCCGGGAGGAAGTCGAGCGCGGCGCGCAGGGCGTTCTCACGGAAGGCATCGATGGCGAGGGCGGAGAAGGGCATGCCGAAGGAGGCCACGAGCACCAGCGTGCACCAGGCCGAGGCGAGCCAGCGCCGCGCCCCGGTCAGCGGCACGGGACGCAGGCGTTTGCCCCCGAGGGCGCGTTGCCGGCCGCGGTCGGCGATGCGCCCCAGCAGCATCAGCAGCAGCACCACCAGCAGCAGGATGCCGCCGATGCGCAGTGCACTGCCGCTGTCGTACAGGCCGCCCCAGCTGCGGAAGATGCCGGCGGTGAGGGTGCGCACGCCGTAGTGCTTCACCGCGCCATAATCGTTCAGCACCTCCATGGCCACGAGCAGCGCGCCCCCGGCGATCGCCGGCGCCGCGAGCGGAAAGGCCACACGGAAGGCCCTACGCAAGGCCCCGCCTCCGAGCATGCGTGCGGCGTCGAGCTGGTCGCTCATGCCCGCGCCGAAGGCGGCACGCGCCGGCAGGTACACGTACGGGAAGAGCACAAGGGCGAGCACGTAGGCCAGTCCGCTCGGCGTGAGCAGGTCGATGTGCAGCCCGGTGCGCTCCGCGAGCGCGAGGCTCAGCCGGCCGGTGGGACCCCAGAGATCGGCGAAGGTGATGGCGCTGATGTACGTGGGCAGGGCGAGCGGCAGCACCAGCGCCCAGCGGAAGAGCGCACGACCGGGGAAGGTGTTCGCCGCGATGAGCCAGGCGGTGCTCACGCCCAGCACGAGCGCCAGGAGCACGGTGCGCACCACCAGCCAGGCGGTCTCGCCGAGGTAGGACGGCAGCAGTTCACGCCCCACATAGGCCCACTCGGGCGCAGCGGTGTGGAAGGGCGCGGTGGCCACCACCAGCAGGGGCAGGAGCACCACCAGCGCCAGCAGCGCGGTGGGCAGGTGCTCTCGCCAGGCGCGCATGCGGGTCCTTATTTCCAGCCCGCGGCCTCGAGCACCTTCACGGCGTCGGCGTTGTAGCGGCCCAGGGCGCTGAGGTCGAGCGTGTCGGCGGTGAAGGCCCCGAAGCCTTGCAGCACCTGCGCGGCGGGGATGCCGGCCTTCACGGGGAACTCCATGTTGCCCTCGGCGAAGGCTTGCTGCGCCTCGTCGCTCACGAAGAACTCGAGCAGCTTGATCGCCTCGGCCTCGTGCCTGGCGTATTTCGCCACGCCACCGCCGCTGATGTTGATGTGGGTGCCATGCCCATCAAGGTCGGGGAACACCACGCCGATCGCGTTCCTCGCCTTCTGCCGCGCGGGGTCGTCGCTGGTGAGCAGCTTGCCGATGTAGTAGCTGTTGGCGATGGCCACCTCGCCCTGGCCCTCGCCGATGGCGAGCAACTGGTCGGTGTCGCTGCCCTTGGGGTCGCGGGCCATGTTGGCCACCACGCCCGCGCACCAGACCTTCGCCTTCTCCGGACCGTCGTGGGCCACCATGGCGGCCACGAGGCTCTGGTTGTAGACGTTGTCCGCCGGGCGCACCAGCACCTTGCCTTTGAAGCGCGGTTTCGTGAGGTCGGCGTAGGTGCGCAGCTCCTCGGGCTTCACCTTCGTCTTGTCGTAGGCGAACACCCGGGCCCGCATGGTGAAGCCGAACCAATGGCCTTCCGGGTCGCGCAGGTGGGCGGGGATGGCCGCTTCAAGGATGGCGCTCTTCACCGGCTTGAGGTAGCCGCGCTGGCGGGCCAGGCCGAGGCGGCCGGCGTCGGCGGTGATGATGATGTCGGCGGGGCTGTTCTGTCCTTCGGCCTCCAGGCGGCTCAGCAGCTCATCGTCATCGGCCATGATCACCTTCACGGCGATGCCCGTCTCCTCCGTGAAGCGCTTGAAGAGCGCCTTGTCGGTGTCGTAATGACGATGGGTGTACACGTTCACCACCCGGACGGTGTCGGTGGCCGGGATCTCTTCCTTGGAAGGCTCGGTCTTGGGGGCGCAGGCGGCGAAAGGCAGCAGCGCGAGGAGGGGCAGGATCTTCCGCATCGTTAAGGGAACGCAAAGCTACCCGCCTGGTGCGGGCGGGGGAATACCGCGATCGTGGTATCCTACGGCTCGCTCAACGGCCGGCGAGGTGAAGGGCTTCCCGGACGGCTTCCTCCGGCCTCACCCAGCGCCAATGCGCTTCGCGTCGCAGCCAGGTGATCTGGCGCTTGGCGTAGTTGCGGCTGTGCTGTTTGATCAGGGCCACGGCCTCCTCCAGCGAGAGCTTCCCGTCGAAGTGGAGGAAGAGCTCCTTGTAGCCCACGGTGTTCAAGGCGTTGCGGTCGCGGTGGGGCAGCAGGGCATGGACCTCCTGCAGCAGGCCACGCCGCATCATGTCGTCCACGCGTGCATCGATGGCGGCGTAGTTCGCCGAGCGCTCCATGTCCAGCGCGATGAAGAGGGGTGTGAAGCCCGGGCGCGGACGCTTGCCTTGCCGCAGTTCGCTCACCTTGCCACCGGTGAGCAGGCACACCTCGATGGCCCGGATCAGACGGTGCGGGTTGTTGCGGTCGATGATGTGCGACATGGCCGGGTCCAGGCGCTTCAACTCCTCCTGCAAGGCGGCGATGCCTTGTTCAGCTTGCAGGCGTTGGAGCCGCTCGCGCAATTTCCTGTCGGCCGGGGGCAGCGCATCGAGCTCGAAGCACACGGCGTCTATGTAGAGGCCTGAGCCTCCGGTGAGCACCGCCACCCCGTGCGCGTCCAGGATGCGTTCGATCACGGGGAGCGCCACGTGGGCGTATTCCTGCGCGCTCTGGTCCTGCGCCACGTCCAGGTGCCCGATGAAGTGGTGCGGCACGCCGAGCAGCTCGGCCTGCGCGGGCTGTCCCGTGCCGATGGGCATGGCGCGGTAGAACTGGCGGGCGTCGGCGTTCACCACCTCGGTGCCCAGGGCACGCGCCACTTCGGCGGCCACGCGGGTCTTGCCGCTGGCGGTGGGGCCGCCGATCACGATCAGGGTGCGGCTCACCATTCGTGCGAAGGCTCATGGCCCTCGTCATGACCATGACCACCCTCATCGTGGTGCTCATCCTCCTCGTCGCCGAAGCCCAGGTCCTCGTCCTCGTCGTAGACCTCCTCGGTCTCCACGCGGTAGGGGTCGTCCTCGTCGGGGAGGATGCCTTCGCCCAGCGCGAGCTGCCGGCTGTGCTCACCGGGCGGGTTGCCGAAGCTCAGGGCCACTGCGGGGTAGCGCTTGCCCTTCTCGGGGTCGTGCGCATCGATGAGCTCCAGCATGAACATCCACATGTGCAGGAAGTCGTAGGCGTAGACGAAACGCTGGTCGGTGTCGCGCACGTGGTCGCCGATCTGCACCTGGTCCATCATCAGCGGCATGGCGCCATCCTCGGCGAAGCCCATGTCGGCCAGGGGGATCTCGGTGCCCTTGCTCCATTCCGCATCGCTCACGTAGAAGCAGGCCATCTCCTCGCCGGTGAAGCCGAAGGCCTTCTTGATGGCCTTGTGCAGGTCGAGGAAGGTCTGCGTGCTGCGGATCTCGATGTCGCGGAAAGCCTCGCTGGGATCGTCGATCAGGACGCGGAAACGGTAGATGACCATGGGGGCTGGAACGGCCGCGAAGGTACGCCGCACGGCGCGGTGAACAGTGGACCTGCCCTGGTTGTTCCCCGGTATCTTCCCCCCATGCGCCACCTGTTGTCCATCCTCCCGGTCCTGCTGCCGTTAGGCCTGTTCGCCCAACCCTTCGCCATCGGGTCCACCAGCCTCACCTTCGTGGACGCTTCCCGCGGTGGACGCCAGATCCCGTGCGACGTGTACTACCCGGCCAGCACCGCGGGCGCGGGTGTTCCCGTGGCGGCCGGCGCCTTTCCGGTGCTGGTGTTCGGCCATGGCTTCGTGATGACGGTGGGCGCCTATGCCAACTACCGCGACGCCTTCGTACCGCAGGGCTATGTGCTGGTATTGCCCACCACCGAAGGATCCATCCTGCCCAGCCATCCGAACTTCGGGCTCGACCTGGCCTATTGCGTGCAGGCGATGCAGGCGGAAGGCGTGAACAACGCATCTCCCTTCTTCGGCCACATCTTCCCCACGGCGGCGATCATGGGCCACTCCATGGGCGGAGGGTCGTCGTTCCTGGGCGCACAGGCCTCAGCGCTGGTGACCACGGTGGTGAACTTCGCGCCGGCCGAGACGAACCCCTCGGCCATCGCCGCTGCGGGCAGCGTCACCGTCCCCACGCTGGTGTTCGCCGGCAGCCAGGATTGTGTGGCCCCGCCGTCCTCGAACCAGCTGCCCATGTACACCGCGAGCGCGTCCACCTGCAAGGCATACGTGAGCATCACGGGCGGCGGCCACTGCAACTTCGCCAACAGCAACTTCAACTGCAGCTTCGGTGAGCTTACCTGCGGTGGTGCGGGCAGCCTCACCCGCGCCCAGCAGCAGGATGCCGCGCAGGACCTCGCCCTGCTCTGGCTGGCGCGCTACCTCAAGGACGATCCCGCTGCGGGCAGTGCCTTCGCCGATTCGCTCGCGCTCTCCACGCGGATCACTGCACAGTCCAGCTTCACCAACTGCCCGCCGATCGTGGTGCGCGCCAACGTGCGGGCCATCCTCGATGGTCCGTACGACGACGCCACCGACCTGATGGGCGATGCGCTCCGCGCCCAGGGCCTGGTGCCCGCCACCGAGCCCAACACCGCGGCCGGCTTCGTGCATGTGAACGGCTCGGTGGGCGAGGCCTTGGATCCTGCGCTGCTGGCCGTGACGGGTCCCGATGCGATCGTGGACTGGGTGTTCGTGGAGCTGCGTGACGCGGGCACGGGTGCCACGGTGCTGGTCACGGCCAACGGCCTGGTGCAGCGCGATGGGGACGTGGTCGCACCCACGGGAGGTCCGCTCGTGTTCAATGCGCCGCCGGGCGAATACCGCATCGCCGTGCGCCACCGGAACCACCTGGGCGCGATGACCGCTGGAACGGTCGCCCTCACACGTGTGCCGGTCACCGTGGACCTTGGCGATCCGCTGGTGCCCGCCTTCGGTGCCGATGCACGGATGGTGCGGGATGGCAAGGCCCTGCTGTGGACGGGCAACGCGCGCTTCGATGCCCTCGTGCGCTACACGGGCGCGGACAACGACCGCGATCCCATCCTGCTGCGGATCGGCGGTGCGGTGCCCACCGCGGTGGCCAATGGCTACCTGCCCGAGGATGTGAACCTGGACGGCAAGGTGAAGTACGCCGGAGGGCTGAACGACCGCGATCGGGTGCTGCTCACCATCGGTGGTGCGGTGCCCACGGCGGTGCGCCAGCAGCAGCTTCCCTAAAGCGGTTTCTCCATTCCGGCAAGCGGTTCGGAACCCAGCGCGCGCCCCGTCTCCAGCATCAGCCGCCAGGCCTGGGCGCGGTCGTTCTGGATCTTGCCGTCGAGGATGGCGTCCTTGATCACCGTCTTGATGTCGCCGATGAGCTTGCAGGGCGGGATGCCGAAGGCGCGCATGATGTCCTCGCCGGTCACGGGCGGCTGGAAGTTGCGCACGCGGTCCTTCTCCTCCACGTCGGCGAGCTTCTGCATCACCAGCTCGTAGTTGCGCAGGTAGCGCTCCTTCTTCTTCTCGTTCTTGCTGGTGATGTCGGCGCGGCACAGGATCATCAGCGCGTCGATGTCGTCGCCGGCATCGAAGAGCAGACGGCGCACGGCGCTGTCGGTCACCTCCTCCTTGGTGAGGGCGATGGGGCGCAGGTGCAGGGCCACGAGCTTCTGCACGAACTTCATTTTCTCATCGAGCGGCAGCTTCAGGCGGCGGAAGAGCTTGGGCACCATGCGCGCGCCCTTGTCCTCGTGGCCGTGGAAGGTCCAGCCCAGTTCGGGGTGGAAGCGCTTGGTGAGCGGCTTGGCGATGTCATGCAGCACGGCACCCCAGCGCAGCCACAGGTCGTCGCTCACGGCGCACACGTTGTCCAGCACCTGCAGCGTGTGGTGGAAGTTGTCCTTGTGGCCGATGCCGTACTTCTCCTCGGCGCCGCTCAGGGCCACGAACTCGGGGAAGAACTCCTGCAGCAGCCCGCTGTCGCGCAGCAGGTTGAAGCCGATGCTGGGCTTGGCGCAGGCGATGATCTTGTTGAGCTCGGTGTGGATGCGCTCGGCGCTGATGATCTCCAGCCGGTGCGCGTTCCGCTTGATGGCCTCGAAGGTGGGCGGGTCGATGACGAAGCCCAGCTGGTTGGCGAAGCGCACGGCGCGCAGCATGCGCAGCGGGTCGTCGCTGAAGGTGATGTCGGGATCGAGCGGGGTGCGCAGGATGCCGCGGTCCAGGTCGAGGATGCCGCCGAAGGGGTCCACCAGCGCGCCCAGGCTGCCGGCGTTGAGCGAGATCGCCAGCGCGTTGATGGTGAAGTCGCGCCGCTCCTGGTCGTCCTTGATGGTGCCGGGCTCCACCTCGGGCTTGCGGCTGTTGCGGCTGTAGCTCTCCTTGCGGGCACCGACGAACTCCACCTGCCATTGTCCCCCCGGGCCCGCCGAGGGGCTGTCGAGCATGAACATGGCCGTGCCGAAGTTCTTGAACACGTGCACGGGCTCGGCCTTCATCCGCCTGGCCACGGCCTCGGCGAACGCGATGCCATCACCCTCCACCACGAAGTCGATGTCCTTGCAGGGACGCCCGATCAGCCGGTCGCGCACGTAGCCGCCGATGGCGAAGGCGGGGATGTCGCGCGCTGCGGCCTCAGCCGCCACCGCCGCGAACAGGGGCTCCTGCACCACGCCGTCGAGGCGGGCTGGGTCCACGGTGTAGCTGCTGGTGCGGGACATGGCTTGAAGGGCGGCAAAAGTAGGCCGGGGGCTCAGGATGCGACGCGCGCCACCCCGATCCCCTCCGCACACTTGAAATGCCCCTTCGGACAGGCCCTGTGTCCGTGCAGGCCGCACGGCCGGCAATCCAGCTGCTCGGTGGTCTCCACGATCCGTCCGTTCGCGCGCAACGGCCCGAAACCGAAGGCCGGCACGGTGCTGCAGAACACCACGGTGACCGGTGCGTTCATGGCGCTGGCGATGTGGAGGGGGGCGCTGTCGTTCACGTAGTTCATGGCGGCGCCTTCCATCAGGGCCGCGCTGGCCAGCAGGCTCAGGTCCTCCGCCAGCACATAGCCACGACCTGCGGCACGGGCGATCCGTTCGCAGAGGGGCACATCCCCGGGGGCACCGATCAGGAACACGTGCAGGTCCTGTGGCAGAGCCTTGATCAGCTCGATCCACTTCGCCTCGGGCCATTGCTTGGTGAACCACACCGACGCGGGAGCGATGCATACGTACCGCCCTTCACCCTCGGTGAATTGGTAGAGCAGGCGTTCCGCATCGGCGCGTGCTGCCGGGGTCGGGTAGAGGCGGGGCATCGGCCGGGTTCCATCGGTCAAATGCTCGATCAAGGCGTTCAGCCGGTCCATCTCGTGCCGACCATCGCCGATCACATGCTTCACGCTGCGTGTGAATCCGATGCTCAGCGGGTTCTTGTCGTAGCCGACCTTCTCCTTCCCCCGTGCCAGCACCGTCATCAGGCCCGTGCTGAAGAAGCGCTGGCAGTTGATGATATCGTCGTACTCGTTCCTGCGCAGCTCGCCGATGAGCTTGAAGAGGTTCGCGTTCTTCGCGCTGCGCTTGTCCCACACGTAGAGCCTCCTGAGGAAGGGATGGCCCTTGAAGAGCCCCTCGTTCCCCTTGCGCACCACCAGATCGATGGCCGCATCCGGATACCAGGCGTGCAGCTTCTCCAGCAGGCCCGTGGCCAGCACGGCATCGCCCAGGAAGGCGGTCTGGATCACGAGGAACCGCTTCATGCCTCGATGGGGGTGATGAGCACCTTGTCGATGCGGTTGCCGTCCATGTCGAGCACCTCGCCCACGAAGCGGTCGGCCTCGATGCGGTCGCCGGCGGTGGGGATGCGCTCCAGCTTGCCGAGGAAGTAGCCGGCCACGGTGGCGTAGCTGGTCTCCTCCTCGTCCATGAGGGTGCGGCCCACGCGCTGGTTGAGGTCGCCGATCAGCACCTGCCCATCCACCAGCCAGCTGCCGTCAGCGCGTTGCCGGATCTGCCCGGGCTCCTGCTCATCCGCGTCGGGCAGGTCGCCCACGATGGCCTCGGTGAGGTCGTGCAAGGTGACCACGCCTTCGAACTGGCCGTGCTCGTCCACCACCAGCGCGATGTACTGCTTGTTCCGCTTGAAGAGCCGGAGGATGTCGTAGGCCTCGGCGTTGTCGGGCACGATGATGGGCGGCACCACCACCTGCTGCAGGGTGAAGCCGGGGGTGTCCTCGTGCTCCAGCAGGTCGCGCGCGCTCAGGGTGCCTTCGATCTCCTCCACCGATCCCCTGCACACGGGGAACTTGGAGCGCAGGCTGTGCCGCACCTGGGCCACGATCTCGGGCAGCGGGCGCGTGCTGTCGATCCACTCCACCTGGCCGCGGTGCGTCATCAGCGTGCGGGCGCGGTGCGCGCTGAAGCGGAAGAGCCGCTGGTGGGCCTCGCTCTCCTGCTTGTCCAGCACGCCCTGCACGTTAGCGGTGCGGATGATGGCGCGCAGCTCCTCCTCGCTCAGGCGGTCGCCGGCGTCCTCCTTGATCGGCAACAACTTCACCAGCAGGGCCGTGGAGAAGGACAGCAGCTTCACGAAGGGGTACATGGCCAGGGTGAAGACGCGGATGATGGGCGCGCTGAACAGGGCGATGTCCTCGGACGCGCTCATGGCCACGGACTTCGGCACCAGCTCGCCCACCACGATGGTGAAGTAGGTGATGCCGCCGATGACGATGACGAGCGCGATGTCGTGGGCGTAGGGCGCCAGGACCGGCCTTCCGAGGAGCACGGCCTTAAGGTCGCCGGTGAGCGCCGTGCCGCCGTAGGCGCCGGCGATGATGCCGATGAGCGTGATGCCCACCTGCACGGCGCTGAGGAAGCCCTCGGGGTCAGCGAGCAGCTTCAGGATGGTCTTCGCGCGCCCATCGCCCTCGTCGGCCAGCGCCTGGATGCGCGAGGGCTTCACGCTCACCAGCGCGATCTCGCTCAGCGAGAAGAAACCGTTGAGCAGCGTGAGCAGGATGATGACCAGGATCTCCATGCCCTTAGTGCGGAAGCGTGTAGCCCGGCGTGATCTCGCGGAACACCTGCTCCCACGGCACATCGGCATAGCCGCCGCCGAGCCGCACGATCACCAGGTCGTTCGCGGGGTCCACGTGGATGAACTGGCCGAGGATGCCTTCGGCGTTGAAGACGCCCGGCGTGCCGGGCAGCCACCACTGGTAGCGGTAGAAGTTGACACCGCCGTTCGCGGTGCTGGCCCGCGTGCTGGTCTCCACCCAGTCCCGCGGTACAAGCTGTTCCCCGCGCCATTCGCCCTTGTGGAGATAGAGCGAGCCGAGCTTGGCGAAGTCGCGCGCCGGCGCGTTGATGCAGCAGAAGGCCTTCTCGATGCCGTCCTTCTTCCGGTCGATGCTCCACGAACTGGCGTGCTCCATGCCGAGCGGGGTCCACAGGCGGTCGCTGAGGTATTGGGTGAGCGTGCGCGGATCGCCCTTGGCGCGCAGCGCGCGGGTGAGCAGCAGGCCCAGCAGCTGGGTGTCGCCGCTCACGTACTCCCATTCGGTGCCGGGCGGCCGCTTCACTTTCAGTTTCAAGGTGTACTTCTCCAACTGTCGCCCGTAGTAGAACTTGGCCACGGTTCCGAAGGGGTTCACATAGCTCTCCTCGAAGTCGATGCCGCTGGTCATCTGGAGCACGTGCTCGATGGTGACGCCCGTGAAGCCGTTGGCCTTCAGTTCGGGGATGAAGTCCACGATCGGCTGCTGCACATCGCGGATCAGGCCGTCGGCGATGGCCGTGCCGATGAGCATGCTCACCACCGACTTGGCCATGGAGAAGGAAGGGTGAACGTGCGACTCGTCGTAGCCCTTGAAGTATCGCTCGTAGAGAATGGTGTCGTGCCGGATCACCAGGAAGGCCGTGGTCCTGTGCTTCTCCAGCCAGGTGTCGAAGGGGATCTGCTTCCCCTTGTAGTTCGCCGTGCGCGGACCGACCTCCTGCGCGGCCATGGGGTACTGGAAGGGTTCGGGTGAGGCGGGGAGCGGCCGCGTGGGGAATTTCCTGTAGTCCCTGCGGTCGGCGAAGTTCCACTTCACGAAACGGCCGATGGTGCAGCCGCTGAGCCCCAGCACGAGCAGGGCCAGCACGAACGGGAGAACCCTGTGCACCCCTGTGCCTACGCGCCTCTGTGGTCGAACGGGGCTCATACCGCCACGTTGTGCTCGCGGAGCGCGTCGTTCAGGCTGGTCTTCTTGTCGGTGCTCTCCTTGCGCTGGCCGATGATGAGCGCGCAGGGCACACCGAACTCGCCGGCGGGGAAGCGTTTCGGCACGGTGCCGGGGATCACCACGGAACGCGGCGGCACGTAGCCCCGCATCTCCTTCGGCTCGGGACCGGTGACATCGATGATACGGGTGCTGGCGGTGAGCACCACGTTGGCGCCGAGCACGGCCTCGCGACCCACCCGCACGCCCTCCACCACAATGGCGCGCGAGCCGATGAAGCAGCCGTCCTCGATGATCACCGGCGCGGCCTGCACCGGCTCCAGCACACCGCCGATGCCCACGCCGCCGCTCAGGTGCACGCCCTTGCCGATCTGCGCGCAGCTGCCCACCGTGGCCCAGGTGTCCACCATGGTGTCGCTGTCCACGTACGCGCCGATGTTCACGTAGCTGGGCATCAGGATCACGCCGGGGGCCAGGTAGCTGCCGTGCCGCGCGATGGCGTGGGGCACCACCCGCACCCCCAGGCTGGCGTAGTGCTTCTTCAGGGGGATCTTATCGTGGAACTCCAGCGGTCCTACCTCGAAGGTGTGCATCTGCTTGATGGGGAAGTACATCAGCACTGCCTTCTTCACCCATTCGTTCACCACCCACCCATTGTCACGGCGTGGTTGACCCGGAATCGCGGTATCCCCGGCATTGTGCATCGGTTCCGCCACGCGGATCTCGCCCTTGTCCAGCCGTGCGATGGTGTTCTCCACCGCGTCGATCACCTCGGGGTAGCGCAGCATGGAACGGTCGGTCCACGCTTTTTCGATCAGTTCATGCATGCTGGTTCCACCGGAGCCTTGAGCGCGGGCGGAACGCAAAGATGCGCCCCATTCTCCGCACCTTCGCCCATCGCCTTCGCCATGGCCATCGGCGACCCCCACATGCCCCGCATCCTCGCCATCGACCACGGCAGCAAGCGCACCGGACTGGCCGTGACCGACCCGCTTCAGATCATCGCCAGCGCGTTGGACACGGTACCCACGGAGGAGGCCATCGACCATGTGAAGCGTTACGTGGCGAAGGAGGAGGTGGAAGGGATCATCGTGGGCCTGCCGGTCGACCTGCAAGGCCGCCCCACCGACGCCACGCCGGGCGTGCTCACCTTCATCGGCCACCTGAAGCGCGCCTGCCCGAAGCAGTGGGTGGAGACCGTGGACGAGCGCTTCACCAGCAGCATGGCGCAACAGGCCTTGAACCAGAGCGGCAAGGGGCGCATGGCCCGGCGCGAAAAGGGCCAATTGGACCGCATCAGCGCCACCATCCTGCTACAGGATTTCCTGGCGCGGCGTGGCCGGTAGCGGATCCGGAACCCTCGCTTTTCTTGAGGCACGCGCCTTGCGGCGCTGAAGGAGGGAGCAGGTCGGAACCACAGATGGACACAGATGAACACAGATAGGGTGTTCCGTTCCCCATTCAGCATGGACTGAGCGTGTTCCGAACAGGCTGTTATCCGTGTCCACCCGTGTTCGTCTGTGGCTGGAACGGCGGGAAAAGTCCATCGGAGGTGTGTGCCATGCCGAGGTTGGCGTCCTTGGGTGGAACCACAGATGGACACGGATGAACACAGATGGATCTCAGGGGCGCTATTGAAGCACGATCGTGCCATCTCCCTGCAGGCTGTTATCCGTGTCCATCGGTGTTCTTCCGTGGTTGGAAGGGCCGGAAGACGCCCATCGGAGGTGTATCCCAATGCCGCGGTCCGGAGGTGCCCCCGGAGAAGCGGCCTTTCCGTAGGCTATTTTTGCGCGCCTTCGTCAGGCTGCGGCCGGCGGGGCAACGACCGCATGATCCTCCCCATCCGCGCTTACGGCGACCCTGTGCTGAAGAAAGTGGCCCAGGACATCGAGCCCGGCCACCCCGGCCTGGAGCAGCTCATCGCCGACATGTTCGAGACCATGTACGCCGCGAACGGCGTGGGGCTGGCCGCGCCGCAGGTGGGCCAGAGCATCCGCCTGTTCATCGTGGACGCCTCGCCCTTCGCCGAGGACGAGGAGGGCAACCTCGAACCCGAGCACAAGCACCTGGTCGGTTTCAAGAAGGTCTTCATCAACCCCTACATCGTGGAGGAGGAGGGGGAGGAGTGGGGCTTCGAGGAAGGCTGCCTCAGCATCCCCAACATCCGCGAGGAGGTGCTGCGCCAGCCGAGGATCGTGCTGCAGTACCAGGACGAGCATTTCAAGGAGTTCGAGGAGACCTTCGACGGCTTCGCCGCCCGTGTGATCCAGCACGAGCACGACCACCTCGATGGTGTGCTCTTCACCGATCACCTGCCGCCGCTGCGCAAACGCATGCTGCAGGGCAAGCTCCGGGACATCAGCCACGGGCGTACCGAGGCCAAGTACAAGATGCGTTTCCACACCGCGAAATAGACCCACCGATGCGCCGACTTCTTCCGCTTCTCGTTGTGGTGCTCGCCGCCTGCGGCGGTGGCTCCGACAAGGCTGCCGAGAACGCCACTGCCGACTCCACCCGGGTGACGCCCGCCTTCATGGCCGGCCGGATCCACACCATGGAGGACAGCCTCTTCGCCAACCCCGCCTTCGACCGCCGCGGGGCCATCGCCCTGCTGGACGTCTACCAGGCCTACGCCAAGGCCTACCCGACGGACTCCCTCGCGCCGGAGTACCTGGTGCGCGCCGCGGGCATCCAGCGCAACCTGAAGGACCCGCAGGCCGCCATCAACCTGTACGACCGCGTGATCCGCGACTACCCGGATTGGAAGGACGTGGTGGTGTGCTACTACCAGAAGGGCCTGATCTACCAGGACGACCTGAAGCAGCTCGGTGAGGCGAAGTCAGCCTACGAGGAGGTGGTGCGCCGCTTCCCCGACCACACCTTCGGCAAGGAGGCGAAGGTGATGATCGACAACCTCCAATACACCGACGAGGAGCTGATCGAGCGTTTCCGCAAGCAGAACGAGGAGGCGGAGGCCCAGGCGGCCGGCCGCTAAGCCCGGCTTCAGGCCGGTTGCGCATCGCCGGCCGGGCGGAGCACCGCCTTGCCGTTGGCGATGATGCCGAGCGGACGGCCCACCAGCGGGTAGCCGATGAAAGGCGTGTTGTGCGAGCGGCCCACGAGGTCGCTCGCATGCAGTGTCCGGTCGCACGCGGGGTCGAAGAGCGTGAGTTCCGCCTGTGTCCCCTCGGCGATGTGCGGCACCTCCAGCCCGAGCACGGCGCGCGGTCCGTGGCAGAAGCGCTCCACGATGCGGCGCAGGCTCATGCGGCCTTTCAGGGCCGTGTTGGCCACGCTGAAGGCCGTTTCCAGGCCGATGATGCCGAAGGCCGCCTGCGGGAACTCGAGCACCTTGTGCTCCACGTCCTCGGGCCGGTGGTCGCTGATCACCGCGTCGATGGTGCCGTCCTTCACGCCTTCGCGCAGCGCCTCGATGTGCTCGGCATCGCGCAGGGGCGGCATCACCTTGTAGTTCGTCTCGAAGCCGCGCAGGCAGCCGTCGTCGAGCAGCAGGTGGTGGGCGCTCACGGCGGCGGTCACGCGCAGCTTGCGGGCCTTGGCCTGGCGGATCAGCTCCACCGCGCCGGCGGTGCTCACCTGGCTCACATGCAACCGCGAGCCGGTGTACTCGAGCAGGGCGAGGTCGCGCTCCAGCTGGATCGTCTCGGCGATGGCGGGGATGCCCTTCATGCCGAGGCGGGCGCTCATGGGCCCCTCGTGCATCTGGCCCATCGCGCTCAGGTCGGGGTCGGCGGGGAAGGCCATCACCGTGCCCTTGAAGTTGAGCGCGTACTGCAGGGCGAGGAGCATGAGGCGCGTGTTGCGCACGGGCTGCTGGTCGTCGGTGAAGGCCATCGCGCCGCTGCGCTGCATGTCGTACAGGTCGGCCAGCTGCTGGCCCTTGAGGCCCTTGGTGAGGGCGCCCAGCGGAAGGATGCGCACCGGATGCCCCTCGGCCGCGCGCAGCTGGTACTCCACCCCGGCGCGGGCGTCCACCGGGGGCATGGTGCTCGGCAATGTGGCCACGGCGGTGAAGCCGCCGGCGGCTGCCGCGTCAAGGCCGTTGCGGAGGCCTTCCTTGTACTCCTCGCCGGGATCGCGGAAGTGGGCCTGAAGGTCCACCCAGCCCGGGCTGGCGTGCAGGCCCTCCACCTTCACCTCACGGGCCTCGCCCTTCGCGATGCGCGCGCCCACCTTGGCGATGCGGCCGCCTTCCAACAGGATGTCCACGGTGCTGTCGTGGTGCGGACCGCCGGGGTCCACCACGTGCACGTTGCGCAAGAGCAGGTCCTTCATCGTTCGGTGCGGATCATCAGGATCTCCAAGGCCAGGAACAGGAGCGCGGCCAGCACGAACCACTTCCACAGCTTCACGCCCTGGTCGAGCTCCTTCAAACTTAGCGATAGCTCCTGCGGGGAGGCCTCCAGCACGCTGAAGGCGGTGAGCCCGCGCTGCTTGAGCGTGGCGGCCAGTTCCTCGGGTGTCCAGGCGGTGAGGTCGCTCTCGGTGCGGGGCAGGTCCAGCGCGAGCATCAGCAAGGTGTCCGTGCCGAGCACCAGCGCATAGGCGCCCGGTTCCAGGTCCTGGTCGTGGAGCACCACCGCATCGCCGGCGGGCGTGCGGCGCAGTTCGGGCACCAGGTCGATGCCATCGGGACCCTTCAGGTGCGCTGCGCCCTCGCCGGTGATCTCCACGCCTTCCAGCGGGATGAGCGACTCCTCGCCGAGGATGTGGTAGAGCGTGCCCATCGGGCGGCTCAGCTCGGCCATGCGCAGCAGGCTGGTGGGGAAGAGGGCGTGGCGTTGGAAGGTTCCGCCCGCATCGCCGAGCGGCGAGGCGCAGATATACACACGGCCGCGGCCGTGGTGCACACTGCTCAGGAAGGGGGATCCATCCTGCAGGCGCAGCAGCACATCGGCGCCCGGGCGTGGCACGAAGGCGTGGCGCACGCGCACCACCGGTAGGTCCACATTGCGGGGCATGGTGCTGAACACCTCGCGGTAGAAGGGCTCCTGCAGGTCGATGCGGTCCACCTTGGTGGTGGCGGTGTCGGTGCGCGAAGGACCAGCGATGCCGAAGGGGGCGAGCAGGGCCCCGAGGCTGGCGGCATCGGGCCTCACCGGCGGGAACACGGCCAGCGAGCCGCCGCCGTCCACGAAGTCCTTCAGGGCCCGCGCAAGTCCGCTGGGCACATCGGGCAGGCCGTTCAGCACCACCAGGTCGGTGCGCTGCAGGGTGGCCAGGTCGAAGTTGCGGGAGGGCTGGACAGTGAACGTGTGGGTGCTGTCGCCCGCGAAGACCGCCTCGATGGCCTTGTCGCTCGGCGCATCGCCGCCGCTGACCAGCGACACGCGGAGGCGTTCGGCGGTGTGGTAGGCGATCACCAGCTGGTCATCGAAGGTCACGGGCCGGTCGGTGAGCGCGATGGTGCCCCAGTGGTCGCCGGTGGCGTCGTTGGTGAAGCGCAGGATGGTGTCCACGCTGGCGCCGGCCTCCACGCCGAAGGTGCTGAGCGCGCGCTGCCGTCCGTCGATGGTGAGGCGCAGGGGCACGTTCTCCAACTGCTGCGCGCCGTGGTTGCGGATGCGCACATGCAGCTCCTCCAGCTGTCCCAGGCGCCGCACAGGGGAGCCGAACCAGGCGGAGTCGATGCTGAGGTTGTCGGCCGTGGCGCTGGCGATGGGCACGATCACCGTGCTCAGGGTGGTGTCGTTGGTCCAGCGCTCCACGTCCACCTGCGCTCGTTGCAGGTCGGTGAAAAGGAAGCGGCGTTTCACGGCGGCCTCGCTGCGGGCCAGTGCCTCGGCCTGCCGCGCGAGCACCTGCGACAGCGGACGGCTGAAGGGGCCCACCTCGGCCTGTGCGGCGGCGGCCAGGGCCTCGTCGCGCCCGGTGAGCACCTGCTCGCGCCCTTCGAACTTACCGGTGAGCACCTGGAAGCGGTCGCTGCTGGCGTGCGCCATCACCACGTCCTGCGCGCCCTTGCGGGCCTGGTCCAGGAGGCGGCCCTCGGCGTTCTGCCCGTCCATGCTCCAGCTGTCGTCGATGAAGATGGACACCGCGCGCTGGCCCGAGCGCACGGCGCCATCGGTGCGGGGAATGTAGGGCTGCGCGAAGGCGAGCACCAGGCAGGCCAGCGCCAGCATGCGGGCCAGCAGGGTGAGCCAGTGGCGCACCTTCTTCCGCGCCCGGGTCTGCTGCGCCACGTCCTTCAGGAAGCGCACGTTCGGGAAGTCGATGCGTTTGAAGCGACGGAGCTGGAAGAGGTGGATGATGACGGGGATGGCCAGCGCGGCGAGCGCCCACAGGAAGCCGGGGAAGAGGAACGTCATCGGTGGTGCGAAGATCGGCAGTGGAACCGCTACTTGGCGTGATGGGTTTATTGCGGCGGCACATCAGGCCCACGTAAATCCTTCACCGCTACGTCGGTCACAACGGAAGGTCCGCCACCCGCCTGGCGGGTCCCATTCCCCGGAACCCCAAAGCAGATCACCCTCGAACCTATCGATGATCACGCCGTCGATCCCCAACTGGTCGCGCTTCCAAAGCACTTCCCCTCGCACGTTCAAACAGAAGAGGTCATGGCATCCGGTGACATAGACCAGGTCTTCGTGCAGGTATAGACCCTCGAAGTACCCGTCCATTTCCATGGACAGAACGTTCTCTTCCTTGACCACGTCGAACACGTAGAGATGCGACTCGTGCCCAACGAACAGGAGATCTCCTATTCGTCGGATCTCCTTGAAGGGGCTGCAATGGAAGCTGTAGTGGATCTTGAAGACGCGTTGGTCGCCTTCCTCATTCGACTCGATCACGTATTCGAGGCCCGCCATGTTCGCCGAAGTTTCCCCGGAGATCAAGATCGCCGCCTCACGCTGGCTCGGTGAAACCTTGGTCGCGAACCGATAGTCGATCATGTGGACACCCCGGATCGGTTCAGCCCTTCGGAGCGAGGCGGCTGTGCTTCCAGCCGTAGGCGAAGTACAGCACCAGGCCCACCACCAGCCAGATGCCGAACCAGGTCCAGTTGCTCACGGCCATGCCCGTCAACAGGTAGCAGCAGCTCACCAGCCCCAGCAGAGGGATCAGCGACCAGTTCCGCCGGTAGCTGAAGAAGGCCAGCACCACGCACAGGATGTAGAACACGAGCAGCGGGATGTTCGGGTCGCCGCCCGTGCGGCCCAGCAGGCGGTGGAAGTGGTTCTCGTCGTACCGCACGATCACCGACAGGGCGGCCAGCCCCAGGAGCGGTGCGACGTACTTCGCGTTGTAGTAGGGCAGGTGGAAGCGCCCATGCTCCTTGTTGCGGGCGGGCAGGATCAGCACCCCGCCGCACACCAGCACGAAGGCGAACAGGGTGCCGATGCTGGTGAAGTCGAGGATGAAGCGCTCGTCGGTGAAGAAGATGGGCAGGCCCACCACGGCGCCGGTCACCAGCGTGCTGAAGCCGGGTGTCTTGTACTTCGGGTGGATGCTGGCGAAGCGGGCGGGCAGCAGCCCATCGCGGCTCATGCTCATCCAGATGCGGGGCTGGCCCAGCTGGAACACGAGCATCACGCTGGTCATGGCCACCACGGCCGCGATGCTCACCAGGAAGAGCATCCACTTCACCCCGCGCAGGGCGAAGACCTCGGCCAGCGGATCGCTCACGTTGAGCCGGGTGTAGCTCACCATGCCGGTGAGCACGAGGGCCAGCACGATGTAGATGAGCGTGCAGATGATCAGGCTCCACATCATCCCCTTCGGCAGGTCGCGCTGTGGGTCCTTGCTCTCCTCGGCCAGGGTGCTCACCGCATCGAAACCGATGTAGGCGAAGAACACGGCGCTCACACCCGCCATCACGCCGGAGAACTTATTCGGCATGAAGGGCGTCCAGTGGTCGATGTCGATGTAGGCCACGCCCACCACGATCACCAGGGCGATGATGGCCAGCTTCACCATCACCATGATGTTGCTGGCATTGCGGCTCTCCTTCACCCCGGTGTACACCAGCCAGGTGATGAGGGCATTGATGGCGAAGGCCGGCAGGTCGAAGATGATGCGCAGGTTCCCGAGCAGGGGGGCGGTGTTCCAGGCCGTGAGCCCTTCACCTGCGGTGCCGGCCAGTGCCGCCGCGTGGGCGCTGCGGTAGTTGATGGTGAGCCACGCGGGCATATGAAGGCCGATGCCATCGAGGAGGTTGGTGAAGTAGCCGCTCCAGCTGAAGGCGACGTAGATGTTGCCGATGCTGTATTCCATCAGCAGGGCCCAGCCGATGATCCAGGCGAAGAGCTCGCCGAAGCTGACGTAGGCATAGGTATAGGCACTGCCGCCGCTGGGCACACGCGCGGCGAACTCGGCGTAGCACAGGGCGGTGAAGCCACAGGCCACCGCGCACAGGACGAAGAGCAGGATGACGCCGGGGCCGCCGCTGGCGCAGGCCTGCCCCATGCTGCTGAAGCTACCGGCCCCGATGATGGCGGCGATGCCGAAAAAGGTGAGGTCGCGCACGCTGAGCGTGCGGTGCAGGGTGTGACCTTCGCCGGCCTCGTGGGCGTGGTGGAGCGGCTTTCGGCGGAAGAGGGAGCGGCTCATGGGCGGGTGCCCGGGCAAAGTAGCACTTCGGTCCCGCCGGGCATTGGATCTTTTTAACGGGGGACAGAACAGGCCCGTCCAAGCCCCCAAAAGCGATCGGTTACATTTGGCACCCTTTCACGCTAACGGACCTTACCAGTCATGCAGAGGAAGTTGATCATGGCCCTGGGCCTGTGCGCCTTGGTGGCGGCCGGTGCCTCGGCCCAACAGGCGGCGGACCCCGTGCTGCTTACGGTGGACGGCAAGCCCGTGACCCGCGGCGAGTTCGAGGCCATCTACAAGAAGAACAACAAGGACGCTCCGGTCACCCAGCAGGCGCTCAACGAGTACCTCGACCTGTTCATCAACTACAAGCTGAAGGTGCGTGCCGCCGAGGAGGCCGGGTTGGACACGGTGACCAAGTTCCGCACCGAGCTGGACGGCTACCGCAAGCAGCTGGCGCGCCCCTACCTGATCGACCGCGAACTGAACGACCAGCTGATGCGCGAAGCGTACGAGCGCATGGGCACCGAGGTGCGGGCCAGCCACATCCTGGTGCAGGTGGCGCCCGAGGCGGCTCCGGAGGACACCCTCGCGGCCTTCAAGAAGATCTCGGCCCTGCGGGCCCGCGTGCTGGCCGGGGAGGACTTCGCCACGGTGGCCCGCAGCAAGGGCGGCAGCGACGACCCGAGCGCCGCCAAGAACGGGGGCGACCTCGGCTGGTTCAGCGCGCTGCAGATGGTGTACCCCTTCGAGACGGCGGCCTACAACACCCAGGTGGGCGAGATCAGCGCGCCGGTGCGCACCCGATTCGGCTACCACATCATCAAGGTGGTGGCCAAGCGCCCTGCCCGTGGCCAGGTCCGCGCCGCGCACATCATGATGCGCGCCCCGGAGAACGACACCACGGGACGCGCCGCCGACGCCGAGCGCAAGATCCGCGAGGTGCACGCCCAGCTCGTCGCGGGTCAGATCTCCTTCGAGGACGCCGCCCTGCGTTACAGCGAGGACGAGAGCAGCAGCGGCAAGGGCGGTGAGCTGCCCATGTTCGGCACCGGCAAGATGATCGAGGAGTTCGAGGACGCGGCCTTCGCGCTGAAGAAGGACGGCGACATCAGCGAGCCCTTCCGCACGCGCTTCGGCTGGCACATCGTGAAGCGCCTGGAATACAAGGACCCGCCCACCTACGACGAGGCCAAGGGCGAGCTCAAGGCCAAGATCGGGCGCGACAGCCGTGCCGACATCACCAAGAAGGCCTACCTGGAGAAGCTGAAGAAGGACTACCACTACACGGCCTATCCGGCCAACGTGAAGGCCCTCTACAAGCTGGTCGACACCACGGTGTACATGAAGGGCGCGGTGATCACCGACACCCTCCTGCGCAAGGATGTCACCGAGGGCATCGTGATGCACAAGGGCATGAAGTACAAGCGCGAGATCAACGGCACCCTGCAGGGAGGCAAGCTCGTGAACGTGCGCAGCCGCAAGCACGACGACATGCCGAAGAACCCCACGGACACCGTGGTGGTGCGTGACGTGCACGAGGGCTGGACGCCCGATGCCGCCAAGCTGGCCAAGCTCACCAAGCCCGTGTTCACCATGGACGGGGCCACCTACACGCAGAAGGACCTGCTCGAATACATCGCCGCCAAGCAGCGCCGCGAGCCGGTGAAACCCCTGCCGGCCTTCATCGAGGACCGGTTCATCGCCTTCGCCGATGAGAAGGTGCTGGAGTACGAGGACGCCCACCTGGAGGAGAAGTACCCGGATTTCCGGATGCTGATGAAGGAGTACCGCGATGGCATCCTGCTGTTCGAGCTCACCGACCAGAAGGTGTGGAGCCGGGCCGTGAAGGACACCGTGGGCCTGGAGCGGTTCTACGAGGCCAACAAGATGAACTGGATGTACCCGCTGCGCTACGAGGCCGACCTGTACGATTGCGCGAGCGCCGATGTGGCCAAGCAGGTGCGCGGGCTGCTGAAGAAGGGCAAGCGCGGCGCGGACCTCACCACCGTGGTGAACAAGGGCTCCGCCCTCAACCTCACCATCGACAGCGGCGTGTTCTCCGAGGAGGAGCGCCCCTACCTCAAGGGCAGCACCAATGTGGGCCTCACGCCCAATTTCGATGTGAACGGCCGTGTGGTCTTCGCCGACCTCAAGGGCGTGCTCGCACCTTCGCCCAAGCCCCTGAGCGAGGCACGCGGCCTGGTGACCGCCGCCTACCAGGACGAGCTGGAGAAGGAGTGGGTGAAGGAGCTCCGCGCGAAGTACCCCGTGGTGGTGAACAAGGACGTGCTCAACAGCATCCATTGACCCGGTGACCAACGGCGCACAACGCATCGGAGGGGCGGCGGCGATCGCCGCCCTTCTGCTTTGCGCCTGTTCGGTGGACGAGGACGGCGGGGATCCCGTGGTGGCCCGGGCCTACGACAGGTCGCTGTACTGGAGCGACCTGCGCCAGGTGATCCCCCTGGAGGCCAAGGCCGCCGACAGCGCGGCCATGGCCCAGCGCTACATCGACAGCTGGTTGCATGAGCAGGTGGTGCTTCACCGCGCGGAGGAGAACCTCACCGCCGACCAGCTCCGCTCGTTCGATGCGCGCATCGAGGACTACCGGCGCTCCTTGCTCACCTACACCTACGAGGACGCGTTGGTGGCCCAGAAGCTCGACACCACGGTGACCGACGAGGAACTGCGGCGCTACTACGATGCGCACGGGAAGGACTTCCTGCTGAAGGACAACATCGTGCGGGCACGCTGGTTCAAGCTCCACGATGCCGACACGCGCACCGAGCGCAAGGTGGAGCAACTTTGGCGCAGCGGTCGCGAGGAGGACCGGCACGAACTGGAGGTGTGGCTCGCCGCGCACGGCAGCCCCATCAACGACACGCACGACGACTGGATGCCCTTCACCGAACTGCTGCAGCAGGTGCCCCTGGAGGTGGAGAACCCCACCGACTGGCTCCCGCGCCAGGGCAAGGTGACCGTGCGCGACAGCCTCGACCTGTTCTTCGTGGAGCTGCTTGAGCACAGACTTCGGGATGGCCTTTCTCCGTTCCCGCTCGTGCGGGAACGCGTGCGGGCCGTCATCCTCAACCAGCGGAGGCTGGCCCTGTTGGAACGGATGCGCAACGATCTTTACCAGGATGCTTTGGACCGGAAGGACATCGAGGTGCTTTAACCTGGCGCTGCTGCTGGCGCTGTCCCTGGGCCTGAGGGCCCAGCAGGGGCAGCTCATCGACCGAGTGATCGCCAACGTGGGCGGGCGCATCGTGCTGTACAGCGACCTTGCCACCCGCCTGGAGCAGGCCCGCAATGCAGGCGAGAAGGTCACCGACGAGCTGGCGTGCAACGAGCTCGAGAGCCTCATGTTCGAGAAGCTGCTGCTGGAGCAGGCACGCATCGACAGCCTCTATCCCGAGGAATCGCGCGTGGAGGGCGAGCTCGACCGGCGGATCCGCGTCTTCTCCCAGCAGTTGGGCGGGGACGAGGAGCTCGAGAAGTTCTACGGCAAGAGCATCAAGGAGATCAAGGCCGATTTCCGCGAGGCCATCCGCGACCAGCTGCAGGTGGGCATGATGCAGGACCAGCTCACCAGCGGGGTGCGCGTCACCCCGAAGGAGGTGGAGCGCTTCTACAAGGACATCCCGTCGGACAGCCTGCCCTTCATCAACGCGGAGGTGGAGTACGGCATGATCCTGCGCAAGGCACGCCCCAGCGAGAACGAGGAGCGCCGTTCGAGGCAGAAGGCCGAGGAACTGCGCGAGCGGGCGGTGAAGGGCGAGGACTTCTGTGTGCTGGCGACGCTCTACTCGTGCGATCCGGGCTCGAAGGACAAGTGCGGCGAGCTGGGGATGGTGCCCACCGGGGTGATGGTGCCCGAGTTCGACGCGGTGGCCATGAGCCTCAAGGACGGCGAGATCTCGCAGGTGTTCAAGACCCAGTTCGGTTACCACTTCATGCAGATGATCGAACGCCGGGGCGAGCGCTACAACGCCCGTCACCTCCTGGTCTGTCCGCAGGTGGCGCAGGCCGATCTGCGCCTGGCCCGCAACTACGTGGACAGTGTGGCGGCCCTGGTGCGCGATGGGGTGATGGACTTCGGCAAGGCGGCGGCCGAACTCAGCGACGACGAGGAGAGCCGCTCCATGAACGGGGCCGTGCTGGAGCCGAACACCGGCTCGGCGCGCTGGGCCATCGGCGACCTCGACCAGCAGACCTTCTTCGTGGTCGACAAGCTGCAGGTGGCGCAGATCAGCGAGGCGCAGTCGGTGACCCTGCCCGATGGGTCGCAGGCCTACCGCGTGATCCGCCTGAACGCCCGCAGCGAGCCGCACCGCATGAACCTGAAGGACGATTACCAGTTGATCCAGCGCGCGAGCGAGAACCGCAAGCGGCAGGAGGTGATCGATGCCTGGGTGCGCGGGCACATCGGTGCCACCTACATCCGCGTGCTCGATGATTATGCCGGTTGCGTCTTCCAGCATCCCTGGGTGGCGAGGCCCGGACAGTGAACCTCCTAATTTCGACCACCCAACACATGACCATGAACCGACCGGCCAGCGACGTGCAAGCCGTGGAGCAGTTCGGGCAGAAGTACGCCCAGCTGAAGCGCGAGGTGAACAAGGTGATCATCGGCCAGGAGGCCGTGGTCGATGACGTGCTGATCGCCATCTTCAGCAAGGGGCACTGCCTGCTGGTGGGTGTGCCCGGCCTGGCCAAGACGCTGCTGGTGAACACCGTGTCCCGCGCGCTGGGGCTCTCCTTCAACCGCATCCAGTTCACGCCCGACCTGATGCCCAGTGACATCATCGGCAGCGAGATCCTCGATCAGGACCGGCAGTTCAAGTTCATCCAGGGGCCCATCTTCGCGAACATCATCCTGGCGGACGAGATCAACCGAACTCCGCCCAAGACCCAGTCCGCGCTGCTGGAGGCCATGCAGGAGAAGGCCGTTACCGCGGCCGGGCGAACCTGGAAGCTGCCCGATCCGTTCTTCGTGCTCGCCACGCAGAACCCCATCGAGCAGGAGGGGACCTATCCGCTGCCCGAGGCCCAGCTGGACCGCTTCATGTTCAACATCTGGGTGGATTACCCCACCTACCAGGAGGAGCTGGCCGTGGTGAAGGCCACCACCGGCGATGTGCAACAGGAGGTCTCGCCGGTGCTGAGCGCCGAGGAGATCGCCTTCTACCAGGGCCTCGTGCGCCGCATCCCGGTGCCCGATAACGTGGTGGAGTACGCGGTGAAGCTGGCCACGCGCACCCGTCCGGGCGCTGCCGACGCCCCGGCCACCATCCGTGACCACATCAGCTGGGGGGCGGGCCCGCGCGCCAGCCAGTACCTGGTGATCGGGGCCAAGTGCCATGCGCTCGTGCGGGGCCGGTTCAGCCCCGATATCGAGGATGTGCAGGCCGTGGCCAAGCCCATCCTGCGCCACCGCCTGGTGCGGAACTACAAGGCCGAGGCCGAGGGCATCACGGTGGACCGCATCGTGGAGTCGATCCTCTGAGCCATGGAACGCGCGCTGCCGGCCCTGCTCGTACTGGCCCAGTTCACGGGCATCGGCGTGGTGGCGTTCGCCGGTCCATGGCCTCCGGGATGGGCGCTGGGTGGACTGCTCGCGGGGCTTGCCTTGGTGGCGTGGGCATGGGCCGCGATGCCGCCCCGAACCTTCACCGTTTCGCCCGAGCCCCGCGCCGACGGGTCGATCACCGTTCGTGGGCCTTACCGCTGGGTGCGGCACCCCATGTACCTGGCGGTGCTCCTGGCCGCCTTCTCGTTCACGGTGGGAGCTCCCACCGCCTACCGTGCCACGGCCACCGTGGGCCTGCTCCTGGTGCTCGTGGTGAAGGCCCGCTTCGAGGAGCGTCTCCTTGAACGCCGGCACCCGGGTTACCAGGACCGCATGGCGGGCATCCCGCGACTCGTTCCGGGTGTCTGGTGATCCGCACCGGGGCTTCCCCGATGCCCGGTGTTGGGCTACCTTTGTTCTTCACGAACCCGATCAGCCCATGCGCGCACCTCGTCCGGCACTTGCCCTGTTGGCAAGCTTGGCCGCCCAACTGGCCTTCGCCCAGCTGCCCATGCTGGATGCCACCCTGGTGGACAACGGCAACAATCAACTTGAAGTGCGCGTTAGGCCCGACGCCACCTTCGACGGCCTCTTCTCCAGCGTGGTGTTCACCATCCGTTGGGACGCGTCCTCCGGGGCGAACCTTGGTCCCATTACCGCTGTGTCCCCGGCCGATGAGTACATGAACGTCATCAAATCCGGCGGTGAGACGGACGACATGGGCGGTCGCTATCAGGTGTTCGCCGGTTTCGGATTCACCCCGTTGAACGCGGTGCCGCTTACCTGGGACCCGGGGGTCGAGTACGCCCTGATGACCATCCCGGTGCTCAACGGCACCAGCACCTTCGAACTGGTCAACGACGGGTGGACGGCCGCCAACAACGCCGATTACTACGTGTCGCTCAACGGGCAGGACCGCACCGGCGTGTATTACCAACTGAACACCGGCGGCGTGACCATGGGCAGCACCGTGAGCGGGCTGCAGGTGCTCCCGAACCCCACCGAGGGCCTTGTGACCCTCTCGTTCAACGTGGAACTTGCCCGCACCGTGGACCTGGAGGTGTTGAACAGCCTTGGGCAGAAGGTGCATGCGGAGCGTCTTCCCTCCTTCTCCGGCGCTTACCGCCGCACGCTCGACCTCGGCGGCTTCGGCAGCGGGGTGTACGTATTGAACCTGCGCACGTCGGATGGTCTGATGACGCAGCGGATCGTGGTGCGCTGAGCGCCCGGCATCTTCCTCGAACGCCCCCGGGACCGTCCCGGGGGCGTTCGCCTTTGGGGCCCCGTGGCAAGTGCTAACTTGTCCGGAGAAACCGGTACGACATGCTCCGAAAGCTCCTCTTCCTCCTGGCCATCCCGGCCGCCCTGTCCGCCTCGGCCCAGTGCATCAGCACCTTCCCGGCCTCGGAACCGTTCACAGGCGGTACCGTGGGCACGCCGGGCACCCTCGTCACCGGGTGGTCCAACCTGACCGGCGACAACCTCGATTGGTACGTGGACAACAACGGGACCCCCACGGCCGATACCGGACCCATCGGAGATCATACAGGGTACAACACGAACGGCAAGTACATGTACGTGGAGGCCACCGGCGCCACGGCCACCCCGAACAAGACGGCCATCCTGCAGAGCACCTGCTACGACCTGTCGGGGCTGTCGAACCCGTACCTCACCTTCTGGTACCACATGTGGGGCGCCCAGATGGGAGCGCTCTACGTGGACGTGAACGTGGCCGGTGTGGTCACGCAGGGCGTATGGTCCATGACCGGCGATCAGGGCATGCCGTGGAAGCAGGGATGGTTGAACCTGCAGCCGTATGCAGGCCAGTCCGATGTCCGATTCCGGTTCCGTGCGGTGACCGGCTCCGGGGAGCTCAGCGACATCGCCATCGATGACGTGGTGGTGCGGAGCCTGATGCCGGTGTTCGGCTGCCCCGACGCCAATGCCAGCAACTACAACAGCGCGGTGAACGTGAACGACGGCAGCTGCGCGTACGCCTGTCCGGTGGGGTACAAGCGGGTCACCATCGACATCATCGCGGACAACTATCCCCAGGAGACCTCCTGGACGCTGAAGGACGCCTCGAACTATACCACGCTGGCGAGCGGCACGTACACGGGCACCTCCTTGTGCGTGCCGGCCAACACCTGCCTGCTCTTCCGCATCAACGACACCGCGGGCGACGGGATCTACCACCCGAGCTACGGCTATGGCGCGTATTTCCTGTACCTCGACGGGGTGCAGGTGTTCGCCGGTGGTCAGTTCGGGTCGTACCAGGAGACCTCTTTCAACTGCAGCGCGGGGCAATCGTGCGCCACGGCGGTGACCGCGCAGACCGGGGTGGTGTACACCGCGCCTTCCGTGGAGTATTGGTACACCTGGACCCCTGCGCAGACCGGCTCGTACACGGTGACCACCTGCGGGTTGAACACCTGCGACACCAAGATCTGGATGTACGACATGGCCTGCGGCAGCATCACCTTGAGCGCCGGATTGGAGGGCTCCACCTTCGCCGACGATGATCTCGGAGGTTGCGGTACGCAGGCGCGCATCACCGCCAACATGCCGGCCGGCACCACCTACCGCATCAGGCTCGGCACCAACAACGGCAGCTGCTCCACCGTCAGTTTCCGCATCGACTACAATGGTCCGGCCGTGGGATGCATGGACCCGAACGCATGCAACTACGATCCGCTGGCCACGGTGGCGTGCTCCAACTGCTGCCTGCCGGTGGGTGACCCCAACTGTCCCCTCGGGCCTGACCTCACCATCAACCAGGCAGCGATGCAGAGCAGCCTCAACCTGACCACCGTGACGATCGCGACCACGGATGTGTGCGCGGTGCAGGAGGGCTGCGTGAAGGGGTTCGGGCAGCGCTATGTCATCCGCTTCAACACACGCATCGACAACATCGGGCAGACCGATTACTACATCGGAAGCCCGAGCAGCCAGCCCCAGATGTTCAGCACGAACAACTGCCACGGCCACGCGCATTACTCCGGCTACGCGGACTACCTGCTCTTCGACCAGAACAACCTGCCCGTGCCGGTGGGGTTCAAGAACGGTTTCTGCGTGATCGATGTGGGCTGTTTCGGCGGAACGGCGCATTACGGATGCAGCAACATGGGCATCAGCAAGAACTGCTATGACCAGTACGGCAGCGGCACCACCTGCAACTGGATCGACATCACGGACGTGCCGGCCGGACTGTACACCCTGGTGCTGCGCACGAACTGGTCGCGCCGCCCCGACGCGCTCGGCCGCCACGAGATGAACTACACGAACAACTTCGCCTCGGTGTGCATCAACATCACGCGGAACGCGCAGAACGTGCCTTCGTTCACCGTGGCCACGGGCTGCACGCCCGTCACCGATTGCACCGGCCAGGCCTACGGAAGCGCCCTGCCCGATTGCACCGGCGCCTGCAACGGCACGGTGAAGACCGGCGACCTGAGCCTCAACAACATCCAGGACCAGCCCGATGCGGTGGCCTACGTGCAGGGCATCCTGGGCAACGACCTCACCCCGGCCCCGTGCACCGACCTCAATGGCGACGGGGAGATCACCGTGACCGATGCGGCCCTGATGGCCTACTGCTACAACCAACAGGCGCAGCACGACCAGACGCCCCACGTGCTCCACTACCACCCGTGGTGCGACTTCCCCCGGGGCTACCTCAGCACCGCGGACACCGTGCAGCTGATGATCGGCGATTTCAACCCGACCGACCACTATGTGGACATCCACATCAAGAACCCGAACTGCAAGGTGCTCGGTGCCGAGTTCGACATGTCCGGGATCCAGGTTCAGACCGTGCAGAACCTGGTGCCGCAGCTCACCGGCGACATCGCCTGGAGCAGTTCGCTCGGCGGTGTGAAGGTCATCGGGATGAGCTACATCGACACGAGCCTGGTGAAGAACAACGGCTTCGTGCCCTATTGCAGGATCTACTACTACGGCATCACCAGCAGCCAGATCTGCATCGATCACATCGCCGACATCGTGAACAAGGATGGCAACAACGTGGTGGCGCAGGTGGTGGGCAGCTGTGTGAGCGTGGCCAACGTCGTTTCGCTCCGGCCCCAAGTGTTCCTGGAAGGGCCTTACGACAGCGTCACAGGGCTCATGCGCGACGACCTGCGTGCGGGATCGCTCATCCCCACCTCCGAGCCGTACACGTCGATCGGCTTCACCCAGGCGGGCGGCGGCGGGGGCGAGGCCGTGCTCCCGTCGGTCCTTGATGTCACCGGGCCGAACGCCATCGTGGACTGGGTGCTCGTGGAGCTGCGCAGCGCCGTCACCCCCTCCCAAGTGCTCGCCACGCGCTGCGCCCTGTTGCAGCGCGATGGCGACGTGGTCGGCCTGGACGGGACCTCGAACGTGATCATGAACGCGGCCGCCGGCAACTACCACGTGGCTGTCCGGCACCGCAATCACCTCGGGGTGATGACCTTGTCGACCGTGGCCTTGAGCGGCAGCAACACGGTGGTCGACCTGCGCAGTTCGGCCACGGCGACCTACGGATCCGATGCCCGCAAGGCGATGAACGGCCAGATGGTGCTATGGGCGGGCAACGTGTTCCGCGACGGTGCCGTGAGCCAGCTGAAGTACACCGGCACGAGCAACGACCGCGATCCCATCCTCAACGCCATCGGCGGTGCCACCACCACCTCCACGGCATCGGGCTACCTCCGCGAGGATGTGAACCTCTCCGGCCTGGTGAAGTACACGGGTTCGGCCAACGACCGCGACCCCATCCTCGTGAACATCGGCGGCACTTCGCCCACCGCGGTCCGCATCGAACAATTGCCTTGATCACGCACCCCATGGCCATCGCCATCACCCCGCGCATCCTCACCGGCCCTGCGGCCCTTCTTCTTGGCATGCGCATCGCCGCGCAGTGCGGTGCCGGAGAGGTCGAGGTCACCATCGATGTCACCACCGACGCGTATGGCTACGAGACCTATTGGGAGCTGCTGCCCAGCGGTGCGGGCTGTGGGAACGGGACCCTCTTCGCCGGAGGGAACCTGCTGGTGGGGTGCAACGGCGCCGGGGTGCAGGCGCAACAGCCCGGCGGTTACGGGAACGCGCTCACGATCACCGAAGGGCCCTGGTGCCTGATCCAAGGCGCTTCCTATGACATCGTATGGACGGACGACTGGGGGGATGGCGGCCTGTCCTTCACGGTGAACGTGAACGGGGTACCGGCCGCGGTGTTCGCCGGCGTGAGCGGTTCGCCGGCCGAGACCTTCACCTTCCTGGCCGAGGTTCCTCCGGACCATGACGTATCCGTGCTCCGGGCGAACACGCCGTTGTATGTGACCGAAGGGGAGGGGCTCATGGTATCCGGAGACCTGCGGAACACCGGTGCCCTGACCATCACCGACCTGGAGATGGTGTACACGATCGATGGTGGGACGTCCGTACCCGGCCTGCTCACGGGCCTCAGCATCGCCCCGGGTCAGACCGTGCGCTTCGAGCACCCGGTGGCATGGACCGCTGCGGGTGCCGGCATGCACGCCGTGGAGGTGCGCCCGGGCCTGATCAACGGATCGCCCGATGCGGTGCCGACGAACGACCTGGTGGTCTTCCAGACGAAGGTGGTGCCCCCGGTGCCCGACATCATCGATCAGTACCTCCAAAGCACCCCCTTGGTGAACATCGTCGCCGATTCGGACCAGGACCTGCTGGTGCCGCGCGACCTTGATTTCCATCCCGATCCGGACCGGAAGGAGCTGTGGGTGATCAACAAGGATGTGGAGTCGACCGGTGGCAGCACCGTCACTTTCTTCGACCCGGGCGGCGCGGACATGCAATGGATGTGGCGGCGCGACCCGAACGCCTGGCATTTCATGAGCCTTCCTTCGGGTATCGCCATGGGGGATAACGGCTTCTTCTCCACCTGCCCCGGCGTGTTCGATGCGAACCACAATGGCGGCACGCCTTTCACCGGACCCACCCTGTGGAGCACCGACACCTCGATCTATGCGGCCACCATCTATGGTCCGCTCGGGAGCCATTTCGACATGCTCCATGTGAACCCCAACAGCCAGGGCATCGCGCATGAGCGATGGAACCGTTACTGGGTGGTGGACGGGTTCAATGGCGACATCGTGATGAACGACTTCACCGTCGACCATGGTCCGGGCAACGACTACCACGGCAACGCCATCATCCGGCGCTATGGCGCGTTCACCATCACCAAGGACCCCAATGACCACATCGTTTCGCACGACGTGCTCGACAAGGCGACGGGCATGCTGTACGTGGTGGACCACGGCGGGCAGCGGGTGATGCGGTTGGACACGCGCACGGGATCTGTGACGGGACCGGCCACCTACGGGCCTTGGGAGAGCTATGCGGAGTACACGAACGTGGGCGGATACGATTGGTCGGAGATCATCTCCACCGGGCTGATCCAGCCAGCAGGCATCGACGTGCTCGGCGACCGGCTTCTGGTGAGCGATCATGCGAACGGCGACATCGTGATCTACGACCTTTCGGTGGATCCCGTGGTGGAGCTCGGCCGGATCCAGACCGGCTCGCCCGGCATCATGGGCATCCGCATCGGTCCCGATGGTCGGGTGTGGGCCGTGAACGCCGCCACGCACCAACTGCTGCGGATCGACCCGCAACAGGCCACGGGGATCGGGGCCAGCCCGGCACCGTCGGTGCGGATCGGACCTGTGCCGACCTCGGACCGGTTGATGCTCACCGGTATGGGATCGGAGGCCGGGGCTGTGCTCCGCATCACTGACATGGCCGGGCGCCAGGTGGCCGCCCTGCGATTCCCGGGGGACGGACAACCCATGGACGTATCCCGCCTCGGCCAGGGCTCCTACCTGCTTTCCCTGCCGGGTGGTGGACAACCCCTGCGGTTCGTCATCCAACGCTAGGCCGGGCCGATGCAATTTCGTGGCATGCGCTCCTTCCTCCTGGGACCCGTTCTGCTCGCCTGCATGGCGGGCATGGGCCAGACCTGGGAAGTGTTCGACATGAACACCGCCGGTCTGCCCAACAACACGGTGAAGGCCTTGGCGGTAGCGCCCAACGATGAGGTGTGGGTGGGTACCGAGTTCGGGCTATGCCGCTTCGATGGTTCGAACTGGCAGACCTTCCAGACCGGATCCAGCGGACTGCCTGACAACGACATCCGCGCGCTGGCCGTGGACGACACCGGCACGGTGTGGGTGGGCACGCTGAACGGGCTTGCGCGCTACACGAACGGCACGTGGACCGTGTTCGACATGGGCAACTCGAACATCCCGGAGAACTATGTGCGCAGCCTGTGCACGTCGCCGTTGGGCGGCATCTGGGTGGGCACGGTGGGCGGTCTGGCCTGGTTCGATGGCGGCTCCACCTGGCACGTTTACAACGACGGGCCCTCAAGCCATGACGGGCTCGTGCTTCCGGGCTCGAACATCGCCGCGGTCAAGGTGCGGGAGGATGGCCTTGTGTGCATCGGCACGGTGAACGCGGGGTTCACCTACCTGACCGACACCTCCGTCACCGTCTACAACACGTTCTCGAACGGCCTGCCCGACAACACCGCCCTCGGTGTGGCGCTGGACAGCCAGGGATGGCGTTGGCTGGCCTGTCCGGCCGGGGCCCTGTTGAACCATGCCGGCGATTTCGTGGGCGGGGCTTGGGTGCAGTACAGCACGGTCAATTCGATGCTCCCGTCGAACTCCCTGACCAGCATCGTGGTGGATGGCCATGACCGCAGGATCATCGGCAACCAGATCTCGGGGCTCACCATCTTCCAAGGCTTCAGCAGCTTCTCCACCTACAACACGCAGAACTCGGACATCCCCAGCAATGAGGTGTTGAGCCTGGCGCTCGACCACGATGGGCGGGTGTGGGTGGGCACCTCGAACGGAGGGGCCGCACGCTTCGGCTATGCGGTGGGGATCGATGATGGGCAGCGTGGGGACGGCATCGCCACCTACCCCAACCCGGCCTCCGATGTGCTCCACATCGAAGCAGGAGCCGCATACCTCGGTGGGGCGATGAGATTGCTTGACCTTTCCGGCCGCCAAGTGCGGACAGGTCGCCTGGGACGGTCCCTTTCCATCCTGAACGTGGATGCGCTTCCGGCGGGTGTCTACCTGCTGGAATTGGCTGATGCCCAAGGCGGTTCCAAGGCCGTTCGCCGGGTGGTGCTGGATTGAGCTCCGCTTGACGCAGCCCGACGGCGGGGGTAAATTGCCGGTCCTCCCAGAACAGCTCCGGTATCCATGCAACATCGTTACCTCCTCACGGCCTTGGCCGTCCCGTTCACCTTGAACGGACTTTTCGCCCAGTGCTCCGTGTCCGGCATCACGGCGCCGAGCACCACGAACACCAGTGCGACCACCTGCCTCTGTGAGACCTCCGGGCAGACCAACTGCGACCTCCGGCCCGATGTGATGATCTCCTGGAAGGCCCTGGAGAGCTACGCGAGCGGTCCCAGCGAGTATCCCCAGGTGTGCTCCGGCGGATGCTCGGGCAACGACGGCCGTCTGCGCGTGACCGGGGCCACGCCGAACATCGGGCACGGCCCGTTGAACTTCCGCGGCGTGGACAAGGATGGGAAGCGCTGGTTCATCTGCGGCACGGACACGTTCAGCATCGTGGACCCGAACTCCACCCAGACGTTCACCTGCCCGAACAACGGGCTCACCAAGCAGCTGGTGGTGCAGCGGGTGTATCGCAAGGTGGGCAACAGCATGCAGTTCTACGAGCGGTTCGCCGGTACCATGACCTACCACCCGTCGCACGGGCACAACCACGTGGACGACTGGGTGACCTTCACGCTGCGCCTGGAGATCCCGAGCGAGCCCGATCCGCGCAATTGGCCGATCGTGGGCAGCGGTGCGAAGGTGGGTTTCTGCCTCATGGACTATTACAGCTGTCCGAGCTCCAGTGGGAACGGCCACTGCCGCAACAACCACCTGTACAACACGGGAACGGTCCTGAACACCACGGCCCAGTTCGACAATTTCGGTCTGGGCGGCCAGTCCTACTCCTGCAGCCCCATCAGCCAGGGAATAAGCGCCGGGTGGGAGGATGTGTACAGCGAAAGCCTGGACGGGATGTGGATCAACATCCCTCCCGGTACCTGCAACGGCAACTATTACATCGTGGCCGAGGTCGATCCCAAGAACAACTTCCTCGAGGAGAACGAGAACAACAACTGGACGGCGATCCCCTTCACGCTCACCCAGCAATCGCCGGCCGGAAGCGGTGGTACCTGTGCCATCATCGCCGACCGCGATCCGGTGGTCTGCAGCGGGGAGAGCGTCACGCTCACCTGCCAGAACGCGGGCTACTCCTACCTGTGGAGCACCGGCGCCACCACGCGGAGCATCACCGTCTCCACGGCGGGTAGCTACTCCGTCGCCGTGACGAACCCGTGCGGGACCATGTCATCGGCGCCGTTCACGGTGACCGTGCTGAACCCGGGCACCCCCACGACCACCGGAGCCACGCTGGCGGCACCCGGTGTCGCCTCGGTGAGCGCGGCGGGCACCAACGTGCGGTGGTACGACCAGCCGGTGGGCGGTAACGAGCTGGCGACGGGGACCACCTACAACACCCCTTCGCTCCAGCAGACCACGACGTACTGGGCCGAGGCGCGGGCTGTTCAGGCCGGCATCACCGCCTATGTGGGCAAGCCCGGCAATACGGGATCGGGGGGCTATAGCAACAACGACGAGTACCTGGTGTTCGACGCTTACAAGGCCTTGCGCATCAACTCCGTGCGGGTCTATGCGGGTTCGGCCGGTTCGCGCACCTTCCAAGTGCTCGCCGAGGACGGATCGTTCATCGCCCAGACCACCGTGACCGTGCCGAGCGGCAACAGCCGGGTGACCTTGAACCTGGATGTGCCACAGGCGAACAACATGCGGTTGTACGTCACCAGCACCTTGCGCAACCTCTACCGCAACTCGAGCTCCTCGAACGTGAACTTCCCCTACACCGTCCCCAACGTGATCTCGATCAAGACGACCAGTGTGGGCGTGGCGGCCTACCCGTACTGCTATGACTGGGAGGTGAGCACGGAGGACATCGTGTGCACGAGCGCGCGCGTCGCCACCACGGTGACGGTGAACAACAACATCCAGGTGAGCCCGTCAGCGTTCCTCGAGGGGCCTTTCGACCAGGTCTCGGGCCTGATGAAGGATGATCTCCGTGTGGCTGGCTTGGTGCCGCTGCAGGAGCCTTACACGGCCCTGGGCTTCTCGCAGGCCGGCGGTGGTGGCGGAGAGACCGTCGCCCCTTCGTTCCTGGCCACCACGGGCTCAACGGCGGTGGTGGACTGGGTGTTGGTGGAGCTACGTGCGGGCAGTGATCCCACGGCGGTGGTGGCCACGCGCTGCGGCCTGTTGTTGCGCAACGGTTCGATCGTGTCCACCACCGGAGGCCCGCTGCTCTTCACGGCGCCGCTGGGCAACTACCATGTGACCGTGCGCCACCGGAACCACCTCGGGTGCATGACCTCCACGCCCTTGTCCCTGGGCAACTCCACCACGGCCGTGGACCTGCGCAACTCGGGTACGGCGACCTACGGGACGGACGCGCGCAAGCCCATCGGGTCCGTGATGGCGCTCTGGGCAGGCAACGCCATGCCCAACTCGAACCTGCGCTACACAGGCACGTCGAACGACCGCGATCCGATCCTCCAGGTCCTCGGCGGATCATCACCCACCGCGACGGTGGCCGGTTACGGGGTGTCCGATGTGAACCTCGATGGAACGACGAAGTACACCGGTACGGCGAACGACCGCGACATCATCCTGCAGAACATCGGCGGCTCGATCCCCACGACGGTCAGGGCGCAGCAGCTGCCCTGAGCGGACAACGATCACTTGGAGCCGGGCCGGAACTTCCGGCCCGTTCCTTTTCCGTTCTGTGCGCCCGAGGCATCGGGCAGGCGGTAACGAGGAAGCCCCGCCGAGGCGAGGCTTCCTGCGTGACCGAAAGCCGGTCTCAGTAGTAGATCAGGCGGCGCACCTTGGCCACATGCTTGGCCAGGCGGATCACCTGCTTGGTATAGCCGAACTCGTTGTCGTACCAGGCGTACAGCACGGCCGACCTGCCATCGGGCCCCACGATCGTGGCATTGCTGTCGAACACGCTGCAGCAGGTGTCGCCGATGATGTCGCTGCTCACCAGTTCGGGATCGATCTGGTAGTGGATCTGGTTCACCAGCTCCCCGTTGAGGGCCGCGTTGCGCACCAGTTCGTTCACCTCGTCACGGGTCACGGCCTTCTTCAGGTTGAGGCTCATGATGGCCAGCGATCCGTTCGGGGTGGGCACGCGCACGGCGTTGGCGGTGAGCTTGTCCTTCAGGCTGGGGATGGCCTTGGTGACCGCGCTGCCCGCGCCCGTGCTGGTGATCACCATGTTGATGGCGGCACTGCGACCGCGGCGCGGCTTCTTGTGGTAGTTGTCCAGCAGGTTCTGGTCGTTCGTGTAGGCGTGCACCGTTTCGATGTGGCCCTTCTCGATGCCGATGCTGTCCTCCATCACCTTCAGCACGGGGCAGATGGCGTTGGTGGTGCAGCTGGCGGCGCTGAAGAGCTGTTCGTTCTCGATGTCGAGGTCCTTGTGGTTGATGCCGTACACGATGTTGGGCATCTCCTTGCCGGGGGCCGTGAGGATCACCTTGCTCACACCCTTGGCCTTGAGGTGGCGGCCCAGGTCGGCGCGTTTGGTGAAGGCCCCCGTGTTGTCGATGATCAGCGCGTTGTTGATCCCGTGGGCCGTGTAATCGATGTCCTCCGGGTTGTTCGCGGCGATGAGCTGCACGCGCTGGCCGTTGATGATGAGGCACTTGTTGGCCAGGTCCTCCACCACGCTGCCCTTGAAGGCGCCGTGGACACTGTCGTTGCGCAGCAGGGCGGCGCGCTTCACGATCTCCTCATCGGTGAGGGTGCGCGTAACGATGGCGCGCAGGCGCAGTTGCTGGCCCTTCCCGGCCTGCTTCACCAGTTCGCGGGCGGCGATGCGTCCGATGCGGCCGAAGCCGTAGAGCACCACGTCGCGGGGGTCGAACTTGTGCTTGTCCTGTCCGATGAAGCCCGAGAGGGTGGTGGAGAGGAAGCCTTTGAGATCGCCGCTGCCGCTCTGGCCGAAGTCCCAGGTGAGCTTGGCGATGTCGATCTTGCTCGGTGCCAGGTCCAGTTCCAGCAGGGCCTTGGCGACCTGGCTCGCGGTGAACACGTCGATGGGCTTCTGCACCACGTCCTTCGCGTAGTTGAACAGGTTGAGCACCTCGCTGATGCCGATGTCGAGCAGGTGGTTGCGGAAGAACACGAGCTCCACACCGCGGCCGTACATGAGCTGGCCTACGGAGTTCTCCAGGTCAACGGCCGCTTTCTCGCGGTCCACGTAATCCTGCAGTCCGGTCTCATAACCGGTCTTGGCTTCCAGGGTCTGCATTGCGAAGTATGGGGGGTGATTGGTTTTCAATGGTGGAAAGAGCACGCCCCGCCGGAGGGCGGGGCGTACAAGGTCATCCGAGGTAGGCTTTGAGCAGCTTGCTTCGGCTGGTGTGCCGCAATCGGCGGATCGCCTTCTCCTTGATCTGACGCACCCGTTCGCGGGTGAGGTCGAACTTGGCGCCGATCTCCTCGAGCGTGAGGCCGTGGTTGATGCCGATGCCGAAGAAGAGCTTCACCACGTCGCGCTCGCGCTCGGTAAGCGTGCTCAGGGCCCGCTCGATCTCCTTGGCCAGGGATTCGTTCAGCAGCATCCGGTCGGCTGGAGCGCTGTCGTTGTTGGGCAGCACGTCGAGCAGGCTGTTGCTCTCGCCCTCCACGAAGGGGGCGTCCATGCTGATGTGGCGACCGCTCACCTTCATGGTATCGGCCACCTTCTCCGGCGGGAGATCGAGCAGCGTGGCGAGCTCGTCCGCGCTGGGCGGGCGCTCGAACTCCTGCTCGAGCTTCGCGAACGCCTTGTTGATCTTGTTGAGGCTGCCCACCTGGTTCAAGGGCAGGCGCACGATGCGGCTCTGCTCGGCCAGGGCCTGGAGGATGCTCTGGCGGATCCACCACACCGCGTAGGAGATGAACTTGAACCCGCGGGTCTCATCGAAGCGCTGCGCCGCCTTGATCAGGCCGAGGTTGCCTTCGTTGATGAGGTCGGGGAGGCTGAGGCCCTGGTTCTGGTACTGCTTGGCCACCGACACCACGAAGCGCAGGTTCGCCTTCACCAGTTTCTCGAGCGCCCGTGTATCACCCTCCTTGATGCGCCGGGCCAGCTCCACCTCCATGTCGGCCGTGATCAAGCCCTCCTTGCCGATCTCCTGCAGGTACTTGTCCAGCGACTGGCTTTCCCGGTTGGTGATCGACTTCGTGATCTTCAGTTGGCGCATCCGGCTCGTCACGGGCGAAGGGTATTAGTGGGTTATCGACATTCCCGGTACAGCCCCCGAAGGACGGCCCGGACCATGCATGGTTGGCGCTGCGAAGGTAAGCCCCCCCCAGCACACCGGACAAGCCGCGCAGGACAAGGGGTTTTCAACATGGTCAAGACCTTGGTGCTCAGGTGATTCAGATCCCAAGGCCGTAGTAGGCACGCATGCCGTTGGGGTACACCCCTTCGATGAGCACTCCACCCTTCTTCGATTCAAGGGCGTTCACGATGTCCTCCGGTTCACGGATCGGCTGCTGGTCGATGCGGGTGATGATGAAGCCCTCGCGGATGCCGCTGCTCCGGAGCTTGCCGCCGTTGAGGCTCTTCACCTTCACGCCGCTCTGCAGCTTCAGCGCGCGCAGTTCGTCCGGGGTCGCTTTCACCAGCTGGGCGCCCAGCACGGAGCTCGCCTTCACGGCCTCTTCGCGTGCGGCCACCTTGGTATTGCCCTCCTTGCCGCGGAGCACGAGGTCCATCACGTTCTCCCGACCCTCGCGCAGCACGGTCACGGCCACCTTGTCGCCAGGGCGGAACTTGCCCACCTGCTCCTGCAGCTGCGGTACATTGTTCACATCGATGCTGCCCACCTTCAGGATCACGTCGCCGGCCTTGATGCCCGCCGCCTCGGCCGCGCCATCGGTGGTGATGTCCTTCACGTAGACCCCGCGGATGCGGTCCATGGCGAGCTGCTTGGCCAGGTCCTGGTCCACATCGCCGATGCTCACCCCGATGTAGGCGCGCTGCACGTTGCCGAACTCCATCAGGTCGCCGGTGACCTTGCGTACGATGTTGACCGGGATGGCGAACGAGTAGCCGGAATAAGCACCGGTGGTGCTGGCGATGGCGCTGTTGATGCCCACCAGCTCACCGGACGCGTTCACCAGCGCTCCTCCGCTGTTGCCGGGGTTCACCGCCGCGTCCGTCTGGATGAAGCTCTCGATCGGGAACACGTCGCGCGTCTGGTCGTACTGCAGCAGGTTGATGTTGCGGGCCTTCGCGCTCACGATGCCCGCGGTAACGGTGCTCGTGAGGTTCATGGGGTTGCCGATGGCGAGCACCCATTCGCCCACCTTCACATCGTCGCTGTTGGCATAGGCGATGATGGGCAGGTCCTTCGCATCGATCTTGATGAGCGCGAGGTCGGTGCTGGGGTCGCGGCCGATCACCTTCGCCTCGAACTGGCGCTTGTCGTTGAGGTGCACCTGGATCTTGTCCGCACCCTCCACCACGTGGTTGTTGGTGACGATGTAGCCGTCGTCGGAGATGATCACCCCGCTTCCGGCACCGCGTTGGGGCACGGCGGGCGCCGAGCGGTAGCCCCAGAAGAACTCCGCGAAGGGGTCGCGCTGCTGCACCATGGCCTCGGTGGTCACGTGCACCACCGCGTTCACGGTGCGCTCAGCGGCGTCAACGAAGTCGGGCGCGACGGTGGAGGATCCGGCCGGACCGGGCAGGTTCACGTAGCGCACCGGTGCGGTGGCTTGGGGGCTGGTGGTGCGGTCGGACACCTGCGGGCGCAGGAGGTTATCGTGGACCCCGAGGGCCAACAGGCCGCCGGCAAGGCCCACGGCGAGGTAGGAGAGCGGGCGTTTCATGGTCGTTGTCATGGTTCCGCGACGACCCATCGAATGGCGTGCCGTCGCATGCAAAGCAACGGGCGGCCTGACGCGATGTTCCTTGCCCCGCCGTTAAATTGTGTTGATCGTCAGGGTCGCTGACATCCTGTCGGATCGCGCTCCTGCCGTGGCGCCGAACACCATCTTTGTGCCATGGTGCAGTTCGCCAAGTGGGAGGGTACGGGGAACGACTTCATCGTGATCGATGATCGCGAAGCGCGGTTCCCGGTGCATGACCTGGACCTTGTGCGCCGCCTGTGCGACCGGCATTTCGGCATCGGCAGCGACGGCCTGATCCTGGTGCAGGCACCACGCAGGAGCGGGGACGCGTACCACATGGAGTTCTTCAATCCCGATGGATCGATGAGCTTCTGCGGGAACGGCAGCCGCTGTGCCTACGGGTTCTGGTGCGCCATCACCGGTTCACGTACGCCGGTGACGTTCACGGCCATCGATGGTGCCCACACGGCTTCCTGGGCGGACGGTATGGTGCGCGTGGCCATGCGTGATGTGGCCGGGGTGGAGCGCATCGATGCGGGCACGGACCGCGCCCACACCGGATCGCCGCATCTGCTGGTCTGGGTGGACGACCCCGCCGTTGTGGACCTGGTGCCCGAGGCACGTCGGATCCGTTACAGCGGGACCTATGCCCGCGAGGGCATCAACGTCAACTTCGTCCGTGTCCACGAGGCACGGGTGGAGATGCGCACCTACGAGCGCGGCGTTGAGGATGAGACCTTGAGCTGCGGCACGGGCGTCACTGCGGCGGCCCTTGCCGCCATGGCGCGCGGGCTGGTGGGCGCGGGTTGCGCGGTGGTCACACGCGGCGGGGAGCTGCGCGTGGACGCGGAACGCACCCCGCAGGGCGGCTTCACCCGGGTCCATCTGGCCGGACCGGTGCGACACATCTTCTCCGGGAACATCGCCGCATGAAACGTTGGAAGGTCATCCTGCTCGTGCTCGGAGCGCTGCTCGTTGTCGCGGGCGGCCTCGGCTACCGCACCTGGCGCGCCATCTTCGGGCCTGGCCCGGCGCTGCCCACCCCTGAGCGCGTGCTGCTGATCCCCACAGGGGCCACGTTCGACCAGGTGGTGGACAGTCTCCGCGGGGCCGGCATGGTGACGGATGAGGCCACGTTCCGCTGGCTGGCCGAACGCAAGCGCTACGTGAGCAAGGTGCGTCCCGGTCGCTACCGCATCGACAGCGGGACCAGCCTGAACGCGCTCCTCAACCGGCTTCGCAGTGGGGAGCAGGATCCCGTGCGCGTCACCTTCACCAACATCCGCACCTTGGAGCAGCTGGCCGGCCAGGTGGCCCGGTACCTGGAGGTGGACTCGCTCACCATGTTGCGAGCCCTGCGTGACCCGGCGCTGGCCGAACGCGCCGGGCTGCGACCCGAGACCATGATCAGCCTTTTCCTGCCCAACACCTATGAGGTCTGGTGGACCGAGCGGCCGGAGGCGTTCATCCAGCGGATGGAGAAGGAGCATAGGCGCTTCTGGAACGAGGGGCGCGTCGCGAAAGCGAAGGCCTTGGGCATGACCCCGGTGGAGGTGAGCACATTGGCGAGCGTCGTACAGGCCGAGACCGCCAAGCGCGACGAGGCGCCCACCATCGCAGGCGTGTACCTCAACCGCCTGCGCATCGGCATGCCGCTGCAGGCCGATCCCACGCTGAAGTTCGCGCTCGGGCTCGACAGCCTCAACCGGATCCTCCACACCGACAAGCAGGTGGATTCGCCGTACAACACCTACACCCACGTGGGGCTGCCGCCGGGGCCCATCAACATGCCCGAGCCGGGCTTCATCGATGCCGTGCTCAACGCGCCGAAGCACGACTACCTGTACTTCTGCGCCCGCGAAACGCTGGACGGCTACAGCAATTTCGCCGTGACCTACGCGCAGCACATGGTGAACGCCCGGCGCTACCAGAAGGCGTTGAACGACCGCGGTATTTACCGCTGAGCTGTTGAAACCTCGGCCCTGTCGGCCGGAGGCCCCCCGCGGGCGCGTCTACTTTCGCGCCTGCAACAAGGCGACCAAGATGACCAAGATCAAGTTCGGCACCGACGGTTGGCGTGCCATCATCGCGGAGGAGTTCACCGTGGAGAACGTGGCGCGCGTGAGCGTGGCCACCGGCAACTGGGTGAAGCAGCACTTCCCCAATGACCCTTCCATCGTGGTGGGCCACGATTGCCGCTTCGCCGGCGAGCTGTTCGCCGAGACCGTCGCCAAGGTCTTCCTGTCGATGGGGATCAAGGTGCACCTTGCCCGCGGCTTCGTGAGCACGCCCATGGTCTCCCTGGGCGCCTTCCGGCTGAAGGCGAGCCTGGGTGTGATCATCACCGCGAGCCACAACCCGCCCGGTTACAATGGGTACAAGCTCAAGGGTCATTACGGAGGACCGCTGATCCCCGAGCATGTGCAGGAGATCGAGGACATCATCCCGGCGGTGCATGGCATTGACCTGGCGTCCATCGATCTGCGCAAGGCGGAGGCTGACGGCACCCTGCGCATCGTTGACCTGGAGACGATGTACGTGGATCATGTGGAGCGGAACTTCGACCTCGAGGCCATCCGTCGGAGCGGTCTTCGGTTGGGTTATGACGCCATGTACGGGGCCGGCCAGAACGTGGTGCGCCGGATCCTCCCCGGAGCCACCCTGTTGCACTGCGAGCACAACCCATCGTTCATGGGTCAGGCCCCGGAGCCGATCCACAAGAACCTCATCGAGTTCAGCGAGCTGATCAAGAAGGGCGGCATCGATTGCGGCCTGGCGACGGATGGTGATGCGGACCGGATCGGGCTCTACAACAGCAAGGGCGAGTTCGTGGACTCGCACCACATCATCCTGCTCCTGATCCACTACCTGGTGAAGTACAAGGGCTTCAAGGGCAAGGTGGTGGTGGCGGTGAGCACCACGCCGAAGGTGGAGAAGATGTGCCGCCACTATGGCCTGGAGTACCAGGTGGTGAAGATCGGCTTCAAGTGGATCTGCGGCATCATGATCAATGAGGACGTGCTGCTGGGCGGCGAGGAGAGCGGGGGCATCGCGATCAAGGGTCACATCCCCGAACGCGACGGCATCTGGATGGGCCTCACCATCTGGGAGTTCATGGCCAAGAGCGGGAAGAAGTTGGAGGAGCTCATCGAGGAGGTGTACGCGATCGTGGGGCCTTTCAGCTACGACCGGAACGACCTCCACATCAACGAAGCGCTCAAGCAGGACGTGCTGAAGAAGTGCGCCGGCGGAGCCTTCACGAAGTTCGGTGACCTGGAGGTGCGTCGCCTGGAGACCATCGACGGGTGGAAGTACCACTTCGATCGCGACCAGTGGCTCATGATCCGCGCGAGCGGCACCGAACCCGTGCTGCGCACCTACGCCGAAAGCGATTCGCTGGAGAACGCGCGGCGGATCCTCGAGGCCTGCCGGGTGACGATCGGGGCCTAGCGCACCACGAACGGTGCGCGATCGATCACGCGCCCGTCCGCGCTCCTGAGCTGCAGCGTATAGCGTCCAGGCGACAGTGTTCCGGCCTCGATCGTGAAGGTGGTCGCCTCCATCGGCATGGCGATCGAGCGCACGAAACGACCCATCGCATCCAGCACGTCCGCGCGCGCCGCACCGATGCCGCGTTCGAGCTGAAGGTGCACGGGGCCATCCGACGGGTTCGGGAACAGCCCGCCGATGGCGTGGTGGTGCACGCTCACCAGGGGCGATAGCCGGCCGCTGCCATCCTGGTCCACCAGGTCGAGCCGGTAATAGGCCGTCCCCAGCGGTGCGTCGAGGTCGGTGAAGGTGTAGCCCAGCACGCTGCTGCTCGAGCCCGATGCGTCAACGCGTCCGAGCGGGGCGAACGTGAGGCCATCGGTGGAGCGCTCGACCGAGAAGTACGCGCTGTTGCTCTCGCTGGCGGTGGTCCATTCCAGCACGGTGGCCGTTCCTTCGGGCCACGCGGTGAAGGTGCTGAGCTCAATGGGGAGCACACCGATGTCGCCCACGCCGCTCGCATAGCCATAGAACCATCGGCTGAACCGTTGCCCATGGATGAGCTTGGCCATGTCGTACTCCACGCGCACGCGCCACTTGTAGCGCAGGTGGTTGGGCGCCTTGGTGATCAGTTGCTTCAGTTCGACCCCGCTGGTGGGCAGGGTGGTCCAGTTCGTTGCCGTGCCGGTGGAGAGCACCCCGTTGGTGATCGGCGAACCCGTGAACGGCTGTCCCTGGAACACCACCTCCCAGCGCAGCCGCGCACGGCACCGGTGCACCGGATTGCGCGCATGATGACCCACACCGAAGAACGCGGTGTTGAGGAAGTCCATGCTGTTGGTGCTCATCGGGGTGATGAGGTCGGCATCGTATGCCCGGGTGAGGCGTTCGAGCGAGAGCGCGCTGTTGCCGCGGAACCAGTAGGCGGCGCCCTGCGCGCTGAAGGTCGGTGCGGCCTGCGGTGCGCCCGCGATCACATCGCTGTAGCCGTCACCGTCGAGGTCTCCGCCACCCGCCACACCTGCTCCGAGCTGGTACAGGGTGACATCCGCCTGCAGCAGGTCCACCACGCCGGTACTGGTACCCAAGGCCGAACCACGGAAGACGTAGACCAGCCCTTCGTCAACCTGCCCGAAGTCGGCGAGGGGTGAGCCCACGAGCACATCGGCGTACCCGTCGCCGTTCACATCGCCTCCTTCGGCCACACGCCGCCCCATGGCCGCCCCGGCGATGTTGCGCTGCAGGGTGGTGGTGATGGTGGCCGAGGTGCCCGAGGCGGAGCCGTTGAAGATGAAGGCGGCGCCCTCATCCGCCTCGGCACTGGTGGATTCCCAGAGGTCCGCGCCGACCACCAGGTCGGAGTAGCCGTCGCCATTGATGTCGCCGGCGCTCGCCACGCTCACCCCGAAGTCGGCGTTGGCCACGTTGGCCTCCAACTTTCGGGCGTAGGGGGTGCTCACGCCGCTGTGCGAGCCATGGTACACGAAGACGAGGCCCTCGTTGGCCTGACCGTTGCTGCCGAGCCGGGCGCCCACCACGAGGTCGCTGTACCCATCGCCGTTCACATCGCCGGCCGTGCTCACCGCGCACCCGTACAGGTTCGACGTCGGCGGCTCGCTCAGGGTGAGCAGCGGTGTGGAGGCCAGGCCGGTGGCCGCGCCGACATAGATGAGCGCGTGGCCGCTGCCCGGTGCGCCGATCACCACATCGCCGAAACCATCGGCGTTGAGGTCGCCCGCCGCCGAAACGGCCGCACCGAACTGCAGGCTTCCCGGGGCCAGCGTGAGGGCCGGGGTGGTGGAGAGCCCCGATGGGCCGCCCATGTAGAGGTAGGCCGTGCCGTTCCCGAGGGTGGGCGCTCCGATCACCACATCGGCATAGCCGTCGCCGTTCACATCCCCGGCGCTCGCCACGCTCGCGCCGTAGGAAGAGCCGGCCATGCCGTTCTGCAAGGTGAGCGAGGGTGTGGCGGAGATGCCGCTCACCGAACCGTAATGGAGGTGGACCTGCCCGCCCGTTCCGGCACCCGGAGCCCCGAAGAGCGCGTCGCTGTAGCCATCGCCGTTCACATCGCCGGCGCTGGCCACGGCGGTGCCCAGCAGCGCGTTCGCCGCGGGTCCGAAGCGGATGAGGCTGGAAGTGGTGGAGGCACCGAGGGTCCCGCCATGGAACACCGCCGCTGCGCCACCTGATCCGTAGATCCGCGCGCCGAGCACCACATCGGTGAAGCCATCGCCGTTCACGTCGCCCGCAGGGTTGATGCTCTCGCCCAGGTTGGCCCCCGCCGAGTTCAACTCCCATTGCAAGGCCGCCGTTCCTGTTATTCCTGCGGCGGATCCGAGGAAGAGCTTCACCACGCCCTCCTGCGATTGACCGTTGGAGAAGAGCGAGGCGCCCACCATCACATCGCCGTAGCCATCGCCGTTCACATCGCCGGCGGTGCCCACGCTTCGCCCGAACCACACACCGGCCACCACGCCTTCCAGCAGCACCGGCGATGCGGCGTTGAGCCCGGTGGCCGAGCCCATGAACACCCTTGCCGTGCCCTCGGCCACCTGTCCGCCATTGTTGTCGAGGTAGGCGCCCACCACGACATCGCTGTAGCCATCCCCGTTCACATCGCCGGCAGTGGAGACCGACCAGCCGAAGGAGCCGTTGGGCACCGTGCTTCCGAGCAGGGTGAGCGAGGGGGCGGGGTTCACACCGGCGCCGAGCCCCGTGGCCGTTCCGTGCCATACGAAGGCCTGGCCGGCGTCGGCGTTCACATTGGGCGCATCAGGCGCGCCGATCACGATGTCGCTGTACCCGTCCCCGTTCACATCACCGGCACAGGCGAGACTGCGTCCGAAGTGCGCGGCGCTGATGTTGCGCTCCAGCTTGTGCTGGGCGATTGGGTTGAGCCCGGTGGCGGACCCCAGGTGCACCCACACTGCGCCTTCCTGATACGTGGGGTATTCCGCCAGGTAGGCCCCGATCAGCACATCGCTGTATCCGTCGTTGTTGAGGTCTCCCGCCGTGGCCACGTTGCTGCCGAAGTTGTCCCCGGCGTGGTTCGACTCGATGCGGAGGTTGGCGACCGTGCTGATGCCTGACGCGGAGCCGTAGTAGACGAAGACCGCCCCTTCGGAAAGCTCGGCGCTGGAACTCTCCCATGTGCGTGCCCCCACGAGCAGGTCGCTGTAGCCATCGCCGTTCACATCGCCCGCGGTGCTCACCGAGCAACCGAACTGCGCGCCCACCTGGTCCACTTGGAGCAACAGGCTCGCCGTGGTGGGGATGCCCGAGGCCGAGCCGTAGTACACGTAGGCGAGGCCTTCGTTGTTCTGGCCCTGGCTGCCGAGCCAGGCACCCACCACCAGGTCGCTGTAGCCATCGCCGTTGAGGTCGCCCGCCGTGCAGGACGAGATCCCGAACTCCGAACCGGCGAGGGGGGCCAGCAGCAGGCTGTTCGCGGTGGTGGAAACGGGGTCGACCACGATCGGGTAGACGGCCTCGCGGTCGTCCACCTCGATGACCAGCCTGGCCGCGCTCCGCAGCGTCAACCGGGCCGGCAGGCTGCGCCCGGTGGCGTCCCAGCACATCAGACCCGTGTACAGGAACACCTCTTCGCCGTTGTGCCGGAAGGATATTGATCCCGGTCCGACCTGATCGGGCACCAGGTCGCCTTGAAGGCCCAGTTCAACGAGGAACCGACCGGCGCCGGCCGGCCGCTCGGGAACGATGAAGTTCTGGCGGACACCGGCCCTGGTGACCTGGTATTGCACGCTGAACCGGTCGCCGGTGAAGAACAGTTCCTGGCCTTGCAGAAAGGTGCCACGCGGGTTCCACGCTACGGTCGGACCGTGTTCCCTTCCAGTTCCCAGCACCAGGATCGATCCCTGCCAAGGGCGTCCTTTCGTGGCATGGAGGGTCATGCCCTGCAGATCGATCAGCGCGGCCGGGCCATTGGCGGGTGCTGCGTGGAAGGTGTTCCCGTACCGATGTTCGAAGGTTCCGTGCACCGGAGCGCACCACGCAGCCACGGCCATGGTAAAAAGGAACCACGACCGCCATGCTGGAATGGGGCAGTTCGTTGCGGAGCACATCATGTACCGGCATATCAAGATTAGTGCATGAACGGCCGGAGGTCAATAGATCCTGATCGGGGCGGTCGTATTTTCGCACAAGCCGTTCCGGAGCCCGTCGAGGCCGATCTTCGCGGCACATGGATGTGGATCCTGCGCTTGCTCGCCCTCGTCTTGTGGACCTTGTCCGTCCTGGTCGTCCAAGGCCAGGGGACGGCTGATACCACGGCTTCCGGGACCCTGCACAAGGACAGGCTGCTCGGCGTGGCCATCGGTGGTGGGGTGGTGATCACCGGGACCCTCATCGCCCTGGACCAGGCCTGGTACAGCCAGTACGAGCGCGTGCCCTTCCACACCTTCAACGACGGGGATGAATGGTTGCAGATGGACAAGGTGGGCCATGCGTACAGCGCCTACACCGTGGGCCGCTGGGGCAAGGGCCTGTTGGACTGGTGCGGGGTGAAGGACAGGACGGCCACCTGGGTGGGCGGCAGCGTGGGCCTGATCTACCTCACCGGGGTGGAGTACCTGGACGGTCGGTCGGCCGGGTGGGGGTGGAGCTGGTGGGACATGGCCGCGAACGTGTCCGGTGCGGGGCTGTTCATCGGGCAGGAGCTGGGCTGGCACGAGCAACGGATCCGGTTGAAGTACTCGGCGCACCTCACCGACTATGCCCTGCAGGACCCGGACCTGCTCGGCAGCACCACGCCCCAACGCATCCTCAAGGACTACAACGGGTCCACCTACTGGTTGTCGGTCGCGCCATCCTGTTTCAGCCGGGAAGCGCGCAAGGCAAGGTGGTTCAGCCTGTCATTGGGCTATGGGGCGGAGGGCCTTGTGAGCGCCGATCCCAGCGTGTCGGTGGACGGAAGCACGGCCGTACGCCAGTTCTTCCTCTCGTTCGACGTGGACATGGAGCGGATCCCCACGCGGTCGAAGTTCCTTCGCACCACCTTCTTCCTGCTCAACTGCATCAAGGTGCCGGCTCCCGCGTTGGAGTACCGCAGTGATGGACAGTGGCGGGGGCACTGGCTCTACTTTTAAGTCTGCAGCACGCCCTCCAGGAGCATGAGCTTCACGCGCATCACCGCCGCCACGGTGAGGCTGTCGCGCACCTCGCCACGCGTCACCATGCCGTACAGCTCCTCGAAGGGCAGCTTCCGAAGGGCGAGCTCCTCGTCGTGGTCGGGTTCGGGCTCGAAGAAGGTGAGGTCCTGTGCCACGTAGAGGATGGCGTGCTCGTCGCTGGCGGAGTTGCTCAGGTCCATGCGGAGCACCTCGGTCCACCGTTGCGCCACGATGCCGGCCTCCTCGCGGAGTTCACGTTTCGCACTGTCGAGCGGCGGCACATCGCGTCTTCCACCGCCCTCGGGGATCTCCCAGCTGTACGCCTCAATGGGGTAGCGGTACTGCCCCACGATCCACGTGTTCAGGTCGGCATCGAGCGGCACCACCCCGATCGCGAGGTTCTTGAAGTGGACCACGCCGTAGATCCCCCGGCGTCCGCTCGGGTCCAGGATGTCGTGATGGCTCACGGCGATCCAGGGGGTCTCGTAGCGCAGTTCCTCGTTCAGGGTCCGCCAGGGGCCTCGTTCCTTCATGCGGCGAAGCTAGCGCTCGGTGCGGGGCGGGATGTGGAAGCGGATGGACAGGTGCTGGACGCATCGCACACGGCGCCCATCGCGTACGGCGGGCGACCAGCAGATGGACCGCACCAGACGCATGGCCTCCTCGTTGCAACCGCCGCCGAGCTCGTCCAGCGCCCGCAGGTTGCTGATGCTGCCCGAGGGCTCCACCACGAAGTCGAGCCGCACGGTGCCCTGCAGGTCGCGCTTGTACGCGTCCTCAGGGTAGCGCAGGTTCCCGGCGATGTATGTGGGAAGGCCTTTCAGTCCGTTCGGCACCAGGGGCACCGGCTGTTCGTCCACGCCGGAGGGCACATGGATGGTGAGGCCGCTGTCGACCGGCGTACGGAAGCCTTGCGTGCAGGTGCGCACCTCCATGCGGCGCAGGTGGCGCTTCGCATCGAACGGGATCTCGAGGTAATGCTCGGCCGCATGCGCCACGCCGCCCACGGTGGCGGGATGCCACCGGACCAGGGCCCCGATCCGCAGGGCTTCGGCATCGCAGGCCGGTGTGAGGCCCCGCCACACCCGCAGGTCCCGCAGCGCCCCGTCCTCCATCACGCTGAAGATGAGGAACACCGAGCCCTTCAGACCCTGCTCCAGTTCCTCCTGCGGAAAATGCAGCTCCTGGTCCACAAGGCCGTTCACCGCCTGTGCGCCGCCATATGGCATGCACGGCACGAAGCCCTGCGCGAGGGCCTGTGCACGGAGCAGCAAGCTGAGGAGCGGAAATGTCCAGCGGAACATGGTCCTGTAAATTTGCACCATGGCGCAGCGGGAATACAAGAGCGGTGACCGCGTCTCCTTCCTCAATGAGGTGGGCGGCGGGGTGGTGCTGCGCCCACTGAGCCACAACAGGGCACTGGTGCGGACCGACGATGGGTTCGAGCTGGAGTATCCCATGGACACGCTGGTCCCGCGTATCGAGGGGCCGGACCATGTGGTGTACGGGGTGAGCGATCACCAGGCCGGCTTGGTGGCCGCGAACGACCGCCTGGAGGAGCAACGCCGGCGTGATAGGAAGCGTCCTGCTGCGGCGAAGGCGGGTGGCCGGCGCAGCGAGCGGGCGGATGAGAGCGTGATGGAGGTGGACCTGCACCTGCACGAGCTGGTGGACAACGAGCGGGGCATGAGCGATGGGGAGAAGCTGCAGTACCAGCTGAGCTACTTCGAGCGGATGCTGGCCACGGCGATCCGCGAGCGCAAGCGGCGCCTGATCGTCATCCATGGCGTAGGGGAGGGTGTGCTGCGCGAGGAGGTGCGCAAGGTGCTGCAGTATTATGAGCACCTTCGTTTCGATGATGCCGATCCCCGGCGCTACGGCTACGGGGCCACGGCGGTGGAGCTGTTCCACCATTGATGTTCCTTGATATCCTGTGCATCGCTCCACCGCTCCCGGTCGCAAGGCCGGGGGAGGAAAGTCCGGGCAGCGTAGGGCACCATGCTTCCTAACGGGAAGGGGCCGCGCGGGGAACCGTTCGGTCACGGAAAGTGCCGCAGAAAGGGAGACCGCCTGAGGGCCGAAAGGTCCGAGGCCGGAACTGGCAAGGCCCGCCTTCGCCAGGCTCCGGCGGGCAAGGATGAAAAGGTGAGGTAAGAGCTCACCAGTGCCGGTGGCGACATCGGCAGCTTGGTAAACCCCATGGGCTGCAAGACCAAATAGGCCGGGAGGCCATCGTTCCGCAAGGTCCGGTGGCGAAGGGTGGTCCGCCCTTTCCCGGCGGGTAGGTCGCTCGAGCCTGTCGGCGACGGCAGGTCCAGATAGATGGTGGAGGCCCGCCGCAAGGCGGGAACAGGACCCGGCTTACAGATGCACAGGACCTTCGTGAGGGGCTCTGGCCGCAAGGCCGGGGCCCTTCGCCGTTGGGGGTATGGTCCTTGCAGAGGGGGCCCTACCTTTGCCGCCGTTCGCATGCGCCACCTCCTCTTCCTGCTGCTCCTGCTGGTGGCGTCCGGGCTTGCGGCGCAGGAGGTGACCATCCGTGGCAAGGTGGTGACGGACGAGCCCGACCATGCCTTCTACGACCTCATGATCGTGAACCGGCGCACCCGCAACGGGTCGTTCGGGAACGCCGATGGCACCTTCACGGTGAAGGCCTTGCGCAGCGACACCCTCTTGATCGGCGCCGGCGGCTACCTCACACGGAGCTTCGTGCTGCAGGACACCGCGCTCCGGTCCGCCTACGACATCACGGTGGAGCTGCGCCCCTGGAAGATCGAGCTGAGGCCGGTGGAGGTGCTTCCGGAGCGGACCTTGAAACAGATCCAGGCGGACATCGACAAGCTGGGGTACAACGAGAAGGATTACCGCCTGAGCTCGGTGGACGCCTTCCAGAGCCCGATCACCTTCCTCTACCAGGAGTTCAGCCGGCGCGAACGCAGCAAGCGGCAGGTGGCCGAGATGCGCAACGAGGACCGCAAGCGTGAACTGCTGAAGGAGCTGCTGCACAAGTACGTGGAGTACGATATCATCAACCTCAGTGATGAGAGCTTCGATGACTTCGTGGACTTCTGCGCGGTGCCGGATGATGTGATCAAGGGGCTCAGCCAGTACGAGTTCCTGCTCTATGTGCGGAAGAAGTACGAGCTGTACACGAGCCTCGGTCCTACGCGCGATCACTGAGCCGGGCATGCGCACGGCCCTTGTCCTGTCCTGCTCCCTTCTGCTGGTGCCATCGCGTTCGCACGCACAGGCCGAGGTGGACACGATCATGAACGTGATCCAGCTCGGCGACCTTGTGGTGCGGGCGCAGGGCGGCGGGTTCGACGTGGAAGGCTTCGTGGACCAGGTGATGGAGGACACCACGTTCCAGCACGCCTTCCTCAATACGCGTTTCCACGCCCACCGGGTGGAGAGCACGTTCCGGGTGCGCAACAAGGATGAGCGGGAGACCGCCACCCTGTACCGCCGGGGCAGTCTGGTGCGCGAGGGGGCGATGGCGCGGATCGAACTGGACAGCACGGCCGAGCGGGGCAAGCTCCGCAATGGCAAGGGCGAATTGCGCTACCTCACCGCGGAGATGTATGACGACGTCTTCTTCCCCAAGGGCAGCTGGACCGCCAGCAATTCCATCCGCGGCCGGGAGCAGGTGATCGTGCGCACCAGCCGGTTCGAGAAGTACCGCAGCGAGCTGAAGAAGTTCATGTTCAACCCGGGGCAGGAGATCGCCAGCGTGCCCATGATCGGCGACAAGCTCGCGCTCTTCGATCCGGCCATGGTGCCGCATTACGACTACCGCATCGACCAGGGCTTCCGGGGCGGGCGGGCCTGCTGGGTGTTCAGTGCGGTGGCCAAGGACTCCGTGAACGGCAGGGCGGCCGACGAGGACGACACCGTGATCAAGCGCATGTTCACCTGGTTCGATCAGGGCGACATGCGCGTCATCGCCCGCGAGTACCGCATCGCCCACGCCAGCCTGCTGCTCGATTTCGACATCCGCATCACCGTGGACAACATGGTGGTGAACGGGGACCTGGTGCCGGTGAAGGTGCTCTACGACGGGGTCTGGGACATCCCCTTCAAGAAGCGCGAGATCGTGCGCTTCGTGCTCGACTACAGCGACTGGCAGGTGCGTTGATCAGGCGGGGACGGCCTCCCGCGCGGCCGGCACACGCTCCTCCAGGCCCTCGGCGGGGTCGTGGAGGTAGATGCCCCAACGGCCGTTGGTGTACTCGAGGGCGGAGAGGTTCTCGATCCAATCGCCGCTGTTCAGGTAGTCCACCTTCCCCTTCGGCGTGGTGATGGTGCGCATCTGCGGCTGGTGGATGTGCCCGCAGACCACCACGTGGTGGCCTTCATGCACGGCGATGTCGGCCATGGTCCGCTCGAAGTCACTGATGAAGTTCACCGCGCTCTTCACGCTGTTCTTCACCTTGCGGCTGAAGCTCATGCGCGGGCGCCCGAAGGCGTGCAGCACCAGGTTCACCAGGTGGTTGATCCGGATGAGCAGGTCGTAGCCGTGCCCGCCGAGCTTGGCGAGCCACCGCGCGTTCTTCATCGTGGCGTCGAAGATGTCGCCATGGAAGAACCAATGGCTGCGACCATCAAGGTCGAGCGCGAGCTGGTCCACCAACCGGAGGTTCCCGAGCCGGGCGGGGCTGTAGCGGCGAAGCGCCTCATCGTGGTTGCCGGTGATGTAGTACACGGGCACCTTGGCGCTCCACTTCATCAGCTTCTTCACCACGCGCATGTGCTCCTTCGGGAAGTAGCGCTTGTTGAACTGCCAGATGTCGATGATGTCGCCGTTGAGGATGACCATTCGCGGCTTCACACTGCGCAGGTAGGCGAGCAGTTCCGCAGCGCGACAGCCGTAGGTGCCCAGGTGCAGGTCGCTCAGAACGAGCACATCGACGGGGCGCTTCCGCTGGTTCTTCATGCTGGCATGCAAAGGACGACCGATGGTGTTTCGCCCGCGTGACGTCCCCGTTAAGTCCAACGACGCCATCCGCACCGATCGATCCCGGCATCACCGACCTTTGCCGCATGGAGCAGCGGACCACCCTGGTGCTTGGCGCGAGCCCGGATCCGGCACGCTATGCCCACATCGCCACGCGCCGCCTGCTGGCCGCCGGCCACCCGGTGATCGCGGTGGGAAAGCGAACGGGTACCATTGATGGGGTGGTGATCCTCCCGGACATCCCGGCGGGCAGCGCGGTGCACACGGTCACGCTCTACCTCAATGCGTTGCATCAACAGGGGTGGGAGGACCGCTTGCTGGCGCTTCGCCCGGCCCGGATCATCTTCAACCCGGGTGCGGAGAACCCCGCCTTCGCCACGAGGGCCCGCGCTCAAGGCATCCACGTGGAGAACGCGTGCACCCTGGTGATGTTGGCGACCGACCAGTACTGAGCGGTCAGCCGCGATCGAGCATGCGCACGATCACGGCGCAGGCCTGGCGCACCTGCTGCTCGGTGATCACCAGCGGTGGCGCGATGCGGAAGGCGGAGGGGCACGAGAGGAACCAGAAGCCGAGCACGCCTTCCGCCAGGCAGCCCAGCACCACACGCTGAACGAGGTCGGCATCGCCCAGGTCCACGGCGAGCATCAGGCCTTCGCCCCGCACCTCCTTGATGCGCGGGTGCACCAGCAGCCGCTTGAACAAGGCGCCCATGCGCACGGCGTTGCCCACCAGGTCCTCGTCCATGAGCACGTCAAGGGCGGCAAGGCCGGCCACACAAGGGATCGGGTGACCGCCGAAGGTGGTGATGTGCCCCAGCACGGGGTCATGCGTGAGCAGCTCCATGCGGGCGGCCGTGCTCACGAACGCGCCCATGGGCATGCCGCCGCCCAGCGCCTTGCCCAGCACCAGGATATCGGGCACCACGCCGGAGTGCTGGAAGGCGAACAGCCTGCCCGTGCGGCCGAAGCCGGTCTGCACCTCGTCGAACACGAGCAAGGCGCCGGTCTCCTCGCAACGGGCCCGGAGGGCCTTCATCCACGCGGTGTACGGTACGCGCACGCCCGCATCGCCCTGGATGGGTTCCACCACCACGCAGGCCGCATCGTCGGTGATCAGCTCCAGGTCCTTCGTGTCGTTGAACGTGATGTGCAGCGTATCCGGTAGCAGCGGACGATTGCGGTACTTTTTCGCCTCGTTGTCCGTGAGGCTCAGCGAGCCGTGGGTGCTGCCGTGGTAGCTGCTGCGGCAGCCGATCAGCCGCGTGCGGCCGGTGACGCGCTTGGCCAGCTTCACGGCGGCCTCGATCGCTTCGGTGCCACTGTTCACGAAATACACACGGTCGAGGGAAGGCGGGAGCAGGGAAGCGAGCTTCTCCGCGAAGCGGACCTGAGGCTCTTGCACGAACTCGCCGTAGGGGATCACATGCAGGTAGCGGTCGCACTGTTCCTTGATGGCCTGCACCACCTTGGGGTGGCGATGACCCACATTGTTCACGGCCAGGCCGGCGACGAGATCGAGGAAGGTCTTTCCGCTGCGGTCATGCAGAATGCACCCTTCCGCCTTCACGATGTCCAGCGCCAGCGGGTGCGGGCTGGTCTGGGCGAGGTGTCGGGTGAAGGCGTCGTGTAGCGGGAGCATGGGGCGGCTCACTTCCGCACGGGCTCCTCCTGGTGCAGGTAGCCCAGCAGCTCCATCATGCGTTCGGCGCTCTGCACCTCGGCGAACACGCGGTCGGTGAGGGTGCCGTCGGGCAGGCGGTCGATGAGCACGTGCTTGGGCTTGGGGATGAGGCAGTGCTGGATGCCTCCGAAGCCGCCGAGCGAGTCCTGGTAGGCGCCGGTGTTGAAGAAGCCGATGTATTGCGGCCGGTCTTCGCGGAACTTGGGCAGGTAGATGGCGTTGACGTGCTGCTCGCTGTTGTAGTAGTCGTCGCTGTCGCAGGTCATGCCGCCCAGGAACACGCGCTCATACTCGTCGTTCCAGTTGTTCACCGGCAGCATGATGAAGCGCTTGCTGATGGCCCAGGTGTCGGGCAGGGTGGTCATGAAGCTGCCGTCGATCATGTTCCAGCGCTCCTTCTCGTTCTGCTTCTTCTGGTACAGCACGCCGAAGAAGGTGGCGCCGCTGTCGCTCACGGTGAAGCTGCCGAACTCGCTGTAGATGTTCGGTTCGCGCACCTTGTTCTCATCGCACACGTCCTTGATGCGGCCCACGATCTCGCCGATCATGTAGTCCACATCGAAGCTGAAGTTGAGGCTGTTCTTGATGGGCAGGCCGCCGCCGATGTCGAGCGTGTCAAGCGTGGGGCACAGCTTCTTCAGGTCGCAGTACACGTTCACGCACTTGCTCAGCTCGTTCCAGTAGTAGGCGGTGTCGCTGATGCCGGTGTTGATGAAGAAGTGCATCAGCTTCAGGCGGAACTTCTTCTGCTTGCTGATGTTCCGCATGTAGAACGGGATGATGTCCTTGTACCCGATCCCCAGGCGGCTGGTGTAGAACTCGAACTTGGGCGCCTCCTCGGCGGCGATGCGGATGCCGATGTCGCAGGTGCCTTTGATCACCTCGTCCAGGGCGTAGATCTCGCCCATGTTGTCGATGATGGGCACCACATGGAAGCCCTTGTTGGCGAGCCTGCCGATGTTGCGGATGTAGCGCTCGTCCTTGTAGCCGTTGCACAGGATGGTGGTGCTCTCCTTCGTGAGGCGCCCGCGCTCGATGAGCAGTTCGATGATCTCGATGTCGTAGGCGCTGCTGGTCTCCAGGTTCACGCCCTTGTCGAGCACCTTGTCGATGATGTAGCTGAAATGGTTGCTCTTGGTGCAGTAGAAGTACTCGTAGCTGCCTTGGTAGCCGTGGGTCTGGAAGGCCTTGGCGAAGCAGCTGCGGGCCTGGTCGATCTTCTCGCCGATCTTGGGCAGGTAGGTGATGCGCAGCGGCGTACCGTGCTTCTGCAGGATCTCCACCAGCGGGAGGTCGTTCCACAGCAGCTTGTCGTTGTCGAGCTTGAACTCGTCCCTGGGGAAATCGAAGGTCTGTTCGATCAGGTCGACGTAGCGTGTCTTCATCGCGCGGGAAGGACGGAATGGGCCTGCCCGTATCCTGTGCGGCCGGGGGCTGGGTGTGCGTCAGGTGGGGTCGGCGTGCACCGTTCGCAGGGTGTTGTGGTCGTGCGTACCACGGGCATCCTGGGGTGCATGGCCGGGCGCGTCATCGGAAGGTGCGGGGACGGCGCCCTTCGGTGGCGGGAATGAGCAGCGCGGACCAGGTCTGGTCGCAGATGCCGATGGCCCTCTTGTGCTGGTGCAACGCGCGCATGTCGTGCCGGGACGGTGCAAAATAACGGCACGGGGGAACGCGCGCCCCCGTGCGGTGAAAATTTCCGCCGGGCGGGTTCAGAGCCAGCGTTTCCGGCGGAACCAGAGGAGCATCACCACCGAGATGGCGAGCATCACGCCCATCACGGTGAAGTAGCCGTACCGCCAATGGAGCTCCGGCATGTGGTCGAAGTTCATGCCGTAGATGCCCACGATGAAGGTGAGGGGGATGAAGATGGTGCTGATGACCGTGAGGAGCTTCATCACCTGGCCCATGCGCATGTTCACCCCGGCGTGGTAGGTGTTCTCCAGGTTGGTGAGCATGTCGCGGAAGGTGTTGATACTGTCCGCGATGTACACCGTGTGGTCCTGCAGGTCGTTGATGTAGCGGCGCGTGCCCTTGTCGATGAGGGCGCTCTGCAGGGTGTTGAGGCGGCCGGCCAGCTCGCGGGTGGGGGTCACGTACCGGTTGACGGTGATCAGCAGGCTGCGCAGCTCCTGGATGGTGAGGAGGTCCTCGTTGCCGGGGCGCACCGTAACCTTGCGTTCCAGCTCCTGGATGCGCTCCCCGAGGCTCTCCACGATGAGGAAGTAGTTGTCCACGATCACATCGAGCAGGGCGTACAGGAGGTAGTCGGCGCCGTGCTTGCGCACCCTTCCCAGGTTCTGCCGGATCCGCTCCCGGATGGGGTCGAGGATGTCACCCGGTCGCTCCTGGAAGCTCAGCAGCATGTTCCGGGAGAGCACGAAGCTCACCTGCTCCATCTCGATGCCTCCGGTCTCCTCGTCCTGGCTCAGCATCTTGGCCACCACGAAGAGCGTGTCCTGGAACTCCTCCACCTTGGGCCGGTGGTCGAAGTTGAGCACATCCTCCAGCAGCAGGGGGTGCAGGCAGTAGCGTTCGCCCACCATGCGGATCATCCGCTCATCGTCGAGGCCATCGATATCGAGCCACGTGATGCTTCCTTCCACGGGCGATGGCAGCTCGTCCAGGGAGGGGAGGTGCTTCTCCGTATGACCCTCGGGGCCATAGGTGAACACCGTCATCACCGCCGGTGCGGCCTTGGCGTCGCCCACGCGCACGATGGAGCCGGGCGGCAGGCCGGCCTTGCCCGAACGGCTGCTAACCTTCTTCATGCGGCGTCAGGTTGATCGGCGCGTGACCGGTCTTGAAGGTGAGGGTGCGGTGCGGATAGGGGATCTCGATGCCTTCCCGGTCGAAGCGCAGCTTGATCGCGCGGTTCAGCTCGTAATGCATGCCCCGCGAGGTGAGCGGGTCCTTGCCCCACACGCCGGCGCGCAGCACCAGGCTGCTGTCCTCGATGCGCACCAGCCGCACCTGCACCACGGAGAGCCCCTGTTCGACCTCCTCCGCGGTGCGCCGGTCCAAGCACGACGGATGCCCCATGCACTCCTCGGCCATCACGGCCATCGCCTTGTCCAGGTCGCTCTCGTAGCCGATCCCCACCTCGATGAACTCGCAGGTGGCCGCATCGCGGATGTGGCTGTTGGTGATCACTTCGTCGCTGATGATGGCGTTGGGGATGATGATGCGCCGGTTCTCGAAGTTGAGCAGCACGGTATGGCGCAGGGTGATGTCCTCCACGGTGCCGGTGAACTTGTCGCCCACGCTGATGAGGTCGCCCACGCGGAAGGGCTTGAAGGAGACGATGAAGACACCGCTGATGATGTTGCCGAAGGCGTCCTTCGCGGCCAGGCCGATGATGGCCACCAGGATGCCGGCGCCGGCGAAGAGGGTGAGGGCGAAGTTCTTGAGCGCCGGGATGCTGTAGATGATGCCGATGAAGGCCAGCAGGCCCACCACCAGTCGGATGGCGTTGCGGATGAAGCGGTACCGGGTGACATCCTCGGGATCCCTGTCGCTGCGGAGGTAGGCCTTGCGGACGAGGTAGGCGGTGATGCGCTCCAGCAGGAAGGCGGCCACGATGATCAGCAGGACCTTGCCGAGCAGGAGCAGGTCGAAGCCGAGTTTCTGGCGTATGCGGTCGATCTCCGCGGTCATGGCATGCGTGGAGCAAACCTACCGCGGTGCGCGATGGCTGTGGCCCTGGTGCGGCGCGGCCTGCGAACAGGACGGTGTTCGTGCTTCAGCGCAGGTCGGAGAGGTCGGCGCGGCACCGGGTGCCATCGGCCACCTCCAGCGGGGCCGAGCCATGGCGCAGCACGCGCATGGGTCCTCCGAAGAGGTGAAGGCCATCACGGCCCACGCGGAGGCCGGAGCCTTCCCGCAGGCCCACCACCGTCGAGGCCTGGTGCAGGGCGAGGAACTCCGCCAGCCGCTGATCGCGCGACTCCCCGCCATGCCCTTCGATCCGCGCATCGGTGTAGTGCGGATTGATCTGGAAGGGCACCAGGCCCATGGCGCGCAACGTGGGCACCTCGGCGATGGGCATGTCGTTGGTGGTCATGATCGTGGGGCAGGCCACATTACTGCCGGCGCTCCAGCCGATGTAGGGCATGCCCTCGCTCACACGCTTGCGGATCGCGCGCAGGAGCTCGGTACTGTAAAGGGTGCGCAGGAGCTGGAAGGTGTTCCCGCCGCCGATCACCACGCCATCGGCCTTGGCCAGCGCACCGGTCTTGTCGACCTCGGTGTGGAGGCTGAAGAGCTCGTGGCCGAGGTCGGCGAAGATGCCCTGCACCATCGCGGTGTATTCGTCCATGCTGAACGATACCGCGGCGAAGGGCACGAAGGCCAGTCGCAGGTGTCGTTCGCCCAGGAAGGCCTTGACATGGGGACGCGGCCATTCGAAGAAGGGTGTGCCCGGGAGCGTTGAGTTGGAGAGGAGGAGCAGGTCCATGTCACTTATGGCCTACGATGGAGCCGGTGATGGTGAGCACCAAAGATGCGGGATCACCGTCCGTGGTGATGGTCACATGGCGCTCCAGGGCACCGGTGGGGGCCTTCCCGTCGAAGCGAACCTGCACTTCCGCTGTGGTGCCCGGTGCGATGGCCTCCTCGGGCAGGGTGGCGGTGGTGCAGCCGCAGTCGGCCTTGCTCGCAAGCAGCTTCAGCGGCCTGTCGCCGGTGTTGGTGATGGGGAAGGTGACCGTGCGTGCGGTGCCCGGCATCAGCACGCCCAGGTCGATCACGGGCACGTCCGCACGCGCCGAACCGCGTCCCGCCGTGATGAGCTCCACCTGTTCGATCTCGATGCGGCGCTCCATCGAGGCCTTCACGCTGTACACGCTGTTCTGCAGGTCGGCCAGCACATCGCTCACGTCCCCGGCCGACCGGTCCTCGCCGAAGGGGGCCTTCTCGATCACCAGGCGACCGCCGTTCTTCGCCGTGCCGTCGAGGTAGGGCACGAGCGCGCCGCGGTCCACCGTGCGCAGGTGGTTCACCAGGCTGCTGATGCGGCGCAACGAGAGGTTGCGGTTGTAATCGGTCTTCGAGAGCGGGCTGGCGAAGCCGCGCACCACCAGCTTGATGCGCTGCCCCTCACCGAGCGCCTGCTTCAGGAGCGTGATGAAGTCGATGAGCTGCGCGAAGCCCAGGTCCACCCGGTCGCGGAAGAAGGCATCGATGGCACTGCCGCCCGTGGCATCGTTCCGCCAGGCGGCATGGTATTCATCAAGGCGGTCCTTGTAGGCGGTGTAGGTCTGCCCGTAGGTGAGGTTGGTGAGGGTGTCCCAGCTGCGTGGGTCGGGTTCGTCGTTGTGGAAATAGAGGCGCAGCGGCAGCTTCTCGCGCAGGGTGGTGATGCGCTTCAGGGCGATGGCCTCGGCGGGCGTGGCGGGCACCACTTCGGGCTCCTGCGCACGCGGTACGCTCCAGCGGTACAGGTCGTTGCAGCAGGTCTCCCCCTTCTTCGCAAAGGAACCCACGCGGTTGCTGGTCAACAGACCCTTGCCGGTGGCGTCGTCGAACGCGGGGTAGAGGTCGTTGGCCGGACTGTTGATGGGCGCACCCGCGTTAACCGGCACATCGTACCCGCCAGGGGTGAGCCGGGTGGTGAAGATGTCGTAGCCGCCCAGGCCGGGATGGAAGTCGGAGCTGAACCAGAGCGTACGCGTGCGGCTGTCGTAGTAGGGACAGGTCTCGTTGCCCGGGGAGTTCACGGTGGGGCCGAGCGGACGGGCGTTGAGGATGCGTGGCCCGTTCACCTCGCACACCCACAGGTCCATCCCCCCAAGGCCGTCGCTGCGGTCGCTCGCGTAGAACAGCGCGGGCCGGCCGTTCAGCAAGGCCACCATCGGCTGCGTGGTGGTGGCGTTCTCGGCAAGCCCCTGCACGGGTTCGGGCTCGCTGAACGATCGGCCGTCCCAGCCGCTCACATGGATGCCGCAGGGCGCGCCCACCGGGCAGCGGGTGAAGTAGAACCACCGGCCATCGGGCGACCAGGCGCTGTTCGCATTGTCCTGCGCGGTATTGATCATTGCGGGCAGGGCTTCTGGCGTGTCCCACCCGTCGCCTTTGACCCTGGCGTTCCAGATGGACACATGGTAGGTGGTGGTGTCGACCACCTCGTTGTTGTCGTTCAAGGTTCCTCGCAGTGAGCTGAAGTAGAGCGTGCCGCTGCTGTCGGTGCGACCGCCGAACTCACTGTCGTACGTGTTCACCGGTTCGGGCAGGTGCACCAGGGTGATGGTGCTGTCGGGCCTGCGCAGGGCCTCCTTCGCGTAGCGGCAACCGAGGATGCCCGTTTCCGCGCGCAGGGCGTCAAAGCCGGACTTCCCGGCGGAGCGTTTCTTGAGCTTCTCCCACGAGCGGGCCGCCTCGTCGTAGTTCCCGTTGCACATCTGCATCTCCGCCAGCCAGCGCAGCGCCGTGGGGTGGGTACGGTCCATGTCCTTGCGATGCAATTTCTCGTACATCTCCGCCGCCTTGTCATACTGGTTGCTCAGGCGGCAGGCCTCGGCGTACTTCCACTGGAGTTCCATGCGCCCGGGTTCGAGCTTCAACGCTTCGGCGTAGAAGCGCGAGGCGCCATAGCGGTCGTTGAGTTCGATGGCCGCGTCGCCCCAGCGGATGTACTGGTCCACGGATTGGGCACGCGTGATCAGCGGCAGGAGCAGCAGGAGCGCGGCGATGTGGCGGAGGCGCATGGTCACAGGAGGTCGGGGCAGGCCTTGAAGCGGACGGGCACGGACGGATGCTTGCGGAACACCCGCACCAGGGTGAACTCGATGCCGCCCCGGTTGTTGCTGGCCGGGACGAGCGCGCTGAAGTTGATGTCGTAGCTGAGGCCGAAGGTCCAGTCGTCGCGTTCGAGCCCCGCGAAGAGGTAGCCGGCATCATCGGCGCGCCAGAACACGCCGCCCTGCACCGCGCGGAGCACGCCGTACCGGTCGGTGAGCAGGTAGCGGACCGTTCCGCCCAGATCGAGCTCGCGGAACGGGCCTTGCGCCATGTACTGCATCATCGGCAGCACGTCCACCTTGGGGCTCACCGGGAACTGCGTGAGCACATGGAAGCTCGAGCGCAGGTCGAGCGGGTCGCCCTCGCTGCCGAAGAAGCCGATGCGGGGCCGTGTGAGGTTGAACAGGCCGAAGCCGACCTGCACCAGTTCACGTGCCGAGGGCGTGTAGCGGTACACGCCGCCCACGTGCACATCCGTGTGGGCGAGCGCGTCGCGGGCGAAGTTCTCGCCGTTGGCCAGGGAAGGGTCGTAGTAGAAGCCGTTGTACTGGCTGTCGAAGGCAAGGTCACTGTAGTCGATGCTGATGGCCGTGATGCCGATCTGCAGGCCGCCGGTGAGGCTGTGCTCCTTGCGCCCGCCGAAGTGCTGGGTCCAGCTTCCACCGATGTCGAAGTGGAAGGTGTTGAGGTGCGAGTCGCCGGTGCGGTCATTGTAGAACCAGGCACCCGCGCCCAGGCCCTCCACCCCGAACGCGTTCGCCATGTCGCCGCCGAGCCCGAAGGTGGTGTAGGGCTTCGTCACCGAACGCCATTGCTGGCGGAATACGCCGCCCACGCGGTGGGATCCATTGAAGGCACCGATGTTCCCCGGCGACAGGGCGTACGGCGTCTGGAAGAACTGGCTGAAGTGGATGTCCTGCGCGACCGCGGACAGCGCCGCCATGAGCAGTGCACCGAGCGTGATGGAGGAACGGAGGTTCATCGGATCACGGTGACGTTGCCTTTCTTGAAGAAGGTCTGCCCGCCTTCGCACTCGACCTTCAACCAGTACACGAACACGGCCGGATCGACCGGCTTGCCCTTGAAGGTGGCGTCCCAGCCCTTGGCCTGGTCGGTGGTCTCGAACACGAGCTCGCCCCAGCGGTCGAACACCTTGAACTCAAGGGCGGTGATGTACCTCCCGCGCACGAAGAGGACATCGTTGTTGCCGTCGGCGTTCGGCGTGAAGGCGTTGGGCACGAAGATGTCGGGTTCGTCGCAGGCGAACTCGAACACGCGCACGGTGACCGAGTCGGCGACCGTGCAGATGCTGTCGCTCACCACCACCACGAAGGTCGTGGTCGCGTTCACCACGGCGGTGGGCGCGGCGATGGTGGGGTCGCTCACGGCGCCGGCCGGGCTCCAGGCGTAGGAGACCCCGGAGGAAGGCGTGGCGAGCAGGTTCACCGTCGTGCCCACGATCACCACGGGCTCGTCCACCGAGGCATTGACCTCCGCAGCGTTCACGGTGGACACGCTCACCGTGGCGCTGCCGGACCAGGTGCAGCCTGCAGGGCTCTGAACGTTCACCGTGTACAGGGTCGATACGGAAGGGCTCACGGTCACCATGGGGGTCCCCTGTCCGCCATCGATGTCCTCGGTCGGGGACCAGGTGATGGAGCTGCCGGCCTCGGTGCCATTGAGCTGAAGGGTGGCGGTCTGGTCGGCGCAGATGAGCAGGTCGCCGGTGATCGAGGGTGCCGCGAGCTCCACGTTCACCCGCACACTGTCCAGTCCACCGCAGGCGCCATCAAGCGGCCGCACGTAGAACCAGGTACTTCCGTTCAAGGGCACCGCTGCGGTGCTGTCGGTGAGGGGTGCGTTCAGCGTATCGGTGAAGGCCGCATTGCTCGACCATTGGAAGAGGTTCGCACCGCCGAAGCCGTTCGCGGTGAGGTTCGCGATCGCATTGGGGCCGCAGAGGTCCTGGTCGGCGCCGGCGTCGATGAGCCCGTTGCTCACGGTCACCAGCTGCGAGGCCGTGCTCGTGCAGAGGCCGTTGCTCACCGTGAGCGTGTACAGCGTGGTCTGCGCGGGTGTGGCGATCGGGTTCGGCACGCCGGGGTTGCTCAGTCCGGTGGCCGGAGTCCATTGGTAGGTGATGCCGGGCTCGGGGATGGGCAGCACCCCGATCTGCACGCTGCCGCCCGCACACACGATCGTATCGGGCAGCGCGTAGGAGCCCGCGCCGAGCACCACCACCTGCCTGCTGGTGGTGTCCGCCTGGTTGCAGGTGGCCGCGTTGGAGGCGATGAGCGTCACGGTGTACACGCCCGGCCCCGGGTATACATGCGTTGGCGACGTGGCGGTGCTGGTGGTGTTGTCCCCGAAGTCCCACAGGTAGCCCGTGGCGCCCGAGCTGGTGTTCGTGAAGGTGACCGGGGTGGGCAGGCAGAAGATGTCGACGTTGAAGTCGGCGACCACGATCGGGAAGTTGAAGTCGAACTTGAACACCGCGTTGTTGCAGAATCCGCTGTTGTTGGTGGGGCTCCAGGCACCCGGGTTCGGCTGGATGGGGAAGTCGGAGAATCCGCCGCAGCCGGCGCATACGCTCTGGTACACACGGCCGCGCCGGTCGAAGCGGCTGGTGCCTCCGTCCACGTGCTCCTCGCTCTGCGCCCCGCCGAAGAAGGTCCCGTAGAACAACGAGGTCATGTCGATGTCGAACACGGCGAGGTAGAAGTCGTTCCCGTCGGTGGAGAGCTGGTAGCCATCGGCCGTTACGCTGAGGCCGTTCGTGCTCAGCGTCCCGCCGAGGATCACGCTGCCCCAGCCGCTCACGTAGATCTTGTCGCAGTAGTCCACCAGGAAGGCGGTGGGCGAGATGTCCGGTGTGCCGTCGCCCTGTCCGAAGCGTGAACCGATGAGCATGGCGGAAAGGTCCGGTTCGAGCTTCGCGATGAACTGGCCCGCGTTGGGCACGTTGTACGGCGCGTTCATGATCAGCTGGTTCCCCGGCGCCTGGGTCTGCCCGAAGAGGTACACATAGCCCTCCTGGTCCAGGTCGGCGAAGTAGCATTGGTCATAGGCCGCGGTGCCGAAATAGGTGGAGGCGAGCAACGCATCCCCATCGGGACTGAGCTCGGCCACGAGTCCATCGGCGCTACCGCCCTGGTAGGCGCTCAACCAGGCGTTGGGCGCCATCGGCAGGTCGGTGCTCTTCGTTCCACCGGCCACGTACAGGCGACCGTCGTCGCTGAGCTCCACGGAGTAGAGCGCATCGGCCAGCGAGCCGCCATAGAAGGTGCTCCAGATCACGGTGGACAGGGCGGCGTCGAGCTTCAGCACCACCCCGTCGTGCGTGCCGCCCCCATAGCCGGGTTGCAGGCTCCCGGCCGTGGTGGGGAAATCAGGGGAGGAGGTGGTGCTGGCGATGTACACGTTCTCGTTCTCGTCCAGCAGCACTTCGCCCCGCACCTCATCGGCATAGTTGAACTTCAGTCCGGGGGCCGTGTTCATGCCGTCGGTGCCCGTTCCCCCGAGGTAGGTGCCCGCCAGGAGCTGCGAACCGTCGGCGCTCAGGCGCGCCACGATCATGTCCACCCCGTTCGGGAAGTTGGCGCCTAGGCCGTTCGTCAGGTTCACGGCGGGACCGCCGTTGAAGCTGCCATCGATCGCGCCGCTGGTGACGGGGAAGTTGGGCGAGCTGGTGGTGCCGAAGACGAACAGCTCGTCGTTGCCGTTCACGATCAGGCTGTGCGGCAGTTCGTCGCTGCTGCCCCCGAGGTAGGTGCTCCAGATGAGGAAGGTGCCGCTGGTGTCGTACTTGGTGAGCGCGATGTCCGTGCCGTCGAAGAGCCCGTCGCCACCGGCGTGGTTCACCTGGTAGGCGCCCAAGGTCACCGGGTAGCCCTGGCCGAAGGCGCTGCTGCCGCTGTAGAGGAAGCCGTTGCGGTCGAAGGTGGCCGTGTAGCCGAAGTTGTTGGCGAAGGAGCCGGAGTAGGTGCTGAAGGAGAGCGTGGGGTCGATCACCACAGGGTAGGCCGGATCATGTGCCCCGAGCTCCAGGCCGATGGAGCCGTCCACCTCCCGGTACCGGCAGCTCACCGTCACCTGTCGCCCGTGGATCTCCTGGTAGGCGAGCGGGATCGATTCCACCAGGTCGCCGAGGGAGGTGCGCACAAGCACTTGCTCCGCGTTCACCGAAACGCTTGTTGCCCCATCGTACCGGAGGCGCACAGCCGTCGGGTCCTGTCCGGGCGCGACGATCAGGTCGTACTTGAACGCGGTGCCGGCGGTGCGCATCCGCAGGTCGATCCCGGGGTAGAGGTCGTGCTGCACAACGGCTTGGAAGGCGTGCGCGTTCGCGCCCCAATGCGCGGGATCCTTGCCGAGGATGAAATTGAAGGCGCCCGGCCGCACCCCGATGCCCTCGGTGCGCACCGCATCGTTCGCGTCCACGAAGCGCAGCCGCACGGCATGGTGCCGCACCACGGGGTCAACGGTGGTGGCGTGGTCGGCCACGTGCGCATGCGCCATGGCCTGCAGGGCCCGGGCGTCGTAGGTGTCGATGAGCACGCCGCCGCGCTCCAGCCAGATGGTGGCGCCGGGCAGCTCGGCCCGGTGGGTGACGGAGGATGGCCATTGCCCGCGGTTCTCGACATAGGAAGGACCGGCCTGGCCCAGGGAGGCGACCATACCGGACAGGAAGAGGGTGAGGCTGGTGGCGGAGCGTCTCATCACGAGGAGGACGCTCCAAAGTAACCATCTGTTGCCGCGTCCCCGATCGGGCGCCGGACAAGGGCGGCCTTAGCGGGTGGTGCGGCGCCTCTCGTAGGCTTGGTCGTCGGGCACCTCGATGCGGAATTCCACCCGGCGGTTCAGGCCGCGTCCATCGGCATCGTCGTTCGAGGCGATGGGGTGGTTCTCGCCATGGCCCACCGGGACCAGACGGTCCTTGGCGATGCCCTTGGCGACCAGATGGTCCACGATGGCCTGGGCGCGGCGCTGGGAGAGCTTCAGGTTGCTTTCGTTGCTGCCCACCGCGTCGGTGTGCGCCTCGATCACCATGGAGATGCCGGGATGCGCCTTCATCAGGTCGGCGACCTTCATCAGTTGGGCACCGAACGCGGGGCTCACGTCGGCCTTCCCGCTTTGGAAATACACCGCATTGTCGCGCACCACCGTGTTATCGAGCTCAGCCTCCGACATGAGCTCGAGCGCGCTCAGGTCGGTCACTTTCTCCGGGTTGATCAGCACGGCCTCGGCATCAAGGAAGTGAAGCTCCTTCACCTTCCGATACACTTCGTACAGCCCGGCCAGGTCTTTCGAGTCGCCCACGGAGTAGGTGAAGACACCGCGTTGCGGGTCGAAGCGCTCGATCACCCGGTAGTGCTTCCGCACCTCGGTGAAGCGGGCATCGTTGAGGCTGATGCGATCTTTGCTGGCGAACAGCTCGATGCTGAAGCTCACATCCTCGCCCTCGCGGATGGCCATGTCCAACTGGTCGAAGGGAAGGGCCTGGTATTCGAACTGGTGGGAGTTGCCTTGCGCGTCCTGGTAGTGCGCCACCACCGGTGCGTCCTGCACGTCCTCGAACCGTTGGATCACAACGATGGTGCGGGAGGTGCAATGGCTCTTCAGGTGCACGCCATCCCCGGCCATGCCAAGCAGGTCCAGCTTCACCGTGTAGGTGCCCGGTGCCCGCCAAGCATGGCTCACGGTGCTGCCCGAGGCGACCGACCCGTCGCCCAGGTCCCAATGGTGCTCCTCGGCCGCGAAACCGGGCAGGTTGCTTTGCAGGCCGTTCATCACCACGGTCCGTCCGTTGCGGACGGTATCCACCGAGGTGATGTAGGGTTGATGAATGTCCTCGATGGCCAGGTCGTGCACCGTTCGGGAGAAGAAGACCGCTCCGGTCAGGGTGTCGATCAGGTCAAGGCGTACGCGATAGAGACCCGGCCCGGCATAGCAGTGTTCGGCCACCTCCCCGCTGATGAGGGTGCTGTCGCCCATGTCCCAGCGCAGCGCCAGCGGAAGCCCGGGTATCACGGTTCCCTGAGGGGCGCGGAACTGATAGCAGTAGTTGTTCACCTGTTGGGCAGGGCAGTCGGCGAACAAGGGGAGCACCCTTCTGAAGGCGTAGATGCGGTCATTCCCGTCGCGGTCGGAGCTGAAGTAGCCCGTGCGGTCGGTCCGGTAGCTTGTGTAGCCGATGTCGTTGCCGGTTGAGTTGAGCGGCTCGGGAAGGGTTTCCGGGGCCAGCCACTTGCCACCGCTCGGCCGGCAGGCGAGGATGTCGAGCTTGCCCAGGCCGCCTTCGCGGTCGCTGGAGAAGTAGAGGGTGCCATTGGCCGCGATGAACGGGAACACCTCATTCCCGGGACCGTTCACCTTGGGCCCGAGGTTCACGGGGATCTCCCAGTCGTCGCCATCGCGGTCACAGCTGTACAGGTCGTATCCGCCGTGGCCGCCCGGCATGTCCGAGGCGAAGATGAGCCGCTGGCCATCGGCCGAGAGCGCGGCATGCATCAGCGAGTGTCCGGTGCTGTTGTGGATGAACGGTTCCGGTACGGTCCAGCCGTTGCCGACGCGCGTGGAGAAGAAGAGACCGAGCCGGTCATCGGAGTCACGCGAGCGGTGGGGATTTCGGTCGCTGTTCACGTTGCGCGTGAAGCAGATGGTGCGACCGCCATCGGTGAAGGTGGCCGGGCCGTCATTAAGATCGCCGGTCATCGCATCGCCCAGCAGCACGGGTGTGAGGTCGCCGTTCGCGCGCAGGTCGATCCGGTACAGGTCGCTGAAGGGATCGTCCGTGAGCTCGTTGCGATAGCCCACCAGGTGGTCGCGCTCACGCAAGGAGCAGAACACGAGCGTGCTGTCGTCGAGCACCGGCGCGAAGTCGGGTGCGAGCGGCTGGATGCGGAGCGGCTCCACCACATACGTCTCCTGGCCCGCCAGTGTGGCGGCAAGACCGAGGTAAAGGATGGTGGCGATGAGCGTCCTCATGTCAGAAATAACGGGGGTCGCGAACACGGATGCGGTAGCCGAACTCATACTGCAGCATCAGCTCGTGCGTGCCGGCGTGGTAGGGCGCGAGCTTGTTGATGCCGAGGTCGTAAGCGTAGCCAAGCCGCCATTGGGGGGTGGGGAGCACCTCGAACATGCCCACCACCGCATCGCCGGTGCGGTAGCTCAAGCCCGCCCACACCTTGTCCTTGATGATGAGGTTGGCGTTGATGTCGGCCTGGAGGCCGGAGGCGATCTGGTAGCGCAACAAGGTGCTGGGCTTCAGTTTCAGCAGCTTGTTCAACTTGATGAGGTACCCGCCGGTGAGCATGGGCTGGTACTGGTCGGTGCGGCTGGTGGTGCGCCATGTGCCGGCGTTGGGGTCGTAGGTGTGCGCCAGCACGAAGGGCATGCTCGCACCGATGTAAAAGAGCTTCTTGTAGTAGAAGACACCGCCGCTGAAGTTGGGCTTCACCACGCCGCGGCTGTTGGTGGCGTAGGTCACATCCGTCCGGTCCTGCAACGACACCGACGACCAATCGGCCTGGAGCACGCTGAGCCCGGCACCGATCCCCAGTTGGAGCTTGCCGCGCCGGAAGGGCAGGCGATAGGCGTAGCTCGTGGTGATGCCCGTTTCACGGCTCACCCCGATGCGGTCGTTGTACACCTGCAGGCCTAGGCCGAGGCGACGGCCGCGGATCGGGCTGTGCACGCTGAAGAGCTGGGTGGTGGGCGCGCCGTCGAAACCCACCCACTGGCGCCGGTAAGTGAGGTTCGCAGCGAGCGCGTCCCGGCTTCCCGCGTAAGCAGGGTTGATCAGCAGGCCATTGAACATGTACTGGCTTGTGATCGGGGTGTGCTGCGCCCCGGCCAGGAGGGCCAGGCACAACATCGGGACCGCTATGGACCAGCGTTTCGTGCTCACCGCTTGATGATGAGGTAGCCGTTGTACGTGCGTTCCCCGTCAAGGTTCAACACATAGAAGTAGGTGTCGTCGGGCAGGGTGTTCCCGTTCTCGCCGCGCCCCTCCCAATCGTTCGTGTAGCCCTTCCGCTCGAGCACGGGCTGCCCCCAGCGGTTGAACACATGGAGCGCCGACCCGGGGAACGCCTGGATGCCGGTGATCTCCCATCGGTCGTTCACGCCATCGCCATTGGGCGAGAAGCCCGCCGGGATGAACAGATCGTCCACATGCACCACCACGGTATCCGAGGAGCTTGAACAGGTGCCCAGGGAGGCGGTGAGCACGAGGACATTGTCCCCGTAGGCCAGATCGGTGACGGAGGTGATGAGCGCGTTCGGAGCGGCGATCGTTCCGGATCCGCTGAAGAGGGACCAGGTCGTGCTGGCGCCCGCGGCTGCGCTGCCTGTGAGCACCGTGGCACCGGTCAAGGCCAGTTGCTGGTCGGTACCGGCATCCACGGCTACAGGTGCACCGGGCTCGTTGAAGGTGATCATCACCGTGTCGGTGGCCGTGCATTGGCCGTCGCCCGCTGACCACACGAAGGCATAGGTCCCCGGGTCGGTCACCGTCACCAGCACATCGGTCTGGTCCATCGCAGGGCTGAACTGGGCATTGCCCGACCAGCTGCCGATGGCGGTGGAGAGCACCGCATGAAGACTGTCCGTGAAGCCGCATACCGTGTGGTCGGGACCTGCGTCGGCGAGCGGACCGGGGTTCACCGTGATCCACTGCGTGAGCGTATCACCGCAGTTGCCACCAAGGCTGTAGGTGATGGACTGGGGACCGGCGAGACCGCTCGGGTCGAACAGTCCGTTCTGCACACCGGGTCCGCTCCATGTCCCACCGGGGTCACCGGTCACCAGCGCGTTCAGGTCGATGGACGGATTGGTCGCGCACAGCAAGCTCGGAGCGTTCCAGCCGGCGTCGGACATGGGGGTCACCGTCACCGGTACATCCGCCTGTACAGTTCCGCATGCGTTCGAGATGGTCACCACGTACGTGCCGCTCACAGCTCCGCTCACGCTCACAATGGCGCTGGTCGGATCCGGCTGGAAGGTGCCACCACCGCTCCAGGTGTAGGTGAACGGTGCGGTACCGGCAACGGATACCGCGAGATCGAGCGTCTCGTTGGCACATAGGTTCGTCGCACCGGTGACCGCGCTTACAGAGGGTGGCAGGCAGATCACCGTGCCAGCGCACACGCAGTTGGCGTCGAACACATCGCCGGTGGTGTTGGTGTCACCGTCGTCGCAGGTGGTGCCGGGCAGGGCTGTTCCGCCGGGCACGCCCAGGCAATCGTTCGCGGGGATCACCGTGCCAGCGCACACGCAATTGGCATCGAACATGTCGCCAGTGGTGTTGGCGTTGCCGTCGTCGCAAGTGGTGCCGGGCAGGGCTGTTCCGCCGGGCACGCCCAGGCAATCGTTCGCGGGGATCACCGTACCAGCGCATACGCAGCTGGCATCGAACACGTCGCCGGTGGTGTTGGCGTTGCCGTCGTCGCAAGTGGTGCCGGGCAGGGCTGTTCCGCCGGGCACGCCCAGGCAATCGTTCGCGGGGATCACCGTGCCGGCGCACACGCAATTGGCGTCGAACACATCGCCGGTGGTGTTGGCGTCACCGTCGTCGCAGGTGGTGCCGGGCAAGGCTGTTCCTCCCCAAATGCCAGCGCAGTCAACGGTGCAAGCGCTCAGGCCAGTTGTTCCTCCGACGCAGGTGCCGCAGTTGTCGATGACGGCCGTGCCGCCGAAGATGCCGGCGCAGTCGGCGGTGCAAGCGCTCAGCCCGGTCGTTCCTCCGACGCAGGTGCCGCAGTTGTCGATGACGGCCGTGCCGCCGAAGATGCCGGCGCAGTCGGCGGTGCAGGGGCTCAGCCCGGTGGTTCCGCCGACGCAGGTGCCGCAGTTGTCGATGACGGCCGTGCCGCCGAAGATGCCGGCGCAGTCAGCGGTGCAAGCGCTCAGCCCGGTCGTTCCACCGACGCAGGTGCCGCAGTTGTCGATGACGGCCGTGCCGCCGAAGATGCCAGCGCAGTCAACGGTGCAAGCGCTCAGACCAGTTGTTCCGCCGACGCAGGTGCCGCAGTTGTCGATGACGGCCGTGCCGCCGAAGATGCCGGCGCAGTCGGCGGTGCAGGGGCTCAGCCCGGTGGTTCCTCCGACGCAGGTGCCGCAGTTGTCGATAACGGCCGTGCCACCGAAGATGCCAGCGCAGTCAGCCGTGCAAGCGCTCAGACCAGTTGTTCCACCGACGCAAGTGCCGCAGTTGTCTAAGGCCGCCGTTCCACCGAAGATCCCGGCGCAGTCAGCGGTGCAGGGGCTCAGGCCGGTGGTTCCTCCGACGCAGGTGCCACAGTTATCGAGAACGGCCGTGCCACCGAAGATGCCAGCGCAGTCAGCGGTGCAAGCGCTCAGACCAGTTGTTCCACCGACGCAAGTGCCGCAGTTGTCGAGAACTGCGGTTCCGCCGAAGATGCCGGCGCAGTCCTGGGTGCAAGCGCTCAGGCCAGTGGTTCCTCCGACGCAGGTGCCGCAGTTGTCGAGAACGGCCGTGCCACCGAAGATGCCGGCGCAGTCAGCGGTGCAGGGATTCAGACCGGTGGTTCCGCCGACGCAGGTGCCGCAGTTGTCGAGAACCGCGGTTCCGCCGAAGATGCCAGCGCAGTCCTGGGTGCAAGCGCTCAGGCCCGTGGTTCCTCCCACACATGTGCCGCAGTTGTCGAGGAAGGCAGTGCCGTTGACCGTACCGTTGCAGTCCACGTGTATGCCGTGGCACGCGCAATCCGCTCGAACCGTGTCGCCGATGGTGGACGGGTCCCCGTCGTCACAGAGGGATCCGGGCTGTGGATTTCCGCAGCCACACGAGGTCGAGTCGATCACGATCACGGCGAACGTGCAGGTGCTGCTCAGGCCAGCTGCATCCGTGGCCATGTACTTCACCATAGATGTTCCGAGCGGGAACATCGAGTTGTTGGGCGGACCGGACACCTGGCTGAGGGTGGTGGCGCCACAGTTGTCGGTCGGTACCGGCACACCCCAGGAGGCGAACGCGGTGCAGCCAGCCCCGGCTCCGAGCGTCAGGTCGGGCGGGCAGGTGATGGACGGAGCCTCGCCATCGGTCACGGTCACGGTGAACGAACAGCTGGCACTGTTGCCGGAGGGGTCCGTCACGGCGTGGGTCACCGTTGTGGTGCCCAACGGGAACAGCGCCCCGCTGGCTGGACCCGCGGTGCGGAGCACGGTGTTGCACTGCGCCTCCATCTCGATCACGGCGATGCGCGAGACGGACGGGTTCGCATCATTCCAGCTTCCATCGGCGAGCACTTCCGTGTAGTCCTCGTTCCCACCGCTGTTGCTTGGTTGGCCCGAAGCCCAGTTCGTCCACGTTACAGGGTTGCTGTTGAGCCAGCGGAAGGTGCCTTCGGTGGCCGCATCGTTCAACGCGATCCAGTAGCTGGAGCCGGCGTAACCGGCCTGGTCCACCGCGGTGCGCAGCCACGAATTGAACGTGGCGGACCGCACGATGGCGAGGTGCCCACCGGCGTTGCTGGCCGCCGCGTTCGAGGCGGACCAGGTGCTGTTCGTGGCCCGCAGGAAGTAGAGCCGTCCGTTCTGCGTTCCCAAGGGGATGAAGCCGGACGGGTTCAAGGTCGTGGGGCATGCGGTGCAGAGCTCGGAGAACGTGGGAGGCGCATAGGTCACGTAGGCACCGCAGCTCCCCGCGGTGCTGGTGGTGTTGATGTTGTCGCAGCCCGTGAGCACCGGCGCGATCTCGTCGATCACGGTGACCGCGAAGGAGCACGTGCGCGTGGCGTTGTTCGCCGCCTGCACCCGGTACTGGATGACGGTGGTGCCCACCGGGAAGAGGCTCCCGCTGGGCAGTCCGGATACGTACGAGGTCACGGCGCCGGAGCAGTTGTCCGTGCCCACCGGTGCGTTGTAGCTCACCACCGCGCCGCACGTTCCGGGAGTGGCGAGCACGGTGATGTCCGGGGGGCAGATGATCGACGGGGTCGTCACATCGCTCACGGTCACCGAGAACGAGCAGCTTGCCACGTTCCCCGCGGCGTCCACGGCCGTGTAGGTGACGATGGTGGTGCCCACCGGGAAGCTGGAACCGCTGGCGGGTCCCTGGGTGCGTGTGAGGGTCACCGCGCCGCAGTTGTCCGTGGCCATGGGTGCCGTCCAGGTCGCTGTGGCCGAGCAGGCGTTCGCCGGAGCGTTCAAGGCGATGTTGGCAGGGCATCCGCTGATCACAGGCGGCGTGATGTCCTCCACGACCACGATGGCCGTCGCGCTTGTCGTCGTTCCGCAGGACCCGCCGCTGAGCACCGCGCGGAAGTGCATGGTACCGGAGATCCCGCTCCAGGCGAGCGTGTTCGTGCTGTTCGCGATCGAGAGCCAGGTGCTGCCATTCGTGCTTTGTTCCCACCTCAGCACCGTGCCCGCATGGCCGCTGAGCGTGAGCGTGCCCGTTGATCCGGGGCAATAGGTGCCGCCGCCGGTGATCGTACCGCCGACCGGAGGCACGTTCACCGCCATGGTCAACGGGTTGCTGGAAGCCGCTGAGCCGGTGAGGCATGTGCCTCCTGTCACCGTGATGGCACACGCGATCACATCGCCGTCGGCCAGTGCATTGTTGACATAGGTGGCCGAATTGGTGCCAACGGCCACGCCATTGAGCTTCCACTGGTAGCTGGCCGCCCCGCCCGCAAGGTCGGTGGTGGATGCGCTGAAGGTGACGCCCGTACCGCTGCAGATCGCCGTGGACGGACTGGCGGTGATGCTCACGGTGGGTGTGCTCACCGGGGTCTCCGTCACGGAAACGCTGGCGCTGTTGTTCGCGCACGGCGATGTTCCGGCGATGAGGTAGGTGTAAACACCGGGGGCCATCAGGGCCGGGTCGTATACACCCGCGGTTGTGCTCGGTCCGCTCCACGTCCCACCCGCCGCAGGGGAACCGCCAAGGAAGCTGATGAGGCTTTGTGCCGGCCCATTGCCGCAAACGGTCATCGTGCCGTTCGATCCCGCACTCGGCGTGGGCGCCACAATGGTGATGCCGGTGGTCGCGATGGCGGGACACCCGTTCGCTCCGGTCACTGAATAGCTTACTGTGTACGCGCCTGCAACGCTTGTGCTCGCCGTTACCGCACCTGTGGTCGGATCCAGGGACAGGCCGGCGGGTGTGGCGGAGTAGGTGCCGCCAGCAAGGCCCGTTCGCGTCACCAGGGCCGTTCCGCCGCTCGCACAGAACGGACCGCCGGGATAGCTGATGGTCACTGCAGGCGCGGCTTGGATGGTGATGGTCGCACTGGTGCTGAACGCGCCACAACCGCCACCGGCGGCGATCGCGTAGGTCACCGTGTACGTTCCCGGTGTGCTGGCCGCCAGGTCCACCGCCCCGGTGGAACCGTTGATGGACAGACCGGCCGATGACGAGAACGTGCCTCCCGCCGTGCCCGTGCGGATCACGTTCGCGGTGCCCGCATTGCTGCAGTAGGGCGAGCCCGTGTAGGCGATCGTTGCGGTCGGGTTGGCCGTGATCGTGACCGAGGTGGTCGCGCTGAAGGCTGCGCAGTTGGCCGTGGCCGGGATGGTGTAGCTCACGGTGTACGTGCCCGGTGCGCTCGTCGCGGGGGTCACCTTGCCGTCACCACTGTTGATCGCAAGGCCCGCGGGGGTCGCCGTATACGTTCCGCCTCCATCACCGGTGCGCGTCACGTTCTGGCTGCTCTGGGTGGTGCAGAACGCCGCCGCCGGATAACTGATCGCCGCGTTCGGTCCCTGTTCAATGTTGATTGGGGCCGTCGTGCTCGTGGATGGACAGACGCCGATCGCCGGAATGGTGTACGTCACCGTCCGGTTGCCTGCAGCGCTGGCCGCCAGGTCGATCGCGCCGCTGGAGGGGTTGATCGAGAGGTTGCTTCCGGAGAACGAACCACCGACATACCCGGTGAGCGTGGCGGTGGCAGTGCCTTCATTCGAGCAATACGGCGTGCCCGGGTAGGCGATGGTGGCGGTGGCGGCCCCCTGGATCGTCACCGTGGTGCTGGCGGTGAAGGCGGGGCAGCCGTTCGCGGCGGGAAGGGTGTAGGTGACCGTGTAGGTTCCCGGCACGCTCTGGTCGGGCTTGATCTTGCCATCGCCGGTGTTCAGCCACAGACCGGCCGGGCTGGCCGCATACGTGCCCCCGCCATCACCGGAGCGGTTCACGCTCTCATCCCCGTCCGTGCTGCAGAAGGTCGCCTGGTCGTAGCTGATGGTGGCGGAGGACATCTGGGTGATGGTGATGTCCGCCGAGGTCGTGGTGGAGGGACAGACGCCGATGGCCGGAATGGTATAGGTGACCGAGCGGTTGCCGGTGGAACTGGCCGCCAGGTCGATGGCGCCGGTGGCGGGGTTGATCGCGAGGTTGTTCCCGGAGAAGGTCCCGCTCGCATAGCCGGTGATGCTCACCGCGGCAGTGCCTCCGCTTGAGCAGTACGGCGTGCCCGGATAGGCGATGGTGGCGGTGGCGGCCGCCTGGATCGTTACCGTGGTGCTGGCGGTGAAGGCCGGGCAGCCGTTCGCGGCGGGAAGGGTGTAGGTGACCGTATAGGTTCCCGGTACGCTCTGGTCGGGCTTGATCTTGCCATCGCCGGTGTTCAGCCACAGCCCGGCCGGGCTGGCCGCATACGTGCCCCCACCATCACCGGAGCGGTTCACGCTCTCATCCCCGTCCGTGCTGCAGAAGGTCGGCTGGTCGTAGCTGATGGTGGCGGAGGGGGATGTGGAAACCGCTTGCTGGAACACGGTGCTGTACGTGGTCCCGCATCCGGCCGATTGAACGGTCGCACGGTAATACGTGGTGCTGCCCAAGGGACCCACCGCTAGTGTGGTGGACGTGTTGGGGATGGTGGTCCACGGCCCGGACGTAGCGGGGGCCCATGCCCATTGGGCCACAGTGCCGATGGAACCGTTCAACATGAGCAGGTTGCCCGAGGTGGACGAGCAGATCGGGGAGGTGCCTGTGATCGTGCCGCCTACCGGGGAGGGCATCACGTTCATGATGCGTGTGGTCGTGTAGTTGCATTGACCCACCGCCACGGTGTAGCTCACGGGGAAGCTGCCGGCGGAGGGTGGGGTGAAGACGCCCGCCGCGGTCACGTGGGATCCGCCGCTCCAGGTACCACCGGTGATGGTGCCCAGTAGAAAGCGTACGGCATCCAACTGGAAACCGGTGTACGACCCGGAACCGTGGCGTTGCACCTTGATGTACCGCGCATTGGAGGCCACCGGATGGTTCGCGGTGATGTAAGTGTTGCTCGTGGTGGTGTAGGTGGTGGCCGCGCTCCATGTGATGCCGTCCGCGGATGATGACACGAGCGCGACCGCTTGCGCACCGCTGGTCTGACTTCGCCAGGTGAGGCGCACGGCCTCCCCGATGTACACCGTGTCACCCAGATCAAGCACCATCCATCCGTTCAGCGTGTTGAAGTCGGCACCGATCCCGTTCGATGCACCGAGGGCCTCCTGCGGGGAGGCCACGTTCGAACTGGCGACCACGGCTTCGGCCTGGTCCATCAGGAAGTTGTTCAGGTTCACCGATGCCCCGCTGGAGCAGATCGGTCCGGGCTGTGCGAAACGTGCGGGGTTGTTCGGAACGGTGGACCAGGCCGGGTCGGTGAACCGCCCTGTGAAGAGGTTCGTTCCATTGTTCCCGGCGTACGTGTTCGCACCCAGGGTGAGACCGTCCTCGTAGGCTCCTCCGACGACCACGCTGCCGTCGCCGGCCTCTTCGACGGCAAAGGCCCATTCATCCGCTGTGCTCGATGCACGGGAGTTCCAGGTCCAGGTGCCGTCCCGGTTGAAACGGGCGATGCAGAGGTCCGCATCGCTACCACCGGAGAGCACAGCACCACCATCGGTCGTCACCGTGCCTGCCAGGGAGCCCACGACATGGAGCTGCCCGTTGGTCCCGACGGAGACATCCTGCCCATCCGCGCCGTGGTCCACCGTGCTGGAGGCGGTCCGCACCCAGTTGGTGGTGCCGGTGCTGCGGCTCAGTGAGGCCAGGAACCAGTAGTCATGGACCCCTGGCGTGGTCCGGGTGATCCCGCCGGGGAACACGGACCCGTTGTGCGTATGTCCGGTGATGTAGACGGCAGCGCAGTCCGTGGTCACTCCATTGCATTCGGCATACTGGTCGCCGGGGTTGTTGATCAGGCGGGCCCAGGCCGGGGTGCCGTTCAGGCCCACGGCTGAGCAGAAGAGCGCGTTCGGATCGGTGGTGCTCGTTCCGGTGGTCGTGATGCCGAGGCTGTTGAGCCACCCGAAGGTGTTGCCGGCGGTGCCGCCCACCGCGTACACGTTCGTTCCGTCCGAGGTGATGCGATGCGTCCGGATGTCGTCGTTCGAGGCTCCCGTAAGGGACCATTGCAACGAACCGCTCAGGTCGTACGCGTTGAGGTAGGCGTAGCGTTGCCCAGGGCTCAGCCCGAAGAGGGAAAGCACCCCGCCAAGGATGTTCTGGTGCGTGAAGCTGCCGTACGCCACGATGGTGGAGCCGCTGATCGCCACACCGGTGCCTTCATCGGGTTGTTGGCCTCGAACGCTTTTCGCCCATTGGAAGGTGCCGCTCGCATCGTAGGCCGCCACGAACGCATCGCTCGATCCGGCGTTGGTGAGCCCCAGGGCGGTCACCGCACCTCCATAGGAACCGGTGACCACCACAAGGCCGCTCGAAGCCACGGCCACACTGGCGGCTGCATCATCCTGCGTGCTGCCGAAACCCCGGCTCCAGATCAGGTTGCCGTTCGGGTCCAGTTTGGCCAGGAAGGCATCCGCTGATCCGTTCGTGGAAGCGGGCAGGCCGTATGGTGCGATCCCGGGGTTCGTGCTGCTGTAGATGCCAACCACGTAGATGTTCCCGGTGAGGGCCTCCACGGCGATGTCGTTGACCTGCTCATTGTTCCCGGCATCGAGGGTGTTCACCCAGTTCCAAGCGGGGGATTGGGCCGCCACCTTGGGGCCCGAACACCACAGGGCTGCAAGGACCAGCAAGGTCCGGTGGAACCGCGGAGAAATGGTCATTGGTCGATCGGGTACGGCCATTCGTGGGGTCATCCTGGCCACTCATGGACGACCGTTCAACGGGGCCGAATGATGCGTGGTTACGGTTCCTCCTCGGGCATCGGTCGTTACGTTCCTGTTCCGCAGGCATTCACCACCTTCGGAAGCCCATGGAGAATCGCGAGGAAGAGGCCTTGGTACGGGCGGCGCAGCGCTCGCCGCAGGCGTTCGCGCCGCTCTACGAGCGGCACTTCCTGGCCATCTTCCGCTTCATCCTCCGCAGGGCCCGCGACCGCGACCTTACGGCCGACCTCACGCAACAGACCTTTCTGAAGGCCATGCTCGCCCTTCCGCGCTACGAACCCCGTGGCCACCCCTTCAAGGCCTTTCTCTACCGCATCGCGCTGAACGAGCTGAAGATGCACTGGCGCAAGCGCAAGGAGGTGGTGATCGACATGAGCTTCGCCGAGGTGCGCGGCCTCTCGGAGGAGATGGGGCTGCCCGGCAAGGACGAGGACATGCGGCGGCTGGGGCTCGCCATGGGCCGGCTCGATGAGGATAAGGCCCGCCTGATCGAACTGCGCTACATGGACGGCATGAGCTTCGCGGAGCTCGGGGCCGTGCTCGGCATCGCCGAGGATGCGGCCAAGATGCGCACCCACCGGGTGCTCGCCGTACTGCGCACCTACCTTGCACCACGGCCATGAGCACGCGCTACCGCATCTCCCCCGAAGGCCGTGGCCCCGAACCGCGTGACGAGGACCTGCTCCGGTACAAGGACAGCGGCCGGCTCCTGTACAACTACCAGCAGGCCAAGGTCATCCTGCACCACAAGCCGTTGTACAAGGACCCCAAGGCCTTCATCGCGCTGGTGCTCATCGTGCTCCTGGCCATCTTCATCGCCGAGGTGGTGGAGAAGGAGGAAGGTCCCCCACAGGCCCCGCCTCCGCAGGAGGTGGCCCCGTGACCGGCCGCTCGTCCCCGGTGCTGTTGGTCCGCTGCCTTCGCCTTGCCAACTTGCGCCCATGCTACACCGCACCGTTCCGCACCTGAAGGCCGTGGTGGCCTTTGCGTGCGTTTCCTCGCTCTCCCCGTTCGCGCGCGCCACCGAAGGCATGTGGCTGCCCACCCTGCTGGGCAGCATCGAAAGCGACATGCAGACCATGGGCCTGCACCTTTCCGCGGAGGACATCTACTCGGTCAACCACACCAGCCTCAAGGACGCCATCGTGCTCTTCGGTGGAGGCTGCACCGCCGAGGTGGTGAGCGGCGAGGGGCTCATCCTCACCAACCACCACTGCGGATTCGGTGCCATCCAGGACCACAGCTCGCTGGAGCACGACTACCTCAAGGACGGGTTCTGGGCCGCCGACCGCGCCGCCGAGCTTCGCAACAACGGGCTCACCGCCACCTTCATCATCCGCATGGAGGAGGTCACCGACCAGGTGCTGGCCCAGTTGCCCAACGGGCTCACCGAGGCGCAGCGCCGTGAGGCCTTCGCCAAGGTGGCCGATGCCTTGGCGAAGAAGGCGGTCGAAGGCACGCACTACAACGCCGTGGTGCGCCCCTTCAACTACGGTAACAGTTACTTCCTCATTGTCACCGAGACCTTCCGCGACGTGCGGCTGGTGGGCGCCCCCCCCGGTGCCATCGGCAACTTCGGCGGCGACACCGACAACTGGATGTGGCCCCGCCACACGGGCGACTTCAGCGTGTTCCGCATCTATGCCGGCGCCGACAACAAGCCGGCGGACTTCGCCCTCACCAACGTGCCCTTCAAGCCGCGGCACAGCCTGCCGGTGTGCATGGACGGGGTGAAGGAGGGTGAGTTCGACATGATCTTCGGTTTCCCCGGAAGCACGCAGCGCTACCTCAGCAGCTACGCGGTGGAGTACGTGACCGGCACCGGCGACCCCCTGAAGATCCAGATGCGGCAGGCCAGCCTGGCCGTGATCGACCAGGCCATGCTCGCCAGCGACCGCACCCGCATCCAGTACGCCGACAAGCAGAAGAGCATCAGCAACGCCTACAAGAAGTGGATCGGCGAACTGCGCGGCCTCACCGAGCTCCGCACGCTCGACCGCAAGCGCGCGCAGGAGGCGGGCTACCGCGAGAAGGCGAAGGGCACCCCGTACGAGGGGGCCCTCGATACGCTGCAAGGCGTGTACATGGAGTACGTGCCCCTGGCCAAGGCCCGCGACCTCTTCACGGAGCTGGTGTACGTGGGCCCCGAACTGCTGCGCTACGTCGATGCGTACAAGGCGCTGCTCACCGGCCACGAGGAACTGAAGCGCAGTGGAAAGTTGCAGGCCGAGATCGACCGCCTGAAGGGCGCGTCGCGGGCCTTCTACAAGGACTACGACAAGGCGGTGGACGAGCGTATCATGAAGGCGCAGCTGCCCATCTACCGCGCCAATGTGGACCAGGCGAACGCACCGGCCGTGCTCAAGGAGATCGATGCGCGGTTCAAGGGCGATGGTGATGCGTGGGTGACGGACCTGTACAAGCGCACGGTCTTCACGGACAGCACCGCGCTGTTCAAGGCCCTCGACGGCTTCTCGCCGAAGGTCGCCAAGCGCTTGCAGGAGGATCCGGCCTACCGCGCCTCACGCTCCTTCTACACCAGCTTCCTCGATGGCGTTCGCCCGAAACTGGCCGCCTCGGCCGACCGGGTGGAGGCGGGCATGCGCGTGTACGTGAAGGGGCTCATGACCCTCTATCCCGACCGCACCTGGTGGCCCGATGCGAACAGTACGTTGCGCCTGAGCTACGGCAAGGTGGAAGGGAGCCGCCCACGGGACGGCATGGCCTACCTGCCCTACACCTACCTCGACGGCATCCTGGAGAAGTACCGTCCCGGCGATGCGGAGTTCGATGTGCCCAAGCGCCTGCTGGAGCTGCACGCCAACAAGGACTACGGGCCTTACGGCGAGGACGGGCGCATGAAAGTGTGCTTCACCTCCTCGCTGCACACCACCGGCGGCAACAGCGGAAGCCCGGTGATCAACGGCCGTGGGGAGCTCATCGGCATCAATTTCGACCGGACGTGGGAGAGCACCATGAGCGACATCCAGTTCGACCCGGACAAGTGCCGCAACATCGCGGTGGACATCCGCTATGTGCTGTTCGTGATGGACAAGGTGTGCGGGGCGAAGCACCTGGTGGATGAGATGCGGCTGGTGCACCACGAGGAGGCGCCTTCCATCATCAAGCTGCCGATCCACCGATGAGCACGGCGGGCTGGACCGAGCAGGATGGTGCGCTGGTGCGCGACCTGCGCTTCACCGACTTCACCGAGGCGTTCGCCTTCATGACCCGGGTGGCGCTGATCGCGGAGCGCATGGGCCATCACCCGGAATGGACCAACGTGTACGACCGCGTCCACATCCGGCTCAGCACCCACGATGCCGGTGGGCGTGTGACGGAGAAGGACCAGGCCCTGGCCCGCGCGATCAACGCGCTGCTGGCGCGGGGCTGAACGAAGAAGCCCCGCGGTGGCGGGGCTTCTTCGTTCGATGCGGCAGGGCCGGTCAATGGGCGGCAGCGGCCGGGGCGTTCCCGTCCGGCGTCACATCCGCCTTGATGCGCAGGATGGTCTGGTTCGGCTCCGTGTTGGCCGTAACGGTCACGGTCTTCTGCTGGGCGCCGCTCTGTCCGTTGGGCTTGTACACCACCTTGATCTCGCCGGAGCCACCGGGCGGAATGGGGGCCTTGGGGTATTCCGGCACGGTGCAGCCGCAGCTGCCCTGGGCGTTCTCGATGATCAGCGGTTCGGTGCCCGTGTTCGTGAACGCGAAGCGATAGGTGTTCTCACTGCTGGAGAGCACCTTGCCGAAGTCGTGCTCGTCGTTGGCGAAGCGCACCGAGGTCTTGGGCTTGTTCGCGGTGATGGGGGTGGAGGGCGGTACGGCGGGGTCGAACGCCGGCTTCGCGGGCTGCGCGAAGGGGTTCGCCGCGGGCACGGCGGCCGGGGCGGCCACGCTGGCGGCGGCCGGGGTGCTCTTGGGCTGGCTCACGATCTGGTAGCCCACCATGCCCGCGATGAGCACGAGCAGTCCGATCTGGATGTTGTCCTTCATGGGATGCGGTGTGTCGATTGGTTTCGGGGCGCGAAAATACCACGCGGCCCCTGCCGGTGTCCAGCGTTAACGACCGATCAACGTTCGGCCATGCCCAGGCGCTGGAAGGTGTCGTCCTTCAGCACTTCCAAGGCGCGCTGGTAGCTGCGGTCCACCGGATTGTCCGGGTTGATCACCTGCCAGTAGGCGCTCGTGTCCCAAAGGTCCCGCGCGATCAGGGCCTTCATCCGCAGGTCGATGAGGGTGCGGCTCCTGGCAAGGCCCTCCACATCGCGCTTCGCCCCGTCCTTCTCGCCCTGGGCCATGAGGCCTTCGAGCATGGCTTCGTCCACCCGGAAGTCCTTGCGGAACTGGTCGGGGTTGCGGTAGCGCTGCAGCAGGGCTGTGCGGTGCTCATCGGTGTAGGTGAGCGCATAGGTGTTCAGCGTGCCTTTGCGCACCAGCTGGCCGAAATAGTCGGAGCTCATGGACGTGTCGATGGGCACGAACACATCGGGCATGATGCCGCCGCCGCCGTACACCACCCGCTTGTGCATGGTGTAGAACTTCACCGTGTCCTGCATGTGGATGCTGTCGGCGCTGGTGAGCTCACCGCGCTTGAGGCGTTCGGCCTTCTCCCGCTGATAGGCCTCCACGCCTTCCTCGTAGGATTTCTGGATGCAACGACCGGATGGCGTGTAGTAGCGGCTCACGGTGAGCCGCACCGCCGATCCATCGGGCAGCATCACGGGGCGCTGCACCAGGCCCTTGCCGAAGGTGCGACGGCCCACGATCAGACCGCGGTCCCAGTCCTGGATGGCGCCGCTCACGATCTCGCTGGCGCTGGCACTGCCCTCGTCCACCAGCAGCACCAGGCGGCCCTTCTCGAAACGGCCCTCCGCCGTGGCATAGGTGTCCTCCCGGGGGGTGGACCGGCCTTCGGTGTAGACCACGAGCTTCTTGTCGCCGAGGAACTCATCGCCCATCTCGATCGCGGTGCGCAGGTAGCCGCCGCCGTTGCCCTGCAGGTCGAGGATCAGGTCCTGCATGCCCTGCTTGCGCAGCTCGTCCAGCTTCTCGCGGAACTCCTTCATGGTGGTGGCGCTGAAGCGGCTCACCTTGATGTAGCCGACGGAGGGTGTGGCCATGTACGCCGCCTCCACGCTGTAGATCGGGATCTTGTCGCGGGTGATGCTGAAGTCGAGCGGGGTCCGGTCGCCGCGGCGCAGGATGGCCACCTCCACCTTGGTGCCCTTCTTGCCGCGCAGCCGCTTCATCACATCGGCGTTCTTGAAGCCCACGCCCGCCACGTTCTCACCGTCGATGCGCACGATGCGGTCGCCGGCCCGGATGCCGAGGCGCTCGCTGGGGCCTCCCGCGATGGCGTCCACCACGTAGATGGTGTCGCGCACGATGTTGAACTGGATGCCCACCCCTTCGAAGTTCCCCTTCAAGGGTTCGTTCACCTCCTCGAGCTCCTCCTTGGGGATGTAGGTGCTGTGCGGGTCGAGCTCACCCAGAATGCTCACGATGGCCTTGTCGACCAGCTTGTTGTCGTCCACGCTGTCCACGTACATGCGGTCGATGTGGTACATCAAGGCATCCAGCTTGCTCACCGCCGAAGGCTGTTGGGCAAGGAGCGCGGCGCAGGAAAGGAGGACGAGGGGCAGCAGGGCCCGGCGGGGACGGATGGTCATCAGGGGATCGGTGGGATGAATGTAACGGCACAACGGTCACCGGGGTTGCCCCGCGGCGTTAAGGAACGTTAAGTGCTCACGGGCCCATCCGCATCTCGGAGCCCTTCACCAGCTTATCGTTGTGGTACTTCGTTTCGCGTACCAGCCGGCCGTTCTCGTAGTACTTCCACTTGCCATGGCGCTTGCCTTCCTTGTAGTGGCCCACCACGCCCTCGGCCCGGAAGGACCAGGTGCCGTCGCGCTTGCCTTCGCGGTACTGGCCCTTCACCGCGATGCGTCCGATCTCATCGTACTCCGTCCAATCGCCGTGCAGCCCGTTGTACCCGTACACCGCGAAGATGAGCGGCCGGCCATCGGGGAAAAAGGCCCTGTACACGCCGCAGGGGCGCCCCAGCTTGTAGTCGAGCTCCACGGCCACCACGGCGGTGTCCAGGGCGAAGTGCCCGATCCGGCGATACGGTTCCCTGCCCTGCAACGGACCGTAGACCACGGCGTAGGGCACCACCTGTCCGTGCTCCGGGATGAAAAGGGTGTCGGGCTGGGCCTGCAATGCCAGGGAGGTGGACAGGCCTGCCAACAGCAGCGATCGTCTCATCAGGGGTTTCGTTCGCGCGGTGCGCTCACCACGCTGAACCGGTGCCGGAGCACATGCCCGCGCGCGTCGGTCAAAGTTAGCACGTGCGGACCGTCGTCCGGGGCGATGGCCAGGTGATGGTCGCCCTGGGTGCGGCCGACGTAAGCGCCGTCGAGGTCCCAATCGATCACCGAGGAGGGATCCCTGTGGGCCACCTGCACCACGGCGTTCCCGCGCCGACCGTCGAGCTCCACGGGGATCAGCAGCCGGGCGCCGGCCTCGGGGTAGAGCACCTCGAAGGGAACACCTGCCTCGTCCGGGCCATGGCGGAAGGGAGGCAGCGGGCGGTACGATGGATCGCGCGAGGCCCGGTAGTGCTCCATGGCCGGGGGCAGCACGGCCCAGGCCACCGGATGGCCGCCTTCCCCGGGCCTTACCTGGGCGCTTTCGTCCTCGTTCAACCACACCATCCGGTGGTATGGGCATGCCGGTGTGCGCAATCCCGCGCGGGGGATCGGAACGGTGTCCACCACGGGGCAGTCGGGGCCTGCGCGGTGACCGCTCCACGGACAGAGGGGCGCGTCCACCAGCTCGTCATAGGGTGGGTCGGGCGGCGCCGAGCGCGGAAGCCGGCCGAACACGTCGAACAGGAGGGGGGCCGCGGCGAGCGTTCCGGTGAGCCCCGGCCGCCCTTCCCCATCGGCATTGCCGGTCCACACGCCCACGCTGTAGCGTGCGGTGGTGCCGATGGCCCAGGCATCGCGGTGGCCCACGCTGGTGCCCGTCTTCCAGGCCACATCCATCGATCGGCCGAAGGACTCCCACCCGGCCTCCGATTCCGGCCGGTTCACCGTGCGCAGGGCCTCCAGCGTGAAATGGAGCGCCGCAGCGGAAAGGGGCAGGGGCTCCTCGCGGTCCGGGCCGTCCTCGGCGGTCGGAAGCGCCACCGGTCCGTGGACCAGAGTCCTTCCCTGGGCTGAAGAACGCCCATGCTGGTCGACGATGCGCGCCATGCTGGCGTAAGCGCCGGTAAGTTCCCAGAGGCTGCTTTCCCCGCCGCCCATGATCAGCGCCAGCCCATAGTGGTCGGCGGAGCGGTGAAGGCCGTTCAGGCCCATGCCGCGCAGCACGCGCAAGGTGCGGTCCACGCCGTGGCGGCGCAGGGCCCGTACGGCCGGCACGTTCAGGGAGCGGGCCAGCGCCTCGGAGGCCGGTACGGCGCCGGAGTAGGACTGGTCGTAGTTGAGCGGTGCGAAACCTTCATAACGGGTCGGCACATCGGCCACCAGCATGTGGGGCAGCAGCTCGCCCGCATCGAGCATGGCGGCATGGAGGAACGGCTTCAGCAGGCTGCCGGTGCTGCGCTGCGCCTGCACAAGGTCCATGGCCCCGGCATGTTCGGCGCCGGCATCGGGCATGTTCCCCACGTACGCGAGCACCTCGCCGGTGGGCGTGTCCAGCACGAGCACGGCGGCGTTGTGCACCTCGTTCGCCTCGAGCACGGTGGCGTACTGGGCCGCGCTGGTGGTGACCAGGTCCTGGAGCCGCCCATCGATGGTGCTCCGCAGGATGCGCCCTTCGCCCCCCCTGGCCTTGAGGGTGGCCAGCAGGTGGGGAGCCCGGTGGGGCAGGGGCTGGGCGCCCGATGGCAGGGGTTCCTGGCGTGCGAGCGACCATTCGACGCTGTCGATCCGCCCGATGGACAGGAGCCTGTCGAGCAGTCGGTCGCGCTTGGCGCGCAAGGCCTCATGGCCGCGGCCCGGGTAGATGATGGAGGGGGCGTTGGGCAGCACGGCGAGGGTGGCGCATTCGGACCAGCTGAGGCGTTCGGGCGGCCGGCCGTAGTACCGCCATGCCGCGGCCTCGAGCCCCACCACGTTCCCGCCGAACGGTGCGTTGGCGCAGAACAGGGCCAGGATCCCGTCCTTGTCGAGGGCCAGGTCGATGCGTACAGCGAGGAGCGCTTCCTGCAGCTTGGACCAGTAGGTCCGGCGGCGATTGCCCTGGCTGAGCCGCGCCACTTGCATGGTGAGCGTGCTTCCGCCGCTCACCACCCGCCCGGCCTTCCGGTTCTGTTGTGCGGCCCGCACCAGGGAAGGGAGGTGGATGCCGTGGTGCTCCCGGAAGTGCCTGTCCTCGAACTGGATGAGGCAGGTGGCGAACCGTTCGGGTATGCTGTCCCGGGCCGGGAAGCGCCATTGGCCATCGGCGGCGACCGTGGCGCCCAGCAACTCGCCATGCCGGTCGAGCAGGACGGTGGAGCGCGGGGTGTTGAAAAGTCCGTCCAGCGGCCACCATCGGCACCACGCAAGGCCTGCGGCCAGGGCAGCGAGCACGGCCAGAAGGCGGATGCGGAGGCGACGGGACAACCTGCGGGACCGGGCGGCCGTCATGATGCAGAACAACGGTCGCGAAAGGTCGCCGATTATCCCGGAAACACTATTTTCGACGCCGTTGCAAAACGCCCATCCAAAGCCGACAGCATGCTTCGCAAACTTCTCGCGCTGATCTCCCTGGTCCTTCTCATGGGGACCGTTCAGGTGAAGGCCTCGCACATTTCCGGTGGAGAGATCTACTGGCAGTGCATCGGACCGAACCAGTATCAGGTCACCATGGTGCTGTACCGGGATTGTGCCGGTATCCCGGTGAGCCTGACCGAGACGATCCAGGTGACCAGCCCCTGTGGCAATCAGACCGTTACGGTGACCACCCCGGGTGGTACGGAGATCTCGCAGCTGTGCGACGCGGAGCTGCCGAACAGCACCTGCAACGGAGGCACGCTGCCGGGTATCGAGCAGTACATCTACACGGGTACGGTGACCCTGCAGCCCTGCAACTCCTGGACCTTCTCCTGGACGAACTGCTGCCGCAATGCGGCCGTTGCCAACCTCCAGAACCCCGATCTCCAGGATACCTACCTGGAGGCGGTGATGGACAACCAGCTTGCTCCCTGCAACGACTCGCCGGTGTTCACGAACGCCCCGATCCCTTACGTGTGCCTGGGCTACCCCATTTCCTACAGCTACGGTGTTTTTGATCCGGATGCCGATTCGCTCTCCTATCAGCTCATCAGCGCCATGCAGGGCGGTGGGGGCGCGCTGGCCTATGTTGCGCCTTGGACGCCCGGTCAGCCGATCACCGGCCTCACCATCAACCAGCAGACGGGTCTGGTGAACTTCACCTTGAACCAGGCCGGTAACTGGGTCGTGGTGGTGCAGGTGACCTCCTACGACGAGAACGGCAACGTGCTGGGCACGGTGATGCGCGACATGCAGTTCGTGGGCGTGCCTTGCTCGAACGAACCTCCCGATCCCACCACGGGGACCATCGCCAACCTGACCGGTACCTCCATCCAGGTGGACCCCTACAGCCTGCAGCTGTGTGAGAGCGACCAGTTCTGTTTCCAGGCCGTTGTGACCGACCCGAACGCGGGCGATACGCTCACCGCGGTCACGAACATCCAGCAGAACCTGCCCGGTGCCACCTTCTCGTACACGGGCACCAACCCCATCACCATCGACATCTGCTGGACGGCCACACCGGGTACCTCCGGTTTCTTCCCCTTCATCATCACGGTGAGCGACGGGGCCTGCCCCATCGAAGGTTTCCAGACCTACGTGTACAACATCGATGTGCTGCAGCGCACCAGCGCGGGTCCGGATGTCACCATCTGCGGTCCTCAGGTGGCGAACCTGCAGGCGCAAGGTGGCTCCATCTTCACGTGGAGCGTGCTTTCCGGGGACCCCATAACCCCCACCAACTTCCAGTGCCTGTCGCCCAACTGCGCCAACGTGATCGCTGACCCGAACGTCACCACAACGTACATCGTGACCAGCGACCTGTCCGGTTCCTGCATCGCTTCGGATACGGTGACCGTGAACGTGGTGCCCAGCTTCACCTTCGATGTGAGCGTGGCCGACAGCGCCCTCTGCCTGGGCGAGACGGTGCAGTTCAACGTGACGACGAACCCGCCCGGTGCCTACACCTACCAGTGGACGCCGGCCACGGGGCTGAGCAATACCAGCATCCCGAACCCGGTGGGCTCCTACCAGTTCCCCGGCTCCTATCCCTACACCTGCACGATCACGAGCGCTGACGGCTGTGGCCAGCAGGATACTTCGGTCACGGTGGTCGTTGCTCCGTCCTTCATCCCCGATTTCACGGTGTCCCAACTGGACGAACTGGTCTGCGAAGGGGAGTCCAGCCAGTTCTTCGCGACCCTGAACAATGCGCCGCCCGAGTTCTGCGGTGCGAACCCTTCGACCTGCTCCACCGGCGTGGTGGCCCAGGTGCAATTGGGTACGGACCAGAACCAGGGCACCCAGACCAGCTGGCCGAGCGTGTTCGGTAACTGGTACAGCGGCGCGAAACACCAGATCCTGATCCGTGCCGATGAGCTCGTGAACCAGGGCTTCGCGGGGGGCACGTTCAACCAGCTCGCCTTCGACATCGCCGCCATCAACGGCACCACGCAGTACCTCAACTTCACCGTGAAGATGGGCTGCACCACGCTCGACCAGCTCACCCAGGGCCAATGGGTCGATGGGCTCACCACGGTGTTCACCGATGACACCCTGCCGATCAATGTGGGCTTGAACAACCTGGTGCTCAACCCGGGCTTCGACTGGCCGGGTGGTGTCAACATCGTCATCGAGACCTGCTTCGATTTCAACCCGAACGGCTTGGGCGCGAACTACACCAGCAGCTCGCCGACCTACTACTCGGTTACGCCCTACAACTCGGTCATCTTCCAATACTCCGACCAGGGCGGGGTATGCTCCACGCCCTTCGGTTTCCTCACGCAGGGCGTGAGCGACCAACGGCCGAACATGCGTTTCACCGTGTGCGCCGGGGTGAACGAGGACCTCATCAGCTACCTCTGGACGCCGAGCGTGGGCCTCAGCGACCCCACGATCCCGAACCCCATCGTGACCCCGCAATCCTCGCCCGTTACCTACACGGTGCTGGTGGGTGACCCCAATGGTTGCTTCGGAACGGCGGACCTTACCATCGGTTGGTATCCGCCGGCGCAGGTGAGCTTCGACCCGAACCCGCCCACGGGGGTGATGCCGCTGACGGTGAACTTCGACAACACCTCGGCCTCGAACGTGAACAACTGGAACTGGAACCTGGGTGAGGGATCCTCCTCCACCGATTTCGAGCCGCAGGTGACCTATACCGCCGCCGGTGTTTACTACGTGACCCTCTCTGGAACGGACGCCAACGGCTGCTTCGGGTCCTACATGGACAGCGTGCTCGTGCTGAACAAGCCCATCGTGGAGATCCCCAACGTGTTCAGCCCGAACGGAGATGGGGAGAACGATGCGTTCGAGTTCATCACCCTGCTCGGCTTCCAGAAGGCCGGCATGAAGATCTTCAACCGCTGGGGTAACCTGGTGAAGGAGCAGCAGATCACCGGCAACGGCACCGGCACCATGAGCCGCATGATCTGGAAGCCCAGCAGCGACATCGTGGACGGCACCTATTTCTGGATCTTCACCGGCGATGCCAGCAATGGCGAGAAGGTGGAGAAAGTGGGAACGGTGACCTTGCTGCGCTGATCGCACCACTTGCTTAATGAGGAGGGGGGCTCATCGGGCCCCCTTCCTCGTTCAGTGGCTTTCCGCGACCGGCCCATCGGTTGTCGACCGCATCCGGATGACCGCATGGTTATCTTCGGAACCTCCTTAGCGAACCCATGAAACGACATTCCACATTGGCCGTGATCGCCTGGATCGTGGCCGCTCCGCTCGCCGCGCAGATCAGCGTTGGCGGCACCCCTTACTCCCTGCGGACCGGCATGGACCGAAGCAGCGTGCCCACGGTGAACCCCGAAGCGTTCGATGCCGTGACCGTGGCGGCGGAGGATAAGTTGCGCGATGACCAGGGGCTGCTTCCGATGTACGGCCGCAAGCTGGCCTTGAACGCCGGCCCGGCCACGCACGGCGCCTGGACCGAGCTCGCCAACGGCGATCGCCTCTGGCGTCTGCGGATCGTGTCGCCCGGAGCGCTCGCCACCGAACTTTTCTTCGAGGACATGTACCTGCCCGCTGGCGCGCTGATGCACGTGTACGACGATGCCGGGGACCAGGTGATCGGTGGGTTCACCTCCGCGAACAACAAGGAGCATGGCCTGTTCACCACCTCGCAACTGCTGGGCGAGGCCTGTGTGGTCGAGTACTACGAGCCACTGGTGGTCCGTGGCACCGGCACCTTCACCATCGCCTCGGTGGGGCATGCCTACCGCTTCGTGGGCGGGGTGAAGGCGCAGGATTGTGAGGTCGACGTGAACTGCGCGCCCGAGGGCACCGGTCGTTCCGCGCAACGGGACGGTGTGGTGCGCGTTGGCGTCGTGGAGGGCGGCCAGTTGGGATGGTGCTCCGGCTCGCTGGTGAACAACCAGACGCTTGATTGCAAGGCCTATTACCTCACCGCGTTCCACTGCGGCGTGAACGCCACGGCGAGCGATTTCACCGCATGGAAGTTCTACTTCAGGTACCAGCGTTCGGGCTGCGGTACGGGCAATGCCCCCGGCGGTTATTCGGTAACCGGGTGCGTGAAGCGTGCGGACAGCAACGATGGTGGCGGCAACAGTGGCTCGGACTTCCTGCTGCTTGAGGGCGAGGATGCCATACCCACCAATTTCAACCCCTACTGGCAGGGTTGGGACTCGAACACGGCGAACCCCGGATCCGGCGCGTATTGCATCCACCATCCCAACGGAGATGAGAAGAAGATCAGCACCGTGAACGCCATCTCCAGCTCGAGCCAATGGAACGGGGTGCCGGCACAGACCCACTGGCGGGTGACCTGGGCCGGTACGACGAACGGTTGGGGCGTGACCGAGGGCGGCTCTTCGGGCTCGCCGGTGTTCAACAGCAGCGGCCTGATCGTGGGCACCCTCACCGGCGGTGGTTCCTACTGCAACAGCGTGGTGCCCAATGGGCAGCTTCAGCCCGATTACTACGGCAAGCTGAGCTACCATTGGCAGAGCAACGGTTCCATCGCCTCGCGCCGCCTGCAGAATTGGCTCGACCCGAACAACACGGGCATCACCTCACTCGCCGGCAGCTATGGTCCTTGCGGCACGCTGGGGCTCGATGAGGCTGCGGACGCGGTGCAGCCCGCCCTGGCCCCGAACCCCGCCACCGATGTGGTGCGCGTGACCCTGCCTGCGGCACTTGCGGACGCCGACCGCCTGGAGGTGCTCGATGTGAGCGGCCGCCTGGTGATGGCCGTGGCAGTGAACGGTCGCGGTGTACTGGACATTTCGGTGAGCGGTCTGGTGCCCGGTCTGTACATGGTCACGACCGTAAAGGGCGCCGCACGCTCTTCGGCCACCCGCTTGAACGTGGTGCATTGATCGCCCTCGATCCCCAATGCGGAAGGGCGGCCATCGGCCGCCCTTCCGCATTCCTGCCTGCGAGGGTCAGGGCGTTGTCGGAGCCTTCGGTGCCGTTGGCTCCAGCATCTTCACCTCCAGCTTGCGCATGAGGTACTTCGACCGCAGCGTGGTGCGCGATTCCTGGCCTTCCTCCACGGTGGCGAAGCGCTGCACATCGATGTCCACCACCGCGGCGAACTCCGGATGGTCCTTCCGCACGCGGGCGATCAGCTGCGGCGTGGTGAACTGCTCCGTCGTTTCGAACAGCGGGCTGATGAGCACGACGGGACCGTTGCGCCAGTTGCCGATGGCATAGCTGTAGATGGTCCGGGGGGCGTCCTGGGCATGGACCAGGGCGGCGCCCAGGAGCAGGGCGATGGAAAGCGCGACGCGTTTCATGGGGTCCGAAGGTGGTTGCCGCAAAGATCAAGCATCATGCCGGATCAGCGTTGCGAGGTGGGCGCTCCCGCGCGCACCACATTGACCCATCGGCCCATGTCGCGGGCCTGGACCGTGTGGTCGTACATGGCCTCGCAGTCCGCGGCGGGCAGGTAGAAGCGGCCGGTGTAGGAGGCATTGAGGAACACGCGGTAGGTGGCGGTGTATCCGGCGCCCAGGCCGAAGTAGGTCATCACCCGGTCATCGCGGATGTCCTGGTGGTCGAAGGCGCTGCTCCGGGTGGCCTCCTCGGTGCCCTCCAGCCTGCTGTTGCGGATCTCCCAGCCCGAGGGGAAGACCTGGGTGAGCGCCAGGTTCTGGTACCAGCCCCGCACGCCGTTGTGGTGCACTGTCACCACGGCCATGAAGTCCGTGCCCTGATCGAGGTTGGTGGGGTCGAGGGGCTTGCCGTCCATCGTCTGGTAGCGCACCTCGATGCCCAGGTTGTTGCTCGCCGGGCGCTCCTCGCCGGGCATCGGTGTGCCGGTGCGAACGAGGCGTGCGTACAGGAGGTTGGCCCCGGTGTTCTGCACGGTCACCGCGCGCTTTCCGTCCGGTGCGGGCAGGTCGATGCGCACGATGCTCTTCCGGCTCACACGGTCGGTGCTCTTGCCGTCCACGGTCTGCTTGAAGGAGAGCCCTTTCCCGAGCGCGTTCCCCTCGGCGAGACGCGCCACGGCCAGCAGTCCGAAGGCCGTGCTCTGCGTGCTGTACCATTCGTCGTTGCTGAGGTCCTCGGCGATGCGTTTGATCACCTGGGCGGCGTTCGGGCGGTCGTCCATCCGCAGCAGGGCCTCGGCGATGAAGGCATCGTCGCGGACGTCGCTGCCGTACGTGTAGGCCAGTTCGGTGTAGGGCGTGGTCTCCGTTCCGATGCCCTTCACCAGTTCGCGGGCCACGTCCTTGCGGTTGGCGATGGCATAGGCCGCGGCCAGGTTCCACCGCGCCTGGAAGCCCAGGTCGGGCGTGGTGCGCAGGCGGTTCATGGCGCCGAGGTCGGCGGCGTTGGCCAGGGCCATCACATAGAGGCGGTAGGCCTGGAGCAGTTCGGACCCCTGTCGCGACCAGCCTTCGGCGTCGTTCAGGCTCCAGTCGCGTGCGGCGCGGCGCTGGCTGTCGAGCCACTTCGCGCGCATGCCAGTGGGCAGGGCGAACCCTTTCCGCTCCGCCTCGATCATGAAGTGGCCCGCGTACACCGAGCACCAGTCGTCCACGTGGTCCTCACCGGGCCAGTAGCTGAACGCTCCCGAGGAGCGCTGGAACTGCCGGAGCTTGTGGAGGCCGGCCTCCACGTTGGCACGCATCACCTGCACGGCGCGGTCGCTCACATCCATCACGTCGGCGAGGTACAACTGCGGGAAGGCCTTGCTGGTGGTCTGTTCCACGCAGCCGTGCGGGTATTCGATGAGGTACTGCAGGCGGCGGCCCATGTCCACGGGTGGTATCGTGCTCAGTTCCACATAGGCCGAATTGGTGCCCAGCACGCCCACCGGCACCGGGGTGGCCTGCCAGCTCTTGCCCGCGTCGATCACCACCTGTTCCGTTACGGTCTGCGGCCCGTTGGGCTGGCGCACCTGCACTTCGATCGTGCTGGTGGCCTTCTCTCCGGCGCCCTCGGCGATGAGCTTCACCCGGCCCACGCCGATGGCCTCCTTCACCTTCACCCGGAAGGAAACGACCTGGTCGCCCATGGCATTGAAGCGCAGCTGCTGGCTCGTGCCCTCGAGCGGGGTGAAGAGCTCGTTCGCTTCAAGGCGGAGCGTCACGTCCTTCACCTTCTTGTCCATGGCGAACACGGTGACGGGCAGGTCCACGGTCTCGCCGGGGCCCACAACGCGCGGCAGGGTGGCCAGCAGCATCAACGGCTTGCGCACGGGTACGGCCTTCTCGGCATGACCGTAAGCGCGCTGGTCGGCGTTGGCCACCACCATCACGCGCACGCTCCCCACGTAATTGCTGATGGTGAAGCTGTGGCTGGCCTTGGCGCCGGGGGCCAGCTTGAAGGGGCCCACGAAGCGCACCACCGGCTTGAAGCGGTCGGCCCGTTGACCCTTGGCCGGGCCGCCTTCGTCGCTGCCGCCCAGGGCCAGTACACGTTGCAGCTGGCGGCCGAAGGACCCGATCACCTGGTCGTACAGGTCCCACGTGCGCACGCCGAGGGCTTCCCGCGCATAGAAGTGCTTCCACGGGTCGGGCGTCCTGAACCGGGTGAGGTCCAGCAGGCCTTCGTCCACGATCGCCAGCGTGTAGGTCATGGCCTCTCCGTTCTTCTCCTTCACCTCCACGCTGAAGGGCTGGTCGGTGCGGATCTCGCCGGCCATGGCGATCTCGGGGAAGAGGTGCGTGGTGCGGTCCTCCACCATCACCGGGATCACGCCGTACAGGCGGATGGGCAGGTCGTTCGCGGTCTGGGCGTGTGGCTGGATGAGCGTGACGTGGGCGTAGACGTTGGGCGCCATGTCAGCGGTGACGGGGAAGGTGTAGCGGGTCTCCTTGCCCTTCACCTCCACCCACTTCGCATCGAGCACGCGCGAACCGGTCTCGAGGCTCACCAGCGCGCGGCCCTGTCCGGAGGTGGGGATGGTGAGCGTGCAGGTCTGTCCCACCTCGTACGTGTCACGGTCGGCGTTGAAGGTGAGCATGGCGGCCTCCTTGCCACCCTCGCGGCGCGAGCGGCCTTCATAGCCCGGCCAGTCGACGTACACCCAGGCGGCACTCACGTGCCCGCTGGCCTCGTCGCTCACCCGCACGACGAAGCGGCCCCAGTCGGGACGTGCGATGCGGAAGTTGAGCGTGGCGCGGCCCTTCGGGTCGGTGGTGAGCTCCTGGTCGCTGATGAGCTGTGAGCTGGGCGCGCTCATGTAGCTGTTGGAGCCGTCCATGTCGCCGTCCCACCACCAGTTGTAGCTCACCTTCACGATCTGGGCGCGCAGCTTGTGGCCCGCGAGCGGTGCCCCCTTCGCGTCGATGCTGGCCACTGCGAACCGGTAGGTGGTGTCGGTGAGGTAGGTGCCCCAGTAGCCGGTGGGCTCGGCGGGCAGGATGCCGGCGTAGGAGGAGTACGGGTAGTAGGGGATGTCCGTGCGGTCCATGCTGGCATCGCCACCGGCCTCGAACACGCGGGTCACGAAGTTGGCGCTGAGCACGGCCGGTGCGTGGCGGTCCACCTTCAGGTCAAGCGGGAACTCCGCATGGCCCTCGCCGTTGAGCGTGCCATCGAACACCACCTGCTCCTCGGTGGTGAGGTTGCTGTTCAGGTCGTTGAAGATGTACTTCTCGTAGCCCTTGAAGGTGCCGGAGCTGCGCGTCAGGTTCACGGTCACACGGGCCTTCAGGTCCTTGGCCGGGGCGCCATGCAGCCAGCTGCTGGTGAGCTTCACCGGGCGCTCACCGTCCGCGGCGGTGAGCTTGTCGCCACCAAGGTCCAGGGCGATGCGCAGGCGGTTGGGCTTCACCGTTTCGATGCGGATGGGCTTGTAGAAGGTGGTGCCGCCCACGATGACGCGCGCGCCCCATACGCCGGTGGGCGCGTTGGCGTCGGTGGCGCACCGGAAGCCGTAGGTGCCTTCCACGCCGCTGGTGCGCACCAGGCGCTGATCGAGCCGGCCCTGCGGGTCGGTGAGCTCCAGCACCACCGGGTGGTCCTTGGGCAGCTTCACCTGGGCGTCCTGCAGGATGAAGGTGAGGTAGAGGCTGTCGCCGGGGCGCCATACGCCGCGTTCACCGTAGAGCATGCCTTTCAGCCCCTTGTCCACGGCCTCGCCGCTCACGTCGTACTCGCTCACGTTCAAGGCCGATCCGTCGTCGAGCTTGAGGTAGCCGCGTTGCTGGCCCTTGCTGGCCACGAGCAGGAAAGGCTTGTGTTTGCTGGCGGGCAGGGTCACGAAGCCCTCGCCGTCGGTGACGAGTTCGGCCAGGCTGCGGCGCTGCAGGTCGAGCACCTGCACCTTCACGCCCGACAACGGCCGGGTGGTGAGCAGGTCGGTGACGGCCACCAGCAGCTCGCCGCTGTTGCCGCGTTTGGCCAGAAGGCCCAGGTCGCTCGCCAGGATGTTGCGCTGCACCACGGTGCCCTTGCCGCGGTAGAAGCTCCCCGAGCAGGGGTCCTCGCGCTTGCGATGGTCATACTCCTCGTCCTCGTCCCAGTATTCGTAGTCGTAATCGTAGTAGTAGCCTGAGTAGGGGTTGTCCCATTCGCCGTTGTCCGGCTCCTCCTCGTCCTCCGCGGTGTTGGCCTGCAGGCCGGTGTTGACGGGCTGATCGGGGCAGGGGTAGGTGGAATGGGCGCGTCGGAACCCGATGGACACCCGGTAGATGGCGCCCGGCTCGGTCTTGATGAGCTCGTCGAGGTCGAGGTAGTAGCGGTTCCAACGGCCCGGCACGGTGGCCTCCTTGGAGCGGAGGGGCACGGTGCGCTTCAGCACCGGCCGGCCCACGCGGGCCAGCTCGCGTTCACCCGCGAGGTCGTTCACCTGAAGGAACTGCACCACGTTGTCGGCGTAGATGCGCACGATGCGCACGTCCACGGCGTTGAGGTTCACGGCCTCGAAGGGGAAGAGCAGGCCGTCCGTGCTCGGCAGGATGGTGCCGGTACCGACCAGGCGGACATCGGGCTTCACCTCCTCGAAGCTGAGGTCCACGGTGATGTCCTTGCCAAGGGAGCGGCCGTTCACGTTGGCCAGGCCGGCCGCCACGAAGGCCTGGTGATCGCCCGAGAGCCTGTCGGAGGGATAGAGCACCAACCGGTTGCCGCTGATGCTGAGGCGGGTCTCCTCCACGCCCACGATGCCGGCGAGACCGCTGAGGTCCTGGGCGGGATCGAGGGGGTCGCTGAAGAGCAGGGCGGCGTATTGCTCGCCCTCGCTGGATGTCTCGATGCTCACCAGCTGCAGGTCGCCGATGGCGGGGATGGGGAATACCAGCTCGCCCTTGTCCTCGCTGTCGATGCGCTCGCCGTTCCAGCGGAAGATCACGCTGCTGGCGGTCTCGCCCCGCTGCACGCTGTCGGCCACGAGACGGTGGAAGGTACCGTTGGCCTCGTGCTCCCAGCTCAGGGAGAGCCGGCGACCGTTCTGCTCGGCGGTGAAGCAGCCCTCGAGGTCCTGTCCGGTGGCATCGTCACTGGTGCGCACGGCCACCTGGGCCTGCTGCCAGGTGAGGTCGGTGGTGGAGAGCGAGCGCAGGTCGCTCACGCGGGCATCGATCCCCTGGCGGTAGGTGGTCACCTGGAAGGTGAAGGTGCGGAGGTCCTTGGGCACTTCGATGAGGTCGCCCAGCGCGAAGCGGATGGTGTAGGTGGCGTCCTGCTTGAGCCGCGCCTTGGGGGTGAAGGCGAGGGTGAGGTGGTCGCTCCAGGTGACCGTGCCTTCCACGGCGGGATCGAGGTCGAAGAGCTTCTGGAGGGCGGCCTCGGAGCTGTCGCGCCAGGTCTGCCCTTCGGCGATGCGCACCAGGATGGGGCTGCGCGCGGGGATGTGCCCCGCGGTGAAGGCGGGGATGTAGGGGATGAAGGCGCTGTCAGGCTTGATGCGTTCCGTGCGGTCGGAACAGGCGCTGAGCAGCAGGCTCGCGCATAGGGCGTGCAGGGACACACGCTTCCAGGCGGTGCGGATCATGGTGGTGCGGGAAGTGGGGGTGGGGTGCTCGAAGGCGGAGCGGAAGGTGTTGCGAGAACGCGATCGCCCGGGGCGCTATTGCAGCGCACCGGGCGATCGCATCGGGGCGGCCGTCATTGACCTTGCAGCACGCGATCGGCGTCATCGGCGGGGATGATCCGGCCGAGCATGTCGCCGACCACGAAAGCGTCCGTGAGGCCTTTCTCCATCAGCGCCTTCCGCGCGTCCTCGGCCTCGGCACGGGAGGTGAAGGAGCCGTAGTAGTAGCGCACCGCATCGGCGCTGGTCACCGGTGTCACGTTGCCGATCTCGATGTACTTGCCCATCACATCGCTGGGCACGTTGCCGGCGAAGGTGCCCACCTGCACCCGGTAGCGGATCGCATCCTTGCTGATGGCCCCCTGCGGCATGCTCTTCAGGTTCTCGGTGCCGGTGAGGCGCGCGCCGGCCTGTTTCAACGAAACACGCTTGCCGTCCTTGAACGCCACCAGGAACGCGCCGTCGAAGCCCTTGAGCAGCATGTTCACCTTGTGCTTGGCGGCCTCGTTCACGTCGGTGAAGGAACCGGTGTAGTAGTGGGTGAGCCCATCGTCGCCCTTCAGCACCACCAGGTCGGGCACGCCCTCGAAGATGTTGCGGGAGAGCTTCTGGCGGTAGGCGCCGAGCTGCACGCGCACCACGGTGCCGGCGCGCTCACCCGGTTCCACGCCCGCCGCGGCCTGTGCGCCGGGCAGCTCGTTGGAGATGTCGATGATGCGCCCGTTCTCCTGGGCCACCACCTGGCCTTTCACGCCGGCCTTGTCCAGCGCGAGCTGCCGGCGCAGGGCCTCGGGCAGCGAGGCGTAGTCGCCCACCACGAACATGGTGGTGTCGCCCATCTCCACCGTGCGGATGTCGGGGATGCTCAGCAGCTGCTGCATCTGCGCCTCGGTGATGCCTTCCACGTCGGAGCCCACCTGCACGGTGTAGATGCGTCGCGCCTTATCGGCGGCGGCCTTGCGCGCGGGGCCGAAGCTCTCCACGCGCGAGGTGATGATGTTCACGTTCCCCGAGTCCTTGTAATTGAGGTAGTCCTTCAGGAACATGTCGTCCGTGATGGTCACACCGCGGTCGTCCACCGGCGCGCCCAGGGCCGTGGCCGGCTCATCATCCAGGGCGTCCGGCACGCCATCGCCATCGGTGTCCATCGGGCAGCCCTGCGCGTCCACCTTGGCGCCGGCCGGTGTACCCGGACATTGGTCCTTGAAGTCGGTGACCCCGTCGCCGTCCTCGTCGTCGTTCAGCACGAGCACGTCCATCTGTTCGGGCGTGAGCTGCGGTTCCTCCAGGGCCTTGCGCTTCTTGCGTTCCACATCGATGGCGTAGTTCACCGAAACGCTGGTGAAGAGGAAGCGGTCGTTGCGGCTGTCGCCGGTGCGGCCCTCCACGCTCTGGTCGGTCACGCCGTCCACCAGGTCGCTCTGGGTGAAGTGCATGGTGGTGCCGATGCGCATGTCGAAACCGCCGCCCATGCGCAGCTTGGCACCGAGGTACACCGGAAGGGCCCAGGTGCGCTCGGTGTACTTGCCGAAGCCGTCGAGGTTGAGTTCGCGGATGTCGGACTCATAGGTGTAGTCGCGTTGCAGGATCACAGCCTGTCCGGCGTTGGGCGCGTTCTCCGCGATGTCGCGGATGGTGCCGTCGCCCCAGTAGTTGTAGGCGCGGCCCTGGGCGTCGTACAGGTCGGTCTTGCTCAGGAACTCCACGCTCTCGAAGCCCAAGCCGATCAAGGGTTCAACGGCGTGCCCGGGCTTCAGGAAGTGGTTGAAATTGTAATTGAACTGGAAGCCGCCGATGGTGATGCGCGACTCGAAGTTGAGGTTGCGGTCGAGGCTTCGCTCGTTCACGCCCAGCCGGCCGTGCATGGCGTAGAGCCCGCCTTCGAGCCACTCGGTGATCTGGGTGGACACGCGCATCTCGTAGCCCACGCGGGTCACCAGCGGACTGTAGCCGGTGTGGTTGGAACCGATGTCGCCGTAGAAGGCGAACATGCCGGTGCCGAACCCGATGGTGGGGCGCAGGAGAGGCGTGGTGAGGCTGTCGCCTTCCTGGGCGAGCGCGGGGACTGAAACGAACAGGAAGGCGGGGAGGAGGAGGGAGGGGATCGAACGGGGCATCGGCCGCAGGCTTCAGCCGAAAGATAGCGTTCGTCCGTTCACTGCACCCACTTCTGGTTGCTGAGCATGAGGGCCTCCTGCACGGTGACGCGCTCGCCGTTGTTGTAGGCGGTGACGAAGGGGCCGGGGAAGTTGTGCCCGGCGCTGATGTAAGCCTGGCGCTGGTCGCGGGCCTCGTTGTAACGGGCGAAGCGGCCGGTGGTGTACTTGATCCAGCCCTCGTGCCGCTCGATGCCGAGATCGCCGGTGAAATGGTGCCGTTGGGCGAAGTACTCCTGGCCCACCTCGCGGTGCGCGGCGGTGATCTGCACCTTGTAGGTCACGCCGGTCTCCGGGGCGGGCACCCGGGAGGTGGTCCGCGGCGGGGCGGTGACCTTGGGCTCGCTCTTGGGCTCGGCCTTGGCGATGGGCTCGGGCTGGGTGGTCTGCTGCTGCCCTTGGCCGGTGGTCTGCTGGGCCTGCTCGCCACCGGTGGCGGACTGCTGTTGCTGGGCGTTGGCGGCCGCGATCTGCTCCAAGGCCTTGGCCCCGGTGGGGAAGGTGGTGCTGCCCACGATGGCCTTCTGGGTCTCATCGTTCAGCAGGTAGCCGAACTCGCCGTTCACCGTGTATTCGCCCTCGGGCTGGCCGTTGGAGCGCAGCTTGTAGCTCACCTTGAGGTCGGCGCGGGCGGGCAGGTTCAGCCACACGAACTTCACGATGCGGTCCTGGGCGGTGAAGATGGCCTCGTCGCTGGCCTTCTCCAGCGCGGTGAAGCCGGCCGGGATGGTCTCCTGCAGCTTGCCGAAGCCGCGGATGTCGCCTTTTTTCACGGTCACCTCCACGAGCACCTCGGTGGCGCTGATGGGGGTGATGGTGCGGGTGGCGGACACATTGCCCTTGCCCTGCTGGGGGGCGATGCCGTTGCTGTTCTCCACGGCGATCGCCTTCACCGGTGCCGCACCACCGGCGAACACCACGTCGTTGCTGGCGTCGGTCTGCGGTTCGATGGCGGTGGTCGCGGGGGCCTCCTCCTGGGTGGCGCTCTGGGCCACGGCGCTGGGGATCACGGTCACCGAGCTGGCGGGCAGGTCCTTGGTCTTGCGCTCGTTGTCCTCGATGAAGCTGAACTTGCCGGTGACGGGCAGGCTGCCGTTCGCGGTGGCGGCCACGGCCAGGGTGTAAGTGACCTTGAAGGTGGGCTGCGCGGGCAGGGCCATCCAGATGAACTTGGCCTTGCCCTCGGCGAAGGTGAAGCTGGCGCCCTTGGTCTCGATGGCGGTGGCGGTCATCCCCTCGGGCAGGTCGATCTGGAGCTTCGCGAAGCCGGAGAGGTCGCCTTTCTCCACGGTGACCGTCACCTTCACCTCGCTGCCGGCCTGCATGGTGGCGGGCACATCCTGCGTGATCGTGATGTCGGCCAGGAAGAGGGCGTTGAACAGGAAGAGGCCGAACAGGTTGAGGAGCGCGACGGCTTTGATCATGGGCGGAGGGAAAGCTCAGTCCACGGCATTGTGGGCTTGAGCAAAACTCCCCCTCTCCGCGCGCGGTTCCTCCGCGCGTTGGTGCGATCTTCCAACAGCGGCGTGTTGAAGCGCCCTAGAAGTTGGGCTTCAGCATGTACTTGCTGTAGAAGCGGTCGATGGCCTCGACCGCCTCATCGGCCTTGTCCACCACGCTGAAGAGCTCCATGTCCACCGGGTTGATGTAGTGGTAACGGTGGTCCATCGTTTCCTTGATCCAGTCCAGGAGCCCCTGCCAGTACTTGCGGCCCACGAGGATGATGGGGAAGCGGGCGATCTTCTGCGTTTGGATGAGGGTGAGCGCCTCGAAGAGCTCATCCATGGTGCCGAAGCCGCCGGGGAGCACGATGAAGCCCTGCGAGTACTTGATGAACATCACCTTCCGCACGAAGAAGTAGTCGAAGTTGAGGCTCTTCTCCTTGTCGATGTAAGGGTTGGGCTCCTGCTCGAAGGGCAGCTCGATGTTGAGGCCCACACTGGTGCCACCGCCGCGCTGGGCGCCTTTGTTGGCGGCCTCCATGATGCCGGGGCCGCCTCCGGTGATCACCCCGTAGCCGTGACCGGTGAGGAGGTAGGCGATCTCCTCGGCGAGGATGAACTCCGGGGCATCGGGCTTGGTGCGGGCGCTGCCGAAGATGCTCACGCACGGACGGATCCGTTGCATGGCCTCGAAGCCTTCGACGAACTCGCTCATGATCTTGAAGATCGCCCAGCTGTCGTTGGCCTTCACCTCGCTCCAGCCCTTGCGCTTGAAGGCGTTCTTGATGCGGCGCTCCTGGTGGTCGTGGTGCGCCGGCGTTTGCTTCTGCTTGCTCATTCGGAACGGGTTGAACGGAGCTCCTGCTCCAGGTAGCGTGCGGTGTGTCCCCGACCCATGAGCACGACCTCCTCGGGGGTGCCGCGGGCCACGATGCGCCCGCCGCCCTCACCCCCCTCGGGGCCCATGTCGATCACGTGGTCGGCCACCTTGATGATATCCATGTTGTGCTCGATCACGAGCACGGTGTTGCCTTGGTCCACGAGCCGCTGCAGCACGTGGATCAGCTGGCGCACATCCTCGAAGTGGAGGCCCGTGGTGGGCTCGTCGAGGATGTAGAAGGTGCGCCCGGTGTCGCGCTTGCTGAGCTCGGTGGCGAGCTTGATCCGTTGGGCCTCGCCGCCGCTGAGGGTGGTGCTGCTCTGGCCCAAGGTGATGTAGCCGAGGCCCACGTCCATCAGGGTCTGGAGCTTCAGCCGGATGTGGGGGACCTCGCTGAAAAGGTCGAGCGCCTCCTCCACGCTGGTGTCGAGCACATCGGCCACGCTCCGGCCCTTGAAGCGCACCTCGAGCGTTTCGCGGTCGTAGCGCCGGCCGCGGCAGGTCTCACAGGGCACGCTCACGTCGGGCAGGAAGTTCATCTCGATCACGCGCACGCCGGCGCCCTTGCAGGTCTCGCACCGGCCTCCGGCGGTGTTGAAGCTGAAGCGCCCGGCCTTGTACCCGCGGATCTTGGCGCTGGGCAGCTGGGCGAAGAGCTCGCGGATGTGATCGAACAGGCCCGTGTAGGTGGCCGGGTTGCTGCGCGGGGTCCGGCCGATGGGGCTCTGGTCCACCTCGATCACCTTGTCGATGTGGGTGAGGCCGTCGATGCGCTTGTACGCGAGGGGCTGCGCATCGCTGCGGTGGAAGTGCTTGCTGAGGATGGGGTACAGGGTGTCGCCGATGAGGGTGCTCTTGCCGCTGCCGCTCACGCCGGTGACGCAGATGAAGGTGCCGAGGGGCAGCTCCACGTCCACGTTCTTCAGGTTGTTGCCGCTGGCGCCGCGCAGCACCACGCGCTCACCGGTGCCGCGGCGCCGTTCCGCCGGCACCTCGATGCGGCGCTCGCCCCGCAGGTATCGGGCGGTGAGGCTGTCGCTGGCGCGCAGCTCGGCCGGGGTGCCCTGGGCCACGATGTGCCCGCCATGCACGCCCGCCCCCGGACCGATGTCGATCACGTGGTCGGCGCTCATCATCATCTCCTTGTCGTGCTCCACCACGATCACGCTGTTGCCTCCGTCGCGCAGCTGGCGCAGGCTGGCGATCAGGCGCTGGTCGTCGCGCTGGTGCAGCCCGATGCTGGGTTCGTCGAGGATGTACAGCACGCCGGTGAGCTGGCTGCCGATCTGCGTGGCCAGGCGGATGCGCTGGGCCTCGCCGCCGCTCAGGGTCCGGGCGCTGCGGTCGAGCGTGAGGTACTCCAGCCCCACGTCGAGCAGGAAGCCGGTGCGGGCGGTCACCTCCTTCACCACGTCGCGGGCGATGAGGGCCTGTTTCTCGCCGAGGCGCGGCAGCAGCGCGTCCATGTGCGCGTGCAGGGCGGCCAGGGGCATGGTGGCCAGCTCGTGGATGTTGAGGCCGTCGATGCGGAACCAGAGGGCGGTGCGCTTCAGGCGGGTGCCCTTGCATTCGGGGCAGGCCACCATGTGGGTGAAGCTCTCGGCCCACTTCTGCGCGCTCTTCGGACCCTCCTCGGCCTGCGCGAGGATGAAGGGGATGATGCCCTCGAACTGCACGCTGCGATCGCTCAGCCCGATGTTGCTCTGCACCTTGAGGGGCTCGTCCATCCCGTTGAGGATGGCGGCGAGCACCTCGTCCTCCATCTCCTCCACCGGGGTGTCGATGCCGTGGCCGTAGTGCTGCAGCACGGCCTCGATCTGCTTGAAGATCCAGCTGCCCTTGTAGGTGCCCAGGGGCACGATGGCGCCTTTCTTCACGCTCTTGCCGCGGTCGGGCACGATGCGCTCCAGGCTCACCTCGGTCACCTGGCCCAGCCCGCTGCACTTGGGGCACGCCCCGTACGGACTGTTGAAGCTGAACAGGTTGGGCTCGGGCTCCTCGTAGGCGATGCCGCTGGTGGGGCACATCAGGTGGCGGCTGAGGTAGCGCGCGCTCTCGGTCCGGGTGTCGTACACCATCAGGTTGCCCTTCCCGTACTTCAGCGCGGTGGCGCAGCTCTCGGCGATGCGCTTGCGGTCGGCCTCCTTCACCTTGATGCGGTCCACCACGAGCTCGATGTCGTGCACCTTGTACCGGTCGAGCCGGGGCCGACCGGTGATGTCGATGACCTTGCCGTCGACCCGGGCGCGGAGGAAGCCCTGGCGCAGGAGCTGCTCGAAGAGCTCGCGGTAATGGCCTTTGCGGCCGCGCACCAGGGGGGCCAGCACCAGCAGGTCGTGCCCGTCGTGCTCGCGCACGATGAGGTCCACGATCTGCTTGTCGGTGTAGCGGACCATGGGCTCGCCGGTCACGTACGAGTAAGCGTCGGCCACGCGGGCGTAGAGCAGGCGCAGCAGGTCGTAGATCTCGGTGATGGTGCCCACGGTGCTCCGCGGGTTGCGGCTGATGGTCTTCTGCTCGATGGCGATCACCGGGCTCAGGCCGGTGATCAGGTCCACGTCGGGCCGCTCGATCCCGCCGAGGAACTGGCGGGCGTAGGTGTTGAAGGTCTCGATGTACCGGCGCTGCCCCTCGGCATGGATGGTGTCGAAGGCGAGCGAGCTCTTGCCGCTGCCGCTGAGGCCGGTGATCACCACGAGCTTGTCGCGCGGGATGCCGACATCGATGTTCTTGAGGTTGTGGACGCGCGCGCCCAGCACCTCGATGCTGCCATCGGCCGCCTGGGCGGCCCCAACGTTCGCGTTCTTCAGTTCGGTCTCCAACGTGTGGGCGGGAAGTGGGCGGCGCTCATTCGTCATCCTCGGCGACGGCCTGGTCGAACGCGTCGGTGGGCATCAGCACGGCGTAGGTGCGGCCCTTGGGGTTGGTGAGGCGGTTGTCGCGCAACCAGGGGTTCAACAGTTTCAGGGTGCGGTAATCGGAGCCCTGGCGGATGGCCCAGTCGGCGAGGTCCTCGATGGGGCCGCTCACCTCCACGGGGCGGGTGCGGTAGGGGGCGTACAGGTCCTTCTTCCGCAGGTGGAAGCCGTAGCGCTCGGGGTCGCTGAGGATCTCCTTCATGGCGAGCATGCGGAACACATAGCGCGAGGTCTCCTCGGGCAGCTGCAGGCTGAAGTAGTCGGTGCTGTGCTGGCGGCCGGTCTGTTTCTCCACGCCGGCGGGCCCCAGGTTGTAGCTGGCCGCAGCGAGGGCCCACGACCCGTACTTGGCGCGCGCCTCCTTCAGGTAGCGGCAGGCCGCCTCGGTGCTGCGCTCCACGTTGTACCGCTCGTCCACCTCGGCGTTCACCTCCAGGCCGTACTGGATGCCGGTCTCCTTCATGAACTGCCAGAAACCGGTGGCGCCCACCGGGCTCACCGCGTTGGTGAGGCCGCTCTCGATCACGGCGAGGTACTTCATGTCGTCGGGCACGCCCTCGCGTGCCAGGATGGGCTCGATCACCGGGAACCAGCGCGCCGCACGCTTGTGGGCCAGCAGCGAGTTGCTCTGCCAGTAGGTGTTCACCAGCAGTTCGCGGTCCAGCCGTTCGCGCACATCGAGCTTGTGCAGGGGCACGGGCTCGTCGCAGAAGCTCAGGTCGCCCGGCAGGGTGAGGCTGAAGATCTTGTAGCTGTCGTTGAAGTTGCGCTGGTGGTCGAGGTCGGAACCGTCGGCGCCGAGGCCGAAGGAGAACAGATGCACCACGAAGGCTCCGGCCGACACCGCGCCCACGAGCATCAGGCCACGGAGCAGGGTGCGTGCGGGACTGGCGGGGGTCATGGTCGCTTGGCAGTGCGTTTCGTGAGGCCGAAGAGCAGCATGAACACGATCACGGCGTAGCCCACGTAGATCGCGGTGTGCATGGTCTCCCACGCGCGGATGAACTTCAGCTCCACGAAGGTAAGCAGCAGGGACACCCCGCCGATCCCGGCGAAGGTGAGGGCCACCTGGGCGTCGCTCAGGCCGGCGTAGCTCAGGTGGTGGGTGGTGTGGTCCTTGCCGCCCACGAAGGGCGAGGTGCCGCGCAGCAGGCGGTTGATGGTGACGGTGGTGGTGTCCGCGATCGGCAGCAGGAAGACCACCAGGGCGAGGGAGGCCTGGCGCCAGGGCTCCTCCTCGCCGGAGGGGCCGGTGCCGTTCCAGAAGCAGCGGATGCCGACGTACGCCAGGAAGACCCCCAGGAACTGGCTGCCCGTGTCGCCCATGTACATGCGGCTGGGGTTCCAGTTGTAGAAGAGGAACCCGCTCAGGGCGGCCATCACGCCGATGATCAGCACCACGTCGATGCTCATGCGCGGGCCGTTCATCTGGTACACCATCAGGCCGGCCAGCAGCACCATCAGCGACACCACGGTGGTGATGGCGTCCATGTTGTCGAGCATGTTGATGGAGTTCATCATGCCCACCACCCAGAGCACGGTGAGCAGCTGGTCGGCCCAGGCCACGCCGAAAAGGTGGATGGAGGTGCCGCTAAGGATGAGGAGCCCCGCGCAGGCCACCTGGGTGGTGAACTTCAGCAGCGGGCGGGTGTTGTAGGCGTCGTCGGCCAGGCCCATGAGGAAGCCCAGGCCTGTGCTGGCGAGCAGGCCCAGGAGCTCGGGCTGCAGCGGATCGGCGAGCTTGGGGAAGAGGGCCCCGTTCACGGCGAAGGCGCCGAGGAAGATGATGAAGAAGCCGATGCCGCCGAAGGCGGGCTTGGAGGTGGGGGCCCACCGCACCATGCCCTCCTCCTGGGCCCGGATGCCGAAGGTGCGGAAGAAGCGCATGAAGACCGAGTTCACCACCAGGGCGAAGAGCAGCGCGGCGAAGAAGAGGCCGGCGTAGATGAGGAAGAGCTGCGTGCCGCTATACATCGGTGCGGGGCCAGGGGTTCCGGGCGAAGGGAAGGCCTTCGGCGTCCTTTTCGCTCAACAGCGGGGCATCGGTGCCCCAGTCGATCGCCAGTTCGGGATCGTTCCACCGGATGGTGCGCTCGGTAGCCCTGTCGTAGTAGGCCGAGCACTTGTACGCGAAGATGGTGTCGTCCTCGAGCGTGTGGAACCCGTGCGCGAAGCCCTCGGCGATGTAGAGCATGCGCTTGTCGGCGCCGTCGAGCACCACCTTGTAGTGCCGCCCGTAGGTGGGACTGCCGGGCCGGATGTCCACGCACACGTCGAGCACCGCGCCGCGCACCACGCGCACCAGCTTGGCCTGCGCGGAGGGCGGCAGCTGGAAGTGCAGCCCGCGCAGCACGCCACGGTCGCTCCGGCTCTCGTTGTCCTGCACCCAGTCCACGGCGCGACCGGTGAGCGCCTGGAAACGGGCGTGGTTGTAGCTCTCGAAGAAGTGCCCGCGGTGGTCGCTGAACACGCGTGGCGTCAGCAGCACCAGGCCCGGCATGGGTTCGGCGGTCACCTCCATCAGGCACCGAAGAGTTTCGCTAGCCAGCCCTTGCGGCGCTTGTCCTTGCCGCGGTCCTCGTAGTAGCCGTAGCCCTGGCCGTAGCCCTGGCCGTAGCCGTACCCGTAGCCGTAGCCGTAGCCGTAGTTGTAGCCGTACTTGTTGCGGTCGATGTCGACGCCGTTGAGGATGGTGCTCATGCGGCCGATCTTGTTCTCGTTGATCAGGCGGTCCACGTTCTGCACGAAGGCCTTCTTGGAGTAGTCGGCGCGGAAGATGTAGATCGGGTAGTCGGCCCGCTGGATCATGGCGATGCCATCGGTCACCAGGCCCACCGGTGGGTTGTCGATGAGGATCACGTCATAGCTGAGCTTCAGCTCCTCGAGGATGGAGTTCATCCGGGGGCTGATGATGAGCTCGCTGGGGTTGGGCGGGATCGGGCCGGCGGTGATGAAGTGGAGGTTCTCCAGGGAGCTGTGCTGGATGCACGACTCCAGGGAGTCCTTGCTGATGAGCAGGGTGCTCATGCCGCGCACGTTCTCGGCGCCGAAGCCCAGGTGGATCTTGGGCTTGCGCATGTCCAGGTCGAGCACGATCACCCGCTTGCCGCTGAAGCTGATGATGCCGGCCAGGTTGATGGCCACGAAGGTCTTGCCCTCGCCGCTCACGGTGCTGGTCACCGCGATGATCTTGGCCCCCGGGGTGTTGTCCACGAACTGCAGGTTCGTGCGCACGCTGCGGAAGCTCTCGGCGATGAGGCTCTTGGGGTTCTTGTCCACCAGCAGCTGGCTGATGGGGATCTCCTTCTTGTACTTGGGCACCATGCCCAGGATGCCGATGGAGGCGTTGCTCAGGCGGGCGATGTCGATGAGGGAGGTGATGTTGTCGTGCAGGATGTAGCGGATCAGCACGATGAGGAAGCTGATGATCACCCCGGTGAGCAGGTAGGAGAGGAGCACCGTGTTGCGGTTGGGCGCGATGGGCCCCTTGGGCATGGCGGCGCTCTCCAGGATGCGGTTCTCGGGCACGAAGCCGGCGTTGCTGATGCGGTACTCGATGTCCTTCTCCAGCAGCTGGGTGTAGTACTTCTCGTTGATGTTGAAGAGGCGCTGGATGCTGGCGTAGGCCAGTTCCTTCTCGGGAAGGCTCAGGAAGCGCTGGTCGAAGGCGGCGATGCGGGCCTCGTAGTCTTGGCGCTTGCTGTCGAAGCGCTCCTGCAGGGTGCGGATGCTCTCGAGGATCAGGCGCTTCTGGGTGTTGATGCGCTGCTCGAGGCCCTTGATCTCCTCGTTCTTGGCCGTGGCCTCGAAGAAGGTCTTCTCCCGTTCCACGATCAGGGCCTGGAGGTCGCCGATGAGCTTGGCGAGCGTTTCCTCGTACGAGGTGCCCACCAGCAGCGGGATCAGGTGGTACACGTCGATCCTGTCCGGGTCCTTGGCCGTGGCACGCTCGATCTCGGCGAGCAGGTTCGACTCCATCTCCAGCTTCAGCACCTCGTTCTCGTACTCGATGCTGCGCTCCATGTAGATGGGCGTGAGGTTCTCCAGGTCGGCCACGCGGTTGTCGCGCTTGAAGGCCTGCAGGCGGATCTCGCTGTCGCGCAGCTCCCTGAACACGGTGTCCTTCTGGCTGGCGATGAAACGCAGGATGCTCTCCGCACTGGCCCGGTTGCGTTCCACATCGTAGTCGATGAAGGTCTGCGCCATGGCCTGCGGCAGATCGCGGGCGAGCACGGGGTTGTGGTCCTTGCAGCTGATCATCACCGTCTTCGCGTTCTGGTCCAGCACCTGGATGAAGAGCTGGCCGTAGTAGCGGTTGACGAGGGTGGCGGGGTCGTTGATGACGAAGTAGAGGGTGCCGTCGGGGTCGGGCTTGGCGAACTTCTCCCCGGGCACCACGCGGATGCGGCACCGGAAATGGGGGGTGATGATGGCCCCGTCGAGCGGGAAGATCTCCGAGAAGCCCTTGCCGTCCACCGTGTAGCTCACCTTCACGGTGTTGTCCGCACCGGGGTCGCACATCACGGGTTTGTCGCGGATGAGCGAGTCGAGCACCACCAGGTCCTCCACGGTGAAGAAGGTCTCGGTGTAGAACTCCTTGGTGAGCAGGCGGCCCTTGAAGTAGTAGCTCACGTGGAGCGGCAGGCGGGAGAGGGCGCGCCCGATGAAGAACTTCGAGCGGAGGAGCTCCACATCGGCCTGCAGGCTGCGGTCCTCGGTGATGTCGCTCACCTCCAGCACCTTGCGGGCGTTGTTGCTCTGGCTCATCTGCATGATGGCCTTGCCCTCGTAAGTGTTCTGGGTGTAGCGCAGGTAGATGTAGGCCGCGGCCAGGGAGAGCAGGATGCAGAGCACGATCCACAACAGGGACCGCTTCACGATGTAGATGAACAGCCCGAGGTCGAACTCGTTGCTGAAGTTCGTGATGCGCTCCCGGTAGCTCTCGATGTTCGCGTTCCGGCCGGTGACCTCCTCGCTCAGCATGTGCGCGATCAGTTCTTGTAGGCCTGCACGATGCCGAGCACAAGCACGATGGTGGTGAGCAGGGCGATGAGCGGGTTGAGGTCGTACAGCACCTCGCGCGCGATCTCGGGATTGGGGTGCACATACACGATGTCGTAGCCCTGCACCACCACGTCCGCGTACTTCAGGCCCTCGATGTCGCTGAGGTCGAAGTTGTACACGATGCGCTGCCCGTTGGCGTCCTTGCGGAACAGCATGATCTTGCGGGCGTCACCGCGCTTGGCCAGGCCGCCGGCCTGGGCGATCACCTCGGCCAGCGTGGTGTTGTTGTTCTCCAGGTTGATCACCTTGGCATCGCCGCCGCCGCCGGGGAACACCACCACGCGCCGGTTCATCACCTGCAGCATCACGAAGGGGCGGTTGTAGTACTCGCTGTAGCGGTCCTGCAGGTAGATCTCGGCCTCGCGCAGCGTCTTGCCGCCCAGGGGCACGCGCCCCACCAGGGGGAGCTTCACCAGCCCGTCGAAGTCGCACAGGTACATGAACTGGTTGCGGTTCTGCAGGTTGCGCTGGCCCTCCTCGGTGATCAGGTCGATCATCTTGAAGCCGTCGTTGGCGAAGAGGCGGAACTGCAGGAAGTCGTTGGGCTGGATGCGGAAGGCCCGCTCCATGGAGTCGGGGGGCGGGGCGAACTCGTAGTCCACCGGGGTCTTGAACATCACGTCCCGATTGATCGTGCAGCCCGCGCCGAACAGGGCCAGCACGACCAATATCCCCAGTACCTTCCGCATGCCTTGGTCTTTGCGCAAATGTAACGGTTGGCCGCCGGGCGCTACCCGAGCAGTTCGCGGTACATCCGTTCGGTGTCGGCCACGAGCCTGGAATAGTGGTAGCGATCGCGCACATGCTCCCAGCCGTGGCGGGCGAGGGCGCCGCGCAGCGCATCGTCCTCCACCACCTTCAGCAGGTTGTCGCCCAGGGCGGTGGCATCACCCGGGGGGCTGAGCAGGCCGGTGCGGCCTTGGAGCACCACGTTCTCGATGCCGCCCACGTTGGTGCTCACCACGGGCCGGTTGGCGGCCTGGGCCTCGATCAACGTCACCGGTGTGCCTTCGTTGTTGCTGCTCAGGGCCACCACGTCGAGGCCGGCGTTCACCACGTCCACCTCCTTGATCCAGCTGGTGAAGGTGACCTGTGCGGGCGCCACACAGGGCTTGCCGTTCACCCCGTGCCCGAAACCGTGCCCGTTGAAGTAGGGACCGCTGGCCATGCTCAGGCCCAGGTCGCGCACCACCTGCTCCAGGCGCTCGCGCTCCTCGCCGTCGCCCACGATGAAGGCGCGCACCCGGCGGCCCGAGCGCTCGCTCACGTATTTCAGGCCCTGCAGGAAGAGGTCGTGGTTCTTCACGGGCACCAGCCGGCCCACGATGCCCACGGCGATCTCGTCGTCGGCCAGTCCGTACACCCGGCGGAACAGGGCGCGCTTGGCCTCCTGGTCCTGCTGGAACCTGCTGAGGTCGAAGCCCAGGGGGATCACGTTCACCTTATCGGCCGTGCAGATCCGGTGCTCCTCCACCAGCTCATGCTTCTGCTTCTCGCTGATGGCCACGATGCGGCTGCTGCGGCGGGCCAGGAAGCGCTCGATGTTCTTGTACATCGCGGTGCGCAGCTGGCCGAAGTAGCTGTGGAAGACGTGCCCGTGGAAGGTGTGCACGATCACCTTCACCCCCAGCTCGCTCGCGGCCATGCGGCCCACGGCGCCGGCCTTGGCGGCATGGGTGTGCACGATGTCGGGCCGGAAATCCTTGATGAGCTTCTTCACCCGGCGGTAGGCGGTGCGGTCGCGCCAGGGGGCGATGTCGCGGCGCATCTCCGGAAGGATCATGGGCTCCACGCCGATGGCATCGAGGATGTGCTTGGAGCCCTCCTCGCTCTCGTCCCACTGGCCGCCCACCAGCAGCGTCTCGAAGTCGCCGGAAAGGTGCTTCGTGAGGTAGGCGGCGTTGTGCGTGGGCCCGCCGAGGTTGAAGCGGTTGATGATGCGGAGTACGCGGGGCATGGAGCGTGGCGAAGGTACCGTTCAGCGGGCGCATCCCCTAGCGGGAAGCGGGAGGAGCGCGATCCGGTGGAAAGACGCCCCCGCCGGAAGGGGTTGCCTCAAAGCAACCTTTTCGGGGTGCAGCGTACGATGATGTCCGAGCTCAACCAGCGGTGCAGGGCGCCTTGCGGCGACAGGCGGTCGATGCGGTGGGCCAGGCCGATGGAGGCGCCGGGCAGCAGCAGGCCGAAGGGGAAGATGGTGTGGTTGTGGAACTCGAGCCGGTCGATGTGCAGGTGGCGCTCCAGGGCCCTGCGCGCGGTGCCCACGCCATAGGTGCGGGTGCGCACGCCCGAGCTCAGCACCTTGTCCCGGCTGCCGAAGAGGCGCAGGGGAAGCTTCAGCAGCCACCGCATCCAGGTGTCGAGCCCGCCGGCGTGGGTGAAGGTGATGATGGCCTGCCCGCCGGGCGCCAGGCTGCGCGCGATGAAGGCGAGGTTGCGGTCCAGTTCCTCCGCGTCCATGTAGGTGGTCACGCCCAGCATGAAGATGGCGTCGAAGCGCTGCACCGGGAAACGGTGGTCGTAGGCATGGCCCACGAAGCGGTCCTGCTCCGGCACATGGCTCTGGGCCAGCATGCCCGCGCTCACATCGGTGGCGAAGAAGCGCATTCCGGGAAAGCGGGGTGCCAGGTGGTCGTACAGGTTGCCGGTACCGCTGCCGATGTCGAGCACGGCCTTTCCCGCAAGGTCGAGGCCACGCGTGGCCTTCTCCAGCCGTTCGTTGAAGTAGTAGTGGTGGAACGGACTGGCCGCGGTGTACTTCGCCCGGTAGGTCGCGCTGGTGCGGTCGAAGAACCGCACGGCGTCGGAGGAACTGGGCTCGGTGGACATCGGTGTCAAGGCTGAAAAGGGAAACCTGAAAGCTGAAACCCGTTTCAGCTTTCAGGTTCCAACGTTCACGTTCCCTAAAGATGGATCACCTCGCCGTAGGCGGCGGCGGCGGCCTCCATGATGGCCTCGCTCATGGTGGGGTGCGGGTGCACGGTCTTGATGATCTCATGCCCCGTGGTCTCCAGCTTGCGGATGCTCACGCACTCGGCGATCATCTCGGTGACGTTGGCGCCGATCATGTGCGCGCCCAGCAGCTCGCCGTACTTGGCGTCGAAGATGAGCTTCACGAAGCCGTCCTTGTTGCCGCCGGCGCTGGCCTTGCCGCTGGCGGTGAAGGGGAACTTGCCCACCTTGATGGCCAGGCCCTTGTCCTTGCACTGCTTCTCGGTCAGGCCCACGCTGGCCACCTCGGGGCTGCAATAGGTGCAGCCGGGGATGTTGCCGTAGTCGAGCGCCTCGGGGTGGTGCCCCGCGATCTTCTCCACGCAGATGATGCCCTCCGCGCTGGCCACGTGCGCCAGGGCCTGGCCGGGCGTCACATCGCCGATGGCGTAGTAGCCCGGGATGTTGGTCTGGTAGAACTCGTTCACCGTGATGCGGCCCTTGTCGGTGGCGATGCCCACCTCCTCCAGGCCGATGCCCTCGATGTTGGGGGCGATGCCCACGGCGCTGAGCACGATGTCGCACTCCACCTTCTGCTCGCCCTTCGGGGTCTTGATGGTCACCACGCAGCCCTTGCCCTTGGTGTCCACCCCGGTCACTTCGCTGCTGGTGAGCACCTCCATGCCCTGCTTCTTGAAGCTCTTCTCGAGCTGCTTGCTCACCTCCTCGTCCTCCACGGGCACCACGTTGGGCATGAACTCCACCAGGGTCACCTTGGTGCCGATGGCGTTGTAGAAGTAGGCGAACTCGCTGCCGATGGCACCGCTGCCCACCACCACCATGCTCTTGGGCTGCTCGGCGAGCACCATGGCCTCGCGGTAGCCGATGATCTTCTTGCCGTCCTGGGGCAGGTTGGGCAGCACGCGGCTGCGCGCGCCCGTGGCGATGAGGATGTGCCTGGCCTCAAGCACCTGCTTCTTGCCGTCGGCGCCGGTGACCTCAAGCTTCTTCCCCGGCATCAGCCTGCCGGTGCCCATGATCACGTCGATCTTGTTCTTCTTCATCAGGAACTGCACGCCGTTGCTCATGCCTTTGGCCACATCACGGCTGCGTGCCACGATGGCCTTCATGTCCGGCGAGCCGGCGCCCACGGTGATGCCGTAGTCCTTGGCGTGGTTGATGTACTCGAACACCTGGGCGCTCTTCAGCAGGGCCTTGGTGGGGATGCAGCCCCAGTTGAGGCAGATGCCTCCGAGGGCCTCGCGTTCCACCACGGCGGTCTTCAGGCCCAGTTGGCTGGCCCGGATGGCGGCCACGTAGCCTCCGGGGCCACTGCCGAGCACGATCACATCATAGCTCATGAGGAAAGGGTAGCGGTTTGAGGGGGCGAAGGTAGCAGGCCGGGGCGGTTGACGGCCGGTGAAGGAGGAGCCGCTCGCCGCGCCAGCCGGGGCCGGGGCGGGGACGATGGTCATAGGCGTTGGGTCAACGCCTGTGTTCACGATCTTCCTCTTTCAGTGGTTGAAACACGGGGTCGAACGGTGGCAGGTCCTGGCGCAGGGCCGGTTACCTTGGCCCAATACCAACCTACCTACCTGCATGAGCGAAATGAACCCCGCGGCGGCGCCGCAACGTCCGACCCTGCTCACCGTCATCTGCATCCTGAGCTTCATCGCCGGGGTCTGGGGCCTCTGGGGAGGCATCCGGAACGCGTTCACCGAAGCACCGCAGGCAGCGGTGGCCGAGGCGAAGACCAAGATGGAGGAGGCGATGGCCCAGATGGGCGACCAGGAGATGCCGGTGGTGCGGGAGATGATGGAGTCCGCCATCACCATGGCCGAGAAGGCCGCTGAGAACGCCAAGTCCATGGGATTCGGCGAGATCGCGCTGTCGCTGCTCAGTCTTTTCGGCGTGTGGAACATGTGGAACCTCAAGAAGTCCGGTTTCTGGATGTACCTGCTCGCCTCCATCGGTGGCCTGGTGATGCCGCTCGTGTTCCTTGGGGGCGGGCTCATGACCATCATCGGACTGGGCTTCGGCGGCCTCATCTCCGTGGTGTTCATCATCCTCTACGCCGTCAACCTGAAGCACATGCATTGATCGCTTCGTTCTGGAAGCGGAGAAGCCTCCCGGCGGTCGGGGGGCTTTTTCTTTGCGGTCCATGGAACCATCGCTCCCGCCGCTGCGCTCCGGGCTGATCACCCGGCTGGGCACGCTCTCCTTCATCAACACCGGCCTCTTCATTCTGCTTTACAGCTTGGGCCTGGTGTTCGCGGCGGCCGCCCGGCAGCTGCCCTACGAGCGGTACGAGGCCATGATGCGGCCGCAGGTGGAGCAGTTCGCGCAGGGCGACGAGGTGGCACCGATGCTGGAGATGATGGACCTGTTGTACTGGAACGGCGTGCCCTTCATGGCCTTGCTGCTGCTGCGCACCGTGGCGCGGCTGGCGGGCGTGCTCGGCATCTGGAAGGGGCGCATGTGGGGCTTCCACGCGTATGCCGTGGCCCAGCTCGCCGGCATCTTCCTGCCGCACCTGGTGCTGCCCTTGAAGTACCTGGGCCTGGGCGGCGCGCTCTGCGCCATCGGCTGCACCGCGCTCTACGGCACACAGCGCCATACCCTCTCATGATCCGGTCGCTCGCGATCCTCCCGGTCCTCGGCGTGGTCCTGTCGGCCAGCGCCCAGCGCACCGCACCCCCGCAGCCCTTCACCCTCGGCGTGGTGGAGACCATTCACAGCACCGTGCTCGGGGAGGACCGCGTGCTCAACATCGCGCTGCCACAAGGCTACCACCCGGACAGCGCCGCGCAGTACCCGGTGATCTACCTGCTCGACGGTGGTGCCGACGAGGACTTCATCCACGTCGCTGGTGCTGCGCAGTTCGCGGCGTTCCCGTGGGTGGATTGGCTGCGGCCGAGCATTGTAGTGGGCATCGCCAATGTGGACCGCCGGCGCGACCTCACCTTTCCCACCACCATCGCCAAGGACAAGGCCGACTTTCCCACGACGGGCGGCAGCGCGGCCTTCATGGACTTCGTTGCCAAGGAGGTGATCCCTTTCGTGGAGGCGAACTACCGCACCTTCCCGGAGCGCACCCTCATCGGCCAGAGCCTCGGCGGGCTGTTCGCGACCGAAGTGCTGCTGCGCCGCCCCTGGCTCTTCCAGCACTACATCATCGTGAGCCCCAGCCTGTGGTGGGACAACGGCTCGGTGCTCCGGATCCCTGCGGACAGCCTGAGCGCGCCCGACATCGGGGTGGCCTTGGTGTACATCGCGGTGGGGAAGGAGGGCAGGGAGATGGAGAAGCCCGCACAGCAACTCGCCACGATCGCGCGCAAGGCCCACGTGCCGCACGTGCGCTACCAGCACATCACCGACCTGGACCACGCCACCATCCTGCACGAGGCGGTGCTGAAGGCGTGGCGGTGGAGGAAGGAAGCGAAATGACTGATTGTCCTAAGGGTTACCTGTAATCCCCGAGATCCACATGCCCATCCATTTGTACCAAGAGAGAGGGACATCCCTTGATGTGTTGAAGGATGATGATTGGGACCTGCCTAGCCAATTGGAAAAGTTGGAGAAATGGGTGCATGCGAACAGAGACCAATTGAACGATGGTCCTTACATCGCCGACATTGGATTCATGATACGATCCGATGCGAGTGGTGGAGGTGCAGTCCTTTCATCCGATGTAATGAAGCTTTTCGCAGAGATCGGGTTGAGCCTGTATTTCTCGGAGTATGTGGGATATTCCGGGTAGCGTTGCTCTTGGGTCTCCACCCTTCACGGTGGCAGGAAGGTAGATCGGTAGTGCCATCCCTTCCTTCGCTCGCTTAGCCTCTCCAGGCCACCCCACTGATCTCCACGTTCACCCCGCGCGGCAGGCCTTTCACGGCTACGGCCTCGCGGGCAGGCGGCGTGTCGGTGAAGTAGGTGCCGTACACCTCGTTCACGGCGGCGTAGTGGGCCATGTCGCTCAGGAAGATCGTCACCTTCACCAGGTGCTCGTAGCCCAGGCCTGCGGCGCGCAGCAGGTTACCCACGTTCTCCATCACCTTGCGAGTCTCCGTGGCGATGTCGGCGGTGTGCAGGTTGCCGTCCGCATCCAGCGCGATCTGCCCGCTGAGGTAGAGCGTGGGACCGGCCTGGATGGCGGGCGTGTAGGGCGCGAGGGGCTTGGCGGCGTTGGACGGGTGGATGGCGGTCTTCATGAGGAGCGCGTTGCACGTTGGGAGTGTGCGTTGCGTGTTGGTCTGTTGCGTGCTACGTGTTGGCTGCCCCCAAAGGTGTTCCTGCTTCGCGGAACGCACAACACGAAATGCGCCAACACGCTACTGACCGACATGACTCGCCCAACGCGCATCCGCCGGAGGGGTAACTTCGCGGCCCCCGCCCACGCCCAAGGCTTCGGCGGATGAACCATGTCCGACACCCGCCCCCTCATCCTGGTCACCAACGACGACGGCATCTTCGCGCCGGGCATCCGCACGCTGGCCGAGGAGATGAAGGCCTACGGCCGGGTGATGGTGGTGGCGCCGGACAAGCCCCAGAGCGCCATGGGCCACGCCATCACCATCCACAGCTTCCTGCGCCTGAACAAGGTGGCCTACATGGACGGCGTGGAGGCCTGGAGCTGCAGCGGCACCCCGGTGGACTGCGTGAAGCTGGCGATCTACAAGCTGCTCGGCGGTGCCAAGCCCGACCTGCTGGTGAGCGGCATCAACCACGGCGCCAACATCAGCATCAACGTGCTGTACAGCGGCACCATGAGCGCTGCGGTGGAGGGGGCCATGGAGGGCATCCCCAGCATCGGTTTCAGCCTCATGGACCACAGCCTCGAGGCCGACTTCGCGCATGTGCGTCCGGTGGTGCGCAGCGTGGTGGGCAACGCGCTGAAGAACGGCATCAGCAACGGCAGCTGCCTCAACGTGAACGTGCCCAAGGCCGCGCACGGTCCGCTCAAGGGCATGCGCGTGTGCCGGCAGGCGCGGGCCAACTGGGAGGACGAGTTCGAGACGCGGCTCGACCCCGGCGGCAAGGAGTATTACTGGCTGAAGGGCGAGTTCAAGAGCGGTGATCACGGTGAGGACACCGACGTGTGGGCCGTTACGAACGGCTACGTGAGCATTGTGCCCACACAGTTCGACATGACCGCCCACCACGACATCGCCGCGCTGAACACCTGGGAGCATGGTCTTGGATAGCCGCCGCACGGGCTTCATCGCGGGCATGCTGGCGCCGGTGCTGGGCTTCGTGGCCTACGGGCTCATCTACACCACCGCCATCCGGCCCATGTACGACATGGCCTGGTTCGTGAACGACATGTTCCTCGGCACGCTCAAGTACACCTCGAGCATCCTTTCGCTCAGCCTCATCGCCAACGCCTTCCTCTTCTTCTGGTTCGACCGGAAGGATGCGCACAAGGCCATGCGTGGCGTGATCCTGTCCATGCTCGTGTACGGCGCGGTGATCGTGGCGCTCATCCTCGTGGAACGGCTGATCATGTGGGGCCTGCTATGAAACGCATCTACCTGATCGCAGGCGAGGCCAGCGGCGACCTCCACGGCAGCAACCTGATCAAGGCGCTGAGGGAAAGGGCCGCGTGCGACGGCGAGCTGCTGGAGCTGCGGGCCTGGGGCGGCGACCGCATGGCCGCGGCGGGCGCCACCGTGGTGAAGCACTACCGCGACCTGGCCTTCATGGGCTTCACCCAGGTGCTGCTCAACCTGCGCACCATCCTGCGCAACATCACGCTTTGCAAGCAGGACATCGAGGCCTTCCAGCCCGATGCCGTCATCCTCATCGACTACCCGGGCTTCAACCTGCGCATCGCCGAGCATCTGCGGAAACGCGGCGGCATCAAGGTGATCTACTACATCAGCCCGCAGGTGTGGGCCTGGAAGAAGGGGCGCGTGCACGCCATCAAGCGCGACGTGGACCGCATGTACGTGATCCTGCCCTTCGAGCGGGACTGGTATGCGCAGTACGGCATGGACGTGGACTTCGTCGGTCATCCGCTCCTCGACGCCATCCAGCAGGAGGGCACGCGTGCGCTGGAGCCCCTGCCCGGTGATGATGGACGGCCCGTGGTGGCCCTGCTGCCCGGCAGCCGCCGCCAGGAGGTGACCGGCATGCTGCCCATCATGCTCAAGGCCGCGGAACGCTTCCCCGACCACCGCTTCGTGATCGCGGCGGCGCCGTCCTTGACGGAGGACTTCTACCGCGGGCTCATCGGCAGCGCGTCCGTCGCGCTCGTCTTCAACCGCACCTACGACGTGCTGCGCACCGCCAAGGCCGCGCTCGTCACCAGCGGCACCGCCACCCTGGAGACCGCGCTGTTCGGCGTGCCCGAGGTGGTCTGCTACAACGGCGGCGCCATCAATGTGTGGCTCGCGCGGCGGCTGGTCAACATCCGCTTCATCAGCCTGGTGAACCTGATCATGGAGCGCGAGGTGGTGCGCGAGCTCATCCAACAGGAACTTACGCCGCGTACCCTCGGCGACGAGCTGGACCGCTTGCTGAACGATGCGCCCTACCGCGCCCGCGTGGAGGCCGACCTGCAGGCGTTGCGCGCGAAGCTTGGCGGCCCCGGGGCCTCGGCGAAAGCGGCCGACGGCATGTGGAAAATTCTCGCCGGCCGCGCCTGAAGCCCGCGACAGGTGCGGGTAGCTTCGCCGCCGTGAGCCCCCTGCGTCCCTGGCCCGTCCTGCTCTGTGCGATGCTTGCGCTGCAGGGCGCCGCGCAGGACAATAGCTACATGCGGGTGGGCCTCTTCCGCGACAAGCCCCTGAAGGAGATGCTGGTGATGGGCGAGGGCGGCGGCACCGAGGTCTTCGCCGACGGCGTGCGCAAGGGCGAGCTCATGACCACCGACGGCCTGAAGGTGTCCGTGGTCGACGGGCGCATCACGGCGCGCTCCCTGGCCTTCGCCATCACCGGCGCGCGGCGCGTGGAACTGCGTCCGCACCACGGTACGGGCCGCCTGCGTGTCAACGGGGTGCAGCCGAAGGTGGCCGAGCGCACCTACGACGGCTGGCTGTCCATCGGCCTTGAGGGCGGCGCGCTGCAGGTGGTGAACGAGGTGGGCACGGAGGCGTACGTGGCCGGCGTGGTGCAGGCCGAGGCCGGCAAGGAGAAGGCGATCGAGTATTACAAGCTGCAGGCGGTGACCTGCCGCACCTATGCCCTGGTCAACAAGCGCAAGCACCTGGCCGAAGGATTCGAGGTGTGCGACGGGGTGCACTGCCAGGTGTACCGGGGCCATGCCACGCTGCCCGATGTGGTGGCCGCCGTGCAGGCCACGGACCGGCTGGTGGTGGTGGACGCGCGCATCCGCTTGATCCACGCCACCTTCCACAGCAACTGCGGCGGCGAGACCATGAACGCCGAGGATGTGTGGAGCAAGCCCGAGAGCTATCTCGTGAGCACCGTGGACACCTTCTGCACGCGCTCGCCGCACGCCACCTGGCGCCGCAGCGTGGAGCGCGCCAAGTGGCTCGCGTATCTGCATGGCACCTACGGGGTGGACATCGCCGACACCAACATGGTGAAGGCCGCCACGGTCTTCGAGCCCAACTGCCGCGAACTGTACCTGGGAAGCCTGCGTCCGCCCGTGCCGCTCGAGCAGGTGCGTGCCGACTGGAAGCTCAACAGCGCCTACTTCAGCATCTGGCCCAACGGCGAGCAGCTCGTGTTCGAGGGGCGCGGCTTCGGGCACGGTGTGGGGCTCTGCCAGGAGGGGGCCATGCGCATGGCCGAGCAGGGGTACTCGTTCACCGAGATCCTGCACCACTACTTCGCCGACGTGCACCTGGTGGACCTCGGCGCGATCGACTTCTTCCGCGACGAGGAGTGAGCCTACTTGCCGTCGGGCTCGAATTCCAGCACCACGGAGTTCATGCAGAAGCGCAACCCGGTGGGCGGCGGGCCATCGTCGAACACGTGACCGAGGTGTCCGTCGCAGCGGCCGCAGCGCACCTCGGTGCGGACCATGCCGTGGGTGCGGTCCTCCAGGTAGCGCACGGCGTTCTTGCGCACCGGCTCGTAGAAGCTGGGCCAGCCGCAGCCGCTGCCGAACTTGCTGTCGCTGCGGAAGAGCCGGTTGCCGCAGGCCGCGCAGTAATAGGTGCCCAGGCCCTCGAAGTCCCAGTACTTGCCGGTGAAGGCGCGTTCGGTGCCCTGCTGGCGCGCGATGTAGTAGACATCCTCGGGCAGCACCTTGCGCCATTCGGCGTCGCTGATGGTCAGGGGCGTGGTGTCGGTGCGGCTGTAGTAGGGGTTGGTGGGCTTGGTGGCGTTCATGGCGGGCGTGGGCTGGCCTGAGCCGCTGCAGGCGGTGAGCAGCAGGGCGCAGGCTAGGAGGAGGTGGGAGGCTTTCATGATCGGCGGCTTATCAACGCGTTCACCGCACGTCATCGTATCAACATCCGTGGAAGGGCCACTGTTCATGGCCGGTGCTCCTCGATCGCCCACCAGCGGATGTGGCGCGGGTGCAGCAACGCGCTGTAGGTGAAGGCGCCGATGAGGCAGCCCGTGGCGATGCCGGTGAGCGCGAAGAGGAAGGCGAGCAGGTCCTCGGCGGTGCTGCTGCCTGTGGCCATGGACGCCACGCTGACCAGGCCGAAGCTGCCGGGCGCCAGCAGCCAGAACCCGGGGAGGAAGGTGACGATGGCCGGCGGACCGCTGAAACGGAACTCGATCACCAGCGCGGTGATCGTCATCGCCGCAGCGCCGAAGAAGGCGGTGCTGCCGCCGTGCAGGTACTGTCCCGCAATGGTCTGCGCCCCATAGGCCACCAGCGCGGTGAGGAACATGAAGCCGAAGCTCTTCGGCTTGCTGCTCTGGTACACGTGCAGGCCGAGGGCGAAGACCACCACACCGAGCCAGGGCACCCAGGGACCCAGGCGGGCGAAGAGGGGCGTGGGCGCATCGCCGTTCAGGGGGAAAGGGAAGGCCTTGAAGCCGCCCAGGATGCCGAAGGCCAGCAGGATCAGCTGCGCGAAGCCCGCCACCATGCGGCTGGCCCCGCTGATCACATTGGCATAGGCCAGTTCGATCACCGACACGGTGAGCATCATGCCCGGCAGGAAGGTGATCAGCGGCGGGATCAAGAGCGTCATCGCGGGTTCCTTCAGCCCGAAGCGGTAGCCCAGGGCCACGGCGGCGCTCAGCGTGAAGGAGGCCACCACCGGCATGATCACCGCCCACGCCGGTCGCTTCCGCACCATGAGCAGCAGGCCGGCGCACAGGAGCGCCAGTACGGCCACCGCGCCCAGGCCCTGCAGCGAAGGGCGCAGCATGAAGGCCACGCCCACCGTGGTCACCAGGTAGCCCAGCGCGAAGCCGATGTCGCCGTAGCGGTGGCGCATGCGCTGCACGGCCTCCAGCCGTTCGAGCCCGCGCTCCGGGGTGATGCGTCCCGTGCGGGCGTCGCGCGCGATCACCAGCACCTCCTCGATCTGGTCCATGCGCAGCTGGCCGGTGCGGTAGGGCCCCGTGGCCAGGTCGAGCTTGTGCTCCACCGCATCGTCCACCTCGATGAAGAGGCCGGTGGGCAGCACGAAGGCCGTGACGCCCTGCAGGCCGTGCTGGCGGGCGATGAGCACGATGTCGCGTTCCACGAAGGGCACCGCATTGCCCCCCGCCAGCTGCGCCTGCCCCAGCTTCGCCAGGAACTTCAGCAGCACCGCGCGGTCGGTGGTGGAGAGCGGGGCCTTGGGCAGGTCGGTCATACCGGCACGAAAGTAGGCCGCGGTGAACGGGTACCTTCGCGGCCCATGCGCGACCGCCTCTACATCGACGACACCCGCCTTCGCATCCGCAACGGCCACCCGTGGGTGTACGACAATCAGGTGCTGCGCGCCGAGGGCGATCCGCGGCCCGGCGGCATCGTGCAGGTGTTCGACGTGAAGAAGGGTCCGCTCGGCCAGGGCTACTACAACCCGGCCAGCAAGATCCGCGTGCGGATGCTGACGAAGGACCTCGACGAGCCCATCGACGACGGCTTCTTCCTGCGGAAGATCCGGGAGGCCTGGACCTTCCGGGAGCGCCTGATGGACACCACCAGCTGCCGGGTGGTGTTCGGTGAGGCGGATGGGCTGCCCGCGCTCGTGGTGGACAAGTTCGGCGATGTCATCGCCATCCAGACCCTGAGCCTGGGCATGGACCGCTGGAAGCAGAGCATCGTGGATGCCCTGCGCGAGGTCACCGGCGTCACGAAGTTCTACGAGCGCAACGACGTGCCCATCCGCGAGAAGGAGGGGCTTGATCACCGCAAGGGCTTTCTGAGCGAGCCGTTCGAAACGCGCTTCACCATCCGGGAGAACGGATTGGAGCTCGCGGTGGACGTGGCCGAAGGGCAGAAGACCGGCCATTTCCTGGACCAGCGCTTGAACCACGCGGCCATCGCGCCCATCGTGCAGGACCGGCGCGTGCTCGACTGCTTCACGCACACCGGCGGCTTCGCGCTGCACGCGGCCCTGTACGGCGCGGAGCAGGTCGAGGGGCTCGACATCAGCGCCGAGGCCGTGCGCCTGGCCACGGCCAACGCCGAGCGCAACAAGCTGCACGACGCCTGCACCTTCCGCACGGCCAACGTGTTCGACTTCCTCACCGAGGCCAGCAAGGCCGGCCGGCAATGGGACGTGGTGGTGCTCGATCCGCCCGCCTTCGTGAAGAGCCGCAGCGCGCTGGAGAGCGCCACCCGCGGCTACAAGGAGATCAACCTGCGCGCCATGAAGTGCCTGCCGCGCGGGGGCTTCCTGGTCACTTGCAGCTGCAGCCAGCACATGGGGCCCGACCTGTTCCGGAAGATGGTGGCCGACGCCGCCCGCGATGCGCACCGCGAACTGCGCGAGGTCTACTGGGGCACCCAGCCGGCCGACCACCCCATCCACTGGAGCATTCCCGAGACGCACTACCTCAAGTGCCTCATCGTGCAGGTGCTCTGAGGAGGATCCTTATTTTCGGATCGCACCGCTGCTCTACGGTGAGCGATCCGTCATGACCGCATCCCAGGGCACGCCTCATTCCCAATTGCTCAGCGCCTTGGTGCGCGCCCCGCTGATGCGGGCCTGCCTGCCTTTCATGGTGGGCATCGCGCTGGCGCTATGGCTTTCCCCGACGGTGCCGGTCGCGTGGTCCATCGCGCTGCTCTCCACCGTCCTGTTCGCCTGGTCGGCCCTGCGTCGCACGGTGTACGCCAGGCGATGGGTGCGTGGCGCGCTCTTCGTACCGGTGATGCTGGGCCTAGGCGTGTTGTGGGGCGTGCTGCGCGATCCGCGTCGTGCACCGGACAGTGCCCTGCTCGATGACGCCCGTGCGAACGGGCTGGTGGTGCGGGTGCAGGAGGTGACCGGCAGCAGCGAGCGCACCGTGAAGGCTTTCGCGCGAGTGGAGGCGGTGCGCATGGACAGCGTGATGGTGAAGGGCGCGGGGACCGTGGTGCTCACCCTCTTCGACCGCATGAAGGCACCGCTGCTGCACACCGGTGAACGGCTCTGGGTGTCGCGCGGCCCTGTTCCACTGGACCGCATCGCCGATCCCGGGGGCTTCGATCCCATGGCCTGGGCCGCCACGCATGGAGCGGCGCACGAGGTGTTCGCCGGTCCCGGCCAATGGCGCCTGCTCGATGCCCCCGGACCCATGGACCGGGCGGTGGACGCCATGCGTGCCTCCACACTCGGCTGGATCGAGGCCAGCGGGCTCGACCGCGCCGAGCGGGGACTGGTGAAGGCGTTGCTGCTCGGCATCCGCGATGAGCTTGATGCGGAGCAGAAGGTCGCGTTCGCACGCAGCGGCACCATCCACGTGCTCGCGGTGAGCGGCATGCACGTGGGCCTCGTGTACGCCGTGTTCATGGCCATGCTCGGATGGTGGGGACGCAAGCCCCGGGCCCGCCTGCTGCGCGGCGCGCTGATCCTGCTCTTCCTCTGGGGCTATGCGGGCCTCACCGGCTGGTCGCCCTCGGTGCTGCGCGCCACGGTGATGTTCAGCTTCTTCACCGTCGCGGAGATCAAGGAGCGGCAGGCCGAGCCCTTGAACAGCCTGTTCGGCGCGGCCTTCGTACTGCTGCTCTGGGACCCGCTGATGCTCGTGCAGCTCAGCTTCCAGCTCTCCTTTCTCGCGGTGCTCGGCATCCTGCTCTTCTACAAGCCGATCCAACGGCTGTGGTACCCGCCGGGCCGCGTGCTGCACTACTTCTGGTCGCTGGCCGCGGTATCCATCGCGGCACAGGTCATCACCACGCCGCTCTCGCTGTACATGTTCAAGGCCTTCCCGGTGTGGTTCCTGCCGGCCAACCTGGTGATCGTGGGGCTCGTGTCGATCTGCGTGTACGCCGGCGGTCTCATGGTGCTTTTCCATGCGGTGCCTTACCTCGGTCCGGCGCTCACCTGGGTGAACGTGCAGCTGGTGCACGCGCTGGGCTGGTGCTCGCGCTTCTTCGCCGACCTGCCGGCCGCATATCCCGCCGTGCGCGTGGACGCCGTGCAGATGCTGCTGCTCTACGTCCTGCTGGCCCTGGCCGGTGCGTGGATCTTCTGGCGCTGGCGGCCGGCGCGCTGGAGCATGGCGGCGGCCAGCCTGGCCCTGCTCCTCACCTGGGGGTTGGCGGCACGCGCGCGGCATCACCAGCGCGCGATCACGGTGTACGCCGAGCGCGACCGGCTGAGCCTGGCCGTGCTCGAAGGGCGGCGGATGACCCTGTACGCCGACACGGTGGATGAATACCTGGAGCGGAAGGTGGACCTGCACGCGCGGTCGGTGGGGGCCGAGGTGGTGCAGCGGTCGCCCGTGGACTCCGGTATCGTCCACCTCGCCCTCGCCGATGGTCCGGCGATGACCCTCGTGCCCGCCGGGAGGTTGGGTGCGCCGCTGGGGACCGGGTCCACCGTGCTCCTGCATGGCGATGGTCGCTTCGATGTGGACGCGCTGAACGGGGCGCGGCTCGTGGTGCTGGCACCGGACATACCGGCCAAGCGACGGGCCTTCCTTCGGCACTGGTGTGTGGAGAACGGGGTCGCGTGCCACGACGTGGATCGGCAGGGAGCCGCTATCCTTGGGCCATGATGGTGGAGGGCACACGCTGGCGCCGGGTGGACGACGACCGGCTCCTCGGGCTCGCTGAAGGGCAGCTGCTGCGCGTGGTGGTGAAGGACCGCCCCATCTGCTTCGTGCGCATGAACGGTGAGCTGCGCGCCCTGGCCGACCGCTGTCCGCACCAGGGGAAACCATTGAGCGGCGGTTGGTGCGACGAGGGCCATGTGGTGTGCCCGTACCACCGCTTCCACTTCGATCCGGTCACCGGAAAGGCCCGCCATGGCGTGTGCAGCAACGTGGAGGTGTTCGCCCTGGAGCAGCGCCAGGACGGCCTCTACATCGGGTTCCTGTACACCACCTTCAAGGTCTTCGGGATCGAGCTGTGGTGATCAGAAGAGCAGCAAGGCGGTGAGCGCCAGAAGGGCCGGCAACCCCTGCACGAAGAAGATCGAGCGTTGCGCGCTGAGCGCCCCGTAGATCCCCGCCACCGCCACGCAGCCCAGGAAGAAGCAGGCCACGTTGCGCGCCCAGAGCGGATCGCCGATGAGCAGGCTCCACAGCAGGCCGGCGGCAAGAAAGCCGTTGTACAGGCCCTGGTTGGCGGCCAGCGCCTTGGTGCGCGGGAACAGGTCGGCCGGCAGGGAGCGGAAAACCTTGGGGCCGCGGGTGGTCCAACCGAACATCTCCAGCCACAGGATGTAGAGGTGTTCAACAGCCACGAAGGCGATGAGCAATTTGGCCAGGAGGTGCATCGGGGAGGGGTTCAGAGCGCGCTCAACGGCATCGTCTCCTTCAGCCGAACCCCTTTCTCCGTGCGTTCCAGCGTGGCGCACGCGTTCACGTTGTCGTGCTCGAGGAACAGCACGAAGTCGCCGTCGGCCGCGCGTTCCAGGAAGGCACCTTTCTCCTGCAGCGTAAGAAGCGGACGCGTGTCATAGGCCATCACCCAGGGCAGGGGGATGTGGTGCACGCTCGGCAGCAGGTCGGCCATGAAGCACAGCGTGCGGCCCTTGTACCGGATGTGCGGGATCATCATCGCGTCGGTGTGGCCGTTCACCACCAGCACATCGAATCCGGGGAAGAGGTCCTTCACATAGCTGTTCGCCGTATCGTTTGTGCGGGCGATGTCCACGAACTTCAGCTGGCCGCTCTCCTGGATGGGCAGGATGTTCTCCTTCAGGAAGCTGGCCTTCTCGCGGGCGTTGGGCTTCGTGGCCCATTCCCAGTGCTCCTTGTTGCTCCAGTACGTCGCGTTCTTGAAGGCCGGCGCGAAGCCTTCGCCCTGGCGCACGATGCTGCCGCCGCAATGGTCGAAGTGCAGGTGGGTGAGGAACACGTCGGTGATGTCGTCCTTCGAGAGCCCCAGTTTTCTCAGGGAACCGTCGAGCGTGGCCTCGCCGTGCAGGTCGTAGTGGCCGAAGAACTTGGCGTCCTGCTTGTCGCCGATGCCGTTGTCGATGAGGATGCGGCGGTCGCCGTCAACCACCAGCAGGCAGCGCATGGCCCAGGTGCAGAGGTTCTTCTCGTCAGGCGGGTGTGCCTTGCTCCAGAGGGTCTTGGGCACCACACCGAACATGGCGCCGCCGTCGAGCTTGAAGAAACCGGTGTCGATCGGGTAGAGTTCCATGGGGCGAAGATGAGAAATGGTGCTAGGGTGCTAAGGTGTGAATGTGGAGTGGTGACAGAGTGCGAAAGGCGCACGATGCCTTGGCCTCCCGGTCAGAGGTAGTCGAAGTACCGGATCCACCAAGTGTCTATACTATCGCTTTGGATATGGCCGGAATAGGTGGTTTCCAGCAGGGACGTCGGAATGAGGATATATCCTCTTTCCTGCGCAAGGTCTGAGACCATCGCAACGATCTTATCGGGTATGTCATGGTCCGGCGTGAACGCGATCATACGGCCGTAGCTGCTGAACCTCAGACGGCCATACACGGGATGCAAGTCTATCTCGCCGAAGAAGCTCGCATCCTGGATCGAGCGCCCCGAATACACGGAAAGCGGCCGGCCGACAAGGGTGGACAGCGCACTTGCAAAGGCTTGCAGGTCCTGTTCTTCTCCACTTTTTCGGAAGAACTCGCGCAATCCAGACCAAAGCCCTTTCGGATCATCGTGTGCTCGCATTAGTCGAAGGAAATCTTCCTCGGTCATCATACAGCGAAGATGGGGGATTGGTGCTACCGGGCAATTGTGGAGCGGGGCCAGGGTGCGGGTAACTTGCGGCGGTGAAAATGAAGCCCATCACGCCCAAGATCTCGAAGAGGGAACACGATGAATTTGTAGCGGCTGTCGGTCGTGTGCTAAAGCGCGCTGCGAAAGTGGCACGGAAGACCGCCCGCATGCACGGAACCCCGATCGCCCTCTGGCGCGATGGAAAGGTTGTGCTGGAGAAGCCCTGAGGACTTCGGTAAGGTGCGCTAAAGGCCTTTGCAAAGGAGACCAAGCCCTGGTCCCAATTCAGTGCGCTCTTCCAAGGTGGTTGGGTCAATGCTCCATGCACCGGCGATCTTCATGACCAGTTCCTCATCCGGATATTGCAGATCATCCCGATCGAAATACCCCTCTGTTTGTGCTTCCGCTCCAAGTGAGTTGAACAGGTTGAGTCCGGTCTCGGGTTCAATTGGATCTCCAATGTTGACCATAGTCTCCCCCTTTTCTCCAACGTAGGCATGAAACCGGACGATACGACCCCGGATCGCTTTGCCCCAACAATGGAGTTCCACAACGCGATGGGTGGAGAAGAACTGGGCCTCGCCAAATTCCTCGCTCAGTTTCACGAGTATTCCCTTGGGCTTCGCTTGGTCATCTTCCATAAGATCGAAGCCGCATACCAGCGTCCACTCATCAACTGGTGGGGTGATGTAGATGGAACCGGAGTATGCTTCGTCAATACCGATCTTCCAATTGCACGGCCGCGGGTCCTTTGCCTTCAGTACTTCGGAGACTCGTGTTGTGTTGGTCGTGCGGATGGTATACCACGCACACTTGTACCCAAAGCTTGTCGGAAGGTCCGGCACGGATTGGTTTGAGTTGCTCAATGCCTTAGGTAGCCGTTGTTGAAGTATGCGCTTGGTCCTTCTTAATTCCTTTACTCGGTCATATAGTAACAGGACACCGAGCAGAAGGATGAATGACAATGTGTACTTGAGCATGCTGAAAAGTACTGATATCCTCAAACGGGTCCGCCCCTCGCTGCCCACACCCCCCCGTTGAAGCATTCCACGGGCAAATCGCCGCAAGAGACCATGGGCACATGGATCTTCGCCCCATCGCCTTCGCATAAGCTTCGGCGAGCCGAGCATGCACACGGTCCATTTCATCGCCATCGGCG